>NZ_CP084626.1:0-749360 GCF_022878925.1 Caballeronia sp. TF1N1
GTCGCCGACAATCCCGGCATCTCGTACAACCCGCTTTTTCTTTACGGAGGCGTGGGCCTGGGCAAGACGCATCTGATCCACGCTATCGGCAATCAGTTGCTGATGGACAAGGCGGGCGCGCGCATCCGCTACATTCACGCGGAGCAGTACGTGTCCGACGTGGTGAAGGCGTATCAGCGCAAGGCGTTCGACGACTTCAAGCGTTACTACCATTCGCTCGATCTTTTGTTGATCGACGATATTCAGTTCTTCTCGGGCAAGTCGCGTACGCAGGAAGAGTTCTTCTACGCGTTCGAGGCGCTGGTCGCGAACAAGGCGCAAGTCATCATCACGAGCGACACGTATCCGAAGGAAATCTCCGGTATCGACGACCGTCTGATCTCGCGCTTCGATTCCGGTTTGACGGTCGCCATCGAGCCGCCCGAGCTGGAAATGCGCGTTGCCATTCTGATGAGAAAGGCGCAGTCCGAAGGCGTGAGTCTTTCCGAAGACGTCGCGTTCTTCGTCGCGAAGCATCTGCGCTCGAACGTGCGTGAACTCGAAGGCGCGCTGCGCAAGATCCTCGCTTATTCGAAGTTCCATGGCCGCGACATCACCATCGAGCTGACCAAGGAAGCGCTCAAGGATCTGTTGACGGTGCAGAACCGCCAGATCTCGGTGGAGAACATTCAGAAGACCGTCGCGGATTTCTACAGCATCAAGGTCGCCGACATGTATTCGAAGAAGCGGCCGGCCAACATCGCGCGCCCGCGCCAGATCGCGATGTATCTGGCGAAGGAACTGACGCAGAAGAGTCTGCCCGAGATCGGCGAGCTTTTTGGCGGTCGCGATCACACCACCGTGCTGCACGCCGTGCGCAAGATCGCGGCCGAACGCGGCACGGATGCGCAGCTCAATCACGAACTTCACGTGCTCGAACAAACGCTGAAGGGTTGAGCCGGCGCGAACGCGTCGATTATTGCGCCACCGGACCTGTTTATTGGTAAAAACGCCCCCAATTTTCGGGGGCGGTTCCGTTTTAAGGCACAATATAGGTTTAGCTATCCGTGGCCTGGGCGGCTGGCGTCAAGCATTCGCGAGTGACCGGCGGGGGGCCGGCAACGCGTGTTACGAGGTTGTCCGGCGAGCGCGGCGAACCAACCGCTGGTGACAAAACCAGCGGTGGCAAAACCGGCGGACAGGCCGTCACATCAACGAAGGAACTCTATGCAACTGGTCAAGACCGAACGAGACAATCTTCTAAGGCCGCTGCAAACCGTGAGCGGTATCGTAGAACGCCGCCATACCTTGCCGATCCTCGCCAATCTGCTGATCACCAAGAACGGCGCCGATGTGTCGTTCCTCTCGACGGATCTCGAACTCCAGATCACCACCCGCGCCGATTTCGGCGTTGGCAGCGACCAGATCGCCACCACGGTCGCCGCGCGCAAGTTGCTCGACATTTTGCGCGCCATGCCGCCGGGTGAGGTTGCGCTCGACTTGTCCGACAAGCGCCTGACCGTGCGCTCCGGCAAGAGCCGCTTCGCGCTGCAGACGCTCGCCGCGGACGAGTTTCCTACCGTCAACCAGGCTACAGACTTCGGCGCGAGCCTTTCGGTTCCGCAGAAAACGTTTCGCCAGTTGCTCGGCATGGTGTATTTCGCCATGGCCCAGCAAGACATTCGCTATTACCTGAACGGCATGTTGCTCGTGGTGGATGGCGACCAGTTGATGGCCGTCGCAACGGACGGTCACCGTCTCGCGTTCTCGTCCATGAAGATCGACGGCGGCACGTTCCCGCGTCAGGAAGTCATCATCCCGCGCAAGACCATCCTCGAATTGCAGCGTCTGCTGGAAGACATCGACGACACGCTCAAGATCGACATCGCCGCGACGCAGGTGAAGTTCAGTTTTGGCCAAGTCGAACTCGTGTCGAAGCTCGTCGAAGGCAAGTTCCCCGACTTCCAGCGCGTGATTCCCAAGGCGCACAAGAACACATTCGAAATCGGTCGCGAAGAACTGCAGCGCTCCCTGCAGCGCGCGGCCATTCTCACGTCGGACAAGTTCAAGGGCGTGCGGTGTCTGGTCGAGCCGGGTCAGCTCAAGATCATGTCGACCAACGCCGACCAGGAAGAAGCGCAGGAAGAGCTGGAAATCGCATATCAGGGCGATACCGTCGACATCGGTTTCAACGTCACGTATCTGCTCGACGTGCTTGCGAATCTGAAGGTCGACACGCTGCAAGTGAGCCTTGGCGACGCCAACTCCAGCGCGCTCATCACAATTCCGGAAAACGAGGAATTCAAGTATGTCGTGATGCCAATGCGCATCTGACGCGTTCAGGTACCACGAACACACCAAGGGGCGGCTCGCCCCTTTGGCGTTTTTAAGGTGTTTTGAAAAGTTTCGAGCAGTAACCGAAGCAGCGACGCAGAACCGGAAAATTCCATGACTGAAAACACAAATTCGCAACCCGACAACAGCTACGGCGCATCGTCCATTCAGATCCTCGAAGGTCTGGAGGCCGTGCGCAAGCGCCCGGGAATGTATATCGGCGATACGTCGGATGGCACCGGTTTGCATCACCTCGTTTTCGAAGTGCTGGACAACTCCATCGACGAAGCGCTGGCCGGCTATTGCGACGACATCCACGTGACCATCCACGCGGACAACTCCATTTCGGTGACGGACAACGGCCGTGGCGTGCCCACCGGCCTGAAACGCGACGACAAGCACGACCCGAAGCGCAGCGCCGCCGAGATCGTGATGACCGAACTCCACGCGGGCGGCAAGTTCGACCAAAACAGCTACAAGGTGTCGGGTGGCCTGCACGGCGTGGGCGTGTCGTGCGTGAACGCGCTGTCCGAATGGCTGCGCCTCACCGTGCGCCGCGACGGCAAGAAACACTTCATGGAGTTCGCGCGCGGCGTGGTGCAGAACCGCGAGCTTATCGAAGAGAACGGCGTGCAGTATTCGCCCATGCCGGTAGTCGGCGACACCGAGAATCGCGGCACCGAAGTGCACTTTTTGGCGGACGCGACCATCTTCGGCAATGTCGAATTCCACTACGACATTCTCGCCAAGCGCATGCGCGAGCTTTCGTTCCTGAACAACGGCGTGCGCATTCGCCTGACCGACTTGCGCACCGGCAAGGAAGACGACTTCGCTTTTGCGGGCGGCGTGAAGGGCTTTGTCGAATACATCAACAAGCAGAAGCAGGTGCTGCATCCGAACGTGTTCCATGCAACGGGCGAGCGTGAAAACGTCACCGTCGAAGTGGCCATGCAGTGGAACGACAGCTACAACGAAAGCGTGCTCTGCTTCACCAACAACATTCCGCAGCGCGACGGCGGCACTCACCTGACAGGCTTACGCGCCGCGATGACGCGCGTGATGAACAAGTACATCGCCGACCACGACATCGCGAAGAAAGCGAAGGTCGAGACGAGCGGCGACGACATGCGCGAAGGGTTGTCGTGCGTGCTGTCGGTGAAAGTGCCTGAGCCGAAGTTTAGTTCGCAGACGAAGGACAAGCTGGTGTCGTCGGAAGTGCGCGCGCCGGTCGAGGAAATCGTCGCGAAGGCGCTGGAAGATTATCTGCAAGAGACGCCGATCGACGCGAAGATCATCACGGGCAAGATCGTCGATGCCGCGCGTGCGCGCGATGCCGCTCGCAAGGCGCGCGAGATGACGCGGCGAAAGGGCGTGCTCGACGGCGTCGGCTTGCCGGGCAAGCTTGCGGATTGCCAGGAGAAGGACCCGGCGAAGTCGGAAATTTATATCGTCGAGGGTGATTCGGCGGGCGGCTCGGCCAAGCAAGGGCGTGACCGGAAGTTCCAGGCAATCCTGCCGTTGCGCGGCAAGGTGCTGAACGTTGAGAAGGCGCGCTTCGACAAGCTGATTTCATCCGAGCAGATCGTGACGCTCGTGACGGCGCTGGGTTGCGGCATCGGCAAGGATGATTACAACCTGGACAAGCTGCGCTATCACCGCATCATCATCATGACCGACGCGGACGTGGACGGCGCCCACATCCGCACGCTTTTGCTGACGTTCTTCTATCGGCAGATGCCGGAGATCGTGGAGCGCGGGTACATCTATATCGCGCAGCCGCCGCTTTACAAGATCAAGGCGGGCAAGGACGAGCGGTATATGAAGGACGCGCACGAGCTCAACCAGCATATGCTGAAGCTCGCGCTGCAGGGTTCTGAACTGGTGCCGAGCGAAGGCGCGGACCCGATTTCGGGCGATGCCTTGGGCGAACTCGCGCGTGCGTATTTGCTGGCCCAGGCGGTGATCGATCGCATCAGCCGTATTTACGATGCCGCCTCGCTCGAAGCGGTGATGGATGGCACGGTCATCGATTTGTCGACGCAGGAAGCGGCGGAGGCATCGGCGAAGGCGCTCGAAACGAAGTTGCGTTCGGACCCGTTGAAGCCGGAAGTGACGGTCGAGGCGGCATACGATCAGGTTCGCGAGCTGCGTTCGTTGCATATCAAGCGGCGTCACCATGGCAACGTGAAGGTTTCGGTGTTCGATGAAGATCTTCAATTGACCGCCGACTACAAGCAACTCGTTTCCACTGCCGATACCTTCAAGGGCTTGATTGGCCAAGGCGCGTTGATCAAGCGCGGCGAGCGCTCGATGGCCGTGCTGGACTTCAAGAGCGCGATGAAGTGGCTGATCGCGGATGCGGAACGCAACGTCAGCAAGCAGCGTTACAAGGGCTTGGGCGAGATGAATCCCGGACAGCTTTGGGAAACGACGATGGACCCGGCCGTGCGGCGTTTGCTGCGCGTGCAGATCGAGGACGCGATTGCGGCCGACGGCATTTTCACGACGCTCATGGGCGACGATGTGGAGCCGAGACGCGCGTTTATCGAGAGTAATGCGTTGCGGGCGGGGAATATTGATGTTTGAGGGGTAGGTAGCGCGACGCTATCACTCCGAAACCGTAAGTACCGCGCGCGAGGTCTCACGCGCTGGCACTTACGGTTTTTTTATTGAACGCCAACGCCATACTCCCACCCAAAACGCACGGACCTGGTTCCGCCGCGCCACCCGCAGACCCGCGTACACTTTCGGTTTGAACCGAAAATCACTTCGCCGCATTCCGTCGCGGCTACGTGCATCACGCAACAACGAGAAATCCGACATGTTCACCTGCCGAAACCAGTCCTGCGACGCAACGTGGGACGTCTCAGACGTCGTCATCAAGAATGAAGGTCAGGGCCTGCTGTTCCGCTGCCCGATGTGCGGCGCGCGCAATTACGTGACGCGCCACGACGCACCCGATGGCGCCATCACCTACGAGCAGGTCACCGAAATCCCGCCGCGAGGCGCGCAATAACCATGGCGACCGATACCTCATTCAGCAGCCTGCCGCTCAACGAAGCGATGCAGACGAATCTGCAGCAGCTCGGCTACACATCGATGACGCCGATCCAGGCCGCGAGCCTGCCGCTCGCACTCGCCGGTCACGATCTCATCGCGCAGGCGAAAACGGGCAGCGGCAAGACCGCCGCCTTCACGTTGCCGCTGCTCGCCAAACTCGATGCGCGTCAGTTCGCCGTGCAAGCGCTCGTGCTTTGCCCAACTCGCGAACTCGCCGATCAGGTCACGCAGGAAATCCGCCGCTTGGCTCGCGCAGAAGACAACGTGAAGGTGCTCACGCTATGCGGCGGCACGCCCATGCGTCCGCAGATCGCGAGTCTCGAACACGGCGCGCATATCGTCGTGGGCACGCCGGGACGCATCATGGATCACCTTCAGCGCGAAACGCTTTCGCTGAATGGCATACGCACGCTCGTGCTCGACGAGGCCGACCGCATGCTCGACATGGGCTTTTTCGACGATATCGCTTCAGTCGCGCGTCTGTGTCCGAAAGACCGTCAGACCTTGCTGTTTTCGGCGACGTATCCGGAGGGCATCGCGAAATTGAGCCAGCAGTTCCTGCGCAATCCGCGCGAGATCAAGCTCACCGAACAGCACAGCAACGCGAAGATCAAACAACGCTTCTATCAGGTCGAGGATCACGAGCGTCTGCATGCAGTGGGTTTGCTGCTGGATCACTATCGTCCCGTCAGCACGCTTGCGTTCTGCAACACGAAGCAGCAATGCCGCGACTTGCTCGACGTACTGCGCGCGCAAGGCTTCGAGGCGCTCACGCTGCATGGCGAACTCGAACAGCGCGAACGCGATCAGGTGCTCGTGCAATTCGCCAATCGCAGTTGCTCGGTGCTGGTCGCGACCGATGTCGCCGCGCGCGGGCTGGACATCACGCAACTCGAAGCGGTCATCAATGTCGATGTGACGCCGGACCCTGAGGTGCACGTGCATCGCATCGGGCGCACGGGGCGTGCGGGCGAGGAAGGTTGGGCGCTGTCGCTTGCGAGCATGGACGAGATGGGACGCGTCGGCGCGATCGAAGTGGCGCAGCGCAAGGAAGTGGAATGGTATCCGCTAGCGGAGCTGACATCGGCGGAACCCGGGCATCTGAAGCCGCCCATGGCGACGCTCCAAATCCTCGGCGGCCGCAAGGACAAGATCCGTCCCGGCGACGTGCTCGGCGCGCTGACCGGCGAAGCGGGCTTCAAGGGCGAGGAGATCGGCAAGATCAACGTGATGGACATGGTCACGTACGTGGCCGTTCAACGCGGTATCGCCGATGATGCCGAGCGCAAGCTGGCAGCGGGGAAGTTGAAGGGGCGGAAGGTCAAGGTGCGGCGGATGTGAGTCCGGTGAGTCGCCAACGAGCTAGTTAAGGAAATGTAGCGTGAAGGGTTGTCCTCCAAGCGAGCCCGCCCGACGCGCCCCGCAGCGCCGCACCGCGAATTCACGGAAGCGAGCCGCGCGCGCGAAAGCTTTGCAGATTCAGCGTATCCCGGCCTTCACGCGGGTTTCCAAGCAACTGCAAACGTGCGGTGCAACGGCGCCGTGCTCGACCCTCAAACTTTCCTCTGCGGCTCGACTGAAATCCCATCCGACGACGTCACCTTCGACGTTCTCGCCGTCACCAGCCGCAATCCGCTCGCCACGCTTCCCACGCCCGCGAACGCCGCTCCAAGCGACAACGCGAGCGCCGGACCATGCTTCCCCGCGATGCTGAAGCACAACGCGACGAGCGCCGCGCCGGTGGCCTGTCCGATCAGCCGCGAAGTCGCGATCGTGCCACTTGCGCCACCCGCGCGTTCGCGCGGCGCGCTCGACATGAACGCCTTCAGATTCGGCGACTGAAAGAAGCCGAAGCCCGCGCCACAGATCGCCATGCGGATGCAGATTTCGAGCACATGCGGTTGCGCTGGCAGCATCGCGAGCGACACCATTCCCACGCATAGAATCGCGAGCCCGACGCCGCCCAGCAAACCCGGCGCGTGCCGATCCGACAAGCGTCCGGCGATCGGCGCCATCAACGCGACGAGCGCTGACCACGGCGTCATCAGAAAGCCGGTTTCCACCTGACTGCGACCGAGCACGCTTTCGAAGAAAAACGGCAACGACACGAACGCGAGCCCTTGCGCGGCAAACGAGCAGATCGCGGTCATCGTGGAGAGCGCGAACATCGGGCGGCGGAAGAGATCGACGGGTAGCATCGGCGCGGGATGACCGCGCTCGCGTCGGAGAAGCAGAACGCCCGCAATCAACGTGACGCCGAACGACGCGAGCACGGTATGCGCGGGCGCGCGCTGGGCCGCTTCGCCGAGCGCGAAGATGAGCGACGCGAACGTGATCACGTTGAGCAAGGCGGCGACACGGTCGAAGCCGTGTTCGGCGCGCTTGGTCTGCGGCAACGACCGCACCGCGATGGCGAGCGCGAACACGCCGATCGGCAAGTTCACGGCGAAGAGCCACGGCCACGTGCCGAGCGAGAGCACGATCGATGCGACCGTCGGCCCGACCGCGAACGCGATACCCACGACGAGCGCGTTGAGTCCCACGCCGCGCCCAAGCCGATGCGGCGGAAAAATCGCGCTGATGAGCGCCGCGTTGACGCTCATGATCGCGCTCGCGCCGAGCCCTTGCAGCAGGCGCGCGGCGACGAGCGTCGGCAGCGACCACGAGAACGCGCAGACCGCGGACGCGACGAGGAACACGACGAGCCCGCCGAGATACACGCGCCGGTGTCCGAGGATGCCGCCGAGCGCGGCAAGCGGCAGCAACGTGGCGACCATTGCCAGCTGATACGCGTTGATGATCCAGACCGACGCGGCGGGTGTCGTATGCAGATCGGCCGCGATGGCCGGCAACGCCGTGTTCGCGATGGCGGTATCGAGCGTGGCGAGCGCGACGGACAGCAGGATCGCGAGCATGCCGCGGCGCTCGAGCGAGGACATGGGTGCGTCGGGGTTGCGGGGCGCGTTTTGGGGATGTTCTTCGGAGGGCACGTCGGCGGTTCCGGATGTAAGCGGAAGAGGAATAATCCGAAACGATACGGGAACCCGGTGCATTCCGCTCGCCACGGTCGCGGGAGCTTTCAAAGCGTTGTCAGCGTGTATCGCGCGTTGCTTCGGCGCGGTTATCCTTCGCCGGTGACATTCGAAGGAAAACGATCATGGCGATTCGAATCGTGCGGCTCGGCACGCCGCGCGCGGTGGACGAAGGGCTGCGTATCGGCACGGTTCGGCGTCCGCCGCGCGGCGTGCCGAAAGCCGAATTCGCGAGCCGCGACTTTTACGACGTGTGGTATCCGAATCTGGCGCCGTCGGCAGAACTGGTCGCCGAAGCGCTCGCGGCCGAAGACGACAAACAATGGCGCGCGTTCGTGAGGAAATTCAAGGCGGAGATGGCGGTTTCCGAGGCGAGCCGATCGCTGGACTTGCTTGCGGCGTTATCGCGTTCGACGAATTTGTCGGTCGGATGTTATTGCGAGGACGAGTCGCGGTGCCACCGTTCGGTGCTGCGGGAGTTGCTGGCGGAAAGGGCGCGGTGGTGATTTAGCTCGCCTGGGCTGTGGGGCTCAGGCGAGCATGCGTTCAGTCCGTGCCGTATTTAGGCGAGTGCGGTCCGTAGAGTACGGTTGTCTTGCCGCCCGATGCCAGAAGACGTTGGCTCGTGAGGCCTGCCACGTCGAAGGACTTGTCGGTTAAGGTATGCGCGACCTGCGTCACGACACTCTGCGCAATCGCGCTGATGAGCCCGTAACCGACGCCCACGTTCACGCCCACTTCCTTGCCATTCGCGCTCGCGGAGCCTTTCCAGAGTTCGTCGCCTGAGCGCAGATCGACGAGCTTCGCGTTTGCGGTGACGACGGTCCTGCTGTCGAAGACCACGAACTTGGTGCCGTAGTTCGTGACTGTCGTGTACAACGCCGCATCCGCGCCGAAAATCTCGCGCAGCTTGGCCGGCGCGACATTCTGGATGTCCGTTGGCGTAGTCAGGCCGTTGTGCTTGAACGTCTCGTCCATTTCAGCGACCGGCACGACGTAGTAGCCCGCTTCTGCGAGCGGCATCGTCATTTGGGCGAGCATGCCGTATGTCGCCTTGATATCCGACGTCTCGTTGACCGGCGGCAACACGAGAATCGTGCGCGGCTTGCTATTGCGAAATGCGGTGTAGTCGATCTGTTGCGGAGTGGAAGCGCACGCGCTCAACAGGCACAAAACCGACAGCGCCGCGAAGAGTTTATGAGAGAGGAACTTGATCATGGCCGGCGTTTAATGAAGTTTGCTCAACAAAAGGTTCATGTAGGCGGACGACTCGGGGAACGCGTTCTTTTCGGCTTCGAGTTCCTTTCTGGCTTCATCCGAACGGCCGACGCTTGCATACAGTGCGCCGATGTGGGCACGGAAGCCGGGCGGCAGCGCGTTATTCTTCGCAAGGATTTGCTGGCGCGCTTTTTCGAGCGCGTCGATCTGCTCGGGGACGGGTTTGTCGCCCGTGAAGAAGGCATACACCTGCGGTTGATACGCGTCCCACTGGTAAAGCGGCGGCGTGGATTGCGTGGCACAACCGGTCAGCAGCGCGCACGCTGCCGCGACCGGCAAGAGAATGCCGGTCGAGAAAAGTTTCTTGTGATTCATGCTTCTGAGTGTTGATGAGTGATGCTTACTTGGAGGCTCGTAGCGCGCCCGCGTCGACTTGTTCGGACAGGTGGTTCACCGCTTCTTGAATTGCCAGGTCGAGCACCTTGCCGTTGAGCGTGGAGTCATAACTCGCAGTGCCGCCGAAGCCGATGATTTCCCGGTTGGACAGGCTGTACTCGCCGGCGCCCTGGCTCGACACGACGACTTCGGAGGTCGATGCATCGACGATATTCAGGCTCACCTTGGCGTAGGCTACCTGGCTCTTGCCGCTGCCGAGAATGCCGAACAACTCGCGATCGCCGACTTCCTTGCGCCCGAATTCGGTGACGTCGCCGGTAATGACGTAGTTGGCCGCTTTAAGCGCTTGCTGCTTGTTTGCGATGGCGGCTTCCTGCTTGGTCTCGTTCATGTTCTCGCGATCGAGGACGGAGAAGCGCCGGCTCTGTTGCAGCGTCGTGACGAGAATGGTCTTGGCCTGGCTGCCGACGCGGTCGACGCCATCGGAGAAAAGGCCGCGCATATAGCTCGAACGGTTGTCGAATTTGCCAACGGCGACGGCTACCGGCTTGCCCGCATAGGGCGTCTGAGCGATGCTGACCGCCTGAACGGGCAGTGATTTGAATGCTTCCGTCGCACATCCGCTCAGGAGGACGGTAACGGAAGCGAGGGCGACTACTAAGTGTTGTTTTGTGAAGACCATTGGAACCTTGCGAGACAGCGTGCCGGACGCATTCGATGCGGTGACGAACAGCGCGGGTTTTCGCGTCACGATGTTTCGACAGTTGCGTTCGCGGACTCGTGTGAACGGTAACGGATCGACCAGCGCCCTTGTTGCATCGAGAGCGAAAGAGGCAAGGATTGTTCAGCGATTTGAAAGCGAGGGCTAGCGCGAAAATTCTTAATTTTTGGCGCGATGAGGTGGAAGCGGCAGACATGACCGACCGTCCGCTGCGGATGCGAGTGAGAGAGTCGCAAGGCTCAGAATGCAAAAAGCCCGGTCACGAGGACCGGGCTTTTTGCATTAATTCTTTGGTGGGGCGTGAGTGACTCGAACACTCGACCTACGGATTAAGAGTCCGCTGCTCTACCAACTGAGCTAACGCCCCCAACACAGAAATGAAATTATAGCGGGGTTATTTCGAAAAGCGCAAGTCCTTCGCCCGAAAATTTTCGCATCGCACCAACGGCCAGCCCGCGAATCAAAAACGTCCCGCCCGGTATCATCACGCACACAACACAAAGACTCACAGCCATGGACGACTCTGCCATCCGCAATCTGCTGGACACGATCCTCGCGCCGTGGGTCCGCGAACTGCATCTCGCGCCGCAATCTTCCACGGAAGATTCGATCACGCTGCGTCTGCCGCACGCCGATCATCTGCGGCACGCGGGCGGAGTCATCTGCGGTCAGGTCTTCATGGCCGCCGCCGATACCGCGATGGTCGTCGCCATCTCCCACGCAATGGGCGGCTTCGTTCCCGTGACCACCGTCTCGCTCAACACGACCTTCATGCGCCCGGTCAAGTCCGGCGATGTCCTCGTCACCGCGAAAATCCAGCGACGCGGCCGCAATCTCGTCTTCGGCGAAATCGAGCTTCGCGGCAACGACGGCGAACTCGCCGCTCACGCGACCACGACCTACGCATTCATCAACCCGACGCATCAGCAAAAGGCTTAAGCAGCAAACATGTTCGATCAAGTCGTATTCGCAGGCGGCGGCAATCGCTGCTGGTGGCAGGCAGGTTTCTGGGACGTCATCCAGCCGCAACTCGATCTCAAGCCGCGCATCATCGCGGGCATCTCGGCGGGCGCGGCCACCGCCTGCATGCTCTACACGAACAACGCGCAATGGGTGATGAAGTACTACGCAAAAGCCCTGAGCGGCAACACGAAGAACGCCTATTGGGGCAACCTGCTGCGCGGTCAGTCCGTGTTCCCGCATTACCGCATCTACCGTCAGGCGCTGCTCGATATTTTCGCGGAACGCTTCGGCGTGCTGCAAACGGCGCCGGAAATTCGCATCGGCGTGTCGCATCTGCCGCGCTGGCTCGGGGCGCGCAGCGCGGTGGCGGCGGGCATCATCGCGTATAACATCGAAAAGTACGTGCGCAAGACGCTGCATCCGACGCTCGGCACCGCGCTCGGTTTTCATCCGGAGTTCGTCACCGCGCAAGAGTGCGCGACGCTGGAGGACCTCGCCGACCTCATCCTGCAGTCGTCGAGCACGCCGCCTTTCACGCCGATTTTGCGGCGCAACGGTCGTCCCGTGCTCGATGGCGGCATGGTCGATAACGTGCCCGTCTCCGCGCTCGATGCATCGCCGGGAACGGTGCTCGTCATGGTCACGCGGCTGTATCCGCGCGAGCGCATGTTCGTGGTGCCGCACGGCGAGCAGCGACGCATCTACGTTCAGCCGTCGCGCAAGGTGCCAATTTCGAGCTGGGACTATACGAGCCCCGCGCAGATGCAACACGCGTACGATCTGGGCCGCGCCGATGCCGACGATTTCCTCGCGCATCTGCCGCGTCTTCTGGAGGCAGCTTCACATCTCGACTAGAGCCAAGGAGCAGAACGTGGCGAAGAAGCACACCTATACGCTCAGCGTGGCGTGGACGGGCGATCTCGGTTCGGGCACGTCCGCCTACGACGCTTATTCGCGCGACCATCTCGTGCGCGTGGCGAACAAGGCCGCGATAGAAGCGTCGAGCGATCCCGCCTTTCGCGGCAATCCTGCGCGCCACAATCCGGAGGAGTTGTTCGTGGCGTCGGTGTCGTCGTGTCACATGCTCTGGTACTTGCATTTGTGCGCGACCAACAAGATCGTCGTGACCGGATATGTCGATGAAGCCATCGGCACGATGCAGGAAGATAAGGACAGCAGCGGCCGTTTCATCGACGTGACGCTGCATCCGCGCGTGACCATCGGCGCGGGGAACGACGCCGAGTTAGCCGCGCGTCTGCATGAAGACGCGCATCGCTATTGCTTCATCGCGAACTCGGTGAATTTTCCGGTGCGATGCGAGCCTTCGATCGAGGTATCGACGCTTTAGCGAAAGCCGCGCGGCCGCTCGCTCTTGCGCTCAACGCCGCCGCGCGTGCTGCAACGCTTCCGGGTTCGACACGCTCGACTTGTCGCCGGCGTCGAAGGCCAGAATGTTCCTGAACGCCGCGCCAAAGTAGAGCTCGTAACTCTCGCGCTCGACGTAGCCGATGTGCGGCGTGCAGATCACGTTCTCCATGCGCAAGAGTCCGTAGCCTTGCAGAATCGGCTCGCTTTCATAGACATCGGTGGCGACCATGCCCGGCCGGTTGTGATGCAGCGAATTGAGCAACGCGTTCTCTTCGAGCAGTTCGGCGCGGCTCGTGTTGACGAAGAGCGCGGTCGGCTTCATGCGCATGAGGTCTTCCGTTCGAACGATGCCGCGCGTTTCATCGCTCATACGTAGATGGACGGTGAGCACGTCGCTCTGTTCGAAGAGCGCTTCGCGGCTTTCGGCGACGGCGAAGCCATCGTCGCGTGCTGCCTGCAACGAATGCTCGCGGCCGAACACCAGCACATTCATGCCGAACGCCTTGCCGTAGCCCGCGACCAACTGGCCGATCTTGCCGTATCCCCAGATGCCGAGCGTCTGTCCGCGCAGCACTTGTCCCAAGCCGAAGTTCGGCGGCAGTGCAGACGTTTTTAATCCAGATTGCTGCCACGCGCCCTGTTTGAGATTCGCGACGTATTGAGGAATGCGCCGCTGTGCCGCCATGATGAGCGCCCAAGTAAGCTCGGCCGGCGCGACCGGCGAACCCGTGCCTTCGAGCACGGCGATACCGCGTTCGGTACAAGCGTCGATGTCGATATGTCCGCCGCCCGCGCGCCCGGTCTGGCTGATCATGCGCAGCTTCGGGCACTTGTCGAGAAGCTGGGAACTGATGCGCGTGCGTTCGCGAATGAGCACGAGGGCATCTGTTTCCGACAGTCTGCTAGCCAACTGTCCGAGCCCGCGCACCGTGTTATTGAAGACCTTCACCTCATGGTCATCGAGCAAATGGAAGCAATCGAGCTTCCGAACGGCGTCCTGGTAGTCGTCGAGAATGGCGATTTTCATGTGCATTGATTAGCTTTTGTTGGGCATCAAACGTGCTGCTCGATTGAACTCGCGAGACAATGAATCACGCACTAACTTCGGGTAACTACCGATAAATATGCGCTTCATCCATGTACGCGCTGCATCACGGTAGGCGTGTGACGCGGTGTTATGCTTGACTCCCAATTTTTGAACGACCGCGAACGAATGCGCTAAAAATAAAGAATCTCAGCGCACACTGCGGAAAACGCGGTTAGGCAGGAGGAGACAGGCCACTTAGTATCTCTTTTTAACAGTTTGTTCCTTTAAGGCGCAAGGCGCAAAGTCGCTCGCTTGAGCGCCTGAGGGACACACGCCCACGACGCGCAAACGGCTCACGAACCGTTCTTCATGCGCCAACGCGCATGAAGCGCCCGGCGGTTCAGTCGCAAAAAGCCTCTCGCATGCAGCGTCGTTGGGCCACCGGTTTTCATTGCAGAGAACGGAGAAGCTCGATGAACCAGCCCGCAGTAGTCGAAGACAACAAAACCGCCGCAGATCTTGAAGCACCGGCCTATGTACGACATCGAAGATTGATCGATTGGGTGCAGCAGGTCGCGGCCCTCACGAAGCCGGATCGCATCGAATGGTGCGATGGGTCGCAAGCGGAATACGACCGCCTTTGCGAACAGATGGTCGCCGCCGGCACGATGAAGAAACTGAACCCCGCCAAACGCCCCAACTCTTTTCTAGCCTGTTCCGATCCCACGGATGTGGCGCGCGTCGAAGACCGCACGTTCATCTGCTCGCAACGCCCCGAAGACGCTGGTCCCACGAACAACTGGATCGACCCGCAGGAAATGCGCGTGACGCTCGATGGCCTCTTCGACGGCTCGATGCGTGGCCGCACGATGTACGTCGTGCCGTTCTCGATGGGTCCGCTCGGTTCGCCGATCGCGCACATCGGCGTGGAGTTGTCGGACAGCCCGTATGTGGTCACGAACATGCGGATCATGACGCGCATGGGCCGCGAAGTGTACGACGTGCTCGGCGACGACGGCGAGTTCGTGCCGTGCGTGCATTCGGTCGGCGCGCCGCTTTCGGATGGTCGCAAGGACGTGCCCTGGCCGTGCAACGACACGAAGTACATCGTGCACTTTCCGGAATCGCGCGAGATCTGGAGCTTCGGGTCGGGATACGGCGGCAACGCGCTGCTCGGCAAGAAGTGCTTCGCGTTGCGTATCGCATCGACGATGGGCCGCGACGAAGGCTGGCTCGCCGAACACATGCTGATCCTCGGCGTCACGTCGCCTGCCGGACGCAAGTACCACGTCGCGGCGGCGTTTCCTTCGGCGTGCGGCAAGACAAATTTCGCGATGCTGATTCCGCCGCAAGACATGAACGGCTGGAAGGTGACGACCATCGGAGACGACATCGCCTGGATCAAGCCCGGCCGCGATGGCCGGCTCTACGCGATCAATCCGGAAGCCGGCTATTTCGGCGTCGCGCCGGGCACGAGCGAGAAGACCAACTTCAACGCAATGGCGACGCTCAAGGAAAACGTGATCTTCACCAATGTCGCGCTCACCGATGACGGCGACGTGTGGTGGGAAGGCATGACTGATAAGCCGCCCGCGCATCTCACCGACTGGCAAGGCCGCGACTGGACGCCGGAACTCGCGAAGGAAACCGGCGCTAAAGCCGCGCATCCGAACGCGCGCTTCACCGTGTCGGCATCGCAATGTCCGTCGATCGACGCGGACTGGGAGAATCCAGCAGGCGTCGCAATCGATGCCTTCATCTTCGGCGGCCGGCGTTCGAACACCGTGCCGCTCGTGACCGAGGCACGCGACTGGAAAGAGGGCGTCTACATGGCCGCCACCATGGGCTCCGAAACCACGGCGGCCGCTGCCGGCCAGCAAGGCGTCGTGCGCCGCGATCCGTTCGCGATGCTGCCGTTTTGCGGCTACAACATGAGCGACTACTTCGATCACTGGCTCAAGATGGGCGAGCGCCTTGAAGGCATGAACGCGAAGTCGCCGAAGTTCTTCTGTGTGAACTGGTTCAGAAAGGGCGCGGACGGCAAGTTCGCGTGGCCCGGCTTCGGTGAAAACATGCGCGTGCTGAACTGGATGGTCGGGCGTATTGAAGGCACGGCGGCGGGCGAGGAACACGCGTTCGGCATCTCGCCGCGTTACGAGGACATCGACTGGGGCGGCATGAACTTTACGCGCGAGCAATTCGAGCAGGTCATTTCCGTCAACGATACCGCCTGGCGCGACGAGCTTGCCCTACACGACGAGCTTTTTGCGAAGCTGCATCAAGGCTTGCCGGATGCGCTTCCGGAGGCCAAGGCGGATATCGAACGGCGTCTGGCAGCCTGATTTCCGTCGTTGCAAGCGCTCCGTGATTACGCTCACGGAGCGCATCAATCCCTAAATGCGAATCTGCCGATGCCGGTTCGCATTTTCTTCCGCTAACCCGCCAAAATTGGCGCGGCCAGCTTGACCAAAAATCTCGGCTTGTGGCGCGTGCGTTCGAGTGTTGTGCGGCCGACAACAATCGGCGATCTTTCGTTCGCGTAAGCCATGATTTTCATCGGAAATTTCCGAAAAAACTCCGCGCCCTCGCAACTTCTGCACGAAATCGCTAGTCCTAGGATAATTCTGAATAGCTTTTCAGCAGAAATTGAAAGCCGCCTCGCGGCAGGAGTTGTCCCATGGATCATTTGCAGTCGATGAGAGTGTTCATTCGCGTGGCCGATCTCGGCAGCTTCGCCCGCGCGGCGAACGCGATGGATATCTCCAATGCGGTGGCAACGCGCCATGTCGCCGACCTCGAAGGTCGCCTCGGCACGCGTTTGCTGAACCGCACGACGCGCAGCCTTTCGCTCACGGAGTCCGGGCAGGTTTATCTGGAGCGTGCGCGGCAGATTCTCGATGAGCTGGAAGATGTCGAGCAAATGGTGGTTGCGCGGAATCACGAGCCAATGGGTTCGTTGAGAATTGTCGCCCCGGTGGTGTTCGGTCTGCATAATCTCGCGCCCGTGTTACAGACATATGCACAGCGCTATCCCAAAGTCGTACCCGACGTGACGCTCGTGGATCGTCAGGTCGATCTGGTCGAGGAAGGTTTCGATGTGGGCATCGTGATCGCGCGGCAAGTGAAAAGCGCGAGCGTCGTTACGCGGCGTCTGACCACCGGCTGCATGACTGTCTGCGCCACGCCCGCTTACCTCGAATCGCACGGCACGCCAACGCGCCCCGAACATCTGCTCGAGCATCCGTGTCTGAGCCTTCCCGCCGAGTATTGGGGCGATGAACGCGTGTTCACCGGCCCGGACGGCGAAGTGCGGGTGCGGCCGACCAACGTGATCATCGCGAACAACACGGAAATGCTGCGCCAGTTTGCGCTGCTCGGCATGGGCATCGCGATTCTGCCGAGCTATCTGATCGGCAACGATACGACGCGCGGCCAGCTCGTACGCCTGCTCGGCGACTTCCAGTTGCCGCAAGTGGAGATCAACGTGGCTTATCCGAGCCGTCGGCATCTGCCGGCGAAGGTGCGCACGTTTATCGATCACCTCGTCGAGTATTTCAGCCAGACGCCGAATCATCAGCTCGGCGAACAGTGGATTCGCGATGGCATGGGCCGGCCCGCGGTATCGACTGCGCCGCCGCCGCACTACGGGCGCGCCGAAGAGGAAGTGGCGTCGCGTTCGCGTTCGAATCAGAGTGAACTCGGCCCAAAGCTGGCCAAGCCGACGCGTCCGCGTGGCCGCTTGCCGGCGGCGTCGCCATACTGAACACGGCTGCGCCGCCAATGACAAAAAGCCCCGCAAATTGCTTCGCGGGGCTTTTTCTTTTCGACGCGAGCTAAAGCTAGCTCGTCTTGCGCGCAGCGGTCTTTTTCACCGCGGCTTTCTTCGCAGGCGCTTTCTTCGCCGCGACCGTCTTGGTCGCGGGCTTGGCGCGCGTCGTCTTGGCGGCTACGGCGACATCGCTATCGCCTTCGTCGCCGTTATCGGCTGGCGCTTCCGTTGCCGCGCCGCGCTTCGCTGCCGTCTTCGCGCCGGGTTTGGCTTCCTTCTTCTCGAATTCGAAGCCGATCTTGCCGTCCGGCTGCTTGACGAGAAACGCCTTGAAGTTGCGGCCCGTGCGCGATGACTTGAAGTTGGTCAGCAAGTCGGTGCGTCCTTCGTTCAGCAGCTTCTCCATCTGCTCACGCGCGATTTCCTGCTGCAGGATGACCTTGCCCGAGCGGAAGTCGCAGGTCTTCGGATTCGCGACGTAGTTCTCGCAGACGTAGCTCATGCCGTGCTCGTACACGCGCGACTGGCACTTCGGGCACGCGCCGACCGGCGTCTGCTCGGAAAAGTCGGGCGGTTCTCCGTCTTCGCCGCCGTTGTCCTGACCGAAATCGAACTCCAGCTTGAAGTTCTTGATCTCGTCGTCGAAAGCGAGCTTTAGGATGGCCGAGAACGGACGGCCCATCTTGCTGCGGAAACCCGACAGCGGTCCGATGGTTTTCTCGCGCAACAACTCCTCGACTTCAGGAATCTCGAACTGACGTCCGCCCGGAATCTTCGAGATGGAAAATTCGCACTTGGTACACGCGAAGCGGCGATAGTTCTCCTTCACCTGCGACTCGCAGTGCGGACACGGCGTTTCGAGCGTGGCGTAGTCGCCTGGGATCGTGTCGGAGTCGTACTCCTTCGCGCGCTTGACGATGGTCTGCGTCATGCGGGCGATTTCCTGCATGAACGCATCGCGATGCAAATTGCCGCGCTCCATCTGCGACAGTTTGTGCTCCCACTCGCCGGTCAGTTCCGGCGCCGTCAGTTCCTCGACGCCCAGACCGCGCAGAAGCGTCATCAACTGAAATGCCTTGGCAGTCGGAATCAGTTCGCGGCCTTCGCGCACCATGTACTTCTCGCCCAACAGACCTTCGATGATCGCCGCGCGCGTGGCCGGCGTGCCGAGCCCTTTCGCAGCCATCGCTTCGCGCAACTCTTCGTCTTCGACGAGCTTGCCCGCGCCTTCCATGGCTGAGAGCAACGACGCTTCGTTGTAGCGCGCGGGCGGCTTGGTGACGAGACCGTGAGCGGCGACCTTGTCGACATCGACCTGTTCGTTTTTCTGCACCGGCACGAGATTGCCTTCCTCGCCCGCCGCTTCGCGACCGTAGACCTGCAGCCAGCCCGGCTCGACGAGCACCTTGCCCTCGGTCTTGAAGTGATGCCCCGAGACTTCGGTGATCCGCGTCGTCACCAGATATTCCGCCGCCGGGAAGAACACGGCGAGGAAGCGCTTGACCACGAGGTCATACAGCTTCTGCTCGGGCTCGGACAACGCCTTGGGCGCCAGAAGCGTGGGGATGATGGCAAAGTGATCGCTGATCTTCGAGTTGTCGAAGATGCGCTTGTTCGGCTTCACCCAGCCCTTGTCGAGCACTTGCTTCGCGAACGGCAGATAGTTGTTGCTGTCCTTGAGCATGGTCAGCGTGTCCTTGACCGTGCCGAGATAGTCTTCCGGCAGCGCGCGTGCATCGGTACGCGGGTAGGTCAGGACCTTGTGCTTTTCATACAGCGCTTGCGCGAGGCCGAGCGTGTTCTTCGCCGAAAAGCCGAAGCGGCTGTTGGCTTCGCGCTGAAGACTCGTCAGGTCGAAGAGCAGCGGCGACATTTGCGTGGACGGCTTCGATTCTTCCGTCACGGTGCCGGTCTTGTCGCGACAAGCCGCCACCACGGACTCGGCCGCGGCGAGACTCCACAGACGCGAGTCGCGCTGTTCGGGATCGTTCTCGACGCGCTTGAATTTCGGGTCGAACCAGCGGCCTTCGTAAATGCCCTTCGCCGCAACGAATTCGGCGCGCACTTCCCAATAGTCGCGCGCCACGAAGCGGCGAATCTTTTCCTCGCGTTCCACGACGATAGACAACGTTGGCGTCTGAACGCGGCCCACGGTGGTCAGGAAGAAACCGCCGCCTTTGCTGTTGAACGCGGTCATCGCGCGCGTGCCGTTGATGCCAACGAGCCAGTCCGCTTCCGAGCGGCAACGGGCGGCATCGGCGAGCGGTTGCATGTCGGCGTCGCTACGCAGATGCGCAAATCCGTCGCGGATGGCGGCGGGCGTCATCGACTGCAGCCACAGGCGCTGGACCGGCTGCTTCGCCTTCGCGTGCTGCGCAATCAGACGGAAGATCAGTTCGCCTTCACGCCCCGCGTCGCAGGCGTTGATGAGCCGGTCGACATCCTTGCGCTTGAGCAGCTTCGTTAGAACCTTCAGCCGTGATTCGCTTTTCGCGATGGGATTCAGGTCGAAATGCGGCGGAATGACCGGCAGATTGGCGAAGCTCCACTTCCCGCGCTTGACGTCGTATTCCTCCGGGGCCGCGATTTCGAGCAAATGGCCGACCGCGGACGAGAGCACGTAGTCGTCGCTCTCGTAATACTCGTCATGTTTCGTGAAGCCGCCCAGCGCGCGCGCGATGTCGTTCGCGACGGAAGGCTTCTCAGCGATGATCAGGGCTTTGGACATGACTCAATATAGTAGGTATTTGGCAGCGGTCCGATTTGGACTGCATTAACGCCGCTTTATAGCACAGGCTTTGTTCGATGCGCGCCGAAGCACGAATTGCGACGCTCGCCGTATAGTTCCGCGAACTTCGTTTCGCGACGCCGCGCGCACGCACTTTTCTACGCCGTGGCAAGCGCCGGGCGCAGTTTCGGCGCGCCCGCCATGTTCGGCAGCGCGGTCAGATCGACCAGCATGCGTTCGACGATGGAAGCCTGCGGCAACACGGTGCCGAAGAAGCGGGTCGTCACCGAGTCCTCGATGAGAATGGTCGGGAAATTCTCGACATCGAGGTCATCGAAACGGTCCGCGTGATTTTCGATATCGATCCATGCGAAGCAGATTTCCGGGTGCGCCGCCGCCAGTTTGTCGAAACCGTCGCGATATTCACGGCAGGTTCCGCACCATTCGGCGCACAGACAGGCGACGAACAAGGTGCCGGGCACGGCGATGCGCTCGGCGATCTCATCGGCATCGGTATCGAGATTCAGCGCGGACATGGCGTTTCTCGCGTCCTTTCGTCTGGGGTTTGGCGTCGTACTCATTTTTCGCGAATGTAGCACGACGCCACTTCACGAGCGTTCGAGCGCCGTCACGCGTCCGCCCGGCAAGGCCGCGATCAAGCCCGATAATTCGAGTTGCAGCAGAGCGCTTTGCAGCGCGGCTCCGTCGAGATCGGTGCGGGCAGCGAGATTTTCAAGCGTCGCGGGTGCATGGCCGAGCGCGGCGAGCACGCGGGCGGCTTCGTCGGTCTCGGGTTTGCCGGGCAGACGCGCCGAAGCCCACGAGGCGTTTGCCGGAGCCGGTGCCTTGCCGCGCTTTTTGCGAGGTGTGGCGGGAAAGCCGAATTCCTCCAGCACGTCTTCCGGCGTTTCCACAAGCTTCGCGCCCTGCTTGATGATGCGATGACAACCCTGCGACAGCGGCGCGTGGATCGAACCGGGCATGGCGAAAACATCGCGGCCCATTTCGTTGGCAAGCCGCGCGGTGATGAGCGAGCCGGAGCGCATTGCCGCCTCGACGATCAAAACGCCCTGCACCAGGCCCGCGATGAGCCGGTTGCGCTGCGGAAAGTTGGCGGAGCGCGCGGGCGTGCCGAGCGGCCATTCGGACACGATCACGCCATCGCGGGCGATTTCATGCGCGAGCTGATGATGCAGCGACGGATACACGAGATCCGCGCCCGTCCCGATGACGGCGATCGTGCCTGTGGCGCCGTCCAGCGCGCCCCGATGCGCCGCGCCGTCGATGCCGAGCGCGAGCCCCGACGCGACGGCAAGCCCGGCGTCCGAGAGCGCGCGCGCGAACCGGCGCGCGTCTTCGAGTCCTTGCGGCGTGGCGTTCCGGCTGCCGACGATCGCCACCGCGCGCGCTTGCAGCAAGTCGGTTCGCCCTTTCGCGTACAAGAGCGCGGGCGGATCGGGCATGGTGAGGAGCGCTTGCGGATACGCGGTATCGGCGAAAGTAAGAATGTGATTGCCGGGTTCGGCGGCCCATTCCAGCACGCGTTCAATATAGTTGCCGAATGGCACGCCTTCGACTTCGGCGGGCGGCGCGAGCGCGGCGGTCGCGGCATCGGTGTTGGTGACTTCGGCGAGCGAGGCGAAACTTTCGGCTAAAACGTCCTTCGGTCCGCCAAACGCGCTCAAGAGCGCGCGCAGGGCGGCGGGACGCAGTCCCTTTGCATGCGTGAGCCGCAGCCAGGCGGAAAGTTCGTCGAGGTCCGTGGTGAGCGCTTCCGGTTGAGGCTCGGTCGGCGGTAAGGCGGTCGTCATGTTAAGATTTTTGGTCCCGGAACGTAATTAAGAAGTGTCGCCCGCCCGTGTGTTCAGGCCGAGCGACGCCGGTTGGCCGCTTGCCGGCGGCGTTGAATCCAGCGGATTCACCTGCATATCTTCGGCATGCCGCCACCCACCCGCAACCTGGCCGAATGGCCGACTTCACACGCGTCGCGGCGCGCGTAGATAATCCGAATCATGGCTCTGCTCAAGATACTGAACTACCCGGACAAGCGGCTGCACAAGGTGGCGAAGCCCGTCGCCGTCGTGGACGACCGCATTCGCAAGCTCGTCGCCGACATGGCCGAAACCATGTACGCGGCACCCGGCGTCGGCCTCGCCGCGACTCAGGTGGACGTCCATGAGCGGGTAATCGTCATCGACGTATCGGATGCGCACGACGAACTGCTCGTATTCATCAACCCGGAGATCGTCTGGGCAAGCGAAGTCAAGAAAGAGTGGGAAGAAGGCTGCCTCTCGGTGCCGGGCATCTACGACTTCGTCGAACGGCCGGACAAGGTGCGCGTGAAGGCGCTCAACGAGAAAGGCGAAAGCTACGAACTGGACTGCGATGGCCTGCTTGCCGTGTGCATCCAGCATGAAATGGATCATCTGGCGGGTCACGTGTTCGTCGAATATCTCTCGACGCTCAAGCAGACGCGCATTCGCGGCAAGATGAAGAAGCTCGAAAAGGCGCTGTAAAGCGCTTTATGTTGTCTCAAAGGTAGTAACAATCGATGACTCAATCGCTGCGTGTCGTTTTCGCCGGTACGCCGGAATTTGCCGCCGCCGCGCTCGCGGCTATCCACGCGGCCGGATTTCCCGTGCCGCTGGTTCTGACCCAGCCCGACCGGCCCGCTGGCCGTGGCATGAAGCTGACCGCCAGCCCCGTCAAGCGTTTTGCCGTCGAACACGGGCTAACGGTCGCGCAGCCCACGTCGCTCAGGCGCGCGGGGAAGTATCCGCAAGAAGCCGCCGATGCCATCGAGTTGCTGCGCGCCACGCCGCACGACGTGATGGTTGTCGCCGCTTACGGGCTCATCCTGCCGCAGGAAGTGCTCGACATTCCGCCGCGCGGCGCCATCAACATCCACGCTTCGTTGTTGCCGCGCTGGCGCGGCGCCGCGCCGATCCATCGCGCGATCGAAGCGGGCGACGCCGAATCGGGCATTACGCTCATGCAAATGGACGCGGGCCTCGACACCGGCGCGATGATCCGCGAGGGCCGCACGGCTATTGGCGCGGACGACACCACCGCCACGCTGCACGACCGCCTCGCGAAAATTGGCGCGGATCTGATCGTCGCGGCTCTCCGCGACCTCGAACGCGACGGCGCGCTGCCATCGACACCGCAGCCTGACGACGGCACGACCTACGCACAGAAGATCGCCAAGAACGAGGCCGCGCTCGACTGGCGGCGTCCGGCAGAAACGCTTGCGCGTCAGGTGCGCGCGTTCGACCCGTTCCCCGGCGCGTTCGGCACGCTCGATGGCGTCGCGATCAAGATCTGGTCCGCGCAGCCGGTGAGCGGCGAGTGGCAAGCCGATCCGGGCACCGTCGTGGATGTGTCGGCGGAAGGAATTGTCGTGGCCTGCGGAACGGGCGCGCTCAGGCTCACGCAGTTGCAAAAGCCCGGCGGCAAGCGCCTGCCCGTGCGCGAGTTTCTCGCGGGCGCGCCGCTTGCCCGAGGTCAGCGTTTCGCGCTGCTGGAAACCGATCCGGACGCTTGACCCAGGCTCAAAGCACGCGCGACGGACATGTAACGCATGCGTCGCGCGGCGCTAGAATCGTGAATCTTCAACACGCGCACGCTTGGAGTTTCCGATGCTCGGCATTACCGGTTTTGCCTTCTTTCTCGTCGCCGTCTTTCTGCTGAATGTCACGCCCGGCCCCGATACCGCCTATATCGTCGGGCGCAGCGTCGCGCAGGGACGCGGCGCGGGAATCGTATCCGCGCTCGGCATCTCGGCGGGCTGCATCGTTCATACGCTCGCGTGCGCATTCGGATTGACGGCGATTCTCGCGGCGTCGGCCACGGCGTTCACCGTCGTCAAGATCGCTGGCGCGATCTACCTGATTTATCTCGGCGTGCGGCTCATTCTCACGAAGCACGACAAGGCCGTAGACGCCCACGCAGACCGAACCAGCGCGCAAGCCGCGCCAAAATCACTGCATCAATTGTTCGCGCAAGGCTTCGTCACGAACGTGCTGAATCCGAAAGTCGTGCTGTTTTTCGTCTCGTTCTTTCCTCAATTCGTCGCGGCGGACAGCCAGCACAAGACGCTCGCGTTTCTCACACTCGGACTCGTGTTTATCGCCATGAGCACGGTCTGGAACAGCTTCGTTGCGTGGATCGCGGGCAGCGTCACCGAACGTTTTTCGGGCAAACCGGGGATGAAAAAGTGGCTGGATCGGGGTGTGGGCACGGCGTTCGTCGGCCTGGGACTGAAGCTCGCGACGTCACATCGCTGAACGCAACAACCCGATTGAATTTTTCGCGGACGCCCCTATCTAACGATTTGCTTACAATGAGCGTCCTGGCCAGTGTGGCCGGGACCATCGCGCAAATTGCGCACCGTATTAGGGATAGGAGTTTCTGACATGTTCAACTGGGTCAAAACCGCGATGCTGATGGCTGCGATCACGGCCCTCTTCGTCGTGATCGGCGGGATGATCGGCGGGTCGAAGGGCATGATGCTCGCGCTCGTCGTCGCGCTCGGCATGAATTTCTTTTCGTATTGGTTCTCGGACAAGATGGTCCTGCGCATGTACAACGCGCAGGAGGTCGACGAAACCACTGCGCCGCAGTTTTATCGCATGGTGCGCGACCTGGCCACGCGCGCTCAGTTGCCAATGCCGCGTGTCTACCTCATCAACGAAGACGCGCCGAACGCGTTTGCAACCGGTCGCAATCCGGAACACGCGGCCGTCGCGGCGACCACCGGCATCCTGCGCGTGCTGTCCGAGCGCGAAATGCGCGGCGTGATGGCGCACGAACTGGCGCACGTGAAGCATCGCGACATTCTCATCTCGACCATTTCGGCGACGATGGCCGGTGCAATCTCCGCGCTCGCGAACTTCGCCATGTTCTTCGGTGGCCGCGATGACGAAGGGCGCCCGTCGAACCCGATTGCGAGCATCGCGGTGGCTATCCTCGCGCCTATTGCGGGCGCGTTGATCCAGATGGCCATTTCTCGCGCGCGTGAATTCGAGGCGGATCGCGGCGGCGCGGAGATTTCCGGCGATCCACAAGCGCTCGCCAGCGCGCTCGAGAAAATCCACGCGTACGCGTCCGGCGTGCCGTTCCCCACGGCGGAAGCGCACCCGGCCACGGCGCAGATGATGATCATGAATCCGCTGTCGGGCGGCAGCATCGCGAACTGGTTCTCGACGCACCCGGCGACGGAAGAACGCGTCGCGCGCCTGATGGAAATGGCGCGCACCGGGCGCATGTAATCCGGGGCGTCGTCACGACGCGTTACACCGAAGGCCGTTCCAGTCACGCTGGCGCGGCCTTTTTCCTTTTGTGGTGCGAAACGCGCAAGCACCGGGCCACGAAGCCTTGCACGTTACAATCGTCGTTCGAATCGATGTTCACACGAAGTCGCACGACCTTACACATGACCGACAAGCCTTCCCGGCGACTTTCCACCGCGCCGCACTCGGCGCGCGGAGCGACTCATTTGAGCGCGCTGCATCTTGCTCCCGATTCCCTTGCGTTCGCGCTCGACGGCGCGGCGCAGGCGGTCGGCGCCGTGCGCGCGGGATCGGCGTTGCCGGCCGCCTTGCAGACGGTTATCGCCGCGGGCAGACAGCCGGCGGCACGTGGCGCGATTCAGGACATTGCGTATCGCGCGATGCGCCGTCTCGCACTTGCCGATGCGCTTTTGCATAAGCTCGTCCGCAAGGCGCCGCCGCCGCACGTGGCCAACGTGCTGGTCTGCGCGTTCACGCTGCTCACCGACGACGAAGCGCACGCGGCCTACGCGCCGTTCACCGTCGTCGATCAGGCGGTGACCGCCATCGCCACGCGCCGCGAGTTTGCTTTCGCGAAGGGCCTCGTCAACGCCGTGCTGCGCGGCTTTCTGCGCGAACGCGATGCGCTCCTCGAAGAAGCGCGTGTGAGCGAAGTCGCGCGCTGGAATTATCCGCAATGGTGGATCGACGCCGTGAAGCGCGGTCAGCCGGACGCGTGGCAAGAGATTCTCGATGCGGGCAACGTGCAGGCGCCGCTCACGCTGCGTGTGAACGCGCGTCACGCCACCGTCGATGCCTATCTCGAACGCTTGCGGCAGGAACATATCCAAGCGGAAGCCGCCGGTCTGCACGCGGTGCGCCTTGAAACACCGATGCCGGTCGAGCGTATTCCGGGCTTCGCGGATGGCGTCGTCTCCGTGCAGGACGCGGGCGCGCAACTCGCGGCACAAGCGCTCGACGCGCGTGACGGCATGCGCGTGCTCGACGCGTGCGCCGCGCCTGGCGGCAAGACCGGTCATATCCTCGAACTCGCGAATGTCGAACTCGTCGCGCTGGAAAGCGATGCGACTCGCGCGGGACGTATCGGCGAAAATCTCGCGCGCCTCAAGCTGCACGCCGAGATTTGCGTGGGCGATGCCGGCGATCCTTCGCAATGGTTCGATGGCGCGCCGTTCGATCGCATTCTCGCGGACGTGCCGTGTTCGGCCTCGGGCATCGTGCGGCGTCATCCGGACATCCGCTGGTTGCGGCGGCCCTCGGACATCGCGACGCTCGTCGAAGAACAGCGGCGCATTCTCACGGCGCTCTGGCCGCTCGTCGCCAAGGGTGGCGAGTTGCTCTACGTGACTTGCTCGATCTTTCCCGAAGAAGGCGAAGAGCAGGCCCGCTGGTTTGGAAGCACGCATGAAGATGCGGTACGATTGGACGCGCCGGGCCAGTTGCTGCCGACCAGGGCGCGTGCCGGTGCGGGCGCGGGCGCGGCAAACGGGTCACGGGACAGTAAACAAGTGGCCGGCCAGCCATCGAACGGGAACGCGGAAGCTGCATCGAGTTACCGCGCGGACCACGACGGATTCTTCTACGCGCGCTTTCAGAAACGGTGACGATCAAACGCCTTTTTCCGCTTCGGCTCGCGCTCGTCGTCTGGACCGCGCTGACGTTCTGCCTGTATTTCGCGGCAGCGGATTTCGCCTTCGCCGAAACCATTTCCGTGCAGCGGGCTTCGTTGCAGTCGGACAATAACGGCTGGAATCTCGATGCCCATTTCGACTTCGACCTCAACAGCAGCCTCGAAGAAGCCGTGAACCGCAGCGTGCCGCTCTATTTCACCATCGACTTCAACTTGTCCCGGCCGCGCTGGTACTGGTTCGACGAGGAGCCGGTGAATGTTTCGCAGAGCATCCGGCTGTCTTATCAGCCGTTGACCAATGAATATCGCGTGTCGACCGGCGGCCTGCAATTGCGCTTTGCATCGCTCAACGAAGCCATGGCGGTGATCAAGCACGTGACATCGTGGCATGTCTTCGACCGCAATCAGGTGCATCCCGGCGAAACCTATAACGCATCGGTGCGCATGCAACTCGACATCGCGCTGATGCCCAAGCCGTTCCAGATCGACGCGGTGAACAACCGCGACTGGAACCTCTCATCGGACTGGAAGCGTTTTACTTTTACGGCGGCAGAACGTGCGAAATAGATTTCGACGCGGCCGCACGGACATGAAAAGTCTCGTCGTCCGGTTGCTGGTCTCGACAGTGGCGGTCACGGCGGTTCTGCTGCTCGTGATGCTCGCGCTCGCCAGCGCCAATACCGAATTCTTCGACCGCTATTACGGCTGGCTCTACGCGGCGAACGTGGCGATTGCGCTCATCTTCATGCTGATCGTGATCAGCCTCACGGCGATCATCGTGGCGCGCGTGCGGCAGGGCCGCTTCGGCACGCGGCTACTGGCCAAGCTCGCGTTGATCTTCGCGCTGGTCGGCGTGCTGCCGGGCGCGATCATCTACGTCGTGTCGTATCAGTTCGTGTCGCGCAGTATCGAATCATGGTTCGACGTGAACGTCGAGACCGCGCTCACGTCGGGTCTCACGCTCGGGCGCGGCATGTTGCAGACATCGCTCGCCGACTTCAAGGCGCGCGGCCGGCAAATGAGCGATCAGCTTGCTAGCGCGGATCAGTCGAGTCTCACGCTTTCGCTCCTGCGGTTGCGCGATCAATACAACATTCAGGACGCGGTCGTGTTTGAACGTCCGCGCGATCAGTACAACCGCGAAGATCTGTCCGCGAATAACGGCACGCAGCGCGTGTCGGGATTGCGCACTATCGCGCAGGCCTCGGGCAACTACTATTCGCTGTTGCCGACGAACGAGCCGACCGGCTCGATGCTGAAGGAGGCGCAAGATCATCCATATGGCGCAATAGAAGGCGAGATCGACGGCGATCCATCGTCCACCGGGCCGAAAGGCGCGTTGCGATTGCGGGTGATCACGAAGATCCCCGATCCCACGACGACCACGGAGTTTCAGCACGTCGATCGCTTCCTGCAGATCGAGCAGCCGGTGAGTCAGGAACTCGCGCGCAACGCGGATGCCGTGCAGCGCGCGTATCGTGAATATCAGGAAAAGCGGCTGGGGCGCACGGGCTTGCGCAAGATGTATATCGGCACGCTGACGCTCGCGCTCTTTCTCGCCACGTTCATCGCGATGATGCTCGCGCTCGCGCTTGGCAATCAGCTCGCGCGACCGCTGTTCCTGCTCGCGCAAGGCACGAAGGAGGTGGCCGAAGGCGACTACACGCCAAAACGCGAGATCAATTCGCGCGATGAACTCGGCTTTCTCACGCAGTCGTTCAACGCGATGACGCGGCAGCTTTCCGAGGCGCGCGCGGCGGTGGAAAACAACCGCATCGCGCTGGAGCATTCGAAGGCGTATCTGGAAAGCATTCTCGCGAATCTCACGGCGGGCGTGTTCGTGTTCGACCGGCAGTTTCGGCTCACCACTGTCAATCGCGGCGCGGAACGCATCTTCCGGCAGCGGTTTATCGGCTTGCTGAATCAGCCGCTCGATCAGATCGATGCCCTCGGCGAGTTCGGCGCGATGGTCAAGAAAGCCTTCGCCGAACGCGATGCCGCCGCTGTCGGCAGCGGGCATCCCATTGGCGATCGCGGACACTGGCAGCAGCAAGTCGCGGTGACGGTGCCTGGCGAGAACGAGCCGCTCACCTTGCTCGTGCGCGGCACGCAGTTGCTGAGCGCCACCGACGCCGACTCCGACGACGCGGAAACCACCGGCTATGTCGTCGTGTTCGACGATATCTCCGACGTGATCTCCGCGCAGCGTTCCGTGGCTTGGGGCGAAGTGGCGCGGCGCCTTGCGCATGAGATCAAGAATCCGCTCACGCCCATTCAGCTTTCCGCCGAACGTCTGCAAATGAAGCTCGCGGACAAACTTGCCGCGCCGGACGCCGAAGTGCTGAGGCGCGCATCGACGACCATCGTCAATCAGGTGCAGGCGATGAAGCAGATGGTCGACGATTTCCGCGAATATGCGCGTACGCCGCCGGCCGTCCTCGGTAATCTGCAATTGAACGAATTGGTCGCCGAAGTGCTTACCTTGTACGGCATCGAGGAAGGCAAGAGCGCGATCAAGGTGGACCTCACGAAACTCCCGGTAATTCGCGGCGATGCCACGCAGATAAGACAGGTGATTCACAACCTGTTGCAGAACGCGCAGGACGCCGTGGCCGATGTCGCGGAGCCGCGCGTGCTTCTCGAAACGAGAACAGTAGAATATGGCGAGCCTGACGCATCGGGCCATGCGCGTGTCGCGGTACGGCTCACGGTGTCGGACAACGGTTCGGGCTTCCCGGCGCGCATCTTGTCACGCGCTTTCGAGCCGTACGTCACGACGAAAGCAAAGGGCACGGGACTAGGACTTGCAACGGTGAAGAAGATCGTCGACGAGCACGGCGCGCGGATCGACATTCGCAATCGGTCGAAGAACGCGGATGTCATCGAAGGCGCGCAGATATCGATTCTGTTTCTTCAACTCGCGGACGATACCGCCGCTCCCGGCGCGACGACGCGGGGAACGGGCACGGCAGTGAATCACGGAACGACAAAAGCAACAGTGCAGACAAGGGCAGCTTAAATGGCGACCATCCTGGTAGTAGACGATGAAATGGGGATCCGGGAACTGCTCTCCGAGATCCTGAGCGACGAAGGCCACGTGGTGGACGTGGCGGAGAACGCGCAACACGCGCGCGACTACCGCTTGCAGCAGACGCCCGACCTCGTGCTGCTCGACATCTGGATGCCCGACACCGACGGCGTAACGCTGCTGAAGGAGTGGGCCGCGCAGGGCAAGCTCACGATGCCGGTCATCATGATGTCGGGGCACGCGACCATCGACACGGCCGTCGAAGCGACGAAGATCGGCGCGCTCAATTTTCTCGAGAAGCCGATCGCGTTGCAGAAACTGCTTAAGGCGGTCGAGCAGGGTCTGGCGCATGGAAGCGCGGCGCCCGCGGTCGTGTCATCGACCAAGCCGCTGACGAGCGCGGGGGCATCCGGCGTGCCGGTGGCCGCTGCGCTGCCGAGCGCGTCGGCGTTGAACGCCACACCCGGCGACGTGGCTTCGGGTGGGGCATCGCCGAACGCGGGACAGACGGCATCGATCTCGTTCGATATTCCCTTGCGCGACGCCCGCGATGCTTTCGAGCGCGCGTACTTCGAATATCACCTCGCGCGCGAGAACGGCAGCATGACGCGCGTCGCCGAAAAGACGGGGCTCGAACGTACACACTTGTACCGCAAGCTCAAGCAATTGGGCGTCGATCTCGGAAAGAACAAGAACGACGTTTGACCCGCGGCATCGAGCCGATTGCGTCGAATTGGAGAAAAATTCGGCTCAAGGCTTGAGCCTCGTGCATCACTCTGATATAGTCTCACTTCTCCGATGGCCCGGTAGCTCAGTTGGTAGAGCAGCGGATTGAAAATCCGCGTGTCGATGGTTCGATTCCGTCCCAGGCCACCAGAATTAAGAAGCCCGAGAGTGTCATCACTCTCGGGCTTTTTCTTTTGCGGCGGGCCTTTGTCAGGCTCGGTATCTGCACGAAACAAGCGAAAAAGCGGACAGGCGTTTGATTTGCCTGTCCGCTTTTTTTGCTTGTTGCGGCCCCTACTGCGAGCCGCTTGGAAGAACATCTTTACTTCGGGTTTGCCGTGACGAAGTTTTTGAATGCCGTGTAAGCCGCCTTCACCGTCTTGCCGTCGTTCTTGATCAGACCGTAAGCACCTTCGCCGCCCGCCGGATCGTCGTACAGTTCGTACGTCTGGATAGCCTGGATGTTGTACTTCGTCGCCACCGAGACGAACTGCGCCATCATCTTGTTGCCAACGAGGTACGACGCGATCTGTTGATCCGTGCCCATGTTCGGACGCACGCCGAATTCGTTGATCCAGATCGGCTTGCCCATTGCCTGCAGCGTCGCGAGGATGTCGTGGCAGCCCGTGCCGCCGCATGCGTTCGTGATGTCGCCCTGGTCCGAGTACCAGTGCCATGCGGTGACGTCCCAGCTCACAACCGGGTGACCCGTCGTGCCGTCCGGCTGCGTGCCGGCCGCGAGCATCTGGTCGAAGCCGTAGTGCATCCACGCGCCGCCGCCCATGATGATCTTGCCCGCCGTATCCACCGACTTCACGCCGGCGATCATGCCGCGGATCACGCCACGCGCAAGCTGGAACTTCTTGTTGTCGAAGTGCTGGGGATAGACGCCATCCACGTTGCCTGTGAGGCAGTCCGCTTCGAGTTCGTTGCTGACTTCATAGTACGGATACTTGTTCGCGGCGGCCGTTTGCTGGCCGAGCGCGAAGCCTGCGTTATAAGCATCGGTTTCGCTGTTGAAGTCGATACCCATCAGCATCACCGGATACACGGTCACGCCGCCTGCCGCCATCGTCTTCGCAATGCCCGCGAGCTTGGTCGCCGCAGCCTGGCTATAGACCTCGTTGCGGTACAGCTTCACGCCGAGATCCTGCAGTTGCGACAGTTGCAGCGCGGGGCTGGAAATGTCGTATGCGCCGCCTTCGTTATTGTGGCCGTTCGCGCCGTAGAAGATCTTGGTGGTGGTCGGCGTGGCGGGCGGCGTGGCCTTCGTGTTCGACACCGTCACGCTGACGTTTTGCACCGAGCGCACGCTGTTCGATGCATTCGCCGCCGTGATCTGCCACGTATGCACGCCGTTGACCTGGCGCGTGGTATCGACGGTCGTCGAGAATGCGCCGCTTGCGGGCACGGCATCGCGCGCTACCTTGTTGCCCGTCGTCATGTCGACGACAGAAACCGTGGTCCATTTCGATCCGGTCGTGCCTTTCACGGTCACGGTGCCGGTCGCGGTTGCGTTGACCGTCGGCGCCGTCACGACGAATGCCGATGTGTTGCGCTTCGAGGCTTCCGCGGTCGATGCGAGGTCGAAGGCGTCGTTGCCGGCCCCGCCGCACGCGGTGAGCAGCACGCTGGCGACGATCGTGGCGGCAATCAGACTTGCCTTGGGAGCGGTGAAGGCGAAACGGGCAGGGGTATGGGTCGAATTCTTCATATTATTAGTTAGCGTTACTAATGATGTGTTGTGCGTCGGCTCAGAAAATGAGTGCGTTGACCAAAGCGCCGGAAATAAATCGGCAAATCGGTTACGGACCTGCGTCCCGCTTAACCCTGCGGATGGGTGCCGGGAGCGAGTTCATTCGCATGCCGAATGAAATTGCCCCGAAGGGTGGGCAGATCAGTCCAACGGCAGATGCCGGACGCTGCCAGACAGCCGGACCCACACCGTTCGTCCACGCGTTTCGAGCGCCTGGAGCGATTGCGGCGTATTACCTATGGACCGGCACGAAGAAAAAGCCACGCGCTTGCTGCGTTTAAACGTTTGCGCGTTGAATTCGCCTTCAGGCGCGAATTCTGGTAAAGCGGAACTTATTGCTTGACGCAAACCGTCTTTCGGGACGATTACCTAGAATTACGACTCATCGGCGCGGACCTTTAGCTTATAAAGACAGTTTTGCTGATTTCATTTTGGCCAATAAGTATATATTTCCGAATTCGAGTGTGTCGCACGCAGTTACGACGGATAACCGGAAGGTCATCCACGACCGCGTGTGTGGAAAAGATGATTCATTCAAGTGACGGCATTTCCTTAAAGAAGAATGACCTTCAGCCGCGTGGTGGTATGTCTCCAACAACCAGAATTCGGTGCGTATCGCCGGCCTTTACCGATAATCCGTGCTGAATCTTCGAAGCGTTTTGGGTAACTCTTTGCTCGACGCAGCCAGCCTAACGATCGGCAAACAATCGCGCTGCGTGATAAAATCCGCATCGAATTAAGGACTTGCCTGTCCTCGGACCGCAGGTCCTTTTTGTTTTTCGACGTTGTGGCTTACAGGCGCGGCCGGTAAAAAGCGTGCGAATTCTGGCGACGCCTTCGTATATGGGACATAAAGAGTCGCCGCACGTGGGGAAAGGGTCGTCGGCCTATACTGAAACGTCGGGGTAAAAGCATGTCTCTCTTACCGACCGGCGACATGGCCCGTAGGCCAATCTCAAAACACGGAGTTTCACGGTGACTCGTACAGACGCTAAGGACAGCGCGCTCGTGCTGTTTTCCGGCGGACAGGACTCGGCTACATGCCTTGCCTGGGCGCTCGAACGCTATAAGACCGTCGAGACGCTGGGTTTCGACTATGGTCAGCGGCATCGCGTCGAACTCGAGTGTCGTGACGGTTTTCGCGCCGCCGTGCTGCGCGATTTTCCGCATTGGGCTGAGCGGCTCGGCGAAGACCACACAATCGATCTATCGGTTCTCGGCGCCATCAGCGATACCGCGATGACACGCGAAATCGAGATTCAGTCGACCGCAAGCGGCCTGCCGAACACCTTCGTGCCCGGACGCAATCTGTTGTTCATGACGATCGCGGCGGCGGTGGCGTATCGGCGCGGATTGAAAGTTCTCGTCGGCGGCATGTGCGAGACGGATTTCTCCGGCTATCCCGATTGCCGTGACGACACCATGAAAGCGCTGCAAGTGGCGCTCAATCTCGGCATGGAGACGCGTTACGCGCTTGAAACGCCGCTGATGTGGCTCGACAAGGCCGACACGTGGCGTTTGGCTGAAACGCTCGGCGGCGACGCGCTCGTCGAATTGATCCGCGTCGAAACGCACACGTGCTATGTAGGCGAGCGCGCCGAGCTACACGACTGGGGCTTCGGCTGCGGCCAATGCCCGGCGTGCAAGCTGCGCAAACGCGGTTACGAGGCATACCGCGCGGGCGAGCAAGTCACTATTGCGCCGGTTTGAACTTCAATTGATCACAGAGCAGTCATGACGTACGCAGTGAAGGAAATCTTCTACACGTTGCAAGGCGAGGGCGCGAACGCCGGGCGTCCGGCCGTGTTTTGCCGCTTTGCCGGCTGCAATCTGTGGTCGGGTCGCGAGCAGGATCGCGCTGAAGCCGTCTGCCAGTTCTGCGATACCGACTTCGTCGGCACCGATGGCGAGAACGGCGGCAAATACCGCACGCCCGCCGAACTCGTCGCGATGATCGCCTCGCTCTGGCCCGAAGGCGAGGCGAACAAGTTCGTCGTCTGCACGGGCGGCGAACCGATGCTGCAAATCGACCAGCCTTTCGTCGATGCCCTTCACGGCGCTGGCTTCGAAATGGCTATCGAAACGAATGGCTCGCTGCCGGTACTCGACAGCATCGACTGGATTTGCGTGAGTCCGAAAGCCGACGCACCGCTCGTTGTGACCAAGGGCCATGAGCTGAAGGTCGTCGTGCCGCAGGACAACCAGCGCCTCGCCGATTACGAAAAGCTCGATTTCGAGTACTTCCTCGTCCAGCCAATGGACGGCCCGTCGCGCGACATCAACACGAAGCTCGCGGTCGACTGGTGCAAGCGGCATCCCAAGTGGCGGCTGTCGATGCAGACGCATAAATATTTGAACATTCCCTGACAGACGGTCCCGCCGACGTGCAGACGATTACCCGAAAACTCGAATTCGATGCGGGCCACCGCATCCCCGATCACCGCAGTCAGTGCCGCAATTTGCACGGGCATCGTTACGTGCTCGAAATCACGCTGCAAGGCGATCTCGTGGATGTCGAAGGCGCGCCCGATCGCGGCATGGTCATGGACTTCGCGGATGTGAAGTCGCTCGCCATGGAGCATCTCGTCAACAAGTGGGATCACGCTTTCATCGTCTACGAAGGCGACGTGAAAGTACGCGATTTCTTGCAGTCGATGGCCGATCACAAGACCGTCGTGTTCGACCGCATTCCGACGGTCGAGAATATGGCGGCGGTCGCGTTCAAGATTCTCGCGGAAGTCTACGACGCGCATTACGGCGTCAATCTCAAGCTCAAGCGCCTTCGCTTGTACGAAACGCCCAATTGTTGGGCCGACGTGGAACACGCCTGACGCATCCGGCGGCGCGGCCCACGCCTGCGTCGCCGTCACGGTATCATCGCTCGTTGAATCGCCCGTCTTCCGCGGCGACACAAACGGAGCGCGAGTAATGCCGTCATTCCTTCCGCCGTTTTTCTGCTTCTCGAAGCGCGCCCAACTTACAGGAGCCGCGCTATGAGCACCTTCACGAATCCCCTCAAGCAACGTCTCGCCGAACCCGGCGCGCTCTTCGGCCTGTGGCTGTCGCTCGGCAGCGCCGATGCCGCCGAAGCGCTCGCGCACGCGGGCTTCGACTGGCTGTGTATCGACATGGAGCACTCGCCGAACGATAGCCGCGACGTCGTCGATCAGTTGCGCGCGATCGCGGCGGCGCATCTGCCGAGCGAGCCGATCGTGCGCGTGCCGTTCTCGGATGGCTGGCTCGTCAAGCGCGTGCTGGACGCGGGCGCGCGCACGCTGATGTTCCCCAACGTGCAATCGGCCGAGGATGCCGCGCGCATCGTGCAGCTCACGCAGTATCCGACCGAAGCCCAGCTCGACGGCTTGCGCGGCGTCGCGGGCATGGTGCGCGCGGCTGCGTACGGCATGCGGCGCGACTACGTGACGGGCGCGAACGCGCAGATCGCGACCATCGTGCAGATCGAATCGGTGGCGGCGCTCGAAGCCGTCGACGAGATCGCGGCGACGCCCGGCATAGACTGCCTCTTCATCGGGCCCGCGGATCTCGCGGCAAGCCTCGGCCATCTCGGCGACATGAAGCACCCGGATGTGCAGGCAGCCATCGACAAGGTTGCGGCAGCCGCGAAGCGCGCGGGCATCGCGAGCGGCATTTTCGCGATCGATGTCGCTGGCGCGCGACAATATGCGCAAGCCGGCATCAACCTGATCGCGCTCGCCGCCGACGTCATGTGGCTCCTGAAGGCGACGCGCCAGGCTTTGCAGGAGGCAAGAGCATGAACACGGCTTGGCGTGGCGGCATCGCTGCAGCCTGTTTGATGTTCGGCGCGGCGTTCGCGGCCAACGCGCAGTCGCAGACGATGCCAAAGCCGACGGACCTCGCGACGCAAAACGCCGTCGCCGATTACAACGCGGGCAATCTCGTCTCAGCGCGTTCGCAGTTCCGTCGCGCCGCGCAAAAGGGCAGCCGCCTCGCCGAATTCAATTACGCGATGATGCTGCTGAACGGCGAAGGCGGTCCCGCAAATGTCCCCGAAGGCAAGAAGTGGTTGCGTAGCGCCGCCGACGCCAACATGTCTCACGCGCAGTTCGTGTACGGCAAGATGTACGACGACGGCCAGTTCGTGGACAAGGACCCGGCGGAAGCGCATCGCTGGTTCTTGCGCGCCGCGAGTCAGGGACACGTGCAGGCGGAACTCGCGCTCGCCAACCAGTTCCTCGATGGACGCGGCACCACGCGAGACAACGAGCAGGCATTCACCTGGTACAAGAAGGCGGCGGAAGGCGGCGACATGACCGCGCAATACGTGGCGGGATCGTTCTACGAACGTGGCGGCGATGGCGTCGAGCGCAATCTCAACGTCGCGCGTGCTTATTACGCGGCGGCGGCCGCGCAAGGCGATCCGGCGGCGAAGCTCAAGTACCTGCAACTGAGCGCGGAGCTGGAAAAGCAAAAGCCGCAGTGAACATGACGCTGCGGCTTTTTCGGGACACGGGGATTGAGGCTAGCCTTGCATCAATCGCTTCTGTCGCGCGACGCTCATGATGAGTCCAACAGCGACGCCGAGCGTGGTGAGCGCCGTCCCGCCGTAACTCATGAACGGCAACGGCACGCCGACCACGGGCAGAATTCCGCTCACCATGCCGATATTGACGAACGCGTAGGTGAAGAACGCGAGCGTGAGCGAACCGGCCAATAATCGCCCGAAGAAGGTGGCGCCGTTTGCCGCGATGAACAGACCGCGCGCGATCAGCGCCATATAGAGAAAGAGCAGCACGAGCCCGCCCGCAAGGCCGAATTCCTCGGCGAACACCGCGAAGATGAAGTCCGTGTGCTTTTCGGGGATGAATTCCAGGTGCGCCTGCGTGCCCTTCAGCCAGCCCTTGCCGAGCGTGCCGCCGGAGCCGATGGCAATCACCGCCTGAATGGTGTGAAAGCCTTTGCCGAGCGGGTCTGAAGTCGGATCGAGCAGCGTGCAGATACGATGCTTTTGATAGTCGTGCATCATCGGCCAGTTCACTTCGGGCTGGCAGATGCGGTTCTGGAACACCGCCACGCACGCGATGACGACCACGGCCGCCGCGAGCACCGGCACGATCAGCTTGAAACTGAGCCCGGCGAAATAGATGACGAACATCCCCGCCGCGAACACGAGCACTGCCGTCCCGAGGTCCGGCTGCTTGGCGATCAGCGCAACGGGCAGCAGCAGAATGACGAACCCGGCAACGTAATCCCACCAGCGAATGTTGCCTTCACGCCGCTGGTAATACCACGCGAGCATGAGCGGCATCGCTATCTTCATGATTTCCGACGGCTGAATCACCACGCCGACATTGAGCCAGCGTTTTGCACCCTTGCGCGTGAGCCCGAACGCCGCGACCGCTATCAGCAGCGCCACGCCGACGGTGTATAGCGGGACGGCGAAGCGCATCAGCGTTTGCGGCGGGATATTGGCGAGCACCCACATCAGCCCGAAGGTCAGCATGATGTTGCGCAGTTGGTCTTCCACGCGGCCCGGCATGTCGATACTCGCGCTATACAGAGTCACGATTCCCACGCACAGCAACAAGAAGACGATCAGCGCGAGCGGCTTGTCGAAGCCCGCGAACATGCGCTTTGCGTGCTCTTTCCAGACGTGCTTGTCGAAGGTGAGTTGCATGCCGGTCATCCTTTATTCGTCGATACCGCCGGACGGCGCCAGCGTGCGCACGGCGTCGTTCGGGTTACTGCGAACCATCGTCGGCGTGGGCTCGGCGGGTCGTTTGTTCGGCGCGGGCTTGCGGCCCGGCGCGGACGCGGGCAACGCCGCGGCAGGCGCCGAAGCGACGCGCGCGTTCGCGGCCCGTGCTGCAGACGCCGCCGCTGGCGCCGAAGCGATGCGCGCGTTCGCTGCTTTCGGCGATGATGCGGGCAACGCCGGCGCCGATGCAGCCCGAGCCACCGCCGGATTCGACGCCGCCAGCGGCGAGAACGCCGGCGACGCGTTCACCACCGAGGCCGGCAGCGCCGCCGCGACGGGCGATTGCGTGCCGCCGATCATCGGTAGGCCGGCGTCCGTGGTCGCGGATGCGGCGGCTTCGATCGCGGCCGCCTCGGCGCCAGGCTTCATACGATCGACCAGATAATAGTCGAGCACCTTGCGCGCGACCGGCCCCGCCGATTCCGCGCCCCAGCCGCCGTTTTCGACGATCAGCGCAAGCGCGATCTTTGGCTGCTCGGCCGGCGCAAACGCGATGAACAACGCGTGGTCGCGCAAATGCTCGGCCGTCGCATGACCGTGATAGTTCGCGCCCTGCAGCGAGTAAACCTGCGCGGTTCCGGTCTTGCCCGCTGCCTGATAAGGCGCGCCCACGAAGAGCTTCGCGGCCGTACCGTTCGTGATGACGCCTTCCATTGCGCGCTTGATGAAGTCGACGTCTTGCTGGCGCACGGGAATCTTGTCGCTCGGGTCGCGCACTACGACGCGCATGGCCTTCGTCAGCGGATTCTCGATGTCGCGCACCAGGTGCGGCTTCATCACGACGCCGTTATTGGCAAGCGTCGCCGTGGCGTGCGCGAGTTGCAGGATGGTGAACGAGTTGTAGCCCTGCCCGATGCCAAGGCTGATCGTTTCGCCTTCGTACCAGCGTTGCTGCTCCGGCTTGCGATACGCCTTGCGCTTCCATTCCGTCGACGGAAGAATGCCGCGCGCCTCACCCGAAATGTCGATCCCGGTAATTTGGCCGAATCCCCACGGCTTCATGAAGCCGGCCATCGCGTTCACGCCGAGGTCGCGCGCGAGCATGTAGAAGTACGTGTCGTTCGACACGACGATCGCGCGATTCATGTCCACCCAGCCCTGACCCGAGCGCACGTCGTTGCGGAACGTGTGACCGCCGAACGTGAAGAACCCGGGGTCCTGAAAGCCCCAGCCGGGCGTGCGCTTGTGCAGCGTGAGCGCGGCGAGCGCCATGAACGGCTTATAGGTCGAGCCCGGCGGATACGTGCCATGCAGCGGACGATTCAGCAACGGATGATCGGGCGAGTTGTTGAGCGCGTCCCACGTCTGCTGATCGATACCATCGACGAAGGAATTCGGATCGAAGCTCGGCGCGGACACGAACGCGAGCACGTCGCCCGTCGATGGCTCGATTGCCACGAGCGCGCCGCGCTTGCCCGCGAATGCTTGCTCGGCGACCTGCTGCAGCCCGATATCGAGCGACAGCACGAGGTTGTTGCCGGGCGTCGCCTGCGTGCGCGACATCGTGCGGACCGGGCGGCCGCCCGCCGTGACTTCGACTTCCTCGAAACCTGTCAGACCATGCAGTTCGGTTTCGTAGCTCTGCTCGACCCCGATCTTGCCGACGTAATCCGTGCCCTTGTAGTTGTTGGCGTCGAGACGCGGATCGTAGTGATCGGAGGCTTCGTCGTTGGCGTCGCTCGCGTCGTCGATACGCTCCTGATCGCGCTGCGAAATTCGCCCGATATAGCCGATGACGTGCGCGGCCGTCATGCCGAGCGGATATTGCCGGAAGAGCCGCGCGCGCACTTCGACGCCTGGAAAGCGGTAATGCTGCGCGGTGAACTTGGCGACTTCGTCGTCGGTGAGACGCGTGCGGATTGGCAGGCTTTCGAAGTTCTTCGAGTCTTCCAGCAGCTTCTTGAAACGCCGGCGATCGCGTGAATCGATAGGAATGACTTGCGAGAGTGCGTCGATGGTGTCGTCGAGCGACGCGGTGATCTTGGACGGCGTGATTTCGAGCGTATACGCGGAATAGTTCTTCGCCAGCACCACGCCGTTGCGATCGGTGATGATGCCGCGGTTCGGCACGATCGGCGCCACGGAGATGCGGTTCTCGTTTGCCTGCAACGAGTATTTGCTGAAGTTCCAGACCTGCAGATAGAGGAAACGCAGGCCGATCAAACCGAAGCAGACGAACACGAACATTCCCGCCGCCGCGACGCGCAGGCGGAATCTGGACAACTGTTGCTCGGTGTTCTTTATTTCGGTCATGCAGCTTTCGCGGTGGGTCGCGATTCAAGTGTAGTCCGCGCGCGTTCGCATCGGGGGCGGCACGCGCGCGGTGGCGCTCAGATCGGGCGCGTATCGTCGGGATCGGCGGCGCGTCGTTGCGGTATCAGCAGCAGAAAACTCGTGACCGGCCAGAGCGCGGCTTCGACAAATCCGTTGACGAGATAACTCCAGCCGGGAAACGCGGCGCCCGTCATCAGGCGGATTACGAACGGCACGAGATGCGCGCCCACCAAAAGCGGCGCGACGACGAAGGTTTGTACAGGCAGGGACATCCACAGGACACGCCTGTGAATGGTAATCGCGCCATAAGACAACAAGGTATAAGCCAGCGCATGTTCGCCGAGCAGATTCGCGTTATGCACGTCCATCAACAGCCCAAGCAGAAACGCGATGCCCATGCCCACCTTGCGCGGCTGATGGACGTTCCAAAACAGCAGCACGAGCGCGACGAAATCCGGTATGCCGATAAGCCGGCCCCAAGGCACCAGATTCAGCAGAAACGCTGCAGCGAGGCTGAAGGTGATGAAGTACGGATTGACCGGCTGAAGAATGTATTGCGGGCGGTTCATTGCGCGGCCCTCGCGGATGCGGGCTTAGGCATATGCGCTTTTTGCGATGGCCGGGCGGTAGCGGCCGAGGCGGCTTTCGCCGCGGCAGGTTTCGCGCCGGGCTTTTCCACGGCAGCGGGAGCGGATACCGGAGCGGCAGCCGACGCGGCCGACGTCGCCGATGCGCCGCTTGCACCTTCAGCGGAGACCGTGGCCTTCGCAGTAGGCTTCTTCTTGCCCTTGTTCTCTTTCGCTTCCTTTGCAGCGGCGGCGGCTTCGACTTCGATCGGATTCGGCGGCACGTTCACGTTGTAATGCAGCACGAGCAACTGACGCGCGCCGCGAACAGCGGCGATAGGCACGCAGACGACGCGCGCGAATGCCGTATCCGCCTGCTTGTCGACGCGCAACACTTTGGCCACCGCGAGTCCCGGCGGATAGATGCCATCGAGACCGCTCGTCACGAGCTCGTCGCCAGCTTGGACGTCGGCGCTGATCGGCACGAAGCGCAGGTCGAGTGTGTCGCCTTTCGGCGTGCCGTAGATCACGCTGCGCAAACCCGTGCGCGCGATCTGCACCGGCACCGCTTGATCCTTGTCCGTCAGCAGCGTGACTTCCGATTGCAACGGAAACACGCGCGTGACCTGACCGATCACGCCGTCTTCTGTCACGACGGGCGCGCCATCCTGGATGTTTTGCTGCGAACCCTTGCCGATCACGACTTTCTGCGTGAAAGGATCGCGCGTGTCGTATTGGATTTCGACGGGCGTGGTTTGCGTCGTCGCGCGCGATTGCAGATTCAGCAATGCACGCAGATGCGCGTTCTCAGCCGAAAGCTGAGAGGCATCGCCCGCCTTGACGGACAGGTCCAGATTCTTGTCGGAGAGCTTGCGGTTCTCGCTGCGCAAGGTGGCGCTCGTAACCGCGAGGTCGGCCGCGCCCATGAAGATGTCGCGTGGCACGAGCGCCGCGCGTTGCAGCGGATAGAGGCCGGCGCCGAGCATGCCGCGCGCAATTTCCAGCGTATTGAACCGCGCATCCGAAACGAGCAATGCGATGGCGAGCACCACAAAGAAGATCAGTCGCGCGAGCGCGGAAGGGCCTTGCTTGAAAAGTGGCGGCGGACTGTATTCCATGGTCGGCGCCGAGGGCGTGAGCGGGTGGATCGATGCTGCAGGTTTGCCGGTTTCGGCTGAGCCTGCCCTACGCTGTTTCAACAACGGCCCGGACATGAGCCGGGCCGTGTGCGCGTCGCGTTACGCGGGTGCGTTCAGACTGCGCGTTGAAGACCGTGAGGTCGTGGAACAGCAAAGTCTGAAGGTCACGGCCGTATCACTCGTAGGAGAAGATGCTGCCGAGCTTGTCCATGCGTTCGAGCGCCATGCCCGAACCGCGCACGACGCAGGTCAGCGGATCTTCCGCGACTAGCACCGGCAAGCCGGTTTCTTCCGCGAGCAGACGGTCGAGATCGCGCAACAGCGCGCCGCCGCCAGTCAGCATCATGCCGCGTTCGGCGATATCCGCGCCGAGTTCCGGCGGAGTTTGTTCCAGCGCGATCTTCACCGACGAGACGATCTGATTCAGCGGGTCGGTCAGCGCTTCGAGAATTTCGTTGCTGGAAATGGTGAAGCTGCGCGGAATGCCTTCGGAAAGATTGCGGCCCTTGACTTCCATCTCCTTCACTTCGGAGCCGGGGAACGCCGAACCGATTTCCTTCTTGATGGCTTCAGCCGTTTGCTCGCCGATCAACATGCCGTAGTTGCGACGGATGTAGTTGACGATGGCTTCATCGAACTTGTCGCCGCCAACGCGCACCGAGCCTTTGTACACGATGCCGCCAAGCGAGATGACGCCGACTTCCGTCGTGCCGCCGCCGATGTCGACGACCATGGAGCCCGTGGCTTCCGAAACCGGCAGACCTGCGCCGATGGCAGCGGCCATGGGTTCTTCAATGAGATAAACCTGCGAGGCGCCCGCGCCGTGCGCTGCTTCCTTGATGGCGCGGCGCTCGACTTGCGTGGACCCGCACGGCACGCAGATGATGATGCGCGGCGACGGCGAGAACATGCGGGATTCATGTGCAGTCTTGATGAACTGCTTGATCATCTGCTCGGTAACGGTGAAGTCGGCGATCACGCCGTCCTTCATCGGGCGGATGGCCTCGATGTTGCCCGGCACTTTGCCGAGCATCTGTTTGGCTTCCTTGCCGACTGCCTGAATGGTCTTCTTGCCGTTCGGGCCGCCTTCCTGGCGAATTGAAACGACCGATGGCTCGTCGAGGACGATGCCCTTGCCGCGCATGTAGATCAGCGTGTTGGCGGTGCCGAGGTCAATCGCCAGGTCGTTGGAAAAGTAGCTGCGCAAAAAACCGAACATTCAAAAATCCTGTCTCGCTGGGTGGCCGTGCGTCGCTATGAGCGCCGGGGACGGCAGCGGAAAAAATAACGGTTTGCCGGGGCGGCGAAGGTTCGCCGTGAAGTGCAAATCCGCGAGGAAATCTACCGCAGGATGAGACGTGTCGCGTAAACGTTTCTCGCAATTTAACGATTCAAGGAGAAAGCCGCTGGCAGGTCAATCCAGATGTGAGTCGAACGTGTAATGATACCTTATAATTTGGGCGTATCTATAGGAAAAGGATGGCACTTTTTGCCGTCGCCAGTCTGCTTTTTAGCGCTTTTCCCAGGATCGCAACGCGCGCCGCAAACGATCGCGGCGCAGTGTGTTTTCGAGATTGGGAAGTCCACGCTTATCTCCGGTGATTTTCATGTCTTTGACCCTGACCGACGTAAAACGTATCGCGCATCTCGCGCGGCTCGAGTTGCCCGAACACGAGGCAGAACCCACGCTCGCGCGCCTGAATGACTTCTTCGGTCTCGTCGAACAGATGCAGGCCGTGGATACCTCCGGCATCGAACCGCTTGCGCATCCGATCGAACAGATCGAGGAAGTCGCGCTGCGCCTGCGCGACGACGCAGTTTCAGAGCGCGTCGAGCGCGAAGAGTTCCAGCGCAGTGCGCCAGCCGTTCAAGACGGGCTGTATCTGGTGCCGAAGGTCATCGAATAACGCAATCGAACAAGTAACGCGTCGGGCGTATCCAGCGCCGAAACGACACTCCCGCGCGGCGTTCACCGCCGCGCTCATCAGGGAACTGCAATGCATCAGAAAAGTTTGACCGAACTGCGCGCCGCGCTCGACTCCAAGGAAATCTCCGCGGTCGAGCTGGCGCAGTCGTATCTGCAGCGCATCGAGGCCGCGAAGAATCTGAACGCCTTCATCGGCATGGACCGCGACCTCACGCTCGCTCAGGCTAAAGCCGCCGACGCGCTCATCGCGGAAGGAAAGGCGGGCGCGCTCACCGGTTTGCCGATTGCGCACAAGGACGTGTTCGTGACGCGCGGCTGGGCATCCACGGCCGGTTCGCACATGCTCGAAAACTACGCAAGCCCGTTTGATGCCACCGTCGTCGATCGCTTGAAGCAAGCGGGCATGGTCTGTCTCGGCAAGACCAACATGGACGAGTTCGCCATGGGCTCGTCCAACGAGAATTCGTACTTCGGCGCGGTGAAAAATCCGTGGGACCTGAAGGCCGTGCCGGGCGGTTCGTCGGGCGGCTCGGCCGCTGCCGTCGCCGCGCGTCTTGCGCCCGCCGCGACCGGCACCGACACGGGCGGCTCCATTCGCCAGCCCGCGTCGTTCACCGGCATCACCGGTATCAAGCCGACTTACGGCCGCGTGTCGCGTTACGGCATGATCGCGTTCGCGTCGTCGCTGGATCAGGGCGGGCCGATGGCTCAGACCGCCGCGGACTGCGCGCTCTTGCTCAACGCAATGGGTGGCTTCGACGAACGCGACTCCACCAGCCTGCAACGCGACAGCGAAGACTACACGCGCCATCTCGGCCAGACGTGGAACGGCGGCGACGCGCAAAAGCCGCTCGCCGGATTGCGTATCGGCATGCCGAAGGAGTACTTCGGCGCAGGCCTTGCCGACGACGTGCGCGCCGCCATCGACGCCGCGTTGAAGCAATACGAAGCGCTCGGCGCGACGCTCGTCGAAGTATCGTTGCCGAAGACCGAGCTTTCCATTCCCGTGTACTACATCATCGCGCCGGCGGAGGCCTCGTCGAATCTGTCGCGTTTCGACGGCGTGCGCTACGGGCATCGCGCGGCGCACTACACGGACTTGCTCGACATGTACAAGAAGTCGCGCGCGGAAGGCTTCGGTCCCGAAGTGAAGCGGCGCATTCTGGTTGGCACGTACGTGTTGTCGCATGGCTACTACGACGCGTATTACCTTCAAGCGCAGAAGATTCGCCGCATCATCGCGCGCGATTTCCAGGAAGCGTTCAAGCGGTGCGACGTCATCATGGGACCGGTCGCGCCGTCGGTCGCGTGGAATCTCGGCGAGAAGGCCGACGATCCCGTGCAGATGTATCTCGCCGATATCTACACGCTCTCCGTGAGCCTCGCGGGTCTGCCCGGCATGAGCGTGCCGTGCGGTTTCGGCGCAGGCCCGAATGCGAATCGGCCGGTCGGTCTGCAGATCGTCGGCAACTATTTCAACGAAGCCCGGATGCTTCAGGTCGCCGACGCGTTCCAGCGCGCGACCGACTGGCATGCCAAGGCACCATCGGCAGCGGGAGTATGAGCATGCAGTGGGAAGTCGTCATCGGTCTGGAAACGCATGCGCAGTTATCCACCGTTTCCAAGATTTTCTCGGGCGCGGCAACGCAGTTCGGCGCAGCGCCGAACACGCAAGCCTGTCCCGTCGATCTCGCGTTGCCGGGCGTGCTGCCCGTGATGAATCGCGGCGCGGTCGAACGCGCGATTCGCTTCGGCTTGTCGATCGGCGCTCATATCGCGCCGCGCAGCGTCTTCGCGCGCAAGAACTACTTCTATCCGGATCTGCCGAAGGGCTATCAGATCAGCCAGTACGAGATTCCTGTCGTGCAGGGCGGCCAGCTCACCATCCAGGTTCCAGCCAATGAAAAGGCCGGCAAGGAAGCATACGAGAAGACCGTCAATCTGACGCGCGCTCACCTCGAGGAAGACGCGGGCAAGTCGCTGCACGAAGACTTCGCGGGCATGACGGGCATCGATTTGAATCGCGCGGGCACGCCGCTGCTCGAGATCGTCACCGAGCCGGAAATGCGCAGCGCGGCGGAAGCGGTTGCGTATGCGAAGGCGTTGCATGGTCTCGTCGTGTGGCTCGGCATCTGCGACGGCAACATGCAGGAAGGCTCGTTCCGTTGCGATGCCAACGTGTCGGTGCGCCTGGTCGGCCAGAAGGAATTCGGCACGCGCGCGGAGATCAAGAACCTGAATTCGTTCCGGTTCCTCGAAGAAGCGATTCAATATGAAGTACGCCGTCAGATCGAACTGATCGAAGACGGCGGCACCGTCGTGCAAGAGACGCGTCTTTACGATCCCGACAAGCGCGAAACGCGCTCCATGCGCAGCAAGGAAGACGCGCACGACTACCGCTATTTCCCAGACCCGGACTTGATGCCCCTGGTTATCGAGGAAAGCTGGGTGGCGCGCGTGAAGTCGGAACTGCCGGAGTTGCCAGCCGACATGCAGAAGCGTTTCGCCGAAACGTACGGCTTGACGCCTTACGACGCCGGCGTGCTCACGTCGTCGAAGGCAATGGCTTCATATTTCGAAGCCGTCGTGCAGGCGGCGGGCGCGGCGCAGGCGAAGATCGCCGCTAATTGGCTCATGGGCGACGTCTCCGCGCAACTGAACCGCGAATCGCTCGACATCGGCGAGTCGCCGGTCGCGGCGGCACAACTCGCGCTGCTTCTGCAACGCATTGCGGATGGCACCATCTCCAACAAGATCGCGAAGGACATTTTCCAGGCGATCTGGGACGAGAAGGCAACCGACGTGGGCGCGGCGGACCGCATCATCGAGGCGAAGGGGCTCAAGCAGATTTCCGATACCGGCGCGCTCGAAGCGATCATCGACGAGGTGCTCGCGGCGAACCAGAAATCGGTGGAAGAATTCCGCGCGGGCAAGGAAAAGGCGTTCAACGCGCTGATCGGCCAGGCAATGAAGGCGACCAAGGGCAAGGCAAACCCGCAGCAGGTAAACGAGCTTCTGAAGAAAAAGCTATCCTGAGCGAGCACTTGGGCGAACTCCTCCGCGTCGACGGAGAGCCGGTCGCCTGGAAGTAGCACGACGAACGGGCTGTTGCCGTCTAGCTTGGCAGCGGCCCGTTTTCATTGGCGTTTCGGGATAGAACAAAAGGTTGGCGACATGGCAAAGAAACCGTCTCTGGACGACTTCCTCGTCCCGTATTTCGATGACGACAAGAAGGTCAAGCCCTTCGATCTGAGTTCGATCGATCCATCCGGCAAGCCGTTTTCGAACGGCTCGAAAGACGAAGACCGCGACCGGCTCGCGGCAATCGGCGCGCAGCTCGACGACCTGCAGGAGAAGCTGCACGCGCGGCGTCTTCGGCGCGTGCTGCTCGTGCTGCAAGGCATGGACACGAGCGGCAAGGACGGTACGGTGCGCGCGGTGTTCCATGACGTCGATCCGCTCGGCTTGCGCATCGTGCCGTTTCGCGCGCCTTCCGAGCGCGAGGCCTCGCACGATTTCCTCTGGCGCGTGCACGCGCAGGCGCCGATGGCCGGCGAGTTCGCTGTCTTCAATCGCAGCCACTATGAAGACGTGCTCGTGCCGCGGGTGATGAAGTCTATCGACGATGACGAATGCGAGCGCCGTTACCGGCATATTCGCGAGTTCGAGGCGTTGCTCGCGGATAGCGGTACGACCATCGTCAAATGCTTTCTGCATATCTCGAAGGACGAGCAGCGCGAGCGCTTGCAAGCGCGTATCGACGATCCGACCAAGCACTGGAAGTTCGATGTCTCCGATCTCGACGCGCGCAAGCTGTGGGACGAATATCAGCGCTCGTATGAGCTGGCGTTAGGCGCGACCTCGACCGAATACGCGCCGTGGTACATCATTCCCGGCGATTCGAAACCGCATCGCAACGTGATGGTCGCGGAGCTTTTGCTGCGCACGATGCAAGGCATGAAACTCGAATTTCCGGCCGCCAAGGAATCGCTCAAGGGCGTGAAGGTCGAATGAACAAGGAAAGAGGACAAGTATGTTTCGGGTGATTACCGCCAATCTGAATGGCATCCGTTCGGCGGCCAAGAAAGGTTTCTTCGACTGGTTTGGCGAGCAGAAATCGGACGTCGTGTGCGTGCAGGAAATCAAGTGTTCGCAGGACGATCTCACGCCGGAGTTTCTCGCGCCGCACGGTTTCAAGGGTTATTTCCAGCACGCGGTGAAGAAGGGTTATAGCGGCGCGGGTTTGTACACGCGTCACGAGCCGGACGATGTCGTGATCGGCTTCGGCAGTGCGGAGTTCGATCCCGAAGGACGTTACGTGGAAGCGCGTTTCGGCAAGCTGTCCGTGGTGTCGGTGTATGTCCCGTCCGGGTCGAGCGGCGAAGAGCGGCAGCAGGCGAAGTATCGTTTCATGGACGAATTCATGCCGCATCTCGCCGGGCTTTCGCAAGAGCGTGAGGTGATCGTGTGCGGTGACGTGAATATCGTGCACAAGGAAATTGACATCAAGAACTGGAAGAGCAACCAGAAGAACTCGGGTTGTCTGCCGCAAGAGCGCGAGTGGCTCACGAAGCTTTTCGACGATGTCGGTTACGTCGATGTCTTTCGCACGCTCGACCAGCGTGCCGAGCAATACACGTGGTGGAGCAATCGCGGGCAGGCGTACGCGAAGAACGTGGGGTGGCGTATCGACTATCAAATCGCGACGCAGGAAGTCGCGGCGACCGCCAAGAAGACTTCCATTTTCCGCGACATTAAATTCAGCGATCACGCGCCGCTGACTATCGATTACAACTGGAAGATTGGGAAGAAGTAGGCTAACGCCCGCCCTTCTTAAACCGCCCCAACCCGCCGTAATTCGGCAACTGATCGATGCTCTTTCCCACCGCTTTGGCATACAGCGGCATCATGTCCGGCAGGCGCTTGAGCAAGTCCTGCCGGCGCTCCGGCCCATACGGATGCATCCAGATGAAACCGTTGTCGGAGCGTCGCGTGGCGGTATCGATCTTGTTCCACAAGGTGACGGCCGCGCGCGGATCGTAACCTGCGCGCGAAGCGATCTCGCTGCCGATGACATCCGCTTCGGTCTCGTCGGCGGGGGCGTATTTCATGGCCAGCAACTGATCGCCGATGCCAAGCGGCTGCGAACCGTAATCGGTAAAGCCGAAAAGCTGCGGCATGGTACCCGACGACAACTGCTGCGCCTGCTGCCGCCCGAGCCGCTCGCGCGCATGTTCGCGCAGCGCGTGCGCGATCTCATGGCCGATCATCATGCCGATCTCGTTGTCGTTCAGATGCAGCTTGTCGATGAGCCCGCTATACACCACGATCTTGCCGCCCGGCAAACAGTACATGCGCACTTCGGGCGACTTGATGACGTTGATTTCCCACTTCCAGTTCTTCGCGCGGTCATTCCACTTGAGCGCGAACGGAATCTCGTGAGTGGCGATATCGCGCACGCGTTTGACGAGCGGATTGTCATTGCCGAGCAGTGTCTTGTTGCGCTCGGCGTCGTGAATGATCTGCGCATATTCATCGCTTGCCTGCTGTTCGAGCGTCGCGGGCGGAATCAGATTGCGGAACAACGCCGAGTTGCCGAAGCGGATCTGGCTGTTCGGCGCCGTGTAAGGCGGCGCGCGCTCTTCGTCCTGCGCGCGCGCGGACATGGGCGCGAGCGTCGCCAGCATGAGCGCGCAGATGAGCGCGCCAAGCGTGGGCCGGGCCGGCATCGATACCGTCATCGTGGCGTTCTCCATGGCGCGATCTTCGGCAACAGTAGCATGCCGGGTATGGACAGCGCGACGCACACCATGAAGTACGGAAACCATCCTGTTTCACTCACGATAAAGCCGCTGCCCGCCGCCGCGAAAGTCCGTGGCACGGCGGCGAGGCTCGTGAAGAGCGCGAACTGAGTCGCGGTGTAGCGCGGATCGGTCGTGCTCGCGATATATGCCGTGAATGTGGCGAGCGTGAGGCCCGTCGCGAACGTTTCGAAGCCGTAAAGCACCGCGAGCGCGGCGGGCGACGGCCCGATTTTCGTGAGCCACGCAAAGCCGAGCGTCGCGATGATCTGCAAGAAGCCGAAGACCCAGAGTCCGCGCGCAATGCCGATCTTCACGAGGCAGATACCGCCGATCAAGCCACCCGCGATGCTCGCCCAGAACGCCACCGCTTTCGCTATCACGCCGATCTGCGTGAGCGTGAAGCCTACGTCGATGAAGAACTTCGTGGCAAGCGCGGTCGCCATGGTGTCGCCGAGCTTGTAGAGGAAGATGAAGCCCAGCACCAGCAGCGCGGATTGCCAGCCATTGCGCGTGATGAACTCGTGGAACGGCTCGACGATCGCCTCGCGCAACGTCTTGGGTGGCGCGCCGTGAATGGCCGGCTCCTTGACCACGAGCGTCATGATGAGGCCCGGCAGCATGAACGCGGCGGTGATCAGAAACACGGTCTTCCACGGAAGAACGTTCGTGAGAATCAGCGAAAGCGAGCCAGGCACGAGCCCCGCCACTTTGTACGCGTTGACATGAACCGCGTTGCCGAGACCTTGCTCGGTATCGGCGAGCAGTTCGCGGCGGTACGCATCGATGACGATATCCTGACTCGCACTGAAGAACGCGACGAGCGCGGCGATGGCCGCAACCGCCCACAGGTTCTGCGCGGGCGAAAAGAACCCGAAGGAGCCGATAGCCACCATCACGAGCACTTGCGCGACGAACATCCAGCCGCGCCGTCGGCCCGGACGCCAGCCCGGAAAGCGCGGAATGAAGCGGTCCATCAGCGGCGACCAGACGAACTTCCACGTATAGGGAAGCCCGATCAGCGCGAAGAGGCCGATCTCCTTGACGTTGACGCCCGCAGTCGAGAGCCACGCCTGCAACAGGCTGTAGAGCGTGAAGAGCGGCAGTCCGGACGTGAAGCCGAGAAAGACGCAAATGAGGATGCGCGCGTTGAGGAACGCGTGCAAGCCGGGATCTTCTTCGTGAGCTGTAAGAGCGGGCGCCTCGCGTGGCGTTTCGGGCATATCGATGTGGGTAATACGTCGTGGTGGTGCGTTTCGATGCGTGACGGGCCGATTTCGAACTCAACGGCGCTTCACGCGATAGACCGCAAGACTACCACGCCAGTTCGCGCCCCAACGGACCGTTTGACCGTCGTGCAGCACCACGCGGTCCAGTATCTCGATGCCCACTTCGGGCGCGAGCGCCTCGAAGTCCTTGATGGTCAGAACGCGCACGTTCGGCGTGTTATGCCATTGATACGGCAGCGATTTCGAAACCGGCATGCGCCCTTGAATAACCGAGAGCCGATGCTGCCAGTACCCGAAGTTGGGGAACGAGACAATGCATTCGCGACCCACGCGAACGGTTTCACTCAAGATCGCCGCGGTCTGATGAATGGTCTGCAGCGTCTGCGAAAGCACGGCGAAATCGAAGCTGTCGTCTTCGAAAAGACGCAGGCCGTCTTCGAGATTCTGCTGGATCACGTTCACGCCTTTTTGCGCGCACGCGAGCACGCCGGCGTCGTTGATTTCGATGCCGTAACCGTGCACTTCGAGTTCTTCGCCGAGCAGCGAGAGCAGCGAACCGTCGCCACAACCGAGATCGAGCACGGAGGAACGCGGTTCGACCCAGCGCGCGATGGCGCGAAAGTCCGAACGCAGCGCGAGGGAATCGAGAGTGTGCTGGTTCATGCGCCGATCTCCGTGGCAATGCGTTCGTAATAGGCGCGCATCAGGTTGTGATAGCGCGCGTCGTCGAGCAGGAAGGCGTCGTGGCCGTGCGGCGCGTCGATCTCCGCGTAGCTCACGGTGCGCTTGTTGTCGAGCAGCGCTTTGACGATCTCGCGGGAACGCGCGGGCGCGAAACGCCAGTCGGTCGTAAAGCTCGCGATCAGATACTTCGCCGTGGTGTTGGCGAGCGCGCGGCGCAGGTCGCCTTCGAAGGCCTTGGCGGGATCGAAATAATCGAGCGCGCGCGTGATGAGCAGGTACGTGTTGGCGTCGAAGTATTCGGCGAACTTGTCGGCCTGATAGCGCAGATACGACTCCACTTCGAACTCGACGTCGAAGTTGAAGTTGTACGCGTCGAGCGCGCCTTCGGCACGGCGCAGCGCGCGGCCGAACTTCACGGCCATGTCGTCATCCGACAGATAGGTGATATGGCCGATCATGCGTGCCACGCGCAAGCCGCGGCGCGGCTTCACGTCGTGTGCGTAGTAGTCGCCGCCGTGGAAGTCGGGGTCGGAGAGAATCGCCGAGCGCGCCGTTTCGTTGAACGCGATGTTCTGCGCCGAAAGCTTCGGCGTCGATGCCACCACGATGCAATGCCCGAGCCGCTCCGGATACATCGTGCTCCAGGCAAGCGCCTGCATGCCGCCGAGACTGCCGCCCATCACCGCCGCGAAGCGTTCAATGCCGAAGCGGTCGGCCACGCGCGCCTGCGCATGCACCCAGTCTTCCACCGTCACGACGGGAAAGCTCTTGCCGTAGGGCTTACCGCTTGTGCGGTCGATGCTCATCGGCCCGGTCGAGCCGAAACACGAACCGAGATTGTTCACGCCGATCACGAAGAAGCGGTCGGTATCGAGCGGCTTGCCCGGACCAACCATGTTGTCCCACCAGCCTACGTCTTTCGGGTTGTCGGCATAGACGCCCGCCACGTGATGCGACGCATTGAGCGCGTGGCAAACGAGCACGGCGTTCGAGCGAGCGGCGTTGAGTTCGCCGTAGGTTTCGACGACGAGTTCGTAGTCGTTGAGCGTCGAGCCGCTTTGCATGACAAGCGGCTCGGTGAAGCGCAAGGTTTGGGGAGTGACGATGCCGATTGATTCCATTCATTCCGCCTTGAAATAGCGGCTAAACGGGTGTCGGCGATGCGCGTGTGGATTGACGGCGCGGCTGACGACCTCTTTAGCCGCATTTGTATTGAACCTCCCGGCAATACCGCTTGGGAAGGTTCGCGCGCCCGCAATCGAGTCAGCAAATCGGCGCGTGTTCGAATTCAGATTGAGCGAAGAAGTATAGCGGAAAACGTAATAAAGCCGCCAATAGCGGTGCCCGGGCGTTCTGGATATGGCCCGAGTTTGTGTCTATATTGTCTAATCTGCGCGTGGGCCCTGGAGCGGAAATGAAACCGAGTCGTGTGAGGCCGCTGAGCCATCTCAAGAGCCGCGCGGCCGAAATGATCCGCAACGTCGTCGAGAGCCGCGAGCCCATGCTCATCACGCAAAACGGCGAAGGCCGGGTGGTCGTGCAGGACGTGCAGTCTTATGAAGACCTGCATCAGACCGTGGCTTTGCTCAAGATTCTGGCGATGGGGCAGAAGTACATCGAGGCCGGGCATTGCATAGACGCAATCGACCTCTTCGGCGAACTCGAACGGCTCGACAGGGAAGAAGGCGTCAAGTGAAAACCGTCTTTCTCGATCCGGTGCAGCAGGAGTTGCGCGACTATAGACGCTACGTCATCAACAAGTTCGGCAAGATGGCGTGGAAGGCCACGCGCGACGGCCTGGCCGACACCATCGCCGAGATAGAAGCGTCACCGCGCCGTGGCGCGACGCCGCCCGAACTGGTCGACTTCCGCATGACGGGATACTACGAAGTGGCGAGCGGCACCAACCGCGTCATCTACAAGGTGGATGGCGAAACCATCTACGTGCATCTCGTCGTCGATCAGCGCTCGGACCTCGAAGACATGCTCGCGCGGCGCCTCTTCAGGATGTAGTCGCTTTCGCCGCTCGAAAGCCGCCGCCGCGCATGCCGAGCGTGAGCGCGCGCAACGAACGCACGGTGCGATCCACGTAATGCGGCCGGCCCGAGCCGGGCAAGCGCTGCGAAATGCCGCCACTTGACGTGCGCGCCATCGGTAAATGGCCGACGATCCACACCGTGCGAATGCCGAGCCGCCGGTAACGCTTCAGATGCCCGCGCGTGTCTTCCACCAGAATCGCGTCTTGCAGATGCACGTGCGCGCGGCGCATCGCGCGACGAAGCATGGGCGCATCGGGCTTGGCGCGCCAGCGTTCGCCGTCGCGCATGTCCTCGATGGCGATCACGCGCTCGAACAGCTTGCCGATACCCAGTTCCGCGAGCACCGAGCGCGCGTAGAGCGTCGGTCCGTTGGTGAGCACGATCTTGCGGCCCGGCAGCGCGCGCACGATGCGCTTCAGGCCGCGCTCGGCGCGCAGCATGGACGGCAGATCGGGGAAGGTGTGGACTTCGCGCAGGAAATCGGCGGGATCGATGCCGTGATGCCGCACGAGTCCGAGCAAGGTCGCGCCGTATCGCACCGTGTAGCCGACGCGCAGCCGGTTCGCTTCGTCGATATCCACGCCCAGCCGGTCGATGATGTACTGCGTCATCGCGCGATTGATCGCCGGAAAAATCTCGTGCGACGCGTGATGCAGCGTGTTGTCGAGATCGAAGAGCCAAACTGGGCCGCGCGTTTTGACATGACGGCGGCGAGCACTGCGAGATGAACTCATGCGCGATTACGTTCGGCAAATAAAAACGCCCGCGCGGAGCAAACCGCAGCGGGCGTTGGAGGAAGAGTGACGAAGCTCAATGCGAGCGGATCATCGTGCCGAACGGCTGCTCGGTCAGAATTTCGAGCAGCACCGAATGCTCGATACGCCCGTCGATGATGTGCACCGAACGCACGCCGCTTTTCGCCGCATCCAGCGCGGAGGAAATTTTCGGCAACATGCCACCGGAGATGGTGCCGTCGGCGAAGAGGGCGTCGATCTCGCGCGCGGAAAGATCGGTGAGAAGATTGCCTTCCTTGTCCATCACGCCGGGAATGTTGGTCATCATCACGAGCTTTTCGGCGTTCAGGACGACCGCCAGCTTGCCCGCGACCAGATCCGCGTTGATGTTGTAGGAGAGTCCGTCTTCGCCGAAACCGATAGGCGAGATGACCGGAATGAACGCGTCGTCCTGCAGCGCCTTCACCACCGCCGGGTTGATGGACTCCACTTCGCCCACCTGACCGATGTCGATGAACTGGCCCGGATTATCGCGATCCGGCATCATCAGCTTGCGTGCGTGGATGAGCCCGCCGTCCTTGCCGGTCAAGCCGACCGCCTGACCGCCGAAATGGTTGATGAGCGTGACGATGTCCTGCTGTACCTCGCCGCCGAGCACCCATTCGACCACTTCCATGGTCTCTTCGTCGGTGACGCGCATGCCCTGAATGAAGGTGCCCTGCTTGCCGATCTTCTTGAGCGCCTGGTCGATCTGCGGACCGCCGCCGTGCACGATCACCGGATTGATGCCGACGAGCTTCAGGAGGATCACGTCGCGCGCGAAGCCTTGCTTGAGGCGCTCTTCGGTCATTGCGTTGCCGCCGTATTTGATCACGACCGTCTTGCCGTGATACTGACGGATATAAGGCAGCGCCTCGGCCAGAATTTCGGCTTTCAGCGTAGGCGCGATCTGCGTGAGGTCAGGTAGCTCGGACATGGCGGCAAATGAGGCGAGGAGCGTTTAAACACGCGGATTGTACAGGAGTGACGCTACACGACAGGTCGTTTTTCCCCGCGCGCCGTCTCGTTTTCCGGCATGGCGGCCGGGCATGCGATCATCGCTTATCAATGTCGATGACACGATGATGAACGTATCGCTTCAATCAGGCTCCGACGCGACGCAACGGTGCACGCGCTGCGGCGCGGCGTTTCATTGCGGCGCGCTCGCCGGCGCTGCGACGTGCTGGTGCGCAACCTTGCCCGCGCTGCCGCGCGAACGCTTGCGGCCGGACTCGACTTGCCTGTGCCGCGCATGCCTGGCGGCGGAGATAGGCCAAGCGTCACGCTGATATCAGGGTGCGACAAATCGCGCCACGTTCGGTTTCACTATAGGCGCAAGCGGGATAATGTCGCATGGACCGCACGCACTCAATCACCCGATGCATCGCATAACCAATACCGGACGGGTCAACCTCGGTCACCTTTTCTGGCTTCGCTCGCTGGCGATCATCGGCCAGTTGACGACCATCGCCGTCGTGCAGATTTTCTACAGCGCGAAGCTGCCCTTGCCGGCCATGCTCCTCGTCGTCGCGCTCGAAATGTTCTTCAACGGGCTGACGTGGCTGCGCGTGGCGCGGGCTCAGCCGGAAACCAATGTCGAACTCTTCGGCCAGATGTGGGTCGACTTAGGCGCGCTCTCCGCGCTTCTGTTTCTCTCGGGCGGCTCGACCAATCCGTTCGTCACCTTGTATCTGCCGTCGCTGGCCATTTCCGCGGCCATTCTGCCGTGGACCATGACCGCGTGGCTCGCGCTCTTCGCGGTCTCTTGTTATGCGCTCCTGAGCTACAACTACGTGCCGCTCAACATAGAGAATCCATCGAATCTGTTCGACTACTTCCGCACGGGTCTGTGGGTGAACTTCATGGTGAGCGTCGGGCTGATCGGCTGGTTTGTCGCGCGCATGTCGCGGGCGCTGCGCGTGCGTGACGCCGCGCTCGCCGACGCCCAGCAACGCCATCTGCGCGACGAACGCGCCGTTGCGCTTGGCGTGCAGGCGGCCACCGTTGCGCACGAAATGGGCACGCCGCTGTCCACCATTGCAATGCTGAGCGAGGAATTGCGCGATTCCGCCGCGCACGACCGCAACCTCGCGCCGTATGCGGCCGACTTCGAATTGCTCGAACAGCAGATGGCGCTGTGCACCTCGGCGCTCGCGCGCTTGCGCAGCCGCGCGACGGGGCCGTCGAATCGCCAGCCGCTTCGCGAATGGCTCGCGAGCTTCATCGAGCAATGGCGGCTGCGGCATCCGCAAGTGAAGTTCGAGCACGCGGGCAAGACGCCGGAGTCCATGTCCATCGACGATTCCGTTGCCATCGGTCAGATTCTCACGATCTTGCTGGACAACGCGGCGCGCGCGAGCAGCGAGCTCGTGACCTTGCAGGCATCGGCTGAAAAGGTGGAAGGCGTGCAGATGGTGCGCTTCGATATCTGCGATCGCGGGCCGGGCATTCCGCCCGCGCTGCGTTCGAGCCTGGGCGCCGCGCCAGTGGACAGCACGCAGGGCGGCCACGGCGTCGGGCTATACCTTGCGTTCGCGGCGGCGGCGCGCCTGCAGGGATCGATAGAACTCGCGGCGGATCAGCCACGCGGCACGCGCGCGATCTTGCGCCTGCCGAATTTCGGCGCATCGCCCGCCGATGAAGCACGAACCGAATCAAGCGGCGCGGCGTGAGCACGACGCCGGCCAACATTGGAGAAAGAAGCATGAGCGACATGAATTTCCTGATCATCGACGACGACGAGGTTTTTTCGGGCATTCTCGCGCGCGGCCTGGTTCGGCGCGGCTACACCGCGCATCAGGCGCACGACGCGAGCGAAGCGCTGAAGCTCGCCAATCAGCACAAGTTCGGCCAGATCACGGTCGATCTTCACCTCGGCAACGATTCCGGTTTGCGTCTTGTCTCGCCGCTGCGCGACTTGCAGCCGGACGCGCGCATTCTCGTGCTGACGGGTTACGCGAGCATTGCGACGGCGGTTCAGGCGGTAAAGGACGGTGCGGACAATTATCTGGCGAAGCCCGCGAACGTCGAGTCCATTCTTGCCGCGCTGCATGAACAGGCGAGCGAGCAGACGGCGGAAGAAGCGATTGAGAATCCGACTTTGCTTTCCGTGGCGCGGCTCGAGTGGGAGCACATTCAGCGGGCGCTGGCCGAGAACAACGGCAATATTTCGGCGACGGCGCGTGCGCTCAACATGCACCGGCGGACGTTGCAGCGGAAGCTGGCGAAGAAGCCCGTGCGCCAATAAAAAAAGAACCGCCCAAGCCGGGGGAACGAGGGCGGTAATCGGAGAGTTACAACGACTACGTGCATATACAGGGGAATACGCACAGGGAAAGAATACGTCGACTCGTTGCGGCCAAATATACGATTATTCCGAATCTAGGAAGACTCCTAGAAAGCTGCGATTCAGCAGGAACTTGAAGGCGGCGAGCATCCTCGGCGCAGCACTGAACGACAGCGAGCGCGCACGCGCAACGCAAGCGTCCAGCGCTTGCATGACAACGCCAGTTTTCGTCCGCCTTTCGCCTCACATCTCATCCGCCGTATTCTCCGCATTCGATCTCAAGAAGGCCGCAACCCGCGCCGTAAAGCTCTCTGTGCGCGAACCTGAGTTCGCACCACGCCGTCCGTGGGCGTCGTCTGCGGGGCGTGGGACCAGACGGACCGGCGCGGAAAGCTCGACGCTCGAACGCCGGTCGATGAAGCGCTGGTCGACAGAGGAGACATCGATGAACTGGTTTGACCGCCTTTCCGTGTTTGGCAAGCTCGTGCTGTCATTCGCGGTGGTGATTGTATTTACCGCATGCGTGGGCGTGACCGGCGTCGTATCGCTGGCGAAGATGAACAGCTTGATCGGCGAGATCGGCGCGAAACACATGGACGGCCTTTACTGGGTCGAGGAAGCCAACAAGCACAAGCTGAACACCGACCTCGCCGCCGCGAATCTCACCTTCGCCGACGATGCCGGCAAGGCGAAGCTCAAGGAGGGCATGACCGCCTCGCTCGCAAGCATGCATCAGGCGCTCGACAACCTGCGCCCCACGATGACGACGACGGATGGCCGCGCGCTCTACGACTCGGCGGCGCAGGCTATCGCCGGATGGGAAGACATCGTGCATATGCAGATCGGCACGAAACCCATGCCGACGGACGTCGATCAGATGGGTCTCATCGCCCGTGCGATCGATGCCAGCGAGAAAGCGCGCGCATCGCTCGAACGTCTCGCCGACTTCAAGCGTGAGCGCGCAACCGGCGCACGCAACAACGCGGCGTCCGAATACCAGACGATGCGCGTCGTGATGCTCGCACTCGTGCTCGGCGCGATGGCGGCCGGCGGCTTGCTCGCGGTCTTGATCGGCAGGCGGCTGTCGGCGCAGCTCGGCGGCGAGCCGGGCTATGCGGCGCAAATTGCGAACCGTATCGCGGAAGGCGATCTGACGGCGCGCGTGCAAACGCGTCCGGGCGACGACAGCAGCATGCTTCACAGCCTCGGCAACATGAGCGTGAAGCTGGCGGAGATCGTCGGCGGCATCCGGCATTCGAGCGAATCGATTCTGTTCGCATCGCGTGAAATCGCACAAGGCAACACCGACTTGTCGCAACGCACGGAAGAGCAGGCGGCGTCGCTGGAAGAAACCGCGTCGAGCATGGAGCAGCTCACTGCGACCGTGCGTCAGAACGCCAGCAACGCCGATGAAGCCAGCGGCCTGGCGCGCGGCGCATCGGATGTCTCGACGCGCGGCAGCGAACTCGTCGGCGAAGTGGTGGACAACATGCGCGAACTCGCGGCGGGCTCGAAGCGAATGACGGACATCATCGCGGTGATCGAAGGCATCGCGTTTCAGACTAATATCCTGGCGCTGAATGCCGCTGTCGAAGCGGCGCGCGCGGGCGAGGAAGGACGCGGTTTCGCGGTCGTCGCCGGTGAAGTGCGTTCGCTTGCGCAACGCAGCGCGATGTCGGCGAAGGAGATCAAGGAACTGATCGAAGCGTCGACGGCGCGGGTGGACAGCGGCGCGGCGATCGCCGAGCGCGCGGGTTCGACCATGGCCGAAGTGACGGAAGCCGTGCAGCGCGTGACGGACATCATGGCGCAGATTTCGGCGGCCTCGCACGAGCAGAGCGCGGGCATCGAACAGGTGAATCGCGCGGTGGCGCAAATGGACCAGGTGACGCAGCAGAACGCGGCGTTGGTCGAGCAAGCGGCGGCCGCTGCGGGCGCGATGGCCGATCAGGCCGAGCAACTGAAGGGCGCGGTCGCGGTGTTCGAACTGGACGGGCGCGGGTAATTCGGTTCGCGCTGGCCGCTTGCGATGGCGGCCAGCGTCGAATGTCGCCGACGGCGAGCAGCGGACGCGCTAGCGTTTCGGTGCTCATCGTGCGGTCGCGGTCGAGCGGGCCGCGCATGAATCTTGGCGCCAATGCACCTTTCGCAACGATGTGTACGAAGCGCTCATCGCCGCAAGCCTCCCGTAATATCACCTCGCTTGCCACCCTGCATCCCACTCCGTAAACTCGCGCCAGTTTCCAGAACACCCGCGCCGCACGAAACGGCGTCAATGTCGAGAAGGAGTTGTTTCCCATGTCCAATCCCTATTTCCCGCGCTGGCCCGTCCAGCCGGATGCGCAAGGCGGCCGCGTCGTCGGCCCCGATGAGCGCCTGCCCTGGCCGCAGATGTTCGCCATGGGCATTCAGCACGTCGTCGCCATGTTCGGCTCGACCGTGCTCGCGCCGCTTCTCATGGGCTTCGATCCCAATCTGTGCATTTTCATGTCGGGCATCGGCACGCTGCTCTTCTTCGTGCTGGTCGGCGGACGCGTGCCTAGCTATCTCGGTTCGAGCTTCGCGTTCATCGGGCTCGTCATCGCGGTGACGGGCTACAGCGGCCACGGCCCGAACATGAACATTCCCGTTGCGCTCGGCGGCATCGTGGCGTGCGGCGTGGCTTACGCGATCATCGGTGCAATCGTCACGGCGGTCGGCACGAAGTGGATCGAAGCGCTGATGCCGCCCGTCGTCACCGGTGCGATTGTCTGCGTGATCGGACTGAATCTCGCGCCTATCGCCGTGAAAGGCGTGAGCGCCAGCAATTTCGATTCGTGGATGGCGCTCGTCACCGTGCTTTGCGTGGGCGGCGTGGCCGTGTTCGCGCACGGCATGGCGCAGCGCCTGTTGATTCTGATCGGGCTGGCGATTGCCTACATCATCTACGCGGTGCTGACCAATGGCATGAGCATGGGCAAACCGATCGACTTCTCGATCGTCGCGAACGCCGCATGGTTCGGCATGCCGCACTTCACCGCGCCCGTGTTCGAACCGCAGGCGATGACCCTGCTCGCGCCCATCGCGATCATTCTCGTCGCCGAGAACCTCGGCCACATCAAGGCGGTCGGCGCGATGACGGGACAGAGTCTCGACCGTTACATCGGACGCGCGTTCATCGGCGACGGACTGGCGACCATCGTCTCCGGTTTCGCGGGCGGCACGGGCGTGACGACTTATGCGGAGAACATCGGCGTGATGGCCGTCACGAAGATTTATTCGACACTCGTGTTCGCCATCGCGGCATTGTTCGCCATCGTGCTCGGCTTCTCGCCGAAGTTCGGCGCGGTCATTCAAACCATTCCGGGGCCGGTGCTCGGCGGCGTGTCGATCGTGGTGTTCGGGCTGATCGCGGTGACCGGCGCGCGCATCTGGGTCGTCAACAAGGTGGACTTCTCGGATAACCGCAATCTGATCGTCGCGGCCGTCACGCTCGTGCTCGGCGCGGGCGACTTCACGCTCAAACTCGGCGGTTTCGCGCTTGGCGGGATTGGCACCGCGACGTTCGGCGCGATCATTCTGTATGCGCTGCTGCGCCGGCGTGGGTCGGGCGTGGTTTGATGACAAAGCGCCTGCGCGCCCGGTGGAACGCACGCGCAGGCAAGAGAGCATGCTCTCAAGCCGACAACCCCCGCTTCCGATTCACCAGCGCGGTCTCCGCCAGATCGATCTCCCGGATGAGCTTGTTCAACGTCTCGTCGTTGATCGTCTGAGCGGCGCGCAACCTGAACAACTCGGCCCGCTCGGCGCGCATCGCGGCCATGCGCAGCCGTGTCTCGACCATTTCGCTTCTCTTCGCGGCCACGCGTGGCGCTTCCTCATCGCCGAGGGATTCCAGCCTGCGCCGGTAAATGCCCATCACACGCGCGGATGAATCCGTGCAGCGCGCCGCCGCCGTTTCGTCCATCTGCTCGATGAGCGTCTCGTGCGTGTCGTCGATAGCGCGTATCGCCGCCTGCGCGATGCGCCGCCGCGCCATGCGCTCCTCCGCCGCGTAGGGCTTGTCGATGCGCGCGGTGCCGCGCAAGAGAATAGGCAAGCCGATGACCGCAATGATTAGCGACACCAGGATCACCGCCGACGCGATGAAGATTGCCACGTCACGACCCGCGAGCGGCGTGCCGTTATCGAGCGTGACCGGCAGCGAGAGCACGCCCGCGAGTGTGACCGCGCCGCGCACGCCGCCAATCGTGGTCATGGCGAGCGTGCGGAAACCGGGCGCCGCGCCAATGCCCTGTTTCGCGGCGTTGCGGCTCGCCACCCAGCGCAGGCAATACACCCACACGAAGCGCAACGCATACAACGCGACAACGGTCGCAAGCACATAGCCGATCAAAAGGCCCACTTGAGCGTCGCCATCGTGATGCGCTTCGATCAGCGCCTGCCCGATCACGTGCGGCAACTGCAGGCCGAGCAGAATGAACACCATTCCGTTGAAGACGAACTCGATCATCGCCCAGGTGCTCGTCATGCGGATACGCACCGCGCTCGGAATGCTGTCGCGCAGGCTCTGGATGTTCATCATCATCCCCGCCGATACCGCCGCCAGAATGCCCGAGCAACCCGCGCGCTCGGCGATCACGTAGGCGGCGAACGGAATCAGCACGGTGAGAATGACGCCCGCCGCGGGGTCGTCGTCCTCGGAAAACTTGAGGATGCGCGCGGGTATCTCCGTGATCGCCCAACTGATCGCCGCGCCGATGGCGAGCCCGCCCGCCGCGATGATGAAGAAGCTGATGGTCGCGTCGCGCAGGGAGAACACGCCGGTGAGCGCCGCCGCGATGGCGAACTTCAGCGCGACGAGGCCGGACGCGTCGTTCATCAGCGCTTCGCCTTCGAGGATATGCATGAGGTTCGGCGGAATGCGATTGCGCCCGGCAATGCCCGTCAGCGCGACGGCATCCGTCGGCGAAAGTACGGCCGCGAGCGCAAACGCGACGGGCAGCGGCATCTCGGGAATCATCGCGTGCAGGAAGTAGCCGAGCAGCCCGACCGTGATGAACACGAGGCCGAGCGCGAGCATGAGTATCGCGCGGCGCTGCATGTAGAGCTCGCGCTTCGGAATGCGCCAGCCATCCGCGAAAAGCAGCGGCGGAATGAACAGCAGCATGAAGAGTTCGGGATCGAACGTGACGTGAAGCCCGAAGCCGTGCCACGCCAGCACCGCGCCGATGGCGATCTGGATCAGCGGCAGTGGCAGCTTGACCGGAAGCAGGCTCAGTCCGAAGCCGGACAGCGCGACCACCATCAGAAGAATGAGTACGGTGAAGACGATTTCCATATGTGCGGTACTGCACGACGCAAAGAGGCGAAAGCCCTTGATGCCGTCTAGCATTGCTCGGGCGACGCGAAAGTTTATCGCGTGAGCCGGTCAGGGTTGATATACGGTGATATACGACGCTCGCACCGCGGCGGTGCGCATGCACGCGAAATCGCCTGATAGCGGTGCACATTCCACCTAAAACGCCGACAAATCCACATGCATTGCTCGCATGGAGCTTGCTTTATCGTCAGCCACGGGGGACGCAAGACTCCCGGCAGATCAACGAGGGCTGTTCTATGAAATCGGTATTGGACGGGGCCGGGGCGGGACTGGTCAGGCTTGGCCAGGCAAGAGATTCGGCGTTTTGCGGGAGGGCACGGACATGGTGATCGCGAATCCGGAAAAGGCGACGGTCACCACGCGTAGCTTCGAACTGGGCGTGACCTCGGGCTTCGACCGCTATTCCGTCGAACATGGCGACCTGACGCTCTCGAGCGTCTTCCAGCCGGTCTTCAGCCTTTCGCATATGCGCGCGGTCGGCTACGAAGGCTTGTTGCGCGCGCATGACTCGCTCGATCGTCCGGTTCCTCCGGTCGATGTTTTCGGGCAGGCATCGCGTATTGGCGAAGCCATGCTGATCGACCGGCTGGCGCAGGCGCTGCATCTGGAAAACTTCAAGATGCTGGGCGCGCAGACCGAATGGCTCTTTCTCAACGTGCATCCCGGCGCGCTGACCGAGCCGTATCACGCCGCCGCGTTGATGGCCAACCTCAAGCGGCTGCATATCGAGCCGCGCCGCGTCGTGCTCGAAGTGCTGGAGCAGAGCGCCGAAGACATGGAACGGCTCGCGCTCGCCGTGCAGCAGTTCCGCGATCAGGGCTTTCTCATTGCGCTGGACGACTTCGGCGCGGGACATACGAACATCGAACGCATCTGGCAACTCGATCCGGATATCGTGAAGCTAGATCGCGTGATGCTGTCGCACGCCGGGCAGAACGTGCACGCGCCTTCGTCGTCGCGCACGATCAAGCAGCGGCAGAACATGGAAGCGGTGCTCTCGGGCATCGTGTCCTTGCTGCACGAAGCGGGCAAGCTCGTGCTGATAGAAGGCGTCGAGACCGAACACGAGGCGCAATTGGCGCTTGCGAGCGGCGCGGACTTCGTGCAGGGCTTCTTCTTCGCGCGGCCGCATCCGGGTCTCGCGGATGGCGACCACGCGAAAACCGTCATCGGCGAACTCACCGAGCGCTACCGCTTGCAGACCGAGGCGCGCGAACGGCGCGTGGCGACGCGGCTGCAACCCTACGTGCGTGCCTTCGAGCGCGCGGCGGAACGGCTTGCGGCGGGCGAGCCGCTCGACGAAGTGTGCTGGAACTTCCTCGCGCTCGATAACGCCGCCCGCTGCTTCCTGCTCGATGCCAACGGTCGCCAGGCGGGCCGCAATGTCGTGCTGCGCGCCGACCGCGCGGCGCACGAAGCACGATTTCTCCCGCTGATCGACGCGCAAGGCGCGAACTGGCTGCGCCGACCATATTTTCGGGCGGCGCTCGGCGAGCCGGAGCGCGTGCACGTGACGAAGCCGTATCTGTCGATCAACGAGGCGATGCCTTGCGTCACGTTGTCGGTGGAGACGCGGCTCGACGGCAAGCGCTGCGTGCTGTGCGGCGACATCGACTGGATCTCGGACGACGAGCTCGTCTGAGAGCCGAGGCGTCACACGTCCCGATCATTTCGCCACGACGACCGGAATTCCCTTCAGGCTCGATGCGCCCTTCATCGTTTCGATGGACGCGCGCACCGCGTCGCCCGTCGCCGCTTCAATGCCGATGCGCGCCGCGATATCGCGTTCGCCGCGCTTGACCATCGCGAGGCTGGCGAGCTTCACGTGACCGTAGCCGCGCACGCGTTCAAAGAGCGCGGCAAGCGCCAACACGTCTTGCGCGTTGTGCGTATCGCGGTTGGCGAGCGCGCGTTGCATCGTGAGTTCGTAATCGCTGGCGAGTTGACGCTCCATGCGCCGTTCGAGCGTCTTGCCGAACGGATCGAGCACCGTGCCGCGCAGCGCGCGAAAGCTCGACAAGCCGCCGAGCACGGACCACATCCATTGACCGAACACCTTCTTTTTCGACGCGCGTGACATGGCGGGCGGCGCGAGATTGAACTTCACGGTGTAGTCGTCGCCGGCCGCGCCTTCGAACTGCGCGGCGAGCGCGGCGCGAAACGCCGGGTCCGTGTAGAGGCGCGCGACTTCGTACTCGTCCTTCACTGCGAGCAGCTTGTAGAACGTGACCGCGACGGCGCGCGTGAGGGCGTCATCGCCCGATGCGTCCTCGACGAGCTTGCGATAACGCGCGACATACTTCGCGCCGCCGTACGCGAGAAGCCGTTCCTCGCGGTCGCGGATCAGCTCGCGCAAGGGCATGTCCGCCATCGCGACACGCTTGTTTTCCTTCGATGCCGCCAGCGCTTCCAGCGCGCTCTCATCCGCCGCCGCGAGCCGTCCGATGGCGAAGGCCAGCTTGTTCGCGGCCACCGCCACGTTGTTCAGTTCGAGCGCGCGCATGAGCGCCGCGTGCGACAACGGCACGAGCCCCAACTGCCACGCGAAGCCCAGCATCAGAATGTTCGCGCCAATGGTGTCGCCGAGAAAGCGCGTGGCGAGCGCCTGTGCATCGCAGCTTCGGAGCGCGTCGGCGGCATGGGGCCCGGCTGCGTGCCGCATCTTGTCGATGAGCGCATCCGCGTGAAGATTCGCCTCGGGGTTCTGCACGAAGCTCGCGTTGGCGATGGCGTGCGTGTTCACGACGATCTTCGTTCTGTCGTGCCGCACCGTTTGCAAGGCTTCGGGACTCGCGCCCACCACCATGTCGCAAGCGAGCAGCAAGTCGGCCTGTTGCGTGTCGATGCGCACCTGGTTCAGAAGCGCATCGGTCGCGGCGAAGCGCACGAACGACAGCACCGAGCCGCCTTTCTGCGCGAAGCCCATGAAGTCGAGCACCGACGCGCTCTTGCCTTCCAGATGCGCCGCCATGCTGATGAGCGCGCCCACGGTGACCACGCCCGTGCCGCCTACGCCCGTGACCAGGATGTCATAGGGCGCAGCGTCGAGATGCGCTTGCGGCAAGGGCAGGGAATCGACCTTTCGCGCGAGTTCGGCTGGATCGAACGCGTGGCCTTCCGCCTTCTTGAGCTTCGCGCCTTCGAGCGTGACGAAGCTCGGGCAGAAGCCATTCACGCACGAATAGTCCTTGTTGCACGACGACTGATCGATGCGGCGCTTTCTTCCCAATTCCGTTTCCACCGGTTCGACCGATAGACAGTTCGACTTCACGCCGCAGTCGCCGCAACCTTCGCACACCGCTTCGTTGATGAAGAGCCGCTTGTCTGGATCGGGAAATTCGCCTTTCTTGCGGCGGCGGCGCTTTTCGGCGGCGCAGGTCTGGTCGTAGATGAGCACGGTGACGCCCGGCGTGTCGCGCAGACGGCGCTGCACGGCATCGAGTTCGTCGCGATGATGAAACGTCGTGCCGCGCGGAAACTGATCTTCGTGGCCGTCGTACTTTTCGGGCTCGTCGCTGACCACGACGAGCAGCGCAATGCCTTCGGCTTCCACTTGCCGCGCGATTCGCGGCACGGAAATGCTGCCATCGACGGGCTGGCCGCCGGTCATCGCGACGGCGTCGTTATAGAGAATCTTGTACGTGATGTTCGCCTTCGCGGCCACGGCTTGACGAATCGCGAGAATGCCCGAGTGGAAATAGGTGCCGTCGCCCAGGTTCTGAAACACGTGCGGCGTTTTCGTGAACATGGAATGCGAAGCCCAATCGACGCCTTCGCCGCCCATCTGAATGAGACCGGTCGTGTCGCGCTCCATCCACGAAGCCATGAAGTGACAGCCGATGCCCGCCTGCGCCACCGACCCTTCGGGCACCTTCGTCGACGTGTTGTGCGGACAGCCCGAGCAGAAGTAGGGCGTGCGCTTCACGGCATCGGCGATATTGGACAGAATTTGCGGCGCGACGAGATCCACCACTTTGTCGCGGCGATCGAGCGCGGGCTTGTGACGCGCGAGCCATTGCGCGAACACCGGCAGCACGCGCGAGGGCCGCAACTCGCCGAGCGCGGACAGAAGCGGCGCGGCATCTTGCGCCGTCTTGCCAATCACGACGGGACGCGCACCTTGCGCGCGGTTGTAGAGATGGTCCTTGATCTGCTGCTCGATGACCGGCCCTTTCTCCTCGATCACGAGCACTTCCGCGAGCCCTTCGACGAACGATTCGAGCCGCGTCGTTTCGAGCGGATACGAGAGCCCGACCTTGTAGATACGCACGCCCGCCATATCCAGATCGGCGATGGTGAGATCGAGGCGGCGCAGCGCTTCCATGAGATCGAGATGCGCCTTGCCGCACGTCACGATTCCCACGTTCGCGCGCGGGCTCGGCGCAATCCATTTGTCGATGCTGTTTTCGCGCGCGAAGTGCCGCGCCGCTTCTATCTTCGCGGCGAGGCGCGATTCGATGGTGAGACTCGGCAGATCGGGCCAGCGGTTGTGCAGTCCGCCCGGCGGCGGCGTGAAGTCTTGCGGCGCTGGCCAGTCACGGCGGATGCCGTCCAGATCGACGGTCGAGCCGGATTCGACCGTCTCCGAAATCGCCTTGAAGCCGACCCACGCGCCCGAAAAGCGCGACAGCGCCCAGCCGTAGAGACCGAACTCCAGCATGTCGGCCACGTTCGACGGATTCACCACCGGCATGTGCCACGCGATCATCGCCTGATCGCTCTGATGCGGCATCGACGAAGACACGCAGCCGTGATCGTCGCCGGCGACGACGAGCACGCCTCCATGCGGCGAAGAACCGTAGGCGTTGCCGTGCTTGAGCGCATCGCCCGCGCGGTCCACGCCAGGGCCTTTGCCGTACCACATCGCGAAGACGCCATCGACGGTGCGCTCCGGGTCCGATTCAACGCGCTGCGTGCCGAGCACCGCCGTGCCGCCAAGTTCCTCGTTGATCGCGGGCAGAAAGCGCACGTCGTGCGACGCGAGCAGTTTCTTCGCCTTCCACAATTGCTGATCGACCATGCCGAGCGGCGAGCCTCGATAGCCGCTCACGAAACCGGCCGTGTTGAGATTCGCCGCGCGGTCGAGTTCGCGCTGCATCAGGACGAGCCGCACGAGCGCCTGCGTGCCGGTGAGGAAGATGCGGCCGCTCGTGGCGCTCAGGTTGTCGGTCAGTCGATAGCCCGACAATGCCGGTTCTTTAGAGTGCGAGGCGAATGCATCAGCGGGAACACGCGCGTTCATGGAGTCTCCGTTCTTTTAGGTACGCGGGGCAGGTCTCCATTTTTCGCTGTCGAAGGCGGAAAGTTTTTGCGCACTTCCCGACTATCGCGCTCTCTCGGAAAGTAATTGGATTAATTTCGAGATAACCGAGCGGAATCTTCTCGATTGCCGGTGTGCTCACGTATACCCGAAGCGGGATCGCGCATGCTTTGGGTCTAACCTGAACGCCCGACGATCGCCCCAAGAAGGATGCCGATGAAGCTCTATTACTGGCCGAAGACCCGCGCTTTTCGCGCGCTGTGGATGCTCGAGGAAATGCGCGTGCCCTACGATCTCGAGTTCGTGAACATCCGCGCGGGCGTGCAGAACGAGCCCGCGTTCTGCCGCGTCAATCCGATGTCGAAACTGCCCGCGCTGGAAGACGGCGACGTCAAGGTGGCGGAGTCGGGCGCGCTGCTGCTGTATCTCGCGGATCGCTATCCGGAAACGAAGCTCGGCGCTTCGCCGCACGACCCGTTGCGCGGCCGCTTTCTGCAGTGGATGTTCTTCACCGGTTCATGTCTCGAACCCGCGATGGCCGAACGCATGACCGGCGCACAAGGCAACACGGTGAGCTTCGGCTGGGGCGATCTGGCGCGCGTGGAGCGTGCCATCGAAGGCGCGCTCGAAGAAGGCCCGTGGCTGCTCGGCGAACAGTTCAGCGCCGCCGACATCCTCGCGGCGAGCACGCTGCAGATTGCGTTCATGGCGAAGCTGATCGCGCCGCAGGGCGTGCTCTTCGATTATGTCGAACGGGCGGTGGCGCGCGATAGTCATGAACGCGCGGCGGCGATCGATCATCGGGAAGCGGAGCGGCTCGCGTTACGGCCGCATACCGGCGCGATCACGCCGCCCGCGCATTGAATGTGATTAGGGAAAGGTGCGCGGCTTAGGAATTCCCGCACCGGCTTCGATATCCGCTACCGCGCGTCGATGCGCAAGCTCGACCGCGGCGGCGGAATCGGCAAGGCCGTCGCCGCCGACCGTGGACCACGCTTGCACGGGTTTGTCGTTATGACGGATTTCGTACTCCGCATCCCAGCGCGCGCCTTGCAACTCGAGCGGCTTGACGTGGATTGCGTAGACGCCATAGAGGAAGACCTGCTCCGGCATGATGCCCTCCCGATCAGGATAAGCAGCGGCGCGCCGCTGCTCCTACAGTTCGATTTCCCCGAGAATTCGATGCGCAAGCGCGCGCGCTTCTTCCAGCGCTTCGTGCTCGTTCTCCGATGCGGCTTCCACTTCGTAGAGTGTCGGCTCGGTGTCTTCGCCGTCGTCGCGTTCGAGTGAGACGAGACCCTGATACTTGTCCCCGTCGATGGCGCGCACGCCGATCGTCGCGGTATAGATGCCTTTCGTGTACGTCGTGTCTTCCATGAGCGCCTCCGGCAAGGACGAAATCATGCTAGCACGCGGTCATGGAACGCGTATGACGCCGTGCTACCGGAGCAGCTCCTCCACTTCTTCGAGCGATGGCGAATGCCCGCCCGAATGCCGGCATGCCGCCGCGCCTGCCGCCAGCGCGAACTTCAGGTGATCGGGCCATTGGCCGTGACGCGCCATCAGGCTATAGAGCAAGCCGCCGATGGACGCATCGCCGGCGCCGACCGTATCCGCCACTTCGACGCTCGGCGGCCGCGCGCGATATTCCTGGCCGTCCGCATAAAGCGTGGCTTCGTCCGAACCGCGCGTGACGAGCACGGTGGCTTGCGGGTTCATCGCGCGGATTTGCGCGAGCGCGTCCGCTTCGGACAAGCCCTTGAACAGCATGTGCAGGTCTTCGTCGGAGACCTTGATGAGATCGGCGAGGGCGGCCATCTTGCGCAGCGTCGGCTCGTAGCCGTGCTCCATCAAGTTGCGATAGTTCGGATCGAAGCTGATCTTCACGCCGTGCTGACGCAGTTGCGCGGCGAGCGCGGCGAGCGTGTTGCCGAGCGGTTGACGCACGAGGCTGATGCAGCCGAAATGCGCCCACTTCACGCGCTCCATCCAGCCTTGCGGCAGCTTCGACGGATCGAACGCGAGGTCCGCGCCGTTCTCGCCCATGAAGTAGTAAGTGGGCGGCTGCGTCTTGTGGACGATGGCGAGCAGCGGCGGACGTTCCACGCGCTGCAGGAAACGCATGTCGAGGCCGGCGGCGACGCTTGCGTCCCAGAGATCGTCGGAGAAATTATCGGTGCCGAGCGACCCGGCCGCCGCCGTCGGCAACCCGAGACGCGCAACCGCGCGCGCCACGTTCCAGCCCGCGCCGCCCGGACGCGAAAGCCAGCTCGACACGTCGGTGCGGATCATGTCCGTGAGGATGTCGCCTGCGGAAACGAATTGCGGAAAGGTCTCGGATGTCTTCTCGGTTGCCATGCGCGTCACCGTTGTGTCGAATGGGACCCGAGCGCGTTCAGCACTTCGTAGCACGCGCCCATGGTGTGATAGTCGGTCTTGCCGGCAGGACTTTTCTCGTCGCCGTACTTGCGGTTGTCGCACGTGAGGATGCGATACCACGCGCCGTACTCGTGATCGACGAAGTGTTCCCAGCTATAGCGCCAGAGTTCGTCGTAGCTGTCCCAGAAGCGCTCGCGGCCCGTGCGCGCGCCGAGCAGCGCCGCCGCCGCGAAGCTTTCGGCCTGCACCCAGAAGTACTTGTCGTGATCGCAGATGGTGTCGTCGGGGCCGAAGCCGTAATAGAGGCCGCCATGACGATCGTCCCAGGCGCGGCAGAAGCCTGCATCGAACAATTCGATGGCGCGCGGCGCAAGCCACGGCAGCGCGCGATGCCGCTCCAGGATCAGCAGCAGCTTCGCCCATTCGGTCTGATGCCCCGGCTGAAAACCCCACGGACGAAAAATGTTCGAGCTGTCGGATTCGTTGTAATGCCAGTCCACCGACCAATCGCGCTTGAAGTGTTCCCAGACGAGGCCGTGCGAAAGCTTTGCCTGCCGCAGCGTGATGTTGCCCGCGATCTTCTCCGCGCGATCCAGATAAATCACGTGGCCGGTGGCTTCATACGCGGCGAGCAGCGCCTCGGTCGCGTGCATGTTGGCGTTCTGCCCGCGATAGTCGGACAACTGCCAGTCGGGCGTGGCTTCGTCGGCGTAGAGACCGGCTTCGGCGTCCCAGAAGCGGCGCTCCATCAGCGCGAAAGTCTCGTCGATGAGCGGCTTCGCTTCGTCGATGCCCGCCATGGCTGCGTGCGCGCAAGCAAGCAGCACGAACGCATGGCCATAGCAATGACGCGTGCCGTCGAGCGTGTTCGCCTGGCCGTCGCGCCATTCAATTTCCCAGTCGTAGCCTTCGTGCTTCGCGTCCCAGTGGGCGTCGCGCAGGAACCGGAACGCGTGGCGCGCCCAGTCCTGATACGACGGATCGCCGAAATGGCGATAAGCCATCGCGTAATTGAAGACGAAGCGCGTGCTGCTGACGAGATGGCGCGTGGTGCGGTCGTAGACCCGGCCGTCGTCCTTGAAGAAGTGGAAAAAGCCGCCTGACTCGTCGCGCGCGGTGGGCGCGTAGAACGCGAGCGTGTCGCGCACGTGCGAGAGCAGGAAGTCGCGGCTGCGGAAATCGACGCTCGCTTGCGGCGCGGTTTCCACGGGGGATGCGGTCAGGTTCATGTATCGCTCATCTCATATCTGGCCGGAGCTCGCGCGGGCGATGAAATCGACGCCCACCAGCGTGTCGGCCTGCCCCGGCGGGTTCGCATTGTCCTCCAGCAACAAGTCGACGCCACGACGGCCGAGCGCTTCCTTGTCGACCGTCACGGTCGAAAGCGGCGGCGTGCTCTGCGCGGCGGCCGGGATATCGTCGAAACCGACGAAGGCGATGTCCTCCGGCACGCGCATACCGTGCGCGAGGCATACGCGCATGGCGGCGAGGGCCGCTGCATCGTTATAGGCGAAAACCGCGTCGGGCAAAGGAATGGATTGCGCGCGCGACTCGCCGATCAGCCGCTGCATGGCGTCGGCGGCGGCGAGATCGGGAGGCGATCCAGGGTGCGTGACGAGTTCCAGCATTGGGTCGAACAGCAGGCCGGCATCGAAATACGCCTTGCGATAGCCGAGCGCGCGCTGCGCGATGCTGTAATGCGCGAGCGACCCGCCGATGAACGCCACGCGCCGCCGCCCCTGCGCGAACAGATGCTGCATTGCAAGCGACGCGCCCCTTACGTTGTCGATGTTCACCGAGCGAAAGCCCGGCGCGCGCAGGTCGATGAGCACCGTAGGGCGCGCCAGCGAATGCAGATGCGCAAGCAGTTCCGGCTCGACGAAGCCCGCGACCGCGATGGCGTCGGGAGCGTGCAGGCGCATTTGCTGCGCGAGATCGAGCGTGGGACCCGCGGTCAACACCGACGGCACGAGCCGATGTTCGCGGCAGGCTTCCTCGAAGCCATGCAGCACATGCGAGAAAAACGGGCTGGCGGCGAAATTGTTGTGCTGCCTATGCAGCAGAAACGTGACACGGCGAATGCGCGTGCGCAGTTGCGCGGCATCGTAACCGAGTTGCTGCGCGACTTCGACGACGCGCACGCGCGTGGCTTCCGACAGCCCCGGCTGGTTCTTGAGCGCGCGTGACACCGTCCCGATCGAGACGCTTGCCGCGCGCGCGACATCGCGAATGGTGGTGGCCATCGTGGTGATTCAGTCTCCGCGGATTTCCTGCGGCGCGCGCGGTGTTTAGCGCGAACCGGCTACATTCGTTTTGCGGCGATTGTATAGTAAAAAATCGCAAAACAAACTGTGGAGACAGGGTGGGGAAACCACTAAGACCAATGCTGTATGGCGTTTGAAGTCTTTTTGTTTGTTTAGTAAAAAGCAGAAAACATTTACATCGAACCTTCGCGCTCGTGTACCGAACGCTTGTCGGGCGTCCAAACGTCGAGCAGAAGGTCGTCGTCCCAGTAATGGCACAAGAGCGGCAAGCCCATTCGACCGCGCAGACGCGCGTGCACGTCTTCGCCGGTATGCGTCCAGCCTTCCATGGGTTTTCGCCAGTGGCATGCCACGACCGTTCCGTCCGGCGTAAGCGTGCGGCGCACATGTTCGACGATATGCCACAGCTGCGGCTCGTCGAGGTAGTAGCCAATTTCGCTGAGGAGCACGAGATCGAACTTGCCTTCGGGCCACGCGTCCGGAAGCAGCATGTGCTCGACCGTCACGTTGTCGAATTGCGCGATGCGCTGCCGCGTCAGCTCGACGGCGTCCGCGCTGATGTCCGTGGCGACGACTTCGTCGCAGCGCGCCGCAAGCAGCGCCGTTAGTTCACCGTTGCCGCAGCCCGGTTCGAACGCGCGCGCGTAGCGGTCGTTGGGAAGCGTGGCTAGCGTCAACGCGCGCTTGCGGCGTTCGTACCAACGGTTCCTGATCTTCCAGGGATCGTCGTTGTCCTTGTAAAGCTGGTCAAAGTACTGCTTCGGATCGTTGATGTTGCTCATATGAGAATGACTTCGAAGGGCCTCGTCAGGCGGGCCAGGACATGCTCGGGCAGAACCGGCGCTTGTCCGGTCGTCTTATCCGGCTCGGTCTGGCTTCTGAAGGCTTGCACGGCCCGGAGCTTCCTGGTGTGCGTTGCCGCGTCCAGGGCGATGCGCCGCGCGCGGCTCCACGGCACGCGCGAATCGTCCGGCGACGCCCAGTGCCAGGTCCAAAGCGGCACTTCGACAAACGGCAAACCAAGCTCGTTCGCGGCCAGACACGTGGCGCGCCCGACGGCCTCGTGATCGGGATGGCCATCGTACCGCCACGTAGTGAAAACGATGTCACCAGGCTGAAGAAATTTAGCCAGAAGTACTGATAGATCCGCTTCGATTTGTCGCGCCCCGCCATCCGGCAAGCCCAGCCGGACGACTTGCGCGTTACGCAGATGCAGCCGCTGCAAGGCGTCCCGCGTTTCTTGCGGACGCACGCTGGCAAGGCGATCCGGCGTCCATTCGGTCGATTCCGGATGGCTCGCGGTGCCGTCCGTCACGGCGACGATCAACACGTTCCGGCTTAATTCCGAGAGGCGTGAAAGTAATCCGCCCGTACCGAGCACTTCGTCGTCCGGGTGTGGCGCCACGACGACAGCGCGGCCGCCCAGCGGGACGAGATCGGCGGGATCGACTTCCGGTAGCGCGCTCAGCTTGCCCCAGTCCTGCCAGCTTTTCTCGGGCGTGCCTCGCCCTTCGATTACCCTGTCGTGCTCCGGCGCACCGGTTTCGGCGAGCGCCTTCGGCTCTTGCGTCGTCAAACTTTCCATGAGTCAGGCTCCCGTTCGAGCAGATGTTCCGCGAGCGATGCCTCGTCGCGTTCCGCGTGGCTTTGTCTGATGAAGACTGGCAAATCCGCCATCAAGTGAGCGAAGTGATCGTCGCGACAGAGCGGCGCCGCTCCGAGCGCGCGGCCCGCATGCTCGATGACATGCGCGGCGCAGCGTTCGGCCGCCAGACGCGCGCGCATGGCGGCGAGCATGGCGTTGGCCTGCGGCTCGCGGTCGATGAATGCCGCCGTCTCGCGCAGCAGCGCGGCCGTGGCGCAAAGCGTGGTGTCGATAGCGCCGAGATGCGCGAGCTTGTACGGATCGGCGCCGCGTCGCGCGCCCTTTTCGACGAAGCGCGCAATGCCCGCCGCCGCGCCGAACCAGCACGCTGCAATGCCCGCGCCGCCTTGCCAAAAGCCAGGACGCTCGACATAGCTTCCCGGCTTGCCGATTCGCCGCGCAGGCACGTTGTCGAAGTGGACATCGACGCTCGCGCTTGCTTGCATGCCGACGGCAAACCAGCCTTCGCGCGTCACCTTGACGCCCGGCTGGCGGATATCGACGGCGGCGAGCATCGGCTCTCCGCGCTCGTTCCAAGCCGTCACGAGCGCATGCGTCACCGAAGCCGCTCCGGAACACCACGCCTTGACGCCGTGTAGAAGCACGTCGTCCGACTCCGGGTTGCCTATGGCCGCAAGGCGGGCGTTCGGCGGCTCGGCGGCCCATACGCCCCACGCTTCGTTCGAGGCGTGATGCTCTTCGTCGAGTTCGGCGAGGATGGCGAGCGCGTCCGTATGGCCTTCGTACAGTTTGACGAGCGCGAGGTCGAAAGCGGCGACGGCGCCGAGCGCGCGCCAGCGCTCACGCGTGGCGCCGCGTCCGGGCAAGGGCAGCCGGTCGAGGCGCGCGTCGATCAGAACGCGTAGGGCGCGAGCTGTGTCGTCTGCGTTGCCGCGCTGAAATGACAGTTCTCCGAGACATGCTTGCAGGGCGGATGCCGATACAAGCGGCTCGGCGGCCGAGGCGAGTGACATGGCGTGACTCACTCCCCATCTTCGCTGTGCTGGAGGGCGCTAGCGTTCCGCATGGACATCTCCTGTTCTCGTTTGCGCATTACTTGGACAAGAGTGTGGCAAGCGACATGCCCGGACGCCATTCAGCCAGACGGGATAGGCAAAAGCGCCGGACAGGAGTCAGGCAAATCGACTTACGCCGTCCGGCCGAGTCGACGGTATCGATCAGACGGGTTCAAATGCACAAAGGCCGCACGAGGCGGCCTTTGTCGGGAAACGATGATGGAGATGTGTCAGCGCCGCGCGGTTGCGGCGATGTTCTTGCCTTCGCGTGGGGGTTCAGTCGCGGTCTTGCGTGCGCCCCAACGTTGCGCCAAGACCGCGCACACCATTAACTGAATTTGATGGAACAGCATCAACGGGAGCACGACCGCGCCAACCGTATGGGACGCGAAAATCACCTTCGCCATTGGAATGCCGGAAGCAAGGCTCTTCTTCGAACCGCAGAAGATGATGGTGATCTGATCGGCGCGGCTGAAACCGAGACGCCGCGCGGTGAAGGCCGTTACCAGGAGCGCGACGGTGAGCAGCAGCACGTTGACGACAAGAAGGCCCAAAAGCGTGGAAGCGGAAATCGAATGCCAAATGCCTTCGTTTACGGCTTCGCTGAACGCGACATAGACCACGAGCAGAATCGAGCCTTGATCGACGAACTTGAGCACCGCCTTGCGCCGGTCGATCCACTTGCCGATAGCCGGACGCAGCAACTGCCCCGCCACGAACGGCACGAGCAATTGCATGACGATGCTGCCAACCGTATGCCACGGCGAACCCGTTGTCGCGCCATTGCTCGTCACGAGCAAGCCGACGAGCGCAGGCGTGATGAAGATGCCGAGCAGGCTGGACGCCGACGCGCTGCACACCGCCGCAGGCACGTTGCCTTTTGCCATGGATGTGAACGCGATCGACGACTGCACCGTGGAGGGCAATGTGCACAGGAACAGAATGCCGGTGTAAAGGGCAGGCGTGACGAGCGGCATGAGCAACGGCTTGAGCGCGAAGCCAAGCAACGGGAACAGCACAAAAGTGCTCAACAGAACGAGAAGATGCAGCCGCCAGTGTGTTGCGCCAGCGACGATCGCCTCGCGGGATAGCTTTGCGCCATGCAGAAAGAACAGCAGCCCGATTGCAACGTTGGTGATCCAGTTGAACGCCGTGGCCACGTTGCCGCGACAAGGCAAAAAGCTCGCGAGGATGACCGTGCTGACGAGCGCCAGCGTGAAGTTATCGGGAAGAAGTTTGGGCCGCGCCATCGGTTGGATCTCGCACTCGTGCTTACGGGCCGAAGTATTCGGGTACCGCGCGCGTCAAGTCAGTAAAAACCATGATTTTCGCTCGTAGGCGATTGAAAAGGCAAATTCATTTACAGGATTGATTGATTACCACCGCGCATGAGCGCGCTTGTTTTCCTTCGATGCAGAAGCATCAACCGGGCCGCCAGACCGGTCACTTCGACAGTGCGCAAATCCTCCGTGAGCGACTTTTTTCATCGGACGATTTGTCTTTCAAATCAGCAGGATGCAGCGGAAAAACTCCGACGTAACATGGTGTTACAACCATGAATCGGGCCTAACACTTTTTGGCTCGACGGCCGACGCCGGGCGAAATAAATTGTGGAACATGCCGGTCGACGAGTGCGCGCGAGATCTCCTCGCCGTCGCCATTGGTCCGACTTTGACCGGTTGTCCGTTGGGCGTCGACTTCTCTTTTTGCGTCGCTAACGGGCAGGAATGGTGTCGGACACTGGCTGTTTTCTCGACATGGCGCTCATCGGTATACGCACAACGACTCGTTTTCTTGCAGCCACCGCGATCTCTTCGCTGGCGGTCGCGGGTTCGCTCGCGCTTGCCGGTCCGCGTGTCGAATGGCTGTCGTCGGCGGTGTTTCAAGATTCCGCGAGCAGCCGTCAGTCGCTGCACCATACGCCGGTTGCCGCCAAGGACGGTCTCACGCCAGTGAGCGCCGAAGTGCGGCCCGTGCCGCGCGCCGAACAGGCGGCGTCGCTCAGAGGCGCGGGTTCGATTCGCGCGGACATCGCCCGCTATAACGAAGAGCGCAGCCTGCCACGTCAACCCGGCCGCCCGGTCGATGATGGCCGCACCTCCGGCAACGCCAACTTCCGCAACTGAGCTTCACCTGCTGCGACGTCTTGTGCAATTCCGCAATGCTTGCGCGTTAACTTCGTGGTTAACTAAAAATTAATTGCGCGTCTAGTTGCGCCGTGACGGTGACGCAATCACGCCACAGTTGTTCATTCGTGACCGCATAAACATTCCTCTCTTTTCGCGCTGCACGGACAATGCGCCCTGCGCGGGATTTCGCAATCCAAAGCAGTTTCGATTTCCCTTTCATCGCCTTCAAAGGCGCGCCGTTGCTCGGCTTCCTATAAAGACCGCTCGGAACGATTCGGCTTTGACGCGAGAAGCGACGCGCATCGAAGCGTGAAAAGGCGCGCCTGCCTATTCAAACCGTGATACCCGCAATAACCAAAAACATTTTTGACCGGAAAAATGGTCCGTAAAGATGGTGCCGCTCCACTAGCGACACCGCTCTCGCCGAAATCATTAGCCGACAGAAGAGGCGAGTGCACCGTTCCTCGCCCGCCAAGCATTCAATTTTTGACAAACGACAGGAGAGTTCATGAAGCCAACCGTCAACCGTGCGATGAAGACCACGGTCAAGGCCACCGTAGTCGCCGCCATGTTCGGCTTTCTCGCCGCGGGCGCGGCGCAGGCGCAATCGAGCGTCTCGCTTTACGGTCAGGTCGACGAATGGGTCGGCGCACAAAAGTTTCCCGGCGGCGATCGCGCCTGGAATGTGAGCGGCGGCGGTATGTCCACGTCGTACTGGGGCTTGAAGGGCGCTGAAGATCTGGGCAACGGCTACAAGGCGATCTTCACCCTGGAAAGCTTCTTCCGCGCGCAGAACGGCCAATACGGCCGCTTCCAGGGCGACACGTTCTTTGCACGTAACTCGTATGTCGGTATTCAAGGGCCGATCGGTACGTTCACCGCTGGCCGCCTGACGACGCAGTTGTTCGTTTCGACGATTCTGTTCAACCCGTTCGTCGACTCGTATGTCTTCTCGCCGATGGTCTATCACGTGTTCCTCGGTCAGGGCACGTTCCCGACCTACACGACGGATCAGGGCGTGACGGGCGATTCGGGCTGGAACAACTCGTTGCAGTACACGACGCCCGACTTCAACGGCTTGTCCGGCAGCGCGATGTACAGCTTCGGCAACAACGCGGGCGATGGCCGCTCGAAGAAGTACAGCGCGCAGTTCCTGTACTTCCACGGCCCGTTCGCCGCGACCGGCGTTTATCAATATGTGAACTTCAACAACACGCCGGGCGATCTGGTCACCTCGAACGCCTTCGCCATTCCCGGCTACAAGAGCCAGAGCGTTGCCCAGTTGGGTGCGTCGTACGACTTGAAGTACGTGAAGTTCTTCGCCCAGTACATGTACACGAAGAACGACATCGACCCCGGCACGTTCCACGTGAACACGGGGCAGGGCGGTGTGACGGTGCCGCTCGGCCCGGGCCTGGTAATGGCGTCCTATGCGTATTCGCGCAGCAACGGCGGTCTGGACCAGACGCATAAGAGCTGGGCCGTAGGCTACGACTACCCGCTGTCGAAGCGCACCGACGTCTATGCCGCGTACCTGAACGACAAGTACACGAGCATGTCTTCGGGCGATACCTTCGGCGTCGGCATTCGCGCCAAGTTCTGAGTCTTGCGGCAGCAAACGAAAAGCGCGTTCCGGATCATCACCGGAACGCGCTTTTTTTCATCTGAATCTCTGCGACGAGCGTTTTTTTCAGCCAATCCGCAAACGCGACTTCGCCTCGTCGTATTCCTGACGCAAGCGCGCGACCAGTTGCGCGACGCTCGGTACATCGTCCATCAGGCCGACGCCTTGGCCCGCGCCCCAGATGTCCTTCCACGCTTTCGCCTTGGCCGCGCTGTCACCGAAATTCATCGCGGTCTTGTCGGACTGCGGCAGCGCTTCGGGATCGAGTCCCGCATTCACGATGCTCTGGCGAATGTAGTTGCCATGCACGCCGGTGAAGAGGTTCGTATAGATGATGTCGGCGGCATTGGCATCGACGATAGCCTGCTTGTAGCTGTCGAGCGCGTGCGCCTCGCGCGTCGCGATGAAGCGCGTGCCCATGTAAGCGAGGTCCGCGCCCATGGCCTGCGCGGCGAGAATCGAGCCGCCGTTGGCGATGGAGCCTGACAGCACGATGGGGCCGTCGAACATGCGCCGCACTTCGCCGACGAGCGCGAACGGCGAGATCGTGCCGGCGTGGCCGCCCGCGCCCGCCGCCACGAGAATCAGCCCGTCGACGCCCGCTTCGAGCGCCTTTTGCGCGTGCCGCAAGTTGATCACGTCATGCAGCACGATCCCGCCGTACGAATGCACCGCATCGATCATTTCCTTTACCGGTGCGCGCAGGCTCGTGATGAAGATCGGCACCTTGTGCTCGACGCACACGCGCACGTCCTGTTCGAGTCGCGCGTTCGACTGGTGGATGATCTGATTCACCGCGATCGGCCCGATGACCGCATTCGGGTTCGCGGACTTGTGTTCGGCGAGCGATGCCTGAATCTGCGTGAGCCATTCGTCGAGCAATTCGGCGGGACGCGCGTTGAGCGCCGGAAACGAACCGACGATGCCCGCCTTGCATTGCGCAAGCACGAGTTCGGGATAGCTGACGATGAACATCGGCGAGCCGACGACCGGCAATGCAAGGTTCTGCAGTACGGCGGGAAGTGCCATGGCGCGAGTCTCCGGGATGTCGTACTTATTTTACGGTTGGGGCGTCGTCTTCGAGCGGCTAAATTGAGACGCACGATCGTTCGATTATAGGCACAGGCGCCGCAGCCCTGTCATCCTCCGATTCCCGAGGAAATCCTCGGTTTCACCGTTTGTGTGCACGTTGCTCATCGAGCATTCGGAATGCCGCGCCTACAATGGACCGCTACGCCACGAACAAGAAAACACCATGTCCTTCAGAGGCTACGAGCCGTTTCGCGTGAATGCGGCGGGCGTCGAGATTGCCGGCGAGAAGGGCGGAGACGGCCCGCCGCTTTTGCTTTTGCATGGCTATCCGCAAACGCACGAGATCTGGCATTCATGCGCCGATGAACTCGCGCGGCACTTCACCGTGATCGCCACCGACTTGCGCGGCTATGGCGCATCGGCCAAGCCACCGAGCGACGAACGCCACGCGCCTTACTCCAAACGCGCCATGGCCGCCGATCAGGTCGCGGTCATGCGTCACTTCCGCTTCGAACGATTTCCCGTGTGCGCGCACGATCGCGGAGCGCGCGTCGCGCATCGCATGGCGATCGATTTTCCCGATGCCGTCGATCGCCTGATGCTGCTCGATATCGTGCCGACGCTTGCGATGTTCGAAGCCACTGACCGCGCGTTGTTGAGCGCCAATTTCCACTGGTTCCTGATGAACCAGCCATCGCCCTTTCCGGAAAAGATGATCGGCGCCGATACGACCGGGTTCATCGAACACTTGATGGGCCGTGGCCGCGCGGGTCTTGCGCCGTTCGCGCCGCACGCGCTGCAGGCGTATCGCGATGCGCTGGCCGCGCCCGATGCGGTGTTTGCGACATGCGAGGACTATCGTGCGTCGGCGGGCATCGACCTCGAACACGACCGGGACGACACCGAGCGCGGCGTGAAGATAGCGTGCCCCGTGCGCGTGCTGTGGGGCGAGCAAGGCGTGCTCGAGCGCGCGTTTGACGTGCTTGGTCAATGGCGGCGCGTCGCGCGCGACGTAAGCGGCCGCGCGCTCGATTGCGGCCATTACGTGCCGGAGGAAGTGCCGCAGGAGTTACTCGTGGAGATGCGTGCGTTCTTCGAAGCAGAGTTCTGCTGACAAAGAGCCGATGATCCCAGACGCGGCGGCCTTACGCATGCGTCGAAAGTGCTTGGTTGGCTTCGGCCCGGACTTGTTCTATATCGGACGCCGCCAGCCAGTGGCAATAACCACCCAGCGTGGACCTATCGATGTCCTGCAGCGCAATGTGATCGTATGCGCCTTCGCGATACTTCAATTTCGACCAGTACTCTTCTGTTTGCCACGCATGAATATGCAGGACATCGCTGCCATGCGTAAGCGACGCGTAGGGGAAATGGTCCAAAAGGCCTATTGAGCAACGCTGCGGATACGTGCGACGTAGCGCTAGCTCTCCTGCATACATGGTGATCACGTTTCTGCACCAGCCTGGCCACTCTCCACGGAAGTCTTTGAACTCCTCGTCGAGCAGGCGGATGCAACAGTCCATTTGAGCCGGCAAAAAGTCGCACACCATTGTCGATGGCCCCAGCGCCGACGCACCGATATTGTGTAAGCCGGAATGAGGAAATCCCCACCGGGCACTGCATTCGTTAAGTTTCTGTCGGACCGACGCCTCGTATGCGTAGGCTCCGAAACCAAAGCAAAGGCCGGCAGGATGAAACTTCGACAGCGCGGGCGTCACAAAGGTGTCGCAATCTGTTTTCAGAATGTAATCGAACTGCCGACAAACGTCTAAAACTGCTTTATCGCAGAGATTGGCGACAGAATTAATGTATCCATAATCCGACCATTCGCTGTTTTTCTGAGAATAAGGAACGCTCGGAATAACGACTATATTACTGTCTCGCGGCAGTTTAGAAGTTGCTTCCGGATGGCACACGACAATTAACGTGCTTCGGTCAAACAGGCCTGTATGGATGATGCTCTTATAGAGCCAGCCAAATTCTTCGATGTTACTCGGAACATTGTCTACATACACCAGTATGCCGATATCTTTTCGTGCTTGATTCAAGAAAGACCTTTAACGATATATTTATTCAGTGCCAGCGGCGAAGTTGGCCTGCGCTTGCCGGCACTTGGCACTTCTGCTCGCTTAGATCACGGGAAAGATAAATAGCGTAGTGCCAGACTGCAGGGAGACGTTGGTCGAAGTGTAGATTGCAAAATCGGTCCAGGTAGTCAACTGAAGCATGCCGCTGAAAGGAATAATAACATTGCCGGCCTTGCCCCCATGATCGGTGGCTACCTTGAAGTAGTAAGGGTCGTCGTAGAATGCATCCTTGCCGCTTGCGGCCAGGTTCGGCTCGCTTCTGTTAATCGAGACCTGAGCCAAGTTCGCGTCCGCCACCGAAACGACCATTTGCCCCGCGACAGCATACACGCCATTTGGCAGGCTCAATGAACCATCGGGATTAACGTGGCTTACCTGGTCATACGGCAAACCGAAATGCAAAAAATTCCATCTTTTTGCGTTCGAAATCTGCGTGGTGGGTAGCAGCTCCGAGTCTCTCAAACGAATACTGAGATAACGCCCCTGTGCCGTTGTCGTCTGTGCTTGACTTGACGTGGATGTCATTAACCCCGCTAGTAACGGGACCGCTACAGTGGAAGCAGATACGAGATTTCTACGATTAATGTCCATTATGATTTGTAATGAGTTGTAAAAATGGAGGCTCAAAATTACTCAAATTTAAGTAATCTCGGGCGTTTTAATCGTAGCGGAAGCAATTGCCTGCATCAATGCCGATTTTTCTTATTGCTAGAGCAAAGTCATGCCTGTTTTGTCCTTGAGCTTACGGCTTTATGCATCGCTTTGCCGCACATGCAAATCGCATTAAACGGCATTAAAATGAGTGTCGATAGCGCGAACATGGTTGCCTTTAGTGTGCGCGTGTCGTCAACTTACTGTAGGGAAAGCACCGATGCACGTGATATAGCGGCGGGTTACGATGGCGTCGACGTTGATCACGTCCATACTATTCCGCCGCTTGCCGTAGCTGACAAGCGGCTTTCTTTTTGCGCGCGGAGTTCATACCGCCGAGAGCATGTCGCCTTCCACGGTGAGCGATCCGCCGCGCGCCAATTCCCCGACGATCTTTTCCAGCAATGCGCGATGCTGCGCGGGCGCGGCAAGCGCGTTCGCGGCGGCGCGCATGGCGCGGGCAGATGCGGTCATCGCGAGCAAGGTGTCGAAGGGCATCGAACGCACGTCCATCAACTTGAAGACGATCAGCACTTTCAGCGCGTTCTTTGCGTTGCGGGCAGGGTCGGCGCACAGATAGTCGAGCCGCGACGCGGCCACGTCGAGTGCGCGCGCGACATCGGTGAAAGGCGCGCCGTGGCCTGGAACGACGACATCGACATCGAGTTGCGCGATGAGATCGAGCACCGCGCGTTCTTCCGCAAAACCGCTTTCGCCTTCGAGTTCCGGAAAAATCACGCCAAAGCCGTTTTCCCATAACGCGTCCGCGCTGATGAGGATGCGCGCCTCGGCGCAATACAGCATGAGCGAGTGCGGATCGTGGCCCGGCGCGCCCAGCACGGACCATTCAAAGTCGCCGAGCATGAGCGTGGCGCCATTCTCGATCGTGCCGTCGAACGTGAACCGGTCACAACGCTGCGCCGTGGCGTGAAACGTCAGCGCCTCTTCGTCCCAGACACGCACCGCGTGCGCTTCACTTTGCGGGATCAGCGTATTGCACGCATAGGTGCGTTGCAGCAGTGCGTTGCCGCCGCAGTGATCCGAATGCAAGTGCGTGTTGACGATCAGATCGAGCTTGCGCGCACCGAGCGCGTGCCGCACGAGCGCCAGCGTTTGCGGCGCGTGCGAGACGTAGCCCGTGTCGATCAACGCCGTGCCTTCATCGCTCGCGAAGAGCACGTTGTTCGACGACAACCAGCCGCGCTCGAACACCGTCATGGAAGCGGGCAGCGCGATCACGCTTGCTCCTTCGGCATGACGACGATAGTCGCCGTCGCCTCGATCACCGTCTCGCCAAGCTGATTCACCGCGCGGCCCGCGAGCTTCACCAGGTCGCCGCGAAGGCTCGTCTTCCACTTTGCATCGAGCACTTGCCAGCGCATGGCGAGCACGTCGTCGGCCTTCACCGCGCGCGTGAGCTTGATGCCGAACTCCAGTCCGAGCGGTTGCGCGTAAGTCGAGAAGTGTTCGGCGATCATCGCCATGAGATGCGCGGTCGGTTGCGTGCCCGACGCGATCAGCGAGCCGAAACGGCTGGCGCGCGCATACGCTTCGTCGTGATGCAGCGGGTTGGTGTCGTTGACGAGCGTGGCGAAGTGGCGAATGGAGTCCGCCGGCAAGGCAAGCGTCGCTTCGAACGATTCGCCGATACGCACCACGCGCGCGCCGCGACGACGGCTTTCGCCACGCGCGAGCACGTCGCGTTTCGCGTCATCGTCAATGGATGACCACGCCGCGATTTCGTCGATGGTGCGCAGGCAGCCGTCGCAGAAGCCCGTCTCCGGATTCATGCGACAGACGTCCACGCACGGCGACGCGACTTTGCCTTTCATGATGCGCGCAAGGCGACATCGACGACCGGCGCGCCCGTCAGCGACACGAGTTCTTGCGGCGTCAGATTGAACACCGCGTGCGGATGACCCGCCGCCGCCCACAGGCTTTCGAGCGTGAGCAAGTCTTCGTCGATGAGCGTCACGGGTTCGGTCGCATGACCGATCGGACATACGCCGCCAATGGCATAGCCGGTCTTTTCGCGCACGAACTTCGCATCCGCGCGCGCCAGTTCGCCGACGCGCGCCGCGACCTTCGCTTCGTCCACGCGATTCGCGCCGCTTGCGATCACGAGCACGGGCGCGTCGTCGTCGCGGCGCCGGAAGAGAATGGACTTGGCGATCTGCGCCACGGAACAGTTCAATCCCGCCGCCGCTTCCGCCGATGTCTTGCCGGTTTCCGGCAGCATCACGACGGGCCGCGCGTGACCGCGTTCCTGCAACAGAAGCGCGACGCGGCGCGCGGAATCGGGAAGGTCATCGAGATTCTGTACTTCGGTCATTGCTTTCCTTTCCATCGGACGATCAACAGGTCAGACGCAGGCGGCAACGGCGTCGCGCTGCTTGGCGAGCAGCGCCTTGCCCGCACGCGACGAACTCGGCTTGCCGATGGCGCGCGAAATGAAGTCGCCTGTCTCGACCAGTCGATCCAGGTCGATGCCCGTCTGGATGCCGAGTCCATTCATCAGATACACGACGTCTTCGGTCGCGACGTTGCCTGTCGCGCCCTTGGCATACGGACAGCCGCCGAGCCCCGCAACCGACGCATGAAATATCTCGATGCCTTCGAGCAGCGCTGCATAAATGTTGCCGATGGCCTGCCCATAAGTATCGTGGAAATGTCCTGACAGGCGTTCGCGCGGAAACGCTTTCGACGCCGCCGCCAGCACTTCGCGCGTGCGCTTGGGCGTGCCGACGCCGATGGTGTCCGCGATATCGATTTCGTCGCAGCCAAGCGCCTTCATGCGCTCGACGACATCCACCACCGACGCCACGCTCACCTCGCCCTGATACGGACAGCCGAGCGCGCACGAGATGCTGCCGCGCAGACGCAAGCCTGCGTCCTTCGCGGCTTTCGCGACCGGCTCGAAGCGCGCGATGCTTTCCGCGATGCTGCAATTGATATTCCTTTGCGAGAACGCCTCGCTTGCCGCGCCGAAGATGACGATCTCGTCGGCCTTTGCTTCGAGCGCGCCCTCGAAGCCGCGCAAATTCGGCGTGAGCACGGAGTAAATGGTGCCCGCGCGACGCTCGATGCCCGCCATCAACGCGCTGGCATCCGCCATTTGCGGCACCCATTTCGGCGAGACGAACGAAGTGGATTCCACATTGACGATGCCCGCACGCGCGAGCCGGTTCACGAGCTCGATCTTGGTTTCCGTGGCGACGAATTCCTTCTCGTTCTGCAAGCCGTCGCGCGGCCCGACTTCGACGATCTTGACTTGAGTGGGGATCATGCCTGTCTCCTGTTCCGTGACTTACTGACTTACTGACTTACTGACGTCCCGCATTCAATACCCTCGCGAAAAATCCACGATACCGCCAATGGTTTCCCCGCGCGACAGCGCCTTGATCTTCGCCGCGATCTGCACGATGCTCTCCTCGCGCAACGTCTCCGCCGAGATATGCGGCGTGACCGACACGCGCGGATGCTTCCAGAACGGATGCTCCTTGGCCAACGGCTCGACATGAAACACATCGAGCGTCGCGGCGGCGAGCTGGCCGCTATCGAGGGCGGCGAGAAGGTCGTCATCGACGAGATGCGGACCGCGCGCCACGTTCACGAGATAAGCACCGCGCGCGAGCTTCGCGAAAGTGCGCGCGTTGAGAATGCCTTCCGTGTCCGGTGTATGCGGCAGCAAGTTGACGAGCACGTGCACGCCATCCAGAAACGCATCGAAGCGCTCGGGACCCGCATAAACCTCGACACCTTCTATTTTCTTCGCCGTGCGGCTGTAGCCTCGCACCGGCACGCCGAGCTCGAGAAGCCCGCGCGCCACTTCACCACCGAGAACGCCGAGACCCAGCACACCCACCGTGAACGATGCGCGCGCATGCTGCGTGAGCTTCTGCCAGCGTCCCTCCCTTTGCAGCGCTTCGTATTCGTCGAAGCGGCGCAGATAGCGCAGAACGGCATACGTCGAATACTCGACCATTTGTTGCGCCATGCCGGTGTCTTCCAGACGCACGAGCGTGGCGTTCGGCGGCAACGTGCCGGGTTCCTTGCGCTCGACATCGAGAATTGCATCGACGCCCGCGCCGAGATTGAAGATGGCCTTCAATTCCGGCCGGTTCGCAAAGAGTTCGCGCGGCGCGCGCCAGACGATGGCGTAATCGGCGGGCGCGGTGTCGCCAGGCTGCCAGATGCGCAGATCGGCGTCCGGCAGTTCGCGGCGCAAACCGCCGAGCCATGCGTCAGTGTCCGCGTGCTCTTCGTAGAAGATGATTTTCAACGTCCGCCTCCGTCGTTCGATCCACCCATTCTAAAGGGTGCAAAAGCGTGCGGCTGCATCCGCGAGCATATCGACATGACGATTGATTCGTTCGTCCTTGCCGCGTGCCACGCGAAAATGCAAGGTGAACAATGTCAGCGAGAACCGCACATGACGACCAGCAATCGAACACCGCGCCCCGCGCTGCTGACGGTGCCCGGCTTGCACGGCAGCGAGGGCGCGCACTGGCAAAGCTGGCTCGAGCATCAGTATGCCGATACATCGCGTGTCGAACAGGCAGACTGGGACGCACCGCATCTCGACATCTGGGCGAACGCGGTGCTCGCGCAACTCGCGACCATTCGCCGTCCTGTCGTGCTCGCCGCGCATAGCTTCGGCTGTCTCGCGACGGCGCACGCGCTCGCGCAGAATCGAACCGATGCCGAAGTCGTCGGCGTATTGTTCGTCGCGCCCGCGAGCCCGGAGAAGTTCCGTTTCGCCGGTCACTTCGAACCGACGCGTCTTGCCGTGCCTTCCATTCTCGTCGGCAGCGAAACCGATCCGTGGATGCCGCTCGACCACGCGCGCGATCTTGCAGCACGGCTTTCGAGCGCGTTCGTGAATCTCGGCGATGCCGGTCATATCAACACGGCGGCGGGTTTCGGTCCGTGGCCGCGCGCGAAATATTTCATCGACACGCTGGCTCAATATGCTTACCCTGCTGAAAGTTTCGCGGGCGAAGTCTCCTTGCACGAGCACGCGTATGGCTGATGCGCCCGGTTTCATCGACGAACATGAACCATCCGGCCGCCATCGCGCGGCCTTTCTTTTGCAATCGCATTCTTGAGGACGATATGGCGGGATACAGTAAGCGCGTGCTGATGGCAGCCGCGGCGCTCTATATGACGGCGGGCATCGCGCATGCCGATACTTCGTTGCTCAACGTCTCCTACGACGTGACGCGCGAACTGTACAAGGACATCGATACGGCGTTCATCGCCGACTACAAAAGCCGCGCGGGCGAAACGGTGACGGTGAAGCAGTCGCATGGGGCATCGAGCGCGCAGGCGCTGTCGGTGCTTCAGGGACTGCAAGCCGATGTCGTGACGATGAATCAGCCCAACGATATCGACCTGCTTGCCGAACGCGGTCAACTCGTTCCGGCCAACTGGCGCACGCGTCTTCCGAACGGCAGCGCGCCCTACACGACGACCATGGTGTTTCTCGTGCGAAAGGGCAATCCGAAGAACATCAAGGACTGGAGCGATCTCGCGCGGCCGGGCGTGCAAGTGATCATCGCGAATCCGAAGACTTCGGGTAATGGCCGCTACACGTATCTCGCGGCGTGGGGCTACAAGAAGCAGCAGGGCGCAACGGATGCGCAGGCGCTGGACTTCGAGCAAGCGATCCTCGCCAACGTGCCGACGCTCGACACCGGTGGGCGCGGTGCGACCACGACCTTCACGCAGCGCAATATCGGCGACGTGCTCGTGACTTTCGAGAACGAAGTCGGACTGATCGAAGCAGGCGTCGGCGCGAAGGACTTCGATGCGGTGTATCCGTCATCGAGCCTGTTGGCGGAGCCGCCGGTTTCCATCGTCGACAAGGTGGTGGACAAGCGCGGCACGCGCAAGGAAGCGCAGGCGTACGTGGACTTTCTTTACACGCCGCAAGCGCAGGAGATCATCGCGCAGCATCATTTGCGGCCGCGTAACACGGAGGTGCTGGCCAAGCATGCAAGCGAGTTCAAGCCGCTCAAGACGTTCACGGTGGAGCAGATCTTCGGCAGCTGGCAGAAGGCGCAGCAAACCCATTTCGCCGATGGCGGGACTTTCGATCAGGTGGTCGAGAAGAAGTAGCCGAAAGGGCTCGCCACGCGCGAGCCCTTTTCTTTTTACTCTCCGCTCAGTTCGAGCAGCCGCGTTCTTCCGCGCTGACGTTCTGCGCCGATTCCGCGCGCATTCCCAGACGCTCGATCAGCTTGCGGTCCGCTTCGGCTTGCGGGTTGCTCGTCGTGAGCAACTGATCGCCGTAGAAGATCGAGTTCGCGCCCGCCGCGAAACAAAGCGCCTGCAACGCTTCATCCATCTGCTCGCGTCCGGCCGAAAGACGGACCATCGCCTTGGGCATGGTGATACGCGCCACCGCGATCGTGCGCACGAACTCGAAGGGATCGAGCGGCGCGGTGCCCGTGAGCGGCGTTCCGGCCACTTGCACGAGATTGTTGATCGGCACCGACTCCGGATACGGCTCCATGTTGGCGAGCTGCGAGATCAAACCGGCGCGTTCACGCCGCGATTCGCCCATGCCGACAATCCCGCCGCAGCACACGTTGATGCCCACATCGCGCACGCGTTCGAGCGTATCGAGCCGATCCTGATACGTGCGCGTCGAAATGATCTGGCCGTAGAACTCGGGCGACGTATCGAGATTGTGGTTGTAGTAATCGAGGCCGGCATCGCGCAAGCCTTCTGCCTGATGCGGCTCCAGCATCCCAAGCGTCACGCAGGTTTCCAGTCCCATTGCCTTGACGCCGCGAATCATGTCCTTGATCGGCTCAAGATGGCGATCCTTCGGATTGCGCCACGCCGCGCCCATGCAAAAGCGCGTCGCGCCGTTGGCCTTGGCGGCTTCGGCGGCCTTCAGCACTTCATCCACGGCCATCAGCTTGTCGGCTTGCAGGCCGGTGTCGTGATGCACGGACTGCGGACAGTATGCGCAATCTTCCTCGCAGCCGCCGGTCTTGATCGACAGAAGCGTGGAGAGCTGTACGGCGTTCGGATCGAAATGTTCGCGATGCACCGTTTGCGCGCGATACAGCAGGTCGTTGAACGGCAGGTCGTAAAGCGCGACGATATCGGCGACTTTCCAGCGCGCCTGCGCGGGCGTTTGCGTCGGCGCGGAGGTTTGCGCGGCAGTTTGCAACGATGCGTTGGCAGTGATGGTCTGCGTCATGAATTCAGTCCTTGAGTAAAAGCCGGTCGAGCAGAAGGCGCGTGTCGAGATGATCGGCGGCGCGCGCGGCGTCGGATGGCGCGAAATGCGGAATCACGCCGATGAGCGGTGCATCGAGCCGGTGTTGCAGCGAATGAATGTTTTCTTCCGGATAAAGCATGTGCGGATCGACGCGATTCGCCACCCAGCCCGCGATGCGCAAGCCGCGCGACGTGATCGCCTCGGCGGTCAGCAACGCATGGCTGATGCAGCCGAGCCGCATGCCGACCACGAGCACGACCGGCAGCTTCAGCGCGACGGCGAGATCGGCGGTGTCATGGGTATCGTCTAGCGGCACGCGAAAGCCGCCCACGCCTTCCACGACGACGATATCCGCATGATCGCACGCCACGCGATGCGCCTTTACGATGCGCCCGATATCCAGCGCAATGCCTTCACGCGCGGCGGCGATATGCGGCGCAATCGGCTCGCGCATCATGAACGGCGTGCGAATGGCGGGCGGCAGCGCGACGTTGGCGGCGGCATCGAGTTGATCGGCGTCTTCGTTATGCAGCACGCCGTCACGTTCGATTGCGCCGGACGCGATGGGTTTCATCGCGGCGGCGCGCAAGTTCGCGCGCGCGAAGCCATGCAACAGCGCGCATGAGACGAAGGTCTTGCCGATCTCCGTATCGGTGCCGGCGACGAATAGCGATAAAGCGGTCATGTCGTTTCTTTACTGAGCGTGCCAAGTGCTTCGTCGAGTCGGGCGAGGTCGTCGTCGCCATGCGCGGCCGATAACGAAATGCGCAAGCGCGATGTCCCCGCGGGCACGGTCGGCGGGCGGATCGCGGGAACCCAGAGGCCTCGTTTGTCGAGCGCGGCGGCGAGCGCGAGCGTTTCGTCGTTGCCGCCGATGACGAGCGGCTGCACCGCTGTCTTCGATTCGACCGGCAACCAGCGTGTGCGTTTCAACATGCCGCGCGTCGTTTCGATGAGCGATGCCAGATGCTTGCGTCGCGCATCGCCGTCTTCGCTGCCGATCAACCCGATGCTCGCGGATACGGCGTGCGCCACGGCAGGCGGCGACGCGGTCGTGAAGATATAAGGCCGCGCGCGCTGGATCAACCATTCGATGACCGTCTCGCTTGCCGCGACGAACGCGCCGGAAACGCCCGCCGCCTTGCCTAGCGTGCCGACATAGACGAGATGCGGCGAGCGCAGCGCGAATTGCGCGAGCGCGCCGCGACCTTGCGGACCGAGCACGCCGAAGCCGTGGGCATCGTCGACGACGAGCCACGCACCGTATTTCTCCGCGAGTTCCACGAGACTTTGCAACGGCGCGATATCGCCGTCCATGCTGAACACGGTATCCGTCACGATGAGCTTCGTCGTCGCGTCCGCTTGCGATGCATCGAGCATGGCGTCGAGCGCTTCCATGTCGGCGTGTGGATAAATTTGCACCTGCGCGCGCGAGAGCCTGACGCCATCGATCAGAGACGCATGATTCAGCGCGTCGGAGAACACCATCGTGCCGCGTCCGGCGAGCGTCGAGAGCACGGCGAGATTGGCCATGTAACCGGTGCTGAAGTAAAGCGCGCGCGGGTTGTCGACGAAGCCGCCGGAAAACGCGGCGAGATCGTCTTCGAGTTGCGCGTGGGCGCGCGAATGGCCGCCCAGCAGATGCGAGCCGCCGCTGCCCGCGCCATACAGCGACGCGCCTTCGGCAAGCGCTTCCCGCAGCGCTTCGTGGGCGGCGAGACCGAGATAGTCGTTGCTCGCGAAGCCGATCATCGCGCGGCCATCGACGGTCATACGCGCCGAACACGCGCTGTCGATGGTTCTGCGACGGCGGCGCAAACCGCGCGCGTCGATATCGGCGAGTCCTTGCTGCAGCGTTTCGTAGAGCGCTTTCGATGTATCGCTCATGCGGAGGCCTCGGCGGCGGCCAGCGTGGCATCGAGCGTTTCGCGCGTGCGCCTGGCGAGCAGCGCGAGTTCGTCGTCGGTGAGCACGTATGGCGGCATCAGATAAACCGTCTTGCCGATAGGACGCAGCAACAGTTCGCGCTCCAGCCCCAACTCGAAGAAGCGACGCGAGAACGCGCGATCTTCGGTGACGACATCGAACGCGAAGATCGTGCCGCGCTCGCGTAGATTGCGCACGCGTTCATGCTTCACGAGCGGCTGCAAGGCCTCGCGCAAAAGCGCGGCTTTGCGGCGATTCTCCGCGAGCACGTTGGCGCTTTCGAACAGATCGAGCGTCGCGAGCGCGGCGCGGCATGCAAGCGGATTGCCCGTGTACGAATGCGAATGCAGAAAGCCGCGCGTGACGTCGTCATCGTAGAAAGCGGCGTAGATGTCATCGCGCGTGAGCACGATGGAAAGCGGCAGATAACCGCCGCTGATGCCCTTCGACAAGCACACGAAGTCCGGCCAGATGCCCGCTTGCTCGCACGCGAAGAAGGTGCCGGTGCGGCCGCAGCCGACCGCGATCTCATCGGCGATCAAATGCACGCCGTGTTCATCGCACAGGGCGCGCAAGCGGGTGAGATACGACGCGTCGTACATCGCCATGCCGGCCGCGCATTGCACGAGCGGCTCGACGATCACGGCGGCGAGATGCGCGGCGCGTTGTTCGAAGAGCGCGCGCATGGCGTCGATGGCTTCGTCTTCGCCACTCGCCGCCGGCGATGCGACCACATGCGCGTGGCGGATCAGCGGATCGTATGCGTCCTTGAAGAGCGCGACATCGGTCACGCCGAGCGCGCCGATGGTTTCGCCGTGATAGCTGTTCGCCACGCACACGAACTCGCGCTTTTCACTTTGCCCACGGTTGCGCCAGAAGTGAAAGCTCATCTTCAACGCGATCTCGACGGCGGACGCGCCATCGGACGCAAAAAAAGCATGACCGAGCGTGTGCCGTGTGAGCGCGGACAGGCGTTCGGCCAGTTCGACGGCGGGCGCATGCGTGCAGCCCGCGAGCATCGCGTGTTCGAGCGTATCGAGCTGATCCTTGAGCGCGCGGTTGATGTCGGGATTCGCGTGGCCGAACAGATTGACCCACCACGAACTGATGGCGTCGAGATAGCGGTTGCCCGCCGGGTCGTAGAGCCACGCGCCCTTGCCGCGCGCGATGGGCACGAGCGGCATGCGCTCGTGGTGTTTCATCTGAGTGCACGGGTGCCACACCGCGGCGAGCGAGCGCGCGACCCAGTCCTGATTGTCTTCTGTGTTCAAAAACGGCTCCCAGGCGGCGCATGGCGCCAGCCGGATACATCGGGCAAGCCGCGAGGGCCTGCGCTATTCGAGGATTGCGCCTGACTTCGCGCGCTTCGATTATGGCGAAAATATCCGGAAGCTTCGCTTTTCGGCCGGGTCCTGGATCGCCTGCGCACGCTTCCACGAAGTGGTGAAAAGCGCGATCGCGGCTAACTTCGCCGAACGGACCGCCAACACGGGCGAAAGAAGCAAAAACGCCGGCGCAAGGCCGGCGTTCGAAAAATTTGGAGGGAAGAAGCGTATCAGCGCGATGCAGTCTGCGTTTGCTCACCCGCTTCGTTCCACACGACGGCGTTATCCACCGCGTAGAGCTTGCAGGGATCGGCGCTCTGCTTCTGGCAACTGGCGAGCGCGACGGACATCGGGTCGTCGCCGCCTTCGGCCCACGACCACGCGCCCGAGTTCGACACGGCGAACGCGCGGCTCGAATATTGGCTCAGGAAGTTGCGATAGCCGTTGCGGCCGCTTTCATCGATGAAGGGCACCGACTGCACGGCATCGAGGTTCGCAAAGTCGGTGGCCTTCGGCGAATGCGGCTCGGCGACCTGATATTGCACCGTGGTCGGCATGCCGACCTGCGCGAGGAACGCCTTCACGCGCGGCCACCAGACCTGCACGCCGTCGCGGTCGCCGACGAGCCGATGCGCGTCGTTCTTGTAGGTGCCGAAGTCGGTCATCTGCGCGCGTGCGCCGTGCGACACGAATGCGGCATACATCTGCGTGGACAAGTCGCCTTGCCACACCGAATCGTTGTCACCGTAGAGCCACAGCGAAGGCAAACGAACGTTCTCGCCATAAGCGCCGAAGGCATCGACGAGATTCTTTTGCCAGCCGGCGCATTCGTCCTGACGCAGACCGCCCGAGAAATTGATGAGACCGCGCACGCCCGGCGCCGCGACCGCTTCGCGCGCACCGTAGGCCATGGTCGTCAAGCCGCCGTGCGAGGTGCCGCCCACGACGATATGCGTCTTGTCGACATAAGGCTGCTGGCTCATGTACGCGACCGCTGCGGCGACGTCTTCCGCCTGCGCGAAGCCGTTGGCTTCGACATCGCAACCATGACCGGCGTAGTCGCCGCCCGAGCCCGCGAAGCCGCGGCGATTCGGCACGACCACGACATAGCCATGACGCACGAACTCGCGTGCGAGCGCGACCGGCCGATTGCGCGGTTGGGCGTGCGAGTCGCCGGGGAGCTTGCCGTGGTTGAAGACGATCATCGGGAAAGGACCCGCGCCGTCCGGTTTGAAAACGGTCGTTTCGAGCGAGATGTCGGCTTCGGGAATTTGAACGATGCTTTCGTTCAGACCATTGCCGACGACCGGAAGGTGAGCGTCGAGCGCGTCAGGAATTTGGCCAAAGACGGGGGCTGAAAGCCCTTCGGAAGGACGAACGCCGCCAATCGGTTCGGCTTTCACGACAGTCGTGAAGAACGATGTCGCAAGTGAGCACACCATGCTGCATCCGACCAACCAGGTTCTGATCGCCATCCCTTAACTCCGCCTCGCTCCGATTAAGGCTTGATTGGCTTGGCCCCAAATGCTCGATTGAAGTCACAAACCTATCTCGCTGCTCATGATGAGCAGTATCGGATGCGGGTTCCGGGAGCCATGCCCAGAAAAGGCATGACAATTGGCTTCAATACGGGGCTTCGCTGCGAACATCGGGGCGCGGCAATGACAGCGCCCTGACGTGAAGAGAGATTAACTGTTCAAAATTGCACTGCACAATAAGCGTAACCCCGTAACCATTTAATTTGAAAGGAGAAATCAAGGAAATTAATACTGAATCGGATTTATATGTTTTAAAGAGACATTTACTTTTCTTTTACGTCACCGTCGATATAGACCCAGTGGCCGGCGTTGTCGCGGCAAAAGCGGCTGGCTTCGTGCAAGCGATGCGCTCGCCCTCCGACCTTGTAGCGCGCGACGAATTCGACTTCCTCGTGTTGTGTATCGATCACAGCGTGACGTTTGATTTGCAAACCGAGCCAGCGTGTGTGCGTGTCGTTCGAGACATCGAGATCGGGCGGGCGGGTTTTGTCGTCCCAGGTCGCGCGCAGGTAGGTCGTATTGCCGAGGACGTAAGCGGTATAGCGCGAACGCATGAGTTCCATGGCGTTCGCCGGAAAGGCGCCGGCTTCGATAAAGCGCCCGCAGCACGCTTCATAACGCGGCGCGCGGGCGTTCGGATGTTGATTGGGCGATGCTCCGCCGCAAGGACATTCCACCGGCTTCATTGATCCACGCTCGGCATGTCGATGCGCCCCGGCTGGTTCTTCACGCGCGCAAGCCACGCGCGAATGGCAGGATAGCTAGCGAGATCGAGACCGGCTTCATCCGCGACATGCGTGTATGCGTAAAGCGCGATATCGGCCACCGTGTAGCGCTCGGCGGCAAAGAACGTGCGCCTGGCGAGATGCTGCTCCATCACGTCGAGCGCGCGGTACGAACCAGCGATCTTGTCGGGCAGCCGCGGATCGTCGTGCTTCTTCAGGAACTGCTTGATGAAGCGCGCCACCGCGACATATGGCTCGTGACTGTATTGCTCGAAGAACATCCATTGCAGCACGCGCGCGCGTTCGAGCCGGTCGGCGGGCAGGAGCGGCGTGCCATCGGCGAGATAGCAGAGAATGGCGTTCGATTCGGTGAGCGCCGTTTGTTCGTCGATGACGAGCACCGGAACCTTGCCATTCGGATTGAGCTTCAGGAACGACTCGGTGCGCGTGGCGCCGTTCATCATGTCCACTTCGTGCCAGACGTAGGGCAGATTCAGTTGTTCGAGCGCGAGCCGCACCTTGTAGCAGTTTCCCGATGACGAAACGCCATGTACCTGATAAGTCACGTGCAATCTTCCCTTGTTATGGATGGTCGTGGCACGGCGCCAACTCTTTAGACCAGTTCGATACCCATGGCCGTCGCTTCGCCGCCGCCGATACACAAGCTCGCAACGCCGCGCTTGAGCCCACGAGCCTTCAGCGCCGCAAGCAAGGTCACGAGAATGCGCGCGCCGGACGCGCCGATAGGATGTCCGAGCGCACACGCGCCGCCGTTCACGTTGACCTTGTCGTGCGGCAAATCGTGCTCGCGCATCGCGGCCATGGCGACTACGGCGAAGGCCTCGTTGATTTCGTAGAGATCGACACCGCCGGAACGCCAGCCGTTCTTCTCGAACAGCTTGCGAATGGCGCCAACCGGCGCGGTCGTGAACAACGCGGGCTGCTGCGCGAACGTGCTGTGACCCACGACTCGCGCGAGCGGCGTCACGCCCAATCGCTTGGCGGTGGATTCGAGCATCATCACGAGCGCGGCGGCGCCATCGGAGATGGACGACGAATTCGCGGCCGTCACCGTGCCGTCCTTGGCAAACGCGGGCTTGAGCGATGGAATCTTCTCGATGTTCGCCTTGAACGGCTGTTCGTCGCGCGCGATGACCGTATCGCCCTTTCTGCCTTGCACCGTGACGGGCGCGATTTCCCAGGCGAAGGAACCGTCGTCGTTGGCGCGCTGAGCGCGTCGCAACGATTCGACGGCAAACGCATCTTGCGATTCGCGCGAAAACTCATACGACGACGCGCATTGCTCCGCGAACGCGCCCATGAGACGCCCCTTGTCGTAAGCGTCTTCCAGGCCGTCGAGGAACATGTGGTCGAGCACCTGACCGTGACCCATGCGCATGCCGCCGCGCGCCTTCGGCAACAGATACGGCGCATTCGTCATGCTTTCCATGCCGCCCGCGACGATCACATCGGCCGAGCCTGCCAGCAGCATGTCGTGCGCGAACATGGCCGCGCGCATGCCCGAGCCGCACATCTTGTTGATGGTCGTGCTGCCGGTGGAAAGCGGCAAGCCCGCGCCGAGCGCCGCTTGCCGTGCAGGCGCTTGACCTTGGCCCGCAGGCAGCACGCAGCCCATGATCGCTTCGTCGATCCGCGCGGGTTCGAGACCCGCGCGTTCGCATGCCGCGCGAATCGCGACCGCGCCGAGCTGCGGCGCGGTCATCGAGGCGAAATCGCCCTGAAATGCGGCCATCGGCGTGCGTGCCGCCGATACGATGACCACGGAATCCTTCGATGTCTCACTCATGTTTCAGCTCCTTGATGACGCCTTGAATGACGGCGGGAACGTCGCCGAGCCGCGCCGCATCCGACGCGATCACATCGTTCGCCGCGGCATGCGCGCCGCCGCGCGTCAACGCGGCGAGGCATGCCTGATAGGTTGAATCCACCTGGTCTTGCGCGCTGATCATCATGCCCATGTTGCGCAAGCGGCCATCGTGCACGCCATAGGTCCAGCCGTGCACGGTGAGGTCCTGACCGCGCGCCCACGCGTCGTTGACGATGGTCGTGCGGCACACGTTGAGCGTCTGCTCGATGGTATTGAGTTCGACCAGACGCCGATGCCGCGCTTCTCCAACCGGCCATTCATCGAGCAGCGCCGCGTGTTTTTCGCGCACGTCCTCGACGTGCCGCAACCAGTTGTCCGCGAGACCCACGCGCTGGCCGACGAGCGCCGCACCCACGCCCGAGCAGCCGTAGTGGCCGACGACCATGATGTGCTTCACGTTCAGCAAGTCCACCGCGAACTGAATGACGGACAGCGCATTGAGGTCCGAGTGGACGACCACGTTCGCGATGTTTCTATGCACGAACACTTCGCCGGGCGGCAAGCCGATGATCTGGTTCGCCGGCACGCGCGAGTCGGAGCAGCCGATCCACAGATACTCCGGCGCCTGCTGGTGCGCGAGGCGCGTGAAGAACTCCGCGTCGTCGGATAGCTTGCGTTCGACCCACGCCTGATTGTTGTCGAAGAGATGGGCGAGGGGATGGAAGGCTTGGTCGTTTTGCTCAGTCATGGTGATGGTCGTGTTTCGGGTACTTGCGCGCTCGATGATGTATCAAGCCGCGCGTATCGATGCCGTTGCCTTGTCGAAACGCTCCGGATAGCGGATGCAGAATCGCAGGGCCCGGTCGTAGGGGAAAAAATCGGCGAGTTCGCCTCGTTGTAGCTGCTCCTTGTGACGCTGCCACAGCGCGGGATCGAAAAAATCCGCGTGATGACGCATGAATGCTTCGCGCACGCGCGGATCGCCGAGCAGGAACGTGCCGTACGTCTCCGGAAAGATGTCGTGCGGCCCGACGGTATACCACGGTTCCCCGGACAGCTCGTCTTCCTCGTAGCGCGGCGGCGGCACGCTACGCACGTTGCAATCGGTCAGATACTCGATTTCATCGTAATCGTAAAACACGACACGCCCGTGGCGCGTCACGCCGAAATTCTTGTACAGCATGTCGCCGGGAAAGATGTTCGCCTGAATCAACTGCTTGATTGCGTCGCCATATTCGCGGATGCCGTGATCGACGTCCGCGTCGCTGCCGCCTTGCAGAAAGAGATTGAGTGGCACCATGCGCCGTTCGATATACACGTGCTTGATGACGAGCTTGTCGCCTTCGTATTCGATCATCGAAGGCGCTTCTTTTTCAAGTTCGCGGATCAACGCATCGTCGAGGCGCGCAAGCGGCAGCGCGACGCTCGAATATTCGAGCGTGTCGGCCATGCGGCCCACGCGGTCGTGACGCTTGACGAGTTGATACTTGCCCTGAATCTTCTCGCGCGTGGTTTCCTTCGGCGGCGGAAACGCGTCCTTGATGAGCTTGAACACGTAAGGAAACGAAGGCAGCGTGAACACGATCATCACGAGCCCCTTGATGCCGGGCGCCACGATGAAGCGATCGCTCGAATGTTTCAGATGATGCAGCAGGTCGCGATAGAACAGATTCTTGCCCTGCTTCTGCAAGCCCACCGAGGTATAGATTTCGGCCTTCGGCTTGCCCGGCATAATGCTGCGCAAGAACTGCACATACGCGGACGGCACTTCCATGTCGACGAGAAAGTACGAATGCGAGAAGCTGAAGATGACGAGCAACTGCTCCCGGTTCAAGAGCACGGTGTCGAGCGCCAGCAAGTGCGGCTGCGTGTGACGGATGGCAACCGCGAACGGAAGTAAGGCATCGCCATTGATGATGCGCCCGACGACATATGCCGCCTTGTTGCGAAAGAACAGCGACGAGAGCACGTGAATCTGAAAGTTCGGCGCGGGCGTGAGTTGGCCAAAGGCCTCTTCGATTGCATCCACCACGCAATGCACGTCGCGCGGCAAATCCTCGAACGAAGGCTCCAGCTGAAAGTTCGTGACGATGCGTTCGAGCGTGGCCTGCAGCCCGTCTTTCTCGGGGTAATACGCGCGATACGTCGGCTTGGCGGCGGGCTCGTCGTTCTCGATGTATTCGGTCGAAATGGCGGGCCGCACGAAGATGAAATCGTTGTTGAAATACGAGCGATGCAGGATCTTGCAGCACACCGAGTTGAAGAACGTCTCCGCGCATTCCGGCTGCCGATGCGTCGTCAACAAGCCGATGAAGTGCAGCTTGATCTGCTGCCAGATTTCATCGTCGATGGTCTCGGCGTCGTACTCGTCTTCCAGCGATGTCACGCATTCCGCGACGCGATCGTCATAAGACGCGATGCGGTCGCGTGCGCGTTGCGCGAGCGCTTGCCAGTTGCCTTCCTCGAACAGATGCTTCGCCTCGACTGCCGCTTCGCGAAAGACGCGGTAATGGCGATCGAAGCCTTCGAGTATCGTCTGCGCGACATCGAAGCCTATTTGCGACGAGAGCAGCTTGGGGAAGTGATTCATGTCGGCTGGGCGTCTCGTTGGCCATCATGCGGCTTTGGCTCTGCGGGCGCGCTTTTCGACGCCAGCGGCAAGGAGCGCGCGGCCTTGCTTCTCGTATGTTTCGAGTTCGGCGAGTGTCGTGGTGAGATCGACGAGTTGCCGCTCAAGCACTTCGCGATGCGCCGCGATGGTATCGACAAAAGCCTGCAACTGCCGCGTGCCGCCCGTGGGCGAGTCGTACAAGTCCAGCAGCGTGCGAATCTCCGACAACGTAAAGCCGAGCCGCTTGCCGCGTAGCGTGAGTTTCAGGCGCGTGCGATCGCGTGACGAATACACACGCCGCAGGCCGTTCGCGCCTTCGCGCTCGGGCGCGAGTAGACCGTGGTCTTCGTAGAAGCGAATGGCGCGCGACGTGATGTCGAACTCGCGCGCCAGTTCGCTGATGGTGTAGTGAATTGCTTGAGTCATTGCCGGCGCCGGAGCACGTGATCACACATGCGACGTTAGAATGAGGTTTACGTTATCGTCAACCTGGCGAAATTGCAACGTGGCTTGAACCCGCATTCATGCTCACTTCAGAGGCGCAAAAGAATGAACGCACTCGAACATCAACTCGATTATGTTTTTGCCGACGAATTGCCCGAAGCGGGGCGCGTGAAGGAAGTCGCGCCTGGCCTTTACTGGCTGCGCATGCCTTTGCCGTTCGCGCTCGATCACATCAATCTGTGGCTATTGCGCGATGAGATCGATGGCGTGCAGGGCTGGACCATCATCGATTGCGGCATCTCGAACGAAAATATTCGCGCGAACTGGGAAAGCGTGTTCGACAGCGCGCTCGACGGCTTGCCTGTGCTGCGCGTGATCGTCACGCATTGCCATCCGGATCATCTCGGTCTTGCCGACTGGATCTGCAAGGGTGGGGACAAGGCACGCTGGAACGTGCGTCTCTGGATTGCGCTCGGCGAGTATGCAATGGGCCGCGTGATGGCCGCGGGCGATGGCTCGAACGCGGGCGGCGAGCGCGCGGCGAAGCACTTCGGGGCGCATGGTCTAACGGACGAGGCATCGCTCGATGCATTGAGAAAGCGCGACAGCTATTACCCGACGCTCGTGCCTTCCATCCCCGCCGAGTTCCGCCGTATCCGCGATGGCGACCGCATCGCGATTGGCGGACGCGAATGGCAAATCATTTCGGGCTACGGTCATTCGCCCGAACATAGTGCGCTGTATTGCGCGGCGGACAAGCTGCTCATTTCCGGCGATATGGTTTTGCCACGCATCTCGACGAACGTGTCCGTGTTCGCTATCGAGCCAGAAGGCAATCCGCTTGCGCTATATCTCGAATCGTTGGGACGCTACGAACACTTGCCCGCCGATGTCCTCGCCTTGCCTTCGCATGGCAAGCCGTTTCGCGGCGTGCTCACGCGTATCGGTCAGTTGCGGGACCATCATCGCGCGCGGCTTGCGGAAGTGGTCGAGGCGTGCACGCAGCGTCCGTGCAGCGCGGGAGATATCGTGCCGATCATGTTCAAGCGCAAGCTCGATATCCATCAGATGACCTTCGCACTTGGCGAAGCGCTCGCGCATCTGAACTTGTTGTGTCTGGATGGCACGCTTACGCGCGAGACGGGCGAGGACGGGGTGATCCGGTACTCGCCCGCGTAAAACCCCTCACTGCACCGTCACAGCCCCGAAGTTCTGCCGCCCGAACGGACTCACGTTGTAGCCGCTGACGTTGGCACGCGTGATTGCCGCCGCAGTCGGATAAACGAGCGGAATCCACAGTGCCTGATCGTGGATGATCTTCTGCGCGTCCACATAAGCCTTCGTGCGTTTCGCGACGTCGGAGGTGACCTTGCCATCCGCGATGAGCTTATCGAGTTGCGGGTCGCAGAAGCGCGCGAAGTTGATGCCCGACTTCACCGCATTGCAACTGAAAAGCGGCGAGAGGTAGTTGTCCGGATCGCCGTTATCGCCGGCCCAGCCCATGAAGAGCATGTCGTGCTGGCCCTGCTTGGCTTCCTTGATGAGTTCGCCCCACTCGATGATCTTCACCTGCGCCTTCACGCCGATCTTCGCGAGATCCGCCTGCAGCAGTTCGGCGCCAGCTTTCGGATTCGGATTCAGCACACTACCGTTCGGACGCACCCAGATGGTCGTTTCGAAGCCATTGGGCAAGCCTGCATCCGCGAGCAGTTTTTTCGCGGCATCGGGCGAATACTTGTACGCCGCGATGTTCTTGTCATAGCTCCACGTGTTCGGCGGATACGGGTTCACCGCGGGCGTTCCCGTGTTTTCGAACACCGTCTTCGTATAGGTGGTGCGGTCGAACGCCATGTTAAGCGCCTGGCGCACCTTCGGGTTATCGAGCGGCTTCTTCTGCGTGTTCAGCGCGACGAACGCGGTCATGAATGCGGGCGTCTCGCTAACCTTCAGCGACTTGTCCTTCTTCGCGTCGAGCACGTCCTGCGGCTTCGGCGACAACGCGATCTGACATTCGCCCGCCTTGATCTTCTGCGCGCGCACGGCGGCGTCCGGCGTGATGGCATAAATCAGGCGATCGACTTTAGGCTTCGGCCCCCAGTAGCTCTGATTCACGTCATAACGGATCACCGCGTCTTTCGTATAACTCTTGAGCACGAACGGACCGGTGCCGACAGGCTTGCTGTTCAGATCGACTTGCTGGTTCGCTTTCAGCAGCTTGTCCGCATAATCCGCCGAATAGATCGATGCGAAGCCCATCGTGAGGATCGGCACGAAGGTCGCGTTCTGCTCGTTGAGTTCGAACTTCACCGTTTTGTCATCGACCTTGGTCACGGCCTTGATGAGCTTTACGAGACCCATCGATTGCGCATGCGGAAAGCCGCTCGCGCCCGCGATCTTGTGCCAGGGGTTGCTGTCCGACAACATGCGCTCGAAGGTGAAGACGACATCGTCGGCATTGAGCGGACGCGTCGGCTTGAAGTAGTCGGTGGTCTGGAACTGCACGTTCGGACGCAGATGGAACGTGTAGGTGAGACCGTCGCTGCTGAGCTCCCACTTCTCGGCGAGCGCGGGCGCGACTTTCTTCGCGGCCTCGTCGTATGACACGAGCGTGTTGAAGATGACATCCGCCGACGCGTTGGTCGTGACGAGCGAATTGAACTGCACGACATCGAAGCCGTCCGGGCTCGATTCTGTGCAGATGGTGAGCGGCTTGGCCATTGCGATAAGCGGCGCGGCGGCGAACGTCGCGGCGATGGCGGCAGCGAAAAGTGTGTTGCGCATGAGATCTCCCGTGACCCGGCTGGTCACATTACGATTGTTCTTGTGGCTGGTTTTACCCTGTGCGCGTGTGGCGAGCAAGTAGCGCATCCGCGCGGCTAGGTTAGCGAAGCGCTCGCCGCTCGACAACGAATCGTTGCGCATACGCTTATGCCTCGAACGCGCCGTGCGGGTTGCCGAACCGGGCGGCTCAGGCTACACTGCCCCGGTCTTTGGGGAGTAGCCTTCCTTCCATCAGCGAAGGAGAACGCGTCAACATCCTCGGCCTTGCTGCCGTGGCGCGTTCGACCGGTCGGTGCTGTCGCATTCCGGCGGTTTGGCGAGACCATCGATGCGCTTTGTCGTTCTTGGTCGGACGGCGCATGGCGCATCGTGGTTCGCTGAACGTCCGACCGTGGAATCATCGTGTCCCCACAACTACAAAAATCCCTGTCTCGCTGCGCGCTCATTCGCGCATGCGCGTTGCATCGTTTCCCGCGAGGTGCCGCATGACGATGCTCTTCGTCGAACTCGCGTTGATGCTCGCGGTCATTCTCATCGCATCGGAACTCTTCACCAATGCGCTCGAACATCTCGGCGAACGGCTCGGCATATCGGAGGGCGTGACTGGATCGCTGTTCGCGGCGGTCGGCACGGCGCTGCCGGAAACGACCGTGCCGATCATCGCGCTGCTAGGCGGCACGGCGAGCCGTTCGGTTAACGAAGAAATCGGTGTCGGCGCCATTCTCGGCGCGCCACTCATGCTCGCGACGCTTTCCACTTTCCTGATGACGCTCGCGGTCATCAAATCGCGTGGCTTGCGCGGCCGGATCATGCCCGAGCGCAGCGGCTTCACGCGCGACCTGAACTTCTTTCTCGTCGCGTTCCTGATTGCGGCCGGCGCCATGTTCGTGCCGCATCATGCGTGGCAGGTGCGGGCGATGTTCGCGGTCGGCCTCGTCGGCTTATACGTGATCTACGTGATCACCACGTTCAAGGCATCGGCGAGTCTTGTCGAAAGCGGACACGGCACGGAAGCGCCCGAGCGTCTCTTCATCACGCGCGTGGGTTTGCCGAACGGTATCGGGTCGATCATGCTGCAGTTCCTGATCGGCATCGTGCTGCTCGTCGGCGGGGCGAAGGGCTTCATCCACGGTGTGGAAGGCGTGTCGGCGGCGCTTGGCATATCGCCGCTCTTGCTCTCGCTCATCATCATTCCGATTGCGACCGAACTGCCGGAAAAGGTGAACAGCATTCTTTGGGCGCGACGCGGAAAAGATACGCTCGCGTTCGGCAACATCACAGGCGCGATGGTATTTCAGGGCACCTTGCTGCCGGGCATCGGCATCATGCTGACGCCGTGGGAGCCGCGCGTGGAAGTGCTGACCGGCGTGCTGATCACGCTCGCGGCGGCGGCATGGCTGCGCTTCAACGCGCGCGGCAATGGCGTGGTGTTGTGGGCATTGCTTGGCAATGGCATCTTGTACGCGGCTTATCTGACCTTAACCCTCGGCCGCTGAAGCCTTCGAGCGACGCAAATAAAAAATGCCCGCGCGAGGCGGGCATCAAGAGCGAAGCGCCGCGTCATGTCTGACGCGTTCTTCTCGTTGTTCTTATTAAGGTTATCGGCGCGTTCTGGAAAAACTTTAGAAGCGCGCGGCCTGTTGATATCGTCCGGCGGCTTTCGCCTGATCCATCGACTTGCGGTACGCCGTCGACAGCATGGCTTGCGCGGCGTTCGCACGGCCCATCGTTGCTTCGATGCTCGCCTGAATCCGGCGAATGGTCGCGAGCGATTCAGCCGGCTGATTCGCTTCCACAGCCATCAGGAGCGGCGTGCGCGCCTCTGTGAGTTCGGCCGCGCGCGCCCAGTTTTCTTCGTTGACCGCTGCTTCGATCGCCTCGGTCAGTGCCCAGGCGTGTTGAATCATTTCTTGCTGGTTCATGTTCGTTCCTTACGACTTGTTGCTTGCCAGCGCGCCCGCGCTGTTGGTGCCGCCGAAGAGTGCGGTCAGGTAGCTGCCCTGCGTCGCCATCTGCGACATCAGCGTGTTGAGCGCGGTGAACTGATCGTTGTAGGTCGTGGTCAGTTGCGCCGTGTAGGAAGCGAGCGCGGTTTGCTGGTCCGTGATGCTCGAAAGATCGGCGGTGAGCGCGGTCGTGCGCGTATCGACAATACCGCCTGTCGCGAGAAATCCGGTCAGGCTGTTGTTCAGTTGCGCGGCTACGCCCGTGCTCGAATTGAAGAGCGATGCCACCGCGCCCGAGTTGCTCGACAATGCCGCGGTCAACGCGTCTTCGTCGGTCTTGAGCGTGCCGTCCGGTTGCAGCGTAATGCCGATCGATGCAAGGTTCACCTGGCTCGTGCCGGAACCCACGCCCTTGGCAATCGTGCTGGAAAGGGCGTTGCGAATGGTGTTCATCATCGAGTCGCCGAGCAGCGCGCCGCCTTGCGAACCGGCTGCCTGGGTCGAGTCGAACGAAGTCAGCGACGCGGCCGTCGTGATGAAGTTGTTGTACGCGGTGACGAAGCCATCGATGGCCGTCTTCTGCGTGGCCGTGTCCTGCGCGATGGTCAAGGTCTGCGTCGTCCCGACCGCATCCGACGTGAGATTCAGCGTCACGCCGGACAGCGCCGTCGTGACCGCATTGGTCGAGCTGCTGGCAGGCGTGCCCGCGATGGTGAAGTTGGCGTCCATGCCGGCCGTCGTCTGCGTCCAGTTCGACGAGCTGATGGCCGTCTGCGCCGGAACCGCATTGCCGTTCGAATCTGTCGTGGCGGCGCTCAACGTCGATGCCACGTTGAGTTTGGACAAACCATTGTCGTCGGGCGTCGTGCCGTCGGACTGCATGTTCGGCGTGACCGCCACGGTAATGCCGTTGGCCTGGCCCGTCGACGCCGAGCGCAGCACGAGGTGCGCGCCATCGGTGCCGTTGACGACCGCCGCCGTGATGCCGGGGTTACCGCTTGCCTTGTTGATCGCGGACGCAATGCCCGCGAGCGTGTTGTTCGAAGAGTCGATGCTGATCGACATGTCCTTGCCGCCCACCGACAGCTTCATCGTGCCCGTGCCGAGTTGCGCGGTGCTGGTGAACGCGGTGGAGGTAAGCGATTGCGAGGTGGCGATATTGCTGACCGCGACCGAATAAGTGCCCGCGACCGCGCCGGTGCTGGCCGTGCCGGTCAGACCCTTGCCGCTGCCGGTCGCCGTGAAGGCGCCGAGCGTCGTGCCGTCCGCGAGCGAACTCACCGAGCTTTGCAAAAGCGACAGCACGGACTTGAGCGTGCCGACCGCGGTGAGCTGGGTGTTGTCCTTGGTTTGCTTGGCTGTCAGCGCATCCGTCTGTCCGGCGACCTTCGCGTTGACGATGGCGGTGACGAGCGAGTTCACATCCATCGTGGAGTTGGTCGAGCCACTGATGATCGACTGCGCGGCCTGCTGGACGGCGCTGGTCGGATCGACCGTGGATGCCGAAGTGGTTGCTACCGTGGACATGTATGGCTCCGTTTCTGGCTTCTTGCCGTGAGCGGTTGAAGATGCGTTTTACTGCGCCGTCAGCAGGCGATTCGTCATGAAGGCGCCTCTGGCGGAAATGCAAATCGGGAGGCAAGCCTCCCTGGGTACGTCGCCGGCGCGCCGTGATCGAGACGCGCCGGTTACTGCGTCGGCGATGCTTAGCCGAGGAGCTTCAGAACCTGCTGGGGCATCGAGTTCGCTTGCGCCAGAACCGAGATACCAGCTTGTTGCAGAACCTGAGCCTTCGAGAGGTTCGCGGTTTCTTGCGCAAAGTTCGCGTCGGTGATCTGCGACTGAGCGGACGACAGGTTGGTCGACTGCGCGGTCTGGGTAGCGGCAACCGAGCTGAAGCGGTTCTGCACAGCGCCCAACTGAGCTTGCAGCGAGTTCACTGCGTCCAGTGCGTTGTCGACTGCCTCGATTGCGGACGATGCGCCGTTCGCCTTGCTGATGTCGATTTGCGACACTTGCGGCGGCGTGTTGTTCGCGGTCAGCGCGCCGACTTCGGACGTTTGAGCTGCGGTTGCCGAAGGAACGTTGGTGCTGTTCAGGCTGATGCTCGTGCTGCCTGCGGACAGACCCGTGAACACGTTCGACGAGGCGAACGAGCTGCCGAGTGCCTTGTTGTCCTGGTCGGTGAACGTGTAGCCGCCGGAGCCGTCAGCGATGACGTTGACCGACGTGATCGTTGCCGAGCTGGCAGCTGCGGATGCACCCGTGTCGCCCAGGCTCAGACCGTCGACCGTGCCGATGACCGTGCCCTTCTGCGGGTTGCTGCCGCCGAGCGACAGAGCCGAGACGTTTGCTGCCGAGCCGAGGTCGATCGTGATCGACTGGCCGACGTTCGCGCCAACCTGGAACGTCTTGCTGCCGGCGGTGCCGTCGAGCAGGTTCGTGCCGTTGAACGTGGTTTGCGACGAGATACGGTTGATTTCGCTGATACGCTGCGTCACTTCTTGTTGCAGCGAGGTCTTGTCAGCCGTCGACAGCGAGCCGCTCGATGCTTGCACGGCCAACTGACGGATACGCTGAAGGTTGTCCGTGATCTGCGACAGACCGCTCGAAGCCGTCTGAACCATCGACACGCCGTCGTTCGCGTTCGAAACGCCTTGGTTCAGGCCGTTGATCTGCGAGGTCATGCGCGAAGCGATTGCGAGGCCAGCTGCGTCGTCTGCTGCGCTGTTGATGCGCTTGCCCGACGAAAGACGCGTGATTGCCGACGACAGTGCGCTTTGCGTGCCGTTCAGGTTTTGCTGAGCGACCAGCGAGTTGATGTTGCTATTGATACCGATCATTTTGTTTCTCCGATGAGGCCTGGCGCATTTATCTGAGTTGATAACGCCATCGTTTGGCGGAAGCGTCCGTCGTTTGTTTGTTTGGCCGCTTGTTTAGGTTTTCGGCCCGTGCTAGGCAAACTTTAGTGCTCGATTCGATTTGCCTGATAAATACCTGGAAATCCGTGCTAAAGCTTGCCCAGCGGGGCTCTGCTGCCGATGCTCGCGGTTTTTGAATGCCCCGTCTGAGAGCTTTAACGGCAGACGCAGCGACTTCTTTCGTTAAAAAATTCGCTTCAGACGTCGAACGTGGCCGCAGCCTTGCCGGCGCACCAGCGCTGCCACATCTGGCGCATGCTGGCGGAGAGCGCGCGGGCCACCGTGTCGGGCTGGAACCCCGGCGACTGCAGGCAGCGCTCGCGCATGCCGGCGCGGATCTGCGCGAGTTCTTCGACCCGGCCCGCCCATTCGATGCCCTTCGCGACGAAGTCCGCGCGGTCGCGAGCCACGAAGTCGCCGAGGCCCGTGTTGGAAAGCACCGACGTGCTGCCTCGGCTCGCGATCAGTTCGCCGGGCAAGGTGAGCGTGGGCACGCCCATCCACAGCGCCTGCATGGTGGTGACGCCGCCCGCGTAAGGGAACGTGTCGAGCGCGATATCGGCGTCGAGGTGATGCGCGAGATAGCGCACGAGCGACGAGCGCTGACGAAACTCGAGCCGGCTCACATCGATTCCTTCCTTCTCGAACCAATCGATCAGAATCGTGTGGCTGTTGTCGCGCGGCACGCCTGCGATCAACATGCGCGCATCCGGCACCGCGCGCAGCAGTTCCGACCACAGCGCGATGGTGCGCGGACGCAGTTTGTTGAAGCGGTTGAAGCTGCCGAAAGTGATGTGGCCGTTGGTGAGCGCGGGCAACGCGTTGAGCGCCGGCGCATGTTCCGAGGGCTTGAAAGGCGCATACGCCGGCAGATACGCCAGCTTTTCGACGAACTGACCGTCGATCTGTTCTTCAGGCACATAGTGGCGATCGCCGATGTAGTAATCCATCGCGGTCATGCCGGTCGTGCCGAGATAGCCCATCCACGTCGCCTGGATCGGCGCGGGTTTGCGCGCGAAAGTCAGCAGGCGGTTATAGGCCGTGTGCCCCGAAAGATCGATCAGCACGTCGATGCCGTCCGCGCGAATCTTGTCGGCGAGCGCGGCATCGCTATAACCCGAGACGTCGTGCCAGCGCGGCACGATATCGCGCAGCGTGCGCGTGACCTCGTCGGTCACCGAGCGGTTGTAGTACGCGTGCACCGTGACGCTGGGATCGTTTACGAGATAGCGGAACACCGGCTCGATGAAGACAGCCACCGGATGCTGGTTGTAGTCGCCCGAGACGAAGCCCACGCGAATGCAGCGGTTCGGGTCCGGCTGGTTCCGATGCTTCTTCCACGTCGATTGCAGCGGCTTCGCGCATTGCTCGGCGAAGTACAGATGCTGCTCGAAGTACGCCTTCCGGTCGATTTCTTCCTTGTGCGACAAGCAGAACAACAGGTTCTCGTGCGCGCTGTCGCAAGTTGGATCGAGTTCGATCGCGCGACGCGAATGCTTCTCCGCGTCGTCGAACCGCGTCTGGTCCATCAGCACCACGCCGAGCGTTTCGTGCGCTTTCGCCGACAACGGCGCGAGTTCCACGGCGCGACGGCAAGCAGCTTGCGCGTCGTCGAGGCGCATCAGCGAGCGCAGCGTCACGCCGAGAATGCGGTGCGCTTCCGGATAGTTCGGGTCCTGCTCGATCATGCGCCGGCATTCGGCTTCCGCTTCGAAGAACTTGTCGAAGAGGCGCAGGGAGTCGGCCAGGATTCGGCGAACGTCGATTCCATCCGGCTTCAATTGCAGATAACGGCGTAGCGAGGGAATGGCCGACTGCAGGTCCATCAGGCGAACCTGGGCCACGCCCATGACTTCCCATCCCAGCAGAAAAGTGGGGAAGCGCTGCGTCAGGGTCTTCGCGAGCGCCACGGCTTCTTCGAGTCGCCCGCCATTGAAGTGCGCATGCAACTGCTGTACTTCCTGCGGCGTCGGCGTCGTGCGGCCGTTTGGCGCCGTGATGCCTTCGCGCGACTTTGTCGCATCGCGCAGTTCGGCGGCCAGTTTCTCGATTGCCGGCCCGCTCATGCCTTGCGCGACCGCGACTTCGAACACGATATTCGCCGCCGCGACCTGACCGCTGCGCGTCAGCACGTCGATATACGTAGCCCAATAGATATGCTGCGTCGGGTCCGTGCCGATCGCGGTTTCGAAGAACGGCACGGCTGCCTCGTATTGACCGCGCTGCGCCATCAGCATGCCGAGGTTGAAGTTGGCGTCGGCGTGTTGCGGCCGCGCGTCCAGAACGAGGAGATAGAGCTTCTCGGCCTCGTGCAGGTTGAGCGTCTGATGCTGCAGGATCGCGGCTTGCAGCACATCGGCGAGATCGGCCTCGAACTGCTGGTCGGCGTTCGTCGCGACGTGTGCGGGCGTTTGGTCCAGTGCTTCGAAGGTGTTCATGGTCTCGGCATTTCGGTAGCGTTGCACGGATTATCGAGCCGTCCACCTTGAGCCGAAGGGCGGAACTGGCGGGGAAAAACCGCTCAGTTCGGCGCTTTTGCGCGAGGCACCGAAAAGCGCGCCGAGCGCATGGGCGCGTTCCCGCGTATCCTTTTCGATCCGTACCCATCAAGCATCCGGAGCACACATGCAGACACGCACCATCGGCAAATCGGATCTCAAAGTCGCGCCGCTTTCTTTCGGCGGCAACGTGTTCGGCTGGACCGCGGACGAGCGCACGTCGTTCTCCATCCTCGACGCATTCGTTGATCACGGCCTCAATTTCGTCGATACCGCCGACGTTTACTCCGCGTGGATCGACGGGCACCAGGGCGGCGAGTCGGAGACGATCATCGGCAAGTGGTTCAAGGAAAGCGGCAAGCGCGACAAGATCGTGCTGGCGACCAAGGTCGGCATGCTGAGCACGCGCTCGGGGCTTTCGGCCGCGAATATCGCGGCGGCGGTGGACGACTCGCTGCGGCGCCTGAAGACCGATTACATCGACGTGTACTACTCGCATCGCGACGACGAAAACACGCCGCTCGAAGAAACGCTCGGCGCTTATCAGAAGCTCATCGCCGCAGGCAAGGTGCGCGTGATCGGCGCGTCGAACTATTCGGGCGCGCGGGTGGAAGAGGCGCTGAAGATCTCGAAGGAGTCGGGACTGCCCGCATACGAAATCCTTCAGCCGGAATACAACCTCTACGATCGCGAAGCCTACGAGACGGATCTCGAACCGGTCGTCGATGCCAACAAGCTCGCCGTGGCGACGTACTTCAGTCTTGCAAGCGGCTTTCTGTCGGGTAAGTATCGCTCGAAGGAAGACACGCAGGAAAAGGCGCGCGGCTCGCGTGTGGAGAAGTATCTGAACGACCGCGGTTTGAAAATTGTCGATGCGCTCGTCGAAGTCGCCAAACGCAATGACACGGCGCCCGCGACGGTCGCGCTTGCGTGGATCATCGCGCGCCCGAGCGTGACCGCGCCTATCGCCAGCGCGACGTCCGTGCAGCAACTGGAGAGCCTTGCGGAAGCCACGCGCCTGCAACTCACGCCGGAAGATGTCAAAGCGCTCGACGAAGCCAGCGCCTGGCAAAAATAATTCCGCTGCATCAAAGGCTTGCAGTGAACCGGGGTGTTGGCACGGGCGCGAGGTTCTGGTAACATCGCGCCCGAATCGAGAAATGTGTCCGATTTTTGCCTTTGCCGTCGAGCGTGAAAATGCTCAATGTGCAGCAGACGGCTCCAAATGCGCGTTCACGTCGTTCCAGCGAGCGCGCAACTGAATCTCAACTCTCTCTCTATTCCGGCCTCCGTGGCCGCTTTGCTCGTGTCCGCCGTGTTGGGTGGACGATCGGAGTGCCGGCGCGCGGCGGGTTTGTCCGTCGTGCAGTTAGAAATACGTTTAGCGAAACAGGATTTACATGACCACCATTACCCTTAAAGAAAACGAGCCGTTTGATGTCGCGATTCGGCGTTTCCGTCGCACGATCGAAAAGAATGGCCTGATCGCGGAACTCCGCGAGCGCCAGTCGTACGAAAAGCCGACCACCGCGCGCAAGCGCAAGAAGGCAGCAGCCGTTTCGCGTCTGCGCAAGCGCCTGCGCAGCCAGATGCTGCCGAAGAAGATGCACTAAGCGTCTTCGCCTCGGGCCGGGTGCGAATCTGGTTCGGCAAAGGCAAACGGCGGTGCGACCCGTAAGGGCGCACCGCCGTTTTGCTTTCTACCGCCGGTCTTTAGACGAACGCGTGACGCTTGCCGAGTACCGCGAGCCGATGTGGCCATTCCTCGACGCTCGAGTCGTCGTGAATCTGCTCCAGCTCCATCAATAGATCGATCACGTTCGGATCGTACGCATTCACATTCGACGCATACAACGCGCGCAATAGCTTGCCGTCGTGCGCGTGCCGGTAGTACGAAATTCCCACGCCTTCGAGCGCCGGGTCGTAATGCTCGTCGCGCACCAGCGAACCGATTGCGCACTTGCGCCCGTTCGCGCTGCGCAGGCGGCAGGAACCGTTGTCATCTTCCGATACCGCGCCTTGCTCCAGCAAATGCCGGCTGACGCGTTGGTAGATGTCCTTCGGACTCAACATCGTGATTGGGCTCAACATCTCGACACCCGAAGCGCTTATGCAGCCGTTTTCAGGAGCTCGGCCGACAGACCGAACTGGCGCGCGATCGAAGCAAGACGCTCGCGCCATTCCCATTTGCCGAAAACGTCATGCACGTTCTGCAGGCAGGAGAGCAACTCGACGGTGTTGGGATCGAACACGTTGATACGCGCGCGCAAGAGCGCACGCTTGAGACCCGCGACGCCTACATCCATATACGCCGGCACCACTTCGGGCGCCTTCGCGATGTAGCGAATGGGAATGCCTTCCATCGCCGTGATGTAGTCGCGCGGCTGAATGAAGCTGCCGATCGGGCAGCCGCCGCAGTATCCGCGATACGCGCCGCCGCCGTGTGGCAGCAATGCGGCTTGTCCTTGCACGAGAAGATGCTGGACTGCGCGGTTGAAAATGTCCTGATGGGTCAGGAAGTTAAGGCTTTTCATATTCAATCTCCCCTGCGCCCCTGCGCAGCGGCCAAGCGTTGAGTAGTTCGAGCAACCTGCACTTGCGGCACCGGAACAACGGCGTTGTTGCGACTGCTTTCCGGGTACTGCTTCGAGCATGATGGTTTTCCCGGCCTGGACGCCTGGGTCTCATAGCGTCCTTATGCTCGCGTCGGATTCTTGATTCCTTGAACGATCCGCTTACCGACAGTTATAACGGTTCGGCTCGGTAAAAAGGTGCGGTGGCGCACGCGAGGACGCCATTTTTACATGAACCGCACGTTCGTGCAGTGCGGAAGAAGCATCGGAAACCCTTATCCAGTAAGGTTTTCGCGCTGCTTCACTGCAAAAAAACGTCAGCTATAAGGATCTTCCCTTATACGTAGTTTTTGCACTCAGGCATGTTGCCAAAAAGCAAAGATTTTCCATATCGGACTGGGCTCATTGCTTGGTCTTGGCGGGCGCTTTCCGTTTTGTCTTGATTTTTTGCCGCGCCTGACACGTCGCCACGTGGTCGTTGACCATGCCGGTCGCCTGCATGAACGCATAGCAAATGGTCGTGCCGATGAACTTGCAGCCGTACTTCTTGAGCGCGCGGCTGAGTTCGTCCGACTCGGGCGTCGATGCTGGTGTTGGATTGACCGCGCTCCGGGGCGTGTCGATCGGCGCGTCGCCGACGAACGACCACACGAAGCTGGCGAACGACCCGTGCTCCGCCTGAATTTGCTGGACCGCGCGCGCATTGAGCACCGCCGATTCGATCTTCATGCGGTTACGCACCACGCGCGCGTCGCCGACGATCCGCTCGATGTCCTTCGCAGTGAAGCGCGCGACTTTCTCGATATCGAAGTCCGCGAACAGCGCGCGGTAGCCCTCCCGTTTGTTGAGAATGGTCGACCACGAAAGCCCGGCTTGCGCGCCTTCGAGCACCAGCATTTCGAAGAGGTGACGATCGTCGCGGGAGGGCACGCCCCATTCGGTGTCGTGATAGTGGACCATTGCGTCCGTCGTGGCGGTCGCCCAGGAGCAGCGGGTTGCGTCGGTATCGGCCATTGCGTTTCTCGGTTTTCGGATCGCGTCAGGATAGCCGAAGGGCCGCTTTCCGCCACCTCGGCCATTCGGCCAATTGGCGCGCGCCGCCAGCACCGGTAAGCTTGCGGCCATGACTACCTCGACTCTTATTTCTTCTGACGGCTTTCTGCTGGGCATCGACGGCGGCGGCAGCGGCACGCGCGTGATTCTTGCCGATGCTGGCGGCGCCGAACTAGCGCGCGCGAGCGGCGGTCCCTCGGCGCTCGCGCTCGGCGTGGAGCGCGCGTGGCAGGCTATCGGCGATGCCTGCCGGCGCGCCTTCGAAAGCGCCGGTCTGCCGTTCGACTGGAACGCATGCTCGCTCGGCTGCGGTCTGGCTGGCGTCAATAACGCGGACTGGCTCGCGGGCTTTCTTGCTCACGCGCCACGCGTGCGCGCGTTGAGCGTCGAGAGCGACGCCTACACCACGGTTCTGGGCGCGCATGGAGGCGACGCGGGCGTGATCGTCGCGCTCGGTACGGGCAGCATCGCGGCATCGCTCGATGAAGCCGGTGTATGCCGAATCGCCGGCGGTTATGGCTTTCCGAGCGGCGACGAAGCCAGCGGCGCGTGGCTCGGCCTGCGCGCGGTCGTGCATCTTCAGCGCGTTCTCGACGGTCGCGCGGATGCCGACGGCTGGTCGCGCGCACTGCTCGAACGCACCGGCGCAAGCGATCGCGACAGCCTTGTCGTGTGGCTCTGCGCCGCCAATCAGACGGTGTACGCCACGCTCGCGCCGCTCGTCTTCGAGTTCCGCGATCATCCGGCGGCGGCGCGTTTGCTCGCGCAGGCCGCACGGGAGATCGAGACGCTCGTTGGCGCGCTCGATCCCGCGGGCAAGCTGCCCGTTGCGTTGTGCGGCGGACTAGCCGCGCTTTACGAGCCGTTCGTGCCTGCCGCCTTGCGCGAACGCGTGCGATCCCCGCGCGTCGATTCGGCCGCTGGCGCGTTGGAACTGGCGAGACGTGCGCATCGTCGGGCGCGATAAAATAGCCCGCTTCGCGGCAGCTTCGATCCGCTCACACAGGGCAGTTCATGTACTCGGCCATTGCAACCGATCTCGACGGCACGCTTCTCAACAGCGACCACCAGCTCGACCCCTTCACCGCGACCACCGTTCGCACGCTCGCGTCGCGCGGCGTGCCTATCGTGATCGCGACGGGGCGGCATTATCGCGACGTCGCGGGTATCCGCGATGTGCTCGGCGTCGACGCCTATCTGATCACGTCGAACGGCGCACGCGTGCACGCGCCGGGCGACGAACGCATCTACTCGCGCGATCTCGATCCCGCCGCCGTTCGCCGTCTGGTGCAACCGGATCTCGCGGGCGGCAATGGGCGCGTGATCGTCAACCTCTTCGCCGACGACGCGTGGCTGATCGACCGCCACGCGCCGCAATTGCTCGTTTTCCATCAGGATTCGGGCTTCAAGTACGAGGTGATGGATCTGCGCGAGCACGACGGCGAGAACATCGCGAAGGTGCTGTATATCGGCGAGCCGGCCGATCTGAAAGAGACAGCGGCTAATTTGGAGCGCGAATTCGGCGACTCGCTGTACGTCACCTATTCGCTGCCCGACTGTCTCGAGGTGATGACTTCGGATGTGTCGAAGGGACGCGCGCTGCGCTACGTTTTGCAGCGACTGGATATCGATCCCGCGCAATGCGTCGCGTTTGGCGACAACATGAACGACATCGATCTGCTCGAAACGGCGGGGCATCCGTTCATGATGAACAACGCGAATCCCGATCTCATCAAACGGCTGCCGGATGTACCGCGTATTGGCAACAATTTCGAGGCGGGTGTCGCGCATCAGTTGCGTAAGCTTTTCGGGATTCGCGACGAAATTGCGGGTGCCTGACCTGTTGATGGAGCGTGCGGGGCGGCGGTGGCTCGTGCTGTGACTTCAACTGCCATCGCAACTGCGGAGGCAACGGCGACCGCGAGTGCCATCGCAATTGCGAAGGCGACTGCCACCGTAAGTGCGACTGCGACTGCGACTCCAACTGCCAACGCAACTGCGACGGCAATGGCGACCGCGAGTGCCATCGCAACTGCGAAGGCAACTGCCACCGTAAGTGCGACTGCGACTCCAACTGCCAACGCAACTGTGACGGGCAACGGCGACCGCGAGTGCCATCGCAACTGCGAAGGCGACTGCCACCGTAAGTACGACTGCGACTGCCACCGTAAATGCCACCGCGACTGCCGCCGTAAATGCCACCGCGACCGCCACCGCAGCTCCGGCAGCCGCAACCGACTGCGCCATTCTTATCCGCGACGTCCCCAGCCATTGTGATTGCCGTTGTCATGCCAGCCGGCGCGATTCCATCGGCCATTGTCGTGGCCGTAGTTGCCATGCCAGCGCGGTTCCTCATGACGATAATAAGGTCCGCCATACACCGGCGCCGGGCGCACATAAACCGGAGCCGGCGCCACATACGCGGGTGCGCCGAGCGAAACGCCGATGTGAAGATCACTGTGGGCCTGAGCCGCTCCAACCGCACCGATCGCGAGGCCGGCAGCTACGAGCATGTGGGTGACGATGCGCTTCATGGTGTTCTCCTTTAGAGCGACGCGTGTCGCATGAGTCCAATGTAAGCGCCGCGCGTCTTACAAGCCTCGACGAGTTGTTACGGTATGAAAGCGCGTCGTAAAGACAATGAAGCAAGCCGGAGCCTTGTCCAGCAAGGCTTTCAAGCAAGGGAACGGCGCGCCGAACGAAGATAGTAAGCATGCTTCGTAATTGTCCATTACATTTGTCTCGCCGCTTTAATCTAAGAGCACAGAATTCGCGCTGGAAAAGCAAAACGGGCGCACGAGGCGCCCGTCTTTGAAGCATGATCAAACGTACTTAGGCAGTGATCAGTGCCTTTCTGCGTTCGCTCGTCAGGATCGGGTACACCACGCCTGCGACGATTGCACCGGCCAACGGCGCGATCCAGAACAGCCACAACTGGTCGAGTGCCCAGCCGCCGACGAACAATGCCGGGCCAGTCGAACGCGCCGGATTCACCGACGTGTTGGTGACGGGAATCGAGATCAAATGGATGAGCGTGAGGCACAGGCCGATGGCGATTGGCGCGAAGCCCTTCGGTGCGCGGTCGTCGGTGGCGCCGAGAATGACGAACAGGAAGAAGAACGTCATTACGCCTTCGCAAACCAGTGCCGCGAGCATCGAATAGTTGCCCGGCGAGTGCTCGCCGAAACCGTTCGCCGCGAAGCCGCTGGCAACCAGATTGAAGTCGGGATTGCCCGTGGCGATCAGCGACAAAACCCATGCGCCGAGCGTCGCGCCGATCACCTGAGCGATGATGTACGGACCGAGATCGCGTACCGGGAAGCGGCCCGCAACCGCGAGACCGATGCTGACCGCGGGGTTCAGATGGCAACCCGACACATGGCCGATGGCATAAGCCATGGTGAGCACGGTGAGACCGAACGCCAGCGAAACGCCAGCCAGGCCAATGCCGACATGAGGAAAGGCCGCGGCAAGCACGGCGCTTCCGCAACCGCCCAGCACAAGCCAGAAAGTACCGAAAATTTCAGCGCCGAGACGCTTCGACAATTGCATGATCCTGCCTTCGTGAAAAATATGAACAACCGTTGACAAAATGCAAGAAAGCTCAACTCCTCTTGCGCAGCGGAGTTTAAGCGCGATTCTTTGGCAAAACTGTCAAAAATGGTTGATTTGCAGTCAATTCACGCGATAACGGCAGAATCTTCGGAATATCCTTAGCGGGTTGAATTGGGCTCACACAATGAAAAACCGCCCGTTGTCGGGCGGTTGTTTTAAACGATACCTAAGGTCTAGCGCGTTGCATATCAGCCCACTGCGACCTGACGAAGCACCGGACGCTTGGCCGCCTGAAGCATGGCCGTGTAGCTATCGACGTAATTTTGCGCCATGGTCTTCGCGCTAAAACGGCGCTCGAACTGCGCGCGGATTTCCGTGCGCGATAGCTCATCTATCCGATGCAGCGCGCCCACTGCGCCTTGCACGTCTTCGCAGATAAAGCCGGTCACGCCATGATCGATCACTTCCGGCACTGAGCCGCGATTGAACGCGATCACCGGCGTGCCGCATGCCATCGCTTCGATCATCACGAGGCCAAAAGGCTCGTTCCAGTCGATCGGGAACAGCAGCGCCTTCGCGCCCGACAAGAATTCCGGCTTCTGCGCTTCATTGATCTCGCCGATGAACTCGACATGCGCCTGCGACAAGAGCGGCTCGATGGTCGACTTGAAATATTCCTGGTCGACCTTGTCCACTTTCGCAGCGATCTTCAGCGGCAAACCGCTTTGCGCCGCGATCTTGATGGCCAGATCGGCGCGCTTTTCCGGGCAGATACGGCCGAGGAACGCCAGGTATTCCGGCTTCTTGTGCGGCTGCGGCGTGAGCAAATCTTCAGGTAGACCGTGATAGACCGTGTTCAGCCAGTTCGCTTGCGGCAGCGGCGTGCGCTGATTGTCCGAGATCGAGATCACGTTCGCCTTCGTGAACGTGTTGAAGATCGGCTGGAGTTCAGGCAGGTCGAGACGGCCGTGCAGCGTCGTCACGAAAGGCGTGTCCATCTGCGTGAACAGCGGGAACGGCATGTAGTCGAGGTGGAAGTGCAGCACGTCGAATTCATGCGCGCGGCGGCGGACGGTTTCGAGCAGGAGCATGTGCGGCGCGAGCGCGTCGCGCACGGTCGGGTCGAGGCGCAGCGCGCGCGGCCAGGCCGCATCGAGAGTCGCCTTGGTTTGCGAATCGCCGCTGGCGAACAGAGTTACATCGTGGCCGAGGTCGACGAGTGCGTCGGTCAGATACGACACGACGCGCTCGGTGCCGCCGTAAAACTTCGGGGGAACTGCTTCGTGCAACGGTGCAATTTGTGCGATTCGCATAACGTGACTCTCCTGTTATTTAAGGCATTGCAGTCACGCTCCGGTCGAGCGCTCGACGCATGCCGTTCGGGCGGGCCGCGTTCGTGTAGAAGACGCCGCCCGAGACTGGCCCGGACAAGAAACTGTTCAACCGGGTTATCCCTTACTGCTCATTATCGGGATCGAGCGCGGCATTACACTTCATTTTTCAAACGCTTAACCTTGTTACAGCGCGAAACAACGGCTGTTACGAAGTCAAAAAGCGCATCGATATCAATGACGTAGACGAATTCGACGCACGCAGGGCATTGCCGCGAGGCATTGAAGTAGCACGAATCGGGCCTAAGGCATATGGGCCGGTTCTGCGCATGGCACGGAGCGAATCGTGCTCGGGGCATTTCAAGTCAGATGAGAAGCAGCCGATAGTTGAGTTTTGTGCTCCCGATTCGCTCAGACAGCCGTTCAACTATTTCGCGTAGGAATTTTTCTTACACGACGTCGCGGGCTTTTCCGTCCGTAAATCGGTCGATTTATCCGATTGGCGCGCGCTCGAAGCCTCATCGACAATCGAATCCACACCATGAGCGGGGCCGAATCGCCGCAATCCGGAGCGATCCGAGCAAACGTTTCCCGCACGGCCTGACGAGCCGGGTACCGATTCGGGGAAAAGATGACGGCCAGCACAACCACCACGCTCACGGAGATTCGCGAGCTTAATCTCGCGTACTTGCTTCTGGCGCAGCAGCTATTGCTTGCGGACCGCGCTTCGGCCATGGCTCGGCTGGCGCTTTCGGACGACGTGGCGCAGTTACTGGCTTCGCTTTCGCCCGCGCAGGCGGTGAGGGTGGCGTCGTCGAGCCATTTGCTGTGCCGCTTTCGCTTCGACGATCACGCCATCCTTTCTTCCCTCGACGAAAAGGACAAAAGCGCCGCGCCGGACGCGACCCTCCTCGCGGATGCATTGGCGATAGAAGCCGGCTCATCTGCGCGTTGATTCGAGCTGATCACGGCGGCGTTTGCGTTCCACGCTCACAGCGCTGACCGAACGCAACGGCGCGCAGCCGGCATGAACCGATCAGACGAGCGGCCGCCGTGCCAACACCTCGTAAGTTGGTCGGCATACGTCTGCGGCCCATGACAGGCGACCCATGCAGTGAGCCGCCTCGCTGCCAGATCGACGCACGTCTCGCGGTCAACTCGCCTTCTACCACGAACAACTGGCTTATCGCGAAGAGCTATACGCCGCCGTTGCGCGCACGAAAAGGCACTCGCACCGTAGCTTCCCCGCGCGCCATGCGCCATTGCGCCGCATGTCGTCAGAGCCCCATCCCACGCGGGTTCTAGCGTTTGCCTCACCTCCCGGTCATGCACCAAAGTTTTCCCTTGCCGTGCCGTAAACCCACATAACGGCGGTCATCCCGCAACTACCTTGAGGACTCGACTGTGCTGATTTTCGTTGGAACGCTCGTGACATTGCTGTCCGTATTCGGCGGTTACGCGCTCGAAGGCGGCCACCTTGGCGCGCTCGTGCAACCGGTCGAAATCTTGATGATCGCGGGCGCGGGTGTCGGCGCATTCATCCTCGGTAACGGCATCAAGACGATCAAGTCGACGCTGCGCGTCATTCCCACGCTGTTCAAGGGCTCCAAGTACAACAAGGATGTGTACATGGAACTGATGGGTCTGCTCTACGTCCTGCTCGCCAAGGCGCGCAAAGAAGGCACGCTCACCCTCGAAAGCGATATCGACGATCCCCATAAAAGCCCGATCTTCGGTCAGTACCCGAAGATTCTCGCGGACGAGCACATCGTCGAATTCCTGACGGATTATCTGCGGCTGATGGTCGGCGGCAACATGAACGCGTTCGAGATCGAAAGCCTCATGGACGAGGAAATCGAGACGCATCACGCCGAAGGCGAAGCGCCCGCACAAGCGCTGCACAAAGTGGGCGACGCCATGCCCGCGTTCGGTATCGTCGCGGCCGTCATGGGCGTCGTGCACACGATGGCTTCCGCCGATCAGCCGCCCGCGATTCTCGGCGAGATGATCGCGCAGGCGCTCGTCGGCACCTTCCTCGGCATTCTGCTTTCGTATGGCTTCATCGGCCCGCTCGCGGGCGTGGCGGAGCAGCGCGTGGCCGAGCAGACCAAGATGTTTCAGTGCATCAAGGTGACGATCCTTGCGAGTCTGAACGGCTATGCGCCCGCCATCTCGGTGGAGTTCGGCCGCAAGGTGCTGTTCTCGACCGAGCGCCCGTCGTTCTCCGAACTGGAAGAACACGTGCGCCGCGTCCGCGCGAAGTGAAGCGAGGAACGACGCCATGAGCTCACCCGACAAAGACCGGCCAATTTTCATCAAGCGTATCGTCGCGGGCCGCAAGGGACATCACGGCGGCGCGTGGAAGCTCGCCTACGCGGACTTCATGACCGCGATGATGGCGTTCTTCCTGCTCATGTGGCTTCTGAGTTCGACTTCGCCGGTGCAACGACGCGGTATCGCCGAATACTTCAACACGCCGCTCAAGGCCGCGATGGTCGGCGGCAAGACCGTCGGCATGGACTCCAGCATCATCATGGGCGGCGGGCGCGATCTGTCGAGCCCCGAGCCCGGCACGGTGCGCACCACCGAAGGCAATACGCCGTTCGCGGTGCGTTCGTCGGCAAGACCCGATGAAGCCGCGTTGAGACAAGCCGAAGGCGAGATCGAACGCCGCGAGCAAGAGCGCCTGCACGACCTCCAGGTGAAGCTCATGTCGGCCGTCGAGGCCAACCCGACCTTGCGCCAGTTCAGGCAGCAGATACGCATCGATTCGACCCAGCAGGGCTTGCGCATCGAGATTGTCGATACCCAGAAGCGGCCCATGTTCGCGCTCTCCAGCGACTCAGTGCAGCCGTACATGCGCGACATTTTGCGCGAGATAGGCAAGACGCTGAACGACGTGCCCAATCGAATAGTCGTGCAAGGACATACGGATGCCGTGAAGTACGCCGGCGGCGACAAGGGCTACAGCAACTGGGAACTGTCGGCGGACCGCGCGAACGCGTCGCGGCGCGAGCTGATCTACGGCGGCATGGACGAAGCGAAGGTGCTGCGCGTGCTCGGGCTTGCATCGACGCAGAACCTGAATCGCAAGGACGCGATGGACCCGGAAAACCGGCGCATCAGCATCATCGTGCTCAACCGGCGCGCGGAGAGCGCCATGTTGCGCGACGACGGCGCGCCGCCCGCGACATTCGACAACGCGGCGGGCGCGGCTCCCGTGCTGGACAAACTCGCGCCCGTATTCCAAGCGCGACCGCAATAAAAGCGAAATCCGCGCGAAAGACTCTCAAGACTCCACACGTTTTAGCCGTCAACCCGGCAAGACCGCAAGAGACACACATGATCAAGAACATTCTGGCAATCGACGATTCCGCCGCCATGCGGCAGATTCTCTCCGCCACGCTGACGACGGCGGGCTACGAAGTGACCGTCGCGTCGGACGGCAACGAAGGGCTCGAATGGGCGCTCGCCGAGCGTTTCGATCTCGTCCTGACGGACCAGCACATGCCCGGCAAGAGCGGGCTCGATTTGATCGCGGAGTTGCGGGTGAATCACGCCTACCAGGCAACGCCGGTGCTCGTGCTGACGACCGAGGACAGCGAAGCGTTCAAGGACGCGGCGCGCGCGGCGGGAGCGACCGGCTGGATTCAGAAGCCGCTCGATCCCGAGCTCTTGACCGAGTTGGTGGCGGCACTGTCGGAACCCGAAGAGCAGCACTGAGCAAGACGAAGCAAACCTCGACCGAATAACGCGACTGAACAGCATTTCTGCGGTGACTCAAGCATGACACTCGACATTACCCAGTTCTATCAGACCTTCTTCGACGAAGCAGACGAACTGCTCGCGCAGATGGAGCAGCTGCTGCTCGTTCTGGACATTGCGAATCCCGATCCGGAAGACCTCGCGGCGATCTTTCGCGCGGCGCATTCGATCAAGGGCGGCGCGGCGACCTTCGGCTTCACGGCGCTCACGGAAACGACGCACATCCTCGAATCGCTTCTGGACCGCGCGCGCAACAACGAACTCGTTCTGCGCCGCGACATGATCGATACCTTCCTCGCGACGAAGGACGTGCTCTCGGACCAGCTCGCCGCGTATCGCGCGAGCGCCGAGCCGGATGCGGCCGCGGCGGCCGCGATCTGCGCGAAGCTCGAGCGTCTGAAGCACGAAGACCCGGAAGCGCCGGCGGCACCGGTGATAGAAGAAGCCGCCGCCGTCATCGAGAAGGCGCAACAACACGAACCCGCCTACGAAGGCCCGAACGCTCCGCCCGCGCATGTCATCGCGCAGGCTGCGGAAGCGATCGAGGACGACGGCACGTGGGACGGCGCGTTCGAAGTCACGGACGGCGCACCGATTGCAGGAACCGCTGCGGCAGCATCGGCAGCGGAAGCAGGACCCCACCTGAAAATTACGCTACGGGGGGTGGGCGAGAAGGACCTGGCGACTTTGACCGAGGAGCTGGGTAACCTGGGAAGTATCGTCGGAGAAAAGAAGACTGACGCCGAACTCGTGCTTTGGCTCGAGTCGGACGTGAGCGCCGACGACATCGTGGCCGTGTGCTGCTTCGTGATCGATGAATCGCAGATCGGAATCGGCCGTGGCAATGCGGCGGATCAGTCGGCGCAGTCGCCGGCCGCATCCGTCGAAGTACCGCCGGCAACGGCGGCGCATCACGCGCTACAGCAACAGCCGGACGCATCGCAGGCGCTCGACGCGTCTGCATCCACGGCGCAACAAAAACAACAAGCGGCGACGGCGGCGGTCCCGGAGACTGCCGCCCAACCGTCACAGAAACCGGCCAACGCCAATACGCACGATGCCGATAAAAAGGCGCGTCCGGCAGCGGCCGCATCGGCGGAAGGCAGCTCGATTCGCGTCGGCGTGGAGAAGGTCGATCAGCTCATCAACCTGGTGGGCGAACTGGTCATCACGCAGGCGATGCTCGCGGAAACGACGAGCACGTTCGATCCCGCATTGCACGACCGTCTTTTCAACGGCATGGCGCAGCTCGAACGCAACGCGCGCGATCTGCAAGAAGCCGTCATGTCCATCCGCATGATGCCGATGGATTACGTATTCAGCCGCTTCCCCCGGCTCGTGCGCGATATCGCGGGCAAGCTCGGCAAGGACGTGGAACTCGTCACGTTCGGTCAGGCGACCGAACTGGACAAGAGCCTGATCGAACGCATCATCGATCCGCTCACGCACCTCGTGCGCAACTCGCTCGACCACGGCATCGAAACCGTGGAAGCGCGTCGCGCGGCGGGCAAGTCGACGACCGGCCAGCTCGTGTTGTCGGCGGCGCATCACGGCGGCAACATCGTGATCGAAGTCAGCGACGACGGCGCGGGCCTGCGCCGCGACAAGATTCTCGCGAAGGCGCAGAAGCAGGGCATGCAGGTTTCCGAGTCGATGAGCGACGAGGAAGTGTGGCAGCTCATCTTCATGCCGGGCTTCTCGACCGCCGAACAGGTGACGGACATTTCCGGCCGCGGCGTGGGCATGGACGTGGTCAAGCGCAACATCCAGTCGATGGGCGGCCACGTCGAAATCAAGTCGCGTGAAGGCGCGGGCACGACCACCAAGATCGTGCTGCCGCTCACGCTCGCGATTCTCGACGGCATGTCGGTGAAGGTCGGCAGCGAAATCTTCATTCTGCCGCTCAACTTCGTGATGGAGTCGCTCCAGCCGGTGGCCGAAGACATCTACACGGTCGCCAACGGCGAGCGCGTGGTGCGCGTGCGCGGTGAGTATCTGCCGCTCGTGGCGCTGCATGCCGTGTTCGACGTGGAGAACGCGCGCACCGAGCCCACGCAAGGCATCGTCACCATCATGCAGACCGAAGGCCGGCGCTTCGCCATGCTGATCGACGAACTCGTCGGCCAGCAGCAAGTGGTCGTGAAGAATCTCGAAACCAATTATCGCAAGGTGCACGGCATTTCAGCCGCGACCATTCTGGGCGATGGCAGCGTCGCGCTGATCGTCGACGTGGCCGCGCTCAACCGCGAATCGCGTGTGCAGCACAGCGCGCACGCTCATTAACACCCGCATCGAAGGAGTTACCGTGGCAGACATTCAAAACATCCATTCCGCGACGTCTTCGCGTCGCGACGCGCAACACGCGGAAGCCGCCGGACAAGAGTTTCTGGTGTTCACGCTCGGCGCCGAAGAGTACGGCATCGACATCCTGAAGGTGCAGGAGATTCGCGGTTACGACAACGTGACGCGCATTGCCAATGCGCCTTCGTTCATCAAGGGCGTGATCAATCTGCGCGGCATCATCGTGCCGATCGTGGACATGCGCATCAAGTTCAATCTGGGTCGCGTCGAGTACGACAACCAGACGGTCGTGATCATTCTGAACGTCGCGCATCGCGTGGTCGGCATGGTGGTCGACGGCGTCTCGGACGTCCTCACGCTCACGCAAGAGCAAGTGATGCCCGCGCCCGAATTCGGCGCGACGCTGACCTCCGAATATCTGACGGGCTTAGGCACCGTGGATGGCCGCATGCTGATTCTGATGGACATCGAGAAGCTCATGACGAGCCGCGAGATGGAATTGATCGACTCGGTTGCCGCTTAAAACAACCGCGTTCGTGTACCGAAGCGCGGGCTCAGGGAAGAAAGACATGTTCAAGAAGTTGTCGATCCGCACGATGCTCACGCTCGTCGGACTGCTATTCGTCAGTTGCGCGGCCGTGATCGGCGCGCTGTCGCTCGTCGGCCTGAACTCGGCGAGCCATTCGCTCACGTCGCTCGCGCAGGAAGACATGGTCGCGATGCGCGCGCTCGCGGAGACCTCGTCGTATCTGCTGCGCTCGCGCATCACGCTCGACCGCGTGCGTTCGCTCGCCGAAGCGGGCAACGACGCGGAAGCGAAGAAAGCGCTGGACCGCGGCCAGTATCTGCTCGACAAGAGCAACGAGAACTGGAAGCTCTATCTCGACACCCATAAGCCGATGCTGCCGAAGACCACGCTCGATGAGCTCGTGGCGCAGCACGACACGCTCGTGAAGACGGGCGTCGAGCCGGAATTCACCGCGATCCGCGCGAACGACATGGCCGCGTATCACGCCATCGCGGATACGAAGATCAGCCCGATGTTCGTGTCCTTCGATCAAGCGGTAGTCGCGGCGGTGGCGTTCCAGCAGAAGCACGCGGAAGAATCGCGCTCGAACACGGCGTCGCACATCTCGACGCTTAGCCTGACCATCGGCGCGCTGCTCGCGTTGTCCGTGCTCATTCTCATCGGGACGCGCATCGCGTTGCGCGGCCTTATCGTGCAGCCGATCAACGACGCCGTCGATCACTTCGACCGCATCTCGCGCGGCGATCTCACGAAGTCGGCGCATACCGACAGCACGAACGAAATCGGGCGTCTGTTCGCGGGCATCGAACGCATGCGAACGGACCTGACGCATATGGTCGGTGCGGTGCATCGCGGCGCGGAATCGATCGATGTCGGCGCGCATGAAATTTCGAGCGGCAACACGGACCTCTCGCAACGCACGGAAGAACAGGCGGCGTCGCTGCAGGAAACGGCGTCGAGCATGGAAGAGTTGACGAGCACGGTCAAACAGAACGCGGACAACGCGCGTCAGGCGAGCCAGCTTGCGGTGAACGCGTCGGATATCGCGTCGCGCGGCGGCCAGGTCGTCGAGCAGGTCGTCGATACGATGAACGCGATTGCATCGAGTTCGAGCAAGGTCGTGGACATCATCGGCGTGATCGAAGGCATCGCGTTCCAGACCAACATTCTCGCGTTGAACGCGGCCGTGGAAGCGGCGCGTGCAGGCGAGGAAGGACGCGGCTTCGCGGTCGTGGCGGGCGAAGTGCGCTCGCTTGCACAACGCAGCGCGGCGGCGGCGAAGGAAATCAAGGCGCTGATCGGCGATTCGGCCGGCAAGGTGCAAAGCGGCTCCGAGCTCGTCACGCGCGCCGGTGAAACCATGGGCGAGATCGTGCAGGCGGTGCGCCGCGTGACCGACATCATGGGCGAGATCAGCGCGGCATCGGAAGAGCAGTCCGATGGCATCGAGCAGGTGAATCGCGCCGTCACGCAGATGGACAGCGTCACGCAACAGAACGCGGCCCTCGTCGAGGAAGCGGCGGCAGCCGCGGCATCGCTCGAAGAGCAGACGCGGCAACTGAAGGACGTGGTCGGCCAATGGCGCATCGAAGCAGGCACCAAGATGGTTGCCGCGCCCGCTGCACGCGTGGCGCCGAAGGCTGACGTCTCGAAGGCGAAGACGTTCAAGCGCGCCGAACCCACAAAAGTTTCGCCCGAGGCTAACGTCGCGCGCGAACCGGCCGTTATCAAGGTAACGGCAAGCGAATCGCAACAGCCAGCGAAGAAGCCCGCGCCGCGTATGGCAGCGAAAGCCGCCGTGAGCGCACCGCGCGCCAAGGCGACGACCGCGGACGACGGCGACTGGGAAACCTTCTAAGCCGGGTTTGCAAACAGCAGCGACCATGCAGGCTTTCGACATGAGCTCCGTTCGCGGGGAACAGCAACGACAAAGCCACGCAAGATCGCATTCAACGACACAACGGCGCGCGTCGCCGAAGAAGACGCCAGGGAAGCACGAAGCATCATGACGGCAACGCGCAACGCACGCATCGACCCGGCCGCCGGCACGCGCGGCTCCGAAGTCGAACGCGACTTCGAATTCACGGCAGCGGACTTCGCTCGCATTCGCGGACTGATCCATCGCCGCGCGGGCATTTCGCTCTCCGACCACAAGCGCGACATGGCGTACAGCCGTCTCGCCCGCCGTCTGCGCGCATGCGGCATCGACACGTTCAAGCTGTATCTGGACCGGCTGGAAGCCAACGAAGACAGCAACGAATGGGAAGCCTTCGTCAATGCGCTGACCACGAACCTCACCGCGTTTTTCCGCGAGTCGCATCACTTTCCGATTCTCGCGGACTTCGCCAAGCGCCGGCAGCAACCCGTGTCGGTGTGGTGCTCGGCGGCATCGACGGGTGAAGAGCCTTACTCGATCGCGATGACGCTCGTCGAAGCGCTCGGCGATCACGCCGCGCGCCAGTGCACGGTGTTCGCAAGCGATATCGACAGCCAGGTGCTCGCCAAGGCCGACGCCGGCGTGTATTCGCTCGATCAGGTGAAGACGCTGCCGGCGGACCGCCTCAAGCGTTTCTTCCTGAAGGGCACGGGCGCGCATGCGGGCCTCGTGAAGGTTCGTCCCGAGCTGCGCGCGATGGTGAACTTCGGCCGCGTGAATCTGACGGATGCGCGCTACGACATCAAGGGTCCGTTCGACGCGATCTTCTGCCGCAACGTGATGATCTATTTCGACAAGCCGACGCAATCGCACGTGCTGTCGCGCTTCGATCCGCTGATGAAGCCGGGCGGCCTGCTGTTCGCGGGACACTCGGAAAACTTCACGTACGTGTCGCAGGCGTTCCGTCTGCGCGGCCAGACCGTGTACGAACTGACGCGCGACATGAAGAACGCGGGCGCGGCGAAACAGACGAAGGCGCTGGCGGGAGAAGTGGCATGAGCGGCCTGCCGATCGCGTCGAATCTGTATTTCGACAATCACTTTCAGAAGCCGGGCGTGAAGCTCCTGCCGAACGAGTTTTACATGACGAGCGAAGACATGGTGCTCGTGACCGTGCTCGGCTCGTGCGTGGCGGCGTGCATCAACGATCGCACGGCGGGCATTGGCGGGATGAATCATTTCATGTTGCCCGACGACGGTTCGGATGCGTCGGCGGCGGCGTCCGATTCGATGCGCTACGGCGCCTATGCGATGGAAGTGCTGATCAACGAACTCATCAAGCGCGGTGGACGGCGTGAGCGTTTCGAAGCGAAGGTGTTCGGCGGCGGCGCGGTGCTCGCGGGCATGACGACCATCAATATCGGCGATCGTAATTCGGAGTTCGTGCGGCGTTATCTCGCGCTGGAAAAGATTCGTATCGTCGCCGAGGATTTGCAGGGCATGCATCCGCGCAAGGTGGCGTTCATGCCGCGCTCGGGACAAGTGATGGTCAAGAAACTGAAGGCCGCGCACGAGCCGGTGGTGGTGGAACGCGAGCAGGCGCTCGTGCAGCGCACGCCGGAAGAACGCGCGGAGCGGCTCGCAAAGGCACGCTCGCGGGTCGAGTTATTCAACACGAAGCCGGGTGCGGCGGGCGCCACGGGCAAGCCGCGCGTGGAACTGTTCGGCGCATCGAGTGCGGCGGGCGCAAAGCCCCGGGCCGAGCTTTTCAGCAGCGGCCTGGCGCGTGCGCCGCGCAGCACCAGAGCGGCGGAGGAAGCATGAGTATCGTCAACGCGAACAACAAGCCGGCGACGCCGAAGATCAACGTACTGTGCGTCGACGATTCGGCGCTGGTGCGCAGCCTGATGACCGAGATCATCAACTCGCAGCCCGACATGCACGTGTGCGCGACCGCGCCCGATCCGCTCGTCGCACGTGAGCTCATCAAGCTGCATAACCCGGACGTACTGACGCTGGATGTCGAAATGCCGCGCATGGACGGCCTCGACTTCCTGGAAAAGCTGATGCGCCTGCGGCCGATGCCGGTCGTGATGGTGTCGTCGCTGACCGAGCGCGGCAACGAAATTACGTTGCGCGCGCTGGAACTCGGCGCGGTGGATTTCGTGACGAAGCCGAAAGTCGGCATCCGCGACGGCATGCTCGATTACGCGGAGAAGCTCGCCGACAAGATTCGCGCGGCGTCGCGCGCTCGCGTGCGGCAGACCACGCATGCGGCAAGCGCGCCCGCCAGCGCGGGGTCGGCTGCGGCCGTGCGGCCCGCGCCGCATTTGAACAACCCGTTGGTATCGACGGAAAAGCTGGTGATCGTCGGGGCATCGACGGGCGGAACGGAAGCGATCCGCGAAGTGCTCGTGCCGCTGCCGCCCGATGCGCCCGCCGTGCTGATCGCGCAACACATGCCGCCCGGCTTCACGAAGTCGTTCGCGCAGCGTCTGAACGGACTGTGCCGTATCACGGTGAAAGAAGCCGAACACGGCGAGCGTGTCTTGCCGGGCCACGCGTATATCGCGCCGGGCCACGCGCATCTGGTGCTCGCGCGCAGCGGAGCGAACTACGTGGCGCATCTGTCGGACGCGCCGCCGGTCAACCGGCATCGTCCCTCGGTGGATGTGCTGTTCCGCTCGGCCGCGCAGCACGCGGGCAAGAACGCGATCGGCGTGATCCTGACCGGCATGGGCCGCGACGGCGCGGCCGGCCTGCTCGACATGCAGCAGGCGGGCGCTTACACGCTTGCGCAGGATGAAGCGAGTTGCGTGGTGTTCGGCATGCCGCGCGAAGCAATTGCAATGGGCGGTGCGAGCGAAATCGCGCCGCTCAACGAAATGAGCCGGCGCGTCATGGCGCGGCTTGCCTCGATGGGCGAACGCGTGCAGCGCGTCTGATTTTTCACTTTGGATTCGCGGCGTCGCGCCGCATTGAAACAACCGGGAGTAGTGATGGACAAGAACATGAAGATCCTCGTCGTCGACGATTTTCCGACGATGCGCCGTATCGTGCGCAATCTGCTGAAAGAGCTCGGCTATTCGAACGTCGATGAAGCCGAAGATGGCGCCGCCGGTCTCGCGCGACTGCGCGGCGGCGGCTTCGACTTCGTCATCTCCGACTGGAACATGCCGAACCTCGACGGCCTCGCCATGCTGCAGCAGATTCGCGCGGACGCCAACCTCTCGCATTTGCCGGTACTCATGGTGACGGCGGAATCGAAGAAGGAAAACATCATCGCGGCGGCGCAAGCCGGTGCGAATGGTTACGTCGTTAAGCCGTTCACGGCCGCCACGCTCGACGAGAAGCTCAGCAAGATTCTCGAGAAGATGGCCAAAGCGGGGAGCTGATCGTGAACGATCTGACTACTGATTTTGCCGCCCCGCTCATGCAGGCGGAGATCGAGAACGATCAGTCCACTGACCGGATTCTCGCCCGCATCGGGCAACTGACGCGCACGCTGCGCGACTCGATGCGCGAACTCGGCCTCGACAAGCAGGTGGAAGCGGCAGCCGTTGCCGTTCCGGACGCACGCGATCGCCTGAAGTACGTCGCCACGATGACCGAGCAGGCTGCCGAGCGCGCGCTCAACGCGATCGAACTCGCGAAGCCGATGCAAGAAGCGATGCAGCACGAAGCGCAGGCGCTCGATGCACGCTGGGAGCAATGGTACGGCGCGCCGCTCGGACAGGGCGAAGCGGGCGAATTGCTCGCGGATACGCGCACGTTTCTGCAAAGCGTTCCGGCGAAGACGCAGGCGACCAATGCGCAACTGCTCGAAATCATGCTCGCGCAGGATTTCCAGGATTTGACCGGACAGGTCATCAACAAGATCACGGATGTCGTGTATCTCATCGAACAGCAATTGCTTGGCGTGCTGCTCGAAAACATCGCACCGGAGCGGCGCGAGCAGTTCGCGGCATCGGCGGCGGCGCTCGTCTCTTCGAGCGGCAGCCCGGAGGCCTTGCTCAACGGTCCGCAGATCAATCCGCAAGGCCGCAGCGATGTCGTGCAGGATCAGTCGCAAGTGGACGACCTGCTGGCGAGCCTGGGTTTTTAAGCTCCTGCATCGGCGGCTTTCCCGCCCGCGAATGACGCGGCGCGCACGAAGAGTGCGCGTCGCGTTTTTTCGCGCGCGTCGTAAATTCGTGTGAATGAATCGCACTGTTTCCGGTCCAATCGCCAAAACGCAAACGGCGCGTGCTGGCGAACGTTCGGACAATTCCGAGGACTTTGGCATACTGACGGCTGTGCGGCACCCTGGCGGTGCGCAAATCGGCGGTCCTTGCGTCACCGGAACGTCATGAGCCGGCCGCTTGCGAGTGCGCCGGCGGCGTCAAACATCATGGACAGCGAATATCAGGAGGCCCAGTGAAGGCACTGAAGCAACCCCGTCTTGGGCATCTGCAAAGACACTTCGTTCTGCTAGCGGGAGCGTTCGGCATCTGCGCCGCGGCACCGGCATTGGCCGCGCTTGGCGGCGATCCGCTCACCGCACCACCGGGCGCCACGGCGACGAATGCGGTCGTGCGCGCAGCCGTGGCCGCCTCGGGCGCGTCGTCTGCCAGCGCTTCGAGTTATACGGTCCGGTCGACCACGCTTGCGAGCGGCACCATCGTCAACGAGTATTTGTCCACGGAAGGCACGGTGTTCGGCATCGCCTGGCGCGGACCGCGTGTGCCCGACCTGGCCACGCTGCTCGGCAGCTATTTCCCGCAGTATCAGCAAGGCCTGCTCGCGCAACGCGCCGAGCGCGGCGCACGCGGTCAGGTGAGCGTGCAGGATTCGGGTCTCGTCGTGCGCTCGGGCGGACACATGGGTGCATTTGCCGGCAGCGCCTATCTGCCGCAATCCTTGCCCGCCGGCGTATCCGCCAGCGACATTCAGTAAGCGACGGGAGAACCCAGTATGCGTAGAACTACACTCGGCCTCGGCGCTTCCTCTTCGAGCGCACGCACCTGCGTGCGCTGGCTCGGCGCGCTGTTCCTCGCGTTCGCGCTCGCCGCATGCGGCGGTGGCGGCGACGACAACAAATCCAGCTCGAACGGCGGTTCGAACGGCGGCTCATCCGGCGGCTCGGTTGGCGGCGGCGGTTCCACCAGCACGGCGAACGCGCAGCCCGTTGCGGCCAACGGCACCAATGCCGTGCCGATCAGCGTCAACGCGGGTGTGGCGGGCTTCGTCAATATTCCGAACGTGTCGGTGACGGTATGCGCGCCGGGCACGAACGTATGTCAGACCATCGACAACATTCAGCTCGATACCGCTTCCTACGGCCTGCGTATCCTGAACACGGCGGCGCAGTCGGTACTGGGCAGCCTGCCTGTCACGAGCGCGGGGAACGGCGGTCAGCTCGCCGAATGCGCCGGTTTCGCGGATGGCTACACGTGGGGCACGGTGCGTCAGGCGGATGTGCGTATCGGTACCGAAGTCGCGAGCAACGTGCCGTTGCAGATCATCGGCGATCTGGCTTCGACCTCGGCGCCGTCCGGCATGAACGGCTGCCCGTCCGGCAATGACGAAGCGACGACCGCTGATATCGGCGCGAACGGCATTCTCGGCGTCGGTCCCGCGACCTACGACTGCGGCACGTCCTGCGTGAGTTCCGCGCTCAACGCGACTTACTTCTCCTGCCAGAACGGCACGAACTGCACGGGCACGGCAGTGCCGCTCGCGCAGCAGGTCGTCAACCCGGTCATGCGCTTTCCGACCGACAACAACGGCGTGATCGTGCAGTTGCCGCCCATTCCAGACAACGGCGCGGCGAGTGCTGCCGGCACGCTGGTATTCGGCATTGGCACGCAGAGCAATAACTCGCTTTCGGGCGTCACGAAGTACGGCACGGACCAATTCGGCGATCTGACGGGCTCCTACAAGGGCACGACGTATCAGACCTTCTTCGATACCGGCTCGAACGGCAACTTCTTCCAGGACAGCTTCACGCTCTGTTCGAGCACGAGTTCGTTCTATTGCCCGAGTTCCGAGCAACAGTTGTCGGCCACGATCACCGGCAGCGAGGGCAATACCGCCACCGTGCCGTTCAGTCTCGTAAGCGCGCGCACGCTGACCTCGGGCGGCGGGAAGTACGCATTCGACAGTCTCGGCGGTCAGTTGGGCATGACGGGCTTCTTCGACTTCGGCATGCCGTTCTTCTACGGACGGCACGTGTATGTCGGCTACGATCCGCAGGGAAGCTCGCCTTACGTGGCGTTCTGATCGGCCAGTAAATTCGAAGCAAAAAAATCCGGCAGCGTTGAGCGCGTTGCCGGATTTTTTATTGGCCGTCGCGCGGCTTGCGTGGCGCGCGTTCGAAGATGAAGTCGTAAAGCCAGCGCGGCATGACATGCAGCAGCATGCCTGCAATGCGCATTTGCCATGGAAAGGTCGCGTAGCGCACCTTGCGCGCGATGGCGTCGGCGGTCTTGGCGGCGAAGCGGTCCGCGTCCATGAGAAAGGGCATGGGATAGGGATTGTGCGCGGTCATTTCCGAGCGCACGTAGCCCGGCGCGATGGTCACGACCGCGACGCCTTGTGGCCGCATCTCCACACGCAACGCTTCCAGATACTTCGCCGCCGCCGATTTCGACGCACTGTAGGCGCCCGATCCCGGCAGCCCGCGCACGCCTGCGACGCTCGCGATACCGACGAGCGTTCCGCTTCGCGCCGCCGTCATCGACGCGATGAACGGCTCGAACGTGGCCACCATGCCGAAGTAGTTGGTGTCCATGACGGCGCGGAAGGCTTCGAGATCGCCGTGGCCGGTGAGGGCGCCACGGCTTACGCCTGCATTGGCGATCACGATATCGGCGGGACCGTGTTCTTCGATGAAAAGGCGCGCGGCATCGGCAAGCGCGTTCGCGTTGCGCACGTCGGCGGGGTAGATCGAGATGGAGGCTTGCGGATGGCGGGCGGCGAATGCCGCGAGGGAATCGACGCGACGGGCGACGAGGCCGAGTACGGCCCCGCGCTTGACATACTCTTCGGCTAAAGCGAGGCCGATGCCACTCGACGCGCCGGTCAGGAAAACCTTGAGACGAACTGCGTTCATGCCGGCCCGTGTCGATTACATCTTCTTGTCGCGAACTTGCTGAACGAGAAAGTCCATCACGTCGGTCGTGCCTTGCAGACTGTTGGTCGCGGCCGGGCCCGTGACGTACTTGCCCTGCACGATGACGGTAGGCACGCCGTCGATCTTGTAGTCCTGCAGCAACTTGGCGTCGCGCTTGATGTCGCTTTGCGTCGAGAACGAGTTATACGCGTCCATGTACTTCTTCTTGTCGATGCCCTGAGTCGCAAGGAAGGTCGCCTGCGCCTCGGGCGTCAGCAGATAGTTCTTCTTCACGTGGATCTCGTTGAACACGGCCGGCGTGACCTTCTCCGCGACGCCCAGCGCGACGAGCGCGTGATACATCTTCGAGTGCGGGATGAAGTCGTCGCGGAAGGCAACCGGCACGCGCTTGAACACGACGTCCGGTCCTTGCTTCTTTTCCCACGTCTCGATGTACGGCTCGAATTCGTTGCAATGCGGGCAGCCGTACCAGAAGAATTCGATGACTTCGACCTTGCCCGCGGGCGCGCCGACCGGTTGAGGCGCCGAAAGCACCGTATAGTCCTTGCCCGAAACGGGCGCCGCCGATGCGACATTGGCCGCACTCAGCGAAAGAGCCGCGATGCCGAAAGAAAGAGCGAGGGCGCTAAGCAGTTTTTTCATGATTTGAGAGGAAGCACAGAAGGTCCATAAGTGGGACATACGACGCTTAAGCCGAGCTTAAAGTCGGCCCGCATCGCGTTGATTACGACGCGGGCCACGCCCGTCATTGCTTCGAGAATCGGATGACGGCGGTATCGACGCCTGCATCGGATAGACGCTGGCGTGCCGTGTTCATGTCCTCGAACTTCGCGAACGGGCCGACGCGCACGCGATAGTACGTCACGCCGCCCGCGTCGCGCTGCGTCACCTTCGATTCGAAACCCTGGAAGCCGAGCCGCGCGCGCTGCTGTTCCGCGTCGGCCTGAGTCTTGTACGCGCCGACCTGCAGGAAGTAACCCGTGTTGACGTCGCCAGGAGCGGGCGGCGTGGTCTTGGCCGTGCCCGTCGTCGAGCTCGGCTTGGGCGTAGCGGCGGCGGAACTCGTCGCGTTGTCGGGCGTCTTCGGATTCGCGGCGTTGCCGTTCCTCGGCGTGGACGCGGCCGAACCGGAAGGCGGCACTTCGACGATCTGCGGTTCGTCCAGCATGCCCGACGATTGCGTCTGATTGGTGCTCTGGCCCGGCGCGGTATTGGGCGGCGTGGGTTGCGCGGCTTGCGGCACGGCCTGCCCAGGCGTCTTGCCTTGCAGCGGACGGTTCGGATCGTAAGGCTGCGCGGCGGGCGCGGAACTGGTGTCGGAGGGCGGCGGCGCAACCTTCGCCACGAACGGCGTGGGCGCGCGGGTGATATATAGCGCGACGATCACGGCGATCGCGAGCCCGACGATCAGGCCCAGCACGATGCCGAGAAAAGTACCCCCGGTTTGCTTCGACTGCGACTGCTTCGACGTGCGACGTGGTTTTGCCATCGTATGAATCACCTGCAAAAAGTCTTCGAGTTGGCCGACGATTATAACGGTGGCTTAAAGCCAAGTCCGCGCCAGGCAGCCGTCCGCGCGCGTCGAAAGTCGTGTTTTCGGCGCGACGGACGTCTTCTGACCATTACATCTTTTCGGGAGCCGACACGCCGATGGTCGCGAGACCGTTGGCGAGCACCTGACGCGTTGCGGCAAGCAGCGCGATGCGCGCGTCGCGTTCCTTTTGTTCGTCCACGAGCACGCGCTCCGCATTGTAGAACGAGTGAAATTCGCCAGCGAGGTCGCGCAAATAGAAAGCGACGGCATGCGGCGCCAGTTCTTCGGCGGCGTGCGCGAGCATTTCCGGATACTCGGCAAGCTTGTTGAGCAACGCCATGGCGCGCGGACTCGACAGCGGCTCGAGATCGGCGTGCGCGGTTTGAGCCAGATCGCCGCCGTAGCGCTCCTTCCAGTCGTTGAGAATCGTGCTGATACGCGCGTGGGCGTACTGCACGTAATAGACCGGATTTTCGTCGTTCTGCTTGAGCGCGAGGTCGATATCGAAGACGAATTCGGTATCTGCCTTGCGCGAAATGAGGAAGAAGCGCACGGCGTCGCGGCCGCGGCGGATGGTGTCTTCGTCCAGTTGATCGGGCGCGGCTTCGTTGCCGGGCGTCATGCCGCCCGACCATTCGATCAGATCGCGCACGGTCACGTAGCTTCCGGCGCGCTTGCTGATCTTGACTTCCTGGCCGTCGCGCATGACGGTGACCATCTTGTGCAGCACGTAGTCGGGGTAGCCTTTCGGAATACCGATGCCGAGCCCTTGCAGCCCAGCGCGAACCCGCGCGATGGTGCCGTGGTGGTCCGAGCCCTGCACGTTGATGACCTTGGTGAAGCCGCGCTGCCACTTGGCAACGTGATACGCCACGTCCGGCACGAAGTAGGTGTAGGTGCCGTCGGTCTTGCGCATGACGCGGTCTTTGTCGTCGCCGTCGTCGGTGGTGCGCAGCCACAATGCGCCCTCTTGCTCATAGGTCTTGCCGGCAGCCACGAGCGCCTCGACGGTCTGCTCGACGCGTCCTTCCTTGTACAGCGACGACTCCAGATAGAACTGATCGAACTTCACGCCGAACGCGGTCAGATCCATGTCCTGCTCGTGACGCAGATAAGCGACCGCGAAGCTGCGGATGGCTTCGAGATTCTCGACATCGCCCACGCCCTTGACCGGCTCGCCGTCTTTCGCCGCGACGGTTGCGCCCGCCAGGTAATCACGCGCGATATCGGCAATGTATTCGCCGTTGTACGCCGCTTCCGGCCACTCGGCGTCGCCTGGCTTGAAGCCGCGCGCACGCGCTTGTGTCGATATGGCGAGGTTGCCGATCTGCACGCCCGCGTCGTTGTAATAGAACTCGCGATGCACCGCGTAACCTTGCGTGCCGAGCAGGTTCGAGAGCGCGTCGCCGAGCGCGGCCTGACGGCCATGACCGACGTGCAGCGGTCCGGTCGGGTTCGCGGAGACGAATTCGATCAACACTTGCTTGCCTGCATCGCGCTGCGAGTCGCCGTATGCGGCGCCTTCGGACAGCACTGCCGGGATCACGGCTTGCTTCGCCGTTGCCGCGAGTCGCAGATTGATAAAGCCCGGACCCGCGACTTCCGCGCCTTCGACGAGCCCCTTGGCTGCTGCGTTGCCGAGTAGCGCATCGACGATTTGTTGCGCAAGCTGACGCGGATTGGCGCGCAGCGGCTTGGCGAGTTGCATCGCCACGTTCGAGGCGACATCGCCATGCGCCGCGACCTTCGGTCGTTCGAGCACGATGGTCGGCGCGACGAAGGCCGCTTCAGTCGCGCCCTGCGTGGCTTGCGCGACCTGCTTGACCGCGTCGGTGAGGAGCGTTTCTAGGGTTTCTTTGTGTGCGGGCAGCATGCTGAAAATGATCCAGTGGAGCGAGTCCGATGTGGTGTGGCGTAGGCGAGGGCGGTGCGCGCGGATGCGCGACGCGATGCTGGTCCGGCCGTAAGAGGCCTCGACAGGCCGCGGGAATCAAACTACGCGTAAAGCGGGATTTTAGCAGGTGCTAATATGTCGAATCAGGGTGCATACCGGGCAGTCGGCGCGACTCGCGGCAACATCGTGCAGCCTTCAAAGCTGCATATCAACATAAAGAAAAGGACCTAACCATGCTGATCACTTTCAAAACCAGCGCGGCTCCGGACGTCATGATGCTGCAAAACCTCGCCGAGTATCTGCTTGGCATCATTGGTAAACAGCTGAACGAACGGGGCGTCATCACTCACGACGAACTGCCTGCGGCTATTGAAAAACTCGAAGCCGCCGTGTCGACCGACAAGAAAGAGCGCGCCGAGCACGACGGCCACTTCCACGAAGGTGAGGACGGTCACGAACCGCACGAGATTCCCATCGGGCTGGCGCAACGCGCTTATCCGTTTCTCGACATGCTGCGTCTTGCGCAGAAAGAACATACGGACATTCTCTGGGGCGTCTGAACGTTCGTTTGCATTGGCGAATAAAAAAACCCGCATCGGCGACGATGCGGGTTTTTACTTTGCAGCGGACATAACGTCAGACGGCTGAGTCGCGATGCTGCCGCTTACTGCGACTGACCGCCTTCCGCCGGAGCAGGTTTGGCGGACGCTCTCGGCTTCTTGGGCTTCTTCGGCTTCTTCTTGTGCTCGGTAACGGGCGGCGAGTACGAAGACGCCGTGGTGGTGCTGGCCTGCGCGAACGCAGCCGAACTCGATGCTGCAAGTACGGCTGCCGCAAGCGCTACGATTACGGCGGACGTCATCTTCTTCATGCGACTTTCTCCGTGACGAAAAGAAATGCGTGGCCGTCGTGGTGACGACCTATCGCGGCTACAAGTCTACGGAAATCAAAATTTTCCCGCCGATAGCGTGCATTTTTTTCGTTATCACAGATTGCATATGTTGTTTTGCAGCATTAGCGCTGCGGCGCGAGGGCGCGTTCCGCATCCGCGTTCGAGATCGCCATGCGTTCGGCGAAGCTCGCAAGTTGGTCGTCGCCGATCTTGCCCACCGAAAAATATGTGCTCTCCGGGTGCGCGAGATAGAAACCCGACACGCTCGCGGCCGGCAACATGGCAAGCGACTCCGTCACGCTCATGCCGATTTCGCCTGCCTGAAGTACTTCGAACATATCGCGCTTGACGAGGTGATCCGGGCACGCCGGATAACCCGGCGCCGGGCGAATGCCGGCGTACTTTTCCGCGATGAGCGATTCGTTGTCCAGCGTTTCGTTTGCCGCATAGCCCCACAGATCGCGACGCACGCGCGCGTGCAGTGCTTCGGCGAATGCTTCGGCGAAACGGTCGGCCAGCGCCTTCAGCATGATTGCGCTGTAGTCGTCGTGATCGGCTTCGAACTGCTTTTCCTTCTTGTCGACGCCAAGGCCCGCCGTCACCGCGAACATGCCGATGTAGTCCGCCACGCCGGAATCTTTCGGCGCGATGAAGTCGGCAAGCGAGCGGTTCGGCCGCTGCACGCCATCGACAATCGGACGCACGCTTTGTTGACGCAGATTGCGCCATGTCATTGCGACTTGCGAGCGTGAGTCGTCCGTGTAGATTTCGATGTCGTCGTCGTTCACGGTGTTCGCGGGCAGCAGCATGACGACGCCGTTCGCCTGAAGCCAGCGGCCCTGGATGATGCGCGAGAGCATGGACTTGCCGTCCGAGAACACGCGCCGCGCCGATTCGCCGACGATTTCATCGTTGAGAATCGCGGGATAGGGGCCCGCGAGATCCCATGTCTGAAAGAACGGCGCCCAGTCGATATAAGTCGCCAACTCGGCCAGATCGTAATTCTTGAACACGCGCCGCCCGATGAAGCCCGGCTTCTTCGGCCGATACGCGCTCCAGTCGATCTTCGTTTTGTTGGCCCGCGCCTGGTCGTAAGTGACCATGGGCAGCGCCTTCTTGTTCGCGTGTTGCGTGCGGATGCGGTCGTAGTCGGTCTTCAGGTCGTCGAGATACTTCGCCGCACCCTCGTCCGACAGCAGGCTCGATGCCACCGAGACCGAACGCGACGCATCCGGCACATACACCACCGGCCCTTCGTAATGCGGCGCGATCTTCACGGCGGTGTGCACGCGCGAAGTCGTCGCGCCGCCGATCAGAAGCGGCGTCTGCTTGCCACGGAAGTAGTCGTCGCGCTGCATTTCGGACGCGACGTACGCCATCTCCTCGAGACTCGGCGTAATGAGTCCCGAGAGCCCGATGATATCCGCGCCTTCTTCCTTCGCCTTTTGCAGGATGGTCGCGCAGGGCACCATCACGCCCATGTTGACCACTTCGAAGTTGTTGCACTGGAGCACGACCGAGACGATGTTCTTGCCGATGTCGTGCACGTCGCCCTTCACGGTCGCGATGACGATCTTGCCCTTCGGCCGCACGTCGGCGCCTGCATCGGCGAGACGCTTCTTCTCTTCTTCGATGAACGGAATTAGATGCGCAACCGCCTGCTTCATCACGCGAGCGGACTTGACCACTTGCGGCAGGAACATCTTGCCCGCGCCGAACAGGTCGCCGACGACATTCATGCCGTCCATGAGCGGCCCTTCGATCACGTTGATCGGCCGGCCGCCTGCCTTCTCGATCTTCGCGCGCACTTCTTCCGTATCTTCGACGATGAAGTTCGTGATGCCGTGCACGAGCGCATGCGACAGACGCGCTTCGACCGGCTGATTACGCCATTCGAGGTTCTCCTCCTTTTTTGCCGCGCCGGTCTTGAACTTGTCGGCGACTTCGAGCAGACGGTCGGTGCCGTCGTCGCGACGATTGAGCACGACGTCTTCCACGCGTTCGCGCAACTCGGCGTCGAGATCGGCATAAACGCCGAGCTGGCCCGCGTTGACGATGCCCATGTCCATGCCCGCCTGAATGGCGTGGTAGAGGAACACGGTATGGATGGCTTCGCGCACGGGGTCGTTGCCGCGAAACGAGAACGACACGTTCGACACGCCGCCGCTCACCTTGGCATGCGGCAGATTCTGTTTGATCCAGCGCGTGGCGTTGATGAAATCGACCGCGTAGTTGTTGTGCTCTTCGATGCCCGTCGCGATAGCGAAGATGTTCGGATCGAAGATGATGTCCTCGGGCTCGAAGCCCACTTCGTTCACGAGGATGTCGTAGGAGCGCTTGCAGATTTGCGTCTTGCGCTCGAAGGTATCGGCTTGCCCTTGCTCGTCGAAGGCCATGACCACGGATGCCGCGCCGTAGCGACGGATCAGGTTCGCGTGATGACGGAACGCGTCCTCGCCTTCCTTGAGCGAGATCGAGTTGACGATAGCCTTGCCTTGCACGCATTTGAGACCGGCTTCGATCACCTCGAACTTCGACGAGTCGATCATGATCGGCACGCGCGCGATATCCGGCTCCGAGGCGATCAGATTCAGAAAGCGCACCATGGCGGCTTTCGAATCGAGCATGGCCTCGTCCATGTTGATGTCGATGACCTGCGCGCCGTTCTCGACCTGCTGACGCGCGACGGCGAGCGCTTCATCGAACTGGCCGTTCAGGATCATGCGCGCGAACGCCTTCGAGCCGGTCACGTTCGTGCGCTCGCCGACGTTGATGAAGAGCGAGCTGTCGGTGACGTTGAATGGCTCGAGGCCGGAGAGGCGCATGGTGTGGTCGGTCATGGTGTCTTTTATCTTGTCGTCGGTCGATGTCGGTATCGTCGTCAAGCAGCGTCGCGATACTGCGAGGGAAACGCGCGCGGCTTCACCTCGGCAAGCGCCTTCGCGATCTCCGCAATATGCTCCGGCGTCGTCCCGCAGCAACCGCCCGCAAGGTTCACGAGCCCCGCCTGCGCAAACTCCTTCAGCAAGCCCGAGGTCACATCCGGTGTCTCGTCGAAGCCCGTATCGCTCATCGGATTCGGCAGGCCCGCGTTCGGATAGCACGAAACGTAGGTATCGCAGAGCTTCGCCAATTCGGCGATATACGGACGCATTAGCGCCGCGCCCAGTGCGCAGTTGAGGCCGAAAGTCAGCGGCTTCGCATGACGCAGCGAGTTCCAGAACGCTTCAACCGTCTGTCCCGACAAGATGCGGCCCGACGCATCCGTTACCGTGCCCGAGATCATGATCGGCAGGAGTTCGCCCGTGTCCTCGAACAGCTCGTCGAGCGCGAAGAGCGCGGCTTTCGCGTTCAAGGTGTCGAAGATGGTCTCGACAAGGAACAGATCGCAGCCCGCGTCGAGCAACGCCTTCGCCTGATCGTAATAAGCCTCGCGCAATTCGTCGAAGGTCACGTTGCGCGCGCCGGGATCGTTCACGTCGGGCGAGATGCTTGCGGTCTTGGGCGTCGGTCCGATCGCGCCCGCCACGAAGCGCGGCTTGTCGGGCGTGGAGAAGGCATCGCAGGCGGCACGCGCGAGCTTCGCCGACTCGACGTTCATCTCGATAGCCAGGTCTTCCATGCCGTAGTCGGCCTGCGCCACGCGTGTCGCGCCAAACGTATTCGTCTCGATTATGTCCGCGCCCGCCGCCAGATACTTGTCGTGAATCTCGCGGATGATCTGCGGCTGCGTGATCGAAAGCAGTTCGTTGTTGCCCTTGATGTCGCGTGCGTAGTCCTTGAAGCGCTCGCCACGGTACGCGGCTTCGTCGAGCTTGTAGCGCTGGATCATCGTGCCCATCGCGCCATCCAGGATGAGGATGCGTTTCTGCAAGAGCGCGGGGAGCGCGGCGCCGCGCGTGTAGACGCGCGAAGGAGCTTTGGATATGGCGTTCTGGTTCATGACGGACGGGCCCTGCACCAATGTGAAATAGTCTGCATTGTAGCCGCAGCGCGGCTCGATCGCCGTGTGCGGGAGCGCTCGCGGACATGGCGCCGATGCAAAAAAAGAACCCCGCCTGGTTGCCCGGACGGGGTCTTTCGTGTCGCATGCTGCCGTGATCACCGCTGCTGGAGCGGGCGCGACGCGGCACTCAACCGCGCGCGCAGTCGAGTTTCAGTGGAGCACCACCGGCTGATTCATCAAGATATCGAACTGACCGAGGAATTCATCGACGTCTTCGAGCGACGGTTCTTCTTCGATCAGTTTCTGCACGTGCTCGCGAAACTTGGCGGCAAGCGCACCGTCGATGAAGATTTCCCGCTGCGTATTTTTGTCGACGATCTCATAGCCGCCCGACATCATCGCAAGATGATTGTCCTGCGGCGGGAACTCAACGACGCAATAGTTAGGGCTGTTGTAGATCATTTGCATGGCGACACTCCTTATTCCTGTTGCTCCTGGCAATCCTGCACCGTAATTGGAGCGCTCGGGTGGGAATTCAAGGGGTGGCCTCGACGTGATGCCGGTTTATCGAGGCTTTCTTGTGAAGCTTTTGACGCGAAAAGCTTATGACGCGGACGTGCGCAAGAAGTCATTCAACAATGCGCAAAACCGTTGCGACTCCTCGACCGGGCTTAGGTGCGCTGCGTTGAGTAGTTCGAATCGCGCGCCTGGTACGGTATCGGCAATCACCTGAGATGCAGCATGTGGCGTGCCACTGTCGTGCTCGCCGGCAATTACCAGCGTGGGTTTCTCGATGGCTGCGAGCTTGTCCCGGACGTTGAAACGGCTGACTGCTTCAGCCGCGCGGGCGAAACCTTCGACGGGCGTTTGCGCAATCGTTTCGCCAATTTGCTCGACCACTTCCGGATGCGCCTTGCGAAATTGCGGCGTCAGCCAGCGTTCGAGCGTTGCATCCACCATACTCGCTACGCCGTTTTCGCGCACGGAAGCTGCCCGTTGACGAAAGGTAGGCTGCGCTTCTTCTGGAATAAACGCCGGCGCACCGACGACCGTCAGCGAATCCACTTTATCCGCATGGTTGATCGCAAACGTCTGCGCGACCATGCCGCCAATGGATAAGCCCACAAGGTGCGTGGTCTTTGCGCCGAGCTCGTCGAGCAATTCGGCCAAGTCATCGGCCAGGTCCCCGATACTGAACGCGTCCTGCGATACCGCAGTCCTTCCATGTCCGCGCAGGTCATAACGCAACACGTTGTAGCCATGACGGAAGTATCCCGCCATCTGGTCCCACACCGAGAGATCGCCTCCAAGTTGGTGGATGAAGGTGAGCGTCGGGCCGCCTCCTTCGTTGTCGAGAACATACCGTGTGTCGATGCCATTGATCGTCAACTGCATATCGGCTCCGTGGAGAATGCGGTTTGCGCTGCTGTCTCCGTTTTTTCGTGCGCACAGCGGTGTCAGTTCGAGGTCCGGGCCACTGCATTGCCGTGACGCGGATTCTTCATACGCATCCGGCGTGCCTGAATCGTCGTCTTAGCGCGCTTCGGGAGCTATTCCCAACTTGTCCGCCCACAGCATTTCGATCTGCATGCCATTCGGTTCGGTTTGCAGAATACGCACAGGCAGCCAGCCGAGCGCGGGCGCGAGCCAGATGTCGAGCTTGCGTTTGTCCCCTTCGCGGCGCGGCAGGCGCGTGAAGTGGCGCGCTGTGGTGAATCCGCCGCGCGACTGCACGTTTTCGTCGCCGACGGTTTCGAGTGCCCAGACTTCGTTGCTGTCGTTATCGGCGACGCTGAACTGGCGCGTCACGCCAGGCTTGTATTGATCGGGCGATCCGCGCACCAGACTGGACAATTGCATGACCACGCTAAAGCGGTCCTGCGCACCATCGGCGAGCGGCTGGCTATTGGGCGTACGCGTATAGACGATCTGTCTGGTCTCGCGATTGAACACGGCGATATCGGCGGCGCGGCGGCCGCGTTGTTCGGAATACTGGTCCGGCGCGATGCCGAAGGTATCGATGTGACCTTTGCTCGAATAGACGTATGGACCGACGAAGGGCAGCGGAATGGAAACGACCATCTCGTAATGCTGTCCATCGTTCGTCCAGTGAATGGTGCCGGTCTGATTCATGACGCCGTTCACGAGCGTGTCGTAACGAAGCTCGCCGGATGGCGGCACGCTGAACTTGTCGCCGGATGCGACGACTGGCTGCGATGCAGGCACGGCAGCTTGCGCGGATGCAGAAGCGGCAGAAGCGGCTGCAATCGCGGCGGCTTGTGCTTGGGCGGTGTCGTCATCGGCAACGACTGGGGTGACAGGCGGCGCGGGCGTTGTTGACGGTGTGGGCGTTGGCGCCGGTGCGGCTGGCTTCGGTTGGGGTGTGGGCTTCGGTGGTTCGACAGCCTTCGTCGGTGCAGGTTTGACGGGCGTCTGTGCAGGCGTGCGAGGCTGTGGTGCAGGCAGCGCAACCGGTTTCTGTGTCAACAGTTCGACCTGCACGGGTGGGTTTTCCGGCGGCGGATTAACCGGCCGTTGCGCACGGCCAACCCAGCGCATCGCGCCCAAGTGCAGACACACGACGATCAGAATGACCAGCGCCCAGCGGCCCCAGCGGCGCGGAGGGTTTTCGGCATCGGATGGCTCGCCGGATGCGAAAGCAGTACTTCGACGGCGAAACGGGAAAAGTGGCATTGAACGAAGCGACGGAAAGGCGCGTGTTACGGAACACGAGGAACGTTTTCGACACATTTGAACGAAACGATGTTCCTTGAATGCGCCTCGCACGCGAAGCTTTTACAAAACGCGTCAAAGCGAGCGCTCGTCTTCCGCATAACCCAGCTCATACGACAAACCGCGCGCGCACTCACGCAGCGCGGAATCGATTTCACCGTCCCAGCGCGTGTCGAACGCGCCTTCGTGACCCAGTGCGATCAAACCTAGTGCGAGTTCGCCCGTCGAATCGAAAACCGGCGTGCAGAATGCATGAATCGATGGCAACAGCATGCCTTCCACGCGCGCCGCGCCATGTTCGCGCACATCGGCGAGAAGCGGCTCGACATCCGCGAGCGTTTTCTTCGTGGTGGCGAGTTCACGCGCGAGCATCGCCTGCGTCTTGCTGCGCGGCAGGTAAGCCGCGAACAGCAGACCAGTTGCCGACGAAAGCAGCGGCATGACATCGCCGAGCTTGAGCGATGCCTTCGCCGGATAGCTCGATTCCATCCAGTGCACGACGGTCGGCCCCTGATTGCCCCACACGGCGATGCCGACCGTCTGATCCAGCCTGTCGCGCAATTGCGCAAGCGCCAGACGCGCGAGCTTTACGCCATCGACGCGTGCAAGGCGTGCCAGTCCCATCTGCAAGGCGAAGCCGCCGAGCTCGTAGCGCCCCGACAAAGGATCTTGCGATGCCAGCCCAAGCCGCACGAAGCTCACCAGATAGCGATGGGCCTTCGCCGGGCTCATGCCGGCCCGCTGCGCAAGATCGCGCAACATCATGGCACGCGGTTCGTTGGTGAGCACGTCGAGCAGACGAAAGCCGACTTCGATCGATTGGATGCCCGAGCGGGTTTTTTCTGAAGCGGTGTCGACGAGGTCGTCGTCCTGGGATTCATCCATCTGGAGCGTGTAAAAGGGCTTATGCCGAATGGCCGACTCATCGACCGGCGATTCACCATCGTAAAATAGATTTTCCTTAACGTCATCACGGCTTACCCTTCGCTCTATGAAACTCGCCACGCTGAAAGACGGCACGCGCGACGGCCAACTCGTCGTCGTCTCGCGCGACTTGCGCACCGCGGCCATCGCCGATGGAATCGTCTCGACGCTGCAACGCGCGCTCGACGACTGGGCCTTCTATGCGCCGCAACTCATGGACGTCTACGAAGCGCTGAATCAATCGCGCGCACGCAATAGCTTCACGTTCGAACCCAAAGCCTGCATGGCGCCGTTGCCGCGCGCCTTCCAGTGGGCGGACGGCTCGGCCTACGTGAATCACGTCGAACTCGTGCGGCGCGCGCGCGGCGCGGAAATGCCGCCCGAGTTCTGGACCGATCCGTTGATGTATCAGGGCGGTAGCGACGATTTCATCGGGCCGACGGACGATATCGTGTGCGCGTCCGAATCGTTCGGCATCGACTTCGAAGCGGAAGTGGCGGTCATCACGTCGGATGTCCCGATGGCGCCCACGCCCGATGAAGCGTTGAAGAGCGTGCGCTTGCTGATGCTCGTCAACGATGTGTCGTTGCGCAATCTGATTCCGCCCGAACTGGCGAAAGGCTTCGGCTTCTTTCAGAGCAAGCCCGCGAGCGCGTTCGCGCCCGTGGCCGTCACGCCCGACGAACTCGGCGACGCCTGGAGCGAAGGCCGCGTGCATCGCCCGATGATCGTGCACTGGAACGGCAAGAAGGTCGGTCAGCCGGAATGCGGCGTCGATATGGTCTTCCACTTCGGCCAGTTGATCGCGCACGCGGCAAAGACGCGCAACCTGCGCGCGGGGTCCATCGTCGGCTCGGGCACCATCTCCAACAAGGACGCGCGGCGCGGCTACTGCTGTATCGCGGAGAAGCGCTGCCTCGAAGTCATCGAGCACGGCGCGGCAGAGACGGAGTTCATGAAGTTCGGCGACAGCGTGAAGATCGAGATGTTCGACGAGCGCGGCAAGTCCATCTTCGGCGCGATCGATCAAGCCGTGACGCAACTGGAGCACTAAGGCACCGAGCGCGCGGCGGGGTTTAGCCCGATGCGTCGCGAGTCTTTGCCGTCTTACACTTGCCGGGCGCTGCGGCGTGAATGAAGTTCGAACTAAAGCGCGAATAAAACAACAAGGAGACGTTCCATGCGCAAAGGCAAGTGGAGGATGGCGGCGGCGCTGGCATTCGCCTCGGTGTTCATGACGACTGGGGCCATCGCGCAGACGCCGCACGTGAAGATCGGTCTCGTGCTCTCGCTGACGGGGCCGGCTGCATCGCTCGGCATTCCGGCTCGCGAAACCGTCGCGCTTCTGCCCAAGGAAATGGGCGGCCGAGCGGTCGACTACATCGTGCTCGACGACGCATCCGACACCACGCAAGCGGTGCAGACCACGAAGAAGCTAATCAGCGAAGATCAGGTCGACGCGATCATCGGTTCGTCGATCACGCCGAACTCGCTCGCCATGATCGATGTCGTGTCGCAAGGTCAGACGCCCATGATCTCGCTCGCTTCGTCGGCGAAGATCATCGAGCCCGTGGACGATAAACGGCGCTGGGTCTTCAAGACGCCGCAGACCGACGCGATGATGGCATCGGCCATTGCGGAACACGCGAGCAATCACGGCGTGAAGACGATTGCGTTCATCGGCCAGGCAGACGCGCTCGGCGAAACCTTCTACGCGGAAGTCGCGAAGTTCGCGCAGATCCACAAGATCGAAGTCGTGGCCAACGAGCGGTTCAATCGCACCGACCCGAGCGTGACCGGCCAGATTCTCAAGATTCTTGCGGCGAAGCCTGATGCCGTGGTCGTCGGCGCGGCCGGCACGCCTGCCGCCTTGCCACCCAAGACGCTCGCGCAGCGCGGCTTCAAGGGCAAGGTCTATCACAACCACGGCGTGGGTAATCGCGATTTCCTGCGCGTGTGCGGCACGGACTGCAACGGCACCTTTCTGCCTGCGAGCCCGGTGCTCGTTGCCGCCCAGTTGCCCGACGATCATCCGGCGAAGCGCCTCGCGCTCGACTACATCAAACTGTACGAAACGAAGCAGGGCGCGGGCTCGGTCTCCGCGTTCGGCTCGTATGCGTGGGATGCGGGCATGCTGCTCGATCGCGCCGTGCCCATCGCGTTGAAAGCGGGCGCGCCCGGCACGCCCGCGTTTCGCGCCGCGCTGCGCGACGCGCTCGAAAGCACGAAGCAGTTCGCCGATACCAACGGGCAGGTCAACATGACGCCCAACGATCACATCGGTCTCGATCAACGCGCGCGCGTGATGGTCGAGATTCGCGACGGCAATTGGATCTATCAGCCGCGCTGAACGCAACCTGACATCGACATGACCGACCTTGCCCTGTACTCGAATTACCGCTCGCTCGAACTGCGCCGCCATGCGGATGGCGTGCTCGAAGTCGTGATGCCCGGCGCGGGCGCGAACAAAAGCGGCCTCTCTACCGCCGATGCCAACATGCATCGCGAACTCGCGGAAATCTGGCGCGATATCGACCGCGATCCCGACACGCGCGTCGCGCTGATTCGCGGCGAAGGCAAGGGCTTTTCGGCGGGCGGCGATCTCGGGCTCGTCGAGGAAATGGCCAACGACTTCGACGTGCGCGCCCGCGTGTGGCGCGAGGCGCGCGATCTCGTGTACAACGTGATCAACTGCAGCAAGCCTATCGTTTCCGCCATGCATGGTCCGGCCGTCGGCGCGGGACTCGTCGCGGGTTTGCTCGCGGATATTTCGATCGCATCGAAGACGGCGCGCATCATCGACGGCCATACGCGCCTGGGCGTTGCAGCGGGCGATCACGCGGCCATCGTCTGGCCGCTGCTGTGCGGCATGGCCAAGGCCAAGTACTATTTGTTGCTGTGCGAGCCGGTGAGCGGCGAGGAAGCGGAACGCATCGGGCTCGTGTCGCTCGCGGTCGAGGAAAGCGACTTGATGCCGAAGGCGCTCGAAGTCGCGAACCGTCTCGCGCATGGCTCGCAGACCGCGATCCGCTGGACCAAGTACGCGCTGAACAACTGGCTGCGCTCGGCGGGACCCACATTCGATACGTCCCTCGCGCTCGAATTCATGGGTTTTGCAGGACCAGACGTGCACGAAGGCATGCGCTCGTTGCGAGAGCGTCGCGCGCCGGACTTCCCCGGCGGCGCGCCGTTCTGAATCGGGGCACCCGAACACCTTGCTGAGGAGAGAACAATGACCGACAACGCCGGCGGCAACTCGCCATTCACGATGCCCGGTTTTCCCGGATTCGGCCAGGCCGACATGATGGGCAAGATGTGGGAGCTGATGCGCCTGAATCCGTTCGCCGCCGCGATGCAGGGCGGCGGTCAGGGCATGGGTCCGTCGCTCTCGGCGATGTCCGACATGATGGCGCCGCTCACCAACATCGAGGAACTCGACAAGCGCGTGACCGACATGCGCGCGGTCGAGCAGTGGCTGAAGCTCAACCTCAGCATGCTGCAATCGGCGATTCAGGCGCTAGAAGTGCAGCGGGCGACACTCGCCACGTTGCGTGCGTTCGGCGCGTACGCGCAGACGTCGATGGAAGGCAAGCAAACGCCTGCCGAGAAGCCGAAATCTGCAGCCGGCTGGCCGATGACCGGCGCGGCGAAGGAAACGCCTCCGCCACAAGCGGCGGCGCAACCGGCGGCGTCGAGCGAGGAGTCGGACGAAGCCAATGCGGATGCCGCGCTGCCGCCCGGGTTCGATCCGAGCGGCTGGTGGAACGTGCTGCAATCGCAATTCAACCAATTGGCGCATCTCGCCATGATGCAGCCCGGCATGACGGGCGCGCCGGGTGTACAGCCGGAATCCGGTGACGCCGCGGCGTCCTCGACATCCGACTCCGATAACGGCGACAAGGCGTCCGATACCGCCGCGAAGAAAGCGCCCGCAAGGAAAGCCGCGCCGCGCAAGAAAGCAGAGTAGTCGAGCTAGCTGCCGGGGGCACACACATTCCTCCGGCTTATTTTTGCTTTCGGGCAAGTTCCTCGTATGCTCTGCCCGATTCCACTTTTAACGCTCGGCGTGCGTCCAAACGCCGACTCTCTCCGTATATCCAATAACGCAACAGTCCGCCCGGACGTATCGCGGGCGGTTCGTTGTATGGCAATCGTTCGTTCCCCGCAATCGCGACGCCGCTGATCAGACTAGTTTTTGTCTATGATTGGATGGTTGTTCGGAAGGTTTTGTCCAACCGCGTTGCCGGGAACGCCCTGTGCGAGTGTACGTGTGTTCGCTTTCAATCCGAATTGTCCATGACAAATCAATCTGAGCAAGAATTTGAACGGGTGTCCGACGGGACGGCGTCATCCGAAAGATCGTCCTACAGCCATTCGGCTGAATTCGCGGTATCCGGCGTTGGTATTGGTGCAATCGCGCAGGAAATAGGTCTGACAAAAGACACCTTGCGCGTTTGGGAGCGCCGCTACGGCTTTCCGCAACCCATGCGTTCAGCCGGCGGCGAACGCCTGTATCCGCAAGAGCAGGTGTCCAAGCTGCGGCTCGTCAAACGTCTGCTGGATGCGGGGCATCGGCCGAGCAAGGTTCTCGTGCAGCCAGTCGAAGCACTGCAGGAACTGGCGCAGTCGTCGGGTGTGGGACAGGATGCGCCGGACGTCGAACTCGATCACATGGTTTCGCTGCTGCGCTCGGGCGCCTACGACGAGTTCCGTTTTCTGCTCCTGAAGCGCGCGACCCGCGACGGTTTGGAACGTTTCGTCGTGGACGTGGCGGCGCCGCTCGCGGCTCGCGTCGGCAATGCGTGGGCGGCGGGTACGCTGCAGGTGTACCACGAGCATCTCTTTAGCGAGGCGATTCAAAGCACTCTGCGTTCCCTGATTCGACCGCTCTCCGATGCGCTGCGCGGACGTGGCGGACGGCCGCGCGTGCTGCTCACCACTTTGTCGGGCGAAGGTCACGGGCTTGGCATTCTGATGGCAGAGGCCATGTTTACTCTGTCTGAATGCGACTGCATGCAGCTCGGCCTGCAGACACCGCTCACCGATATCGTCGAAGCGGTGAAGATGCATGACATCGATATCGTGGCGCTGTCGTTTTCGGCCGTGCTTCCGGCGCAGTCCATCGCCAATGGCGTAACGGACCTGCGCAACATGCTTCCACCACACGTGCGCATTTGGGTCGGCGGTAGCAGTCCTGCATTGCGTCGCAAGTTTCAGGAAGGCGTCGACCACCTCCCTGGACTTGGACCTATCGACGAAACTGTGGCCGAGTGGCGTCATTCCGCCGTGCTATGATCGGCGAACGCCGCTGACGCAGGGCTCGGCGCAATTGCGCCGAGCCTCGACCATGTCACATGACAGTCGGCAGCGGCAGGCATCATCGGCGGAACAACGCCTCGGGCAGCACACGCGGCTGCCGATCGAACATACCTCAGGCACAGGACTCGCTCCTCACCCACGGTAGAAAAGACGCTGACAACGCAACATTGCACGTAAGTGCAGTGTTTACGCGGAGCGCAACGCGTACCGCGCGCCATTATCTGGCGCTTCATTGTCGGTTTTCGTCTTTGGCCGTCGCAATCCCGCGTAAAATTGAAAGCTTGGCTGCTTGCGTGCAGCAATTCGCGCCGCACGCTCGTGCCGAAGATCTTAGATATAACGTCGCATAAGTGGCATCAGGGGTGGACAATGAACACCATGCTTTATCCGGAACTGTACAAATCGCTGGAATCCGTCCGTTGGGACATGGAGAAGGACATTCCATGGGACAAGTTCGACGCGTCTCTGCTCACCGACGAGCAGGCCAAGACGATCAAGATGAACGCGATCACCGAATGGTCCGCTCTTCCTGCAACCGAGATGTTCCTGCGTGACAATCACAACGACAGTGACTTCTCGGCTTTCATCAGCGTGTGGTTTTTCGAAGAACAGAAGCACTCGCTCGTCCTGATGGAATATCTGCGGCGCTTCAAACCCGAGTTCGTGCCGAGCGAAGAAGAACTGCACGAAGTGCGCTTCGAATTCGATCCCGCGCCGCCGCTCGAAACGCTCATGCTGCATTTCTGCGGCGAGATTCGCCTGAATCACTGGTATCGCCGTGCGGCCGAATGGCATACCGAGCCTGTCATCAAGCATATCTACGAAACCATTTCGCGCGACGAAGCGCGTCACGGTGGCGCGTATCTTCGCTACATGAAGAAGGCGCTCGTGCAAGCGGGCGACACTGCGCGCGCCGCCTTCGCCAAGATTGGCGTGTTGATGGCGTCGGCGCGTCGCACGGAAAAGCCGCTGCATCCCACGAATCTGCATGTGAATCAGGCGCTCTTTCCGCGTGATACGGTGCAGTCGCGTCTGCCGGACCCCGAATGGCTCGAGCGCTGGCTCGACGACCAGATCCGCTTCGACGACAGTTGGGAAAAGAAGGTCGTGGAGCGCATTCTGCACAACCTCTCGATTCTTTTCGAGCGCTCGTTCGTGACCGCGCAGGAGTTGAACCGCTATCGCAAAGAAGTGGTGCAGCGTCTGCAAGCGGCATCGGGCGGTGCGGCGGAACAGCCTGCCTGAGTTCTGGCTGGCGTCGGTCGCAATGGGTGAAACGGCTCGCCGGAGCAATCCGGCGGGCCGTTTTGCTTATGACCTCTGGATGACGTTCGGAGGAACGTACTGGCGTGGCACAATCGCGCTTCGAGTTCTACTGCACTGAGCGCCGCCATGCCCGCCACTTTCGAACGCAAGATCACCACGCGCGATGCGCTCGCCGCGCTTCGCTTAAACCTCGCCGGACCGGTCGTTTTCACCAACGGCGTCTTCGACATTCTTCATCGCGGTCACGTCAGTTATCTCGCGGATGCGAAAGCGCTTGGCGCGACGCTCATCGTCGGCGTGAACAGCGATGCCTCCGTGCGCACGCTCGGCAAGGGCGACGATCGGCCGATCAATCGCGAAGACGATCGCATGGCGTTGCTGGCAGCGCTCGAGAGCGTGGACTGGGTGGTGAAGTTCGAAGAGACGACGCCGCTGCAACTCATCGATGCAGTGCATCCCGATGTGCTCGTGAAGGGCGGCGATTACGACATGGACAAGCTCGCGGAATCGGCGCTCGTGCGAGGTTGGGGCGGCACGGCGCTGGCCATTCCGTTCGAGCATGACCGGTCGACGACTGCGTTGCTCAGGAAGGTTCGCGCGCAGGGTTGAGGTGCTTACCGGGCATAGGCGCAAGGCACGGGAATCGCCCGTCAGGGCTGCGCGCATTCATTCGCCAAGGCACACATAAAAGTTTGCACGCCGAGCAGTACATGCACTCCACGCCGAATCGCAGACTGACAAACACGATGACACCGCCGGCGCGGATGCGAGCCCACGCATTGAATCACCGGCCGAATATCAGGCTGGGCCGCACGGTGAGACATTCACGAACAGCGACGAACTCACACGTTATGTGCACCCACCGACCAAGTGAGCGCACCTGAATTCGCGACAGGCACGGAATCGAAAACGAAGCGCGCGCCGTACGCAGTCACTGGCCAAGCGGCCGCTCCTGCACATTTGCAGCAGGCGCGGGCGCGCCGACTTGCGGCTGATCCGCCGCCTCTTCGGGATGCAGCGCCCGCGTTACCAGCGTTTCCGGATGCACCTGTTCCAGCAGATGATGCGGCTCGCGCGCGCCGGCCGCGGGCAGCGGTCCGAAAGTGCTGCGCACGATCGCGAACATCAGCAGATTGGCCAGAATGAGTAGGGCGATCAGCCAGCGCAGCATGCTTGGGCTCCGTCAATCAGTCAGAGAGTTTGCGAGATATCGGCGCAGTCGCGTCGCGCGCGATGAGCGCCAGGCCGGACAGCACGAGTGAATCATGGCGAGTATGCGGCACGGACAGCGCGCCCGCGATTTCATTTGCCGCGCCGCCGCCCAGCACGAGACGCACTTCGGCTTGCCATTGCGCGCGCAGATCGTGCCACGCGCGCTCGATGAGACTCGCTTGCGCGAGCAGGCAGCCGGCGGAAAGCGCGGCGGCGGTATCGGTGGCGAAGCGACTCGCGGTTCGGTCGAGCGCGGCGCGTGCCGATGCGGCATCGAGCGTCGGCAACTGCGCCGTGTTGCTGCCGAGCGATTGCATCATCAACGACCAGCCCGGCGCGATCAGGCCGCCGATGAACGTGCCATCCGCGCGCAAGGCTTCGAGCGTCGTCGCCGTGCCGAAGGTGGCAATCAGCAGATGTTCGCCCGGAAACGCTGCCCGCGCGCCGATCATGCCTGACCAGCGGTCGCTGCCGAGGCGATCCGGTGCCGTGTAGCAATTGACGACGCCGCATTGCCGCGCTTTCGCCCGGACGACCGTTCGCCGCAGATTGGGCCAGCGTGCATCCAGCATACGTTCGATGCGCGCTTGCACCGAGGCGCCCGCCACGTTGGAAATCCACGCGCTCGATGGCGTGGGTAACGCGGACCAGGCGGCTTCGGTCGATGGCGTCGCTGGCGCTGTTGCTTCGGACGTTATGGACGCGTCATCGCCGTTGGGTGCTTTATTCGTGTGCGTGTGCGCCGACGAATCGCGTGCCTCGAATGCGTCATGAAGCGGCTTCGGCGCCGGGTCAGCTTGCACGGTCGCTTGTGAGAACGCGAAGCCGCGTGCATCGGCCGCGTCATGAGGCGACTTCGGCGCTAAGTCACTTTGCGCGGGCGTTTGCGAGAGCGCGGAGCCGCGTGCATCGAGCGCACCATGAAGCGGCTTCACGACGTCGCCAAGACCCGTCTCATCACGCTCATGCTCGAACGCCCCGTTCGCCATCCACTCGCCGCGCGAATCCACGAGCGCCCATTTGATTCGGCTATTGCCCGCGTCGATCAGCAAACACGGCGCCTCGCTCACGGACGCTCCTTCGCCAGGCGCAAACTCAGTTCGCCCGTTGCGACGACGCGCGGTCCTTCGGGCGCGTCGATCAGCAGATGGCCTCCGTCATCCACACCCGCCGCAATGCCACGCGTCACTTCCAGACCCTGATCGATCAACACGACTTCGCGCCCGGCGTAGGCATGTGCGTCCATCCAGCGCTGCCGAAACGGGCGGAAGCCTTCGGCTTCGAAGCGCGGCAGCGCGGCGTCGAGCGCGTTCAATAGCGCAGCGAGCGTCTCGGTAAGGTTCGCATCCGGCCAGGCGCGCGCAAGCGCGGCCGGGGTCGCGCCCGGTGCGGCGACGTTTGCTTGGCGGTGCACGTCGTCGACCTGAGCGGCGAGCCGTTCGACGCCATGCAAGTTGATGCCGATGCCGATCACCACCGCCGTCGCTTGCGGCGTGCTCCATGCCGTTTCGATGAGGATGCCGGCGAGCTTGCCGTCGTCGAGCAGAACGTCGTTGGGCCACTTGAGCGCCGGACGCGCGGACGGCGTGAGCGGTAGGCGCGCGAGCGCGTCGAGCACGGCGGTGCCGATGGCGAGACTTAGACCCGAAAGGCCCTCGATGGGCCGCTTCAGCACATAACCGACCGACATCAGAAGCGCGTTGCCCGGCTCCGCGAGCCACGCGCGGCCACGTCTTCCGCGTCCCGCTGTCTGCAAATAAGCGATGCGCGCAAGCGGCGCGCTCGCTTCCTCGTGCGATTTGTCGCGCGGCTGGGCGCGAAATTTCGCGAGCAGGTCGGCATTCGTGGAGCCCGTTTCATCGACGATTTCGATGGTCCACTCGCGGGCAGGCCGCTCGGCCAGCGTCGCGAGCCGGTTACGGTCGATGCGCCACGGCGCGTCCGGGGCGAAGGAAGAGGGTGGGTTCATGGCGGGTATTGTAGCGGCGCGCCCTTACGCCGGATGCCTTCACCTCACGCTAAACGAGCGAGATCTTTAGCCGCTTGCCGCAAGCCGCAGCGTACTTGCGCAAAGTCGATACCGATGGCGAATGTTTTTCGCTGGCAAGCGATGCTTCGAGCCGCGCGACGGCGGACGCGGTCGTTCCCATGCGTTCGGCGACTTGCGCTTGTGTCAGGCCCGCTGCCACGCGCGCGTCGAGAAAGGCTTCGAGCGGCGCATATTTGCTTTCGAGTGCATCGTAAGCGGCCTTGAATTCCGGGTCCGCCATCATGCGCTCAGTGTCTTCGCGCGTGTGGGGAACCGGAGCGTAGCGCTCTTCCAGTTCGCGTTGCAGCCGGGTTTTAGCCATTGCGTTTCGTCTCCATCATGCGCTTGCGGGCAATGCGTAATTCGTCGTCGGGCGTCTGCTGCGTCTTCTTGACGAAGGAGTGCAACATGACGATCCGCTGGCCGAGCAGCGTGCAATAAAACACCCGCCCGATACCTTCTTCGCCGTGCAGTCGAAGTTCGAACAGACCATCGCCGAGCGCCCGCGAATGCGGCAGCCGCAACGCAGGGCCGTGCTTCATCAGGATTCGCAGCAGTCTCAAGTAGTCTGAACGGATGCCTGTCGGCAGCGAAAAGATCTCGCGCTTCACGCGGGCGTTGTAGTACGCAATCGTCCAGTCGCCAGTTTCTGAGGTTAGCATATTTGATAACAAGAGGCCGGATTTCCAATTGCCAGTTTTTCGTGACCGGCGCCTCGTGTAAATTCAGCCAGTCGGTCTAAGCCATCCCACAACCCCCGCGCCATAACAGCGCCGCCTCATTAACCTTCGTTACAATGTCCTCTCCCCTTCACGCCGCGTTCTGACGCGCATCGTTCCTTGAACTTCGACACGCCGCCCCGCCTCAGTGTGGAAGCTGGTCAGCAAGGCAAGGTGGTTCGGCTCTCGGGCCAGTGGACCGCGCTTGCGCTCGCGCGCGACCGGGCCAAGAGCGGTGTGACGCGGCGGCTGCGCGCGGTCGGGCGCGAAGCCATCAGCCAATGGGATCTGCTGTCGGTCGAGCGGCTCGATCACGTCGGCGGACAAGCGCTCTGGCGCGTGTGGGGCCGCCGCATGCCGGCGACCATCGCGTTGTCGGACACGCAACGCGAAATCTTCGAACGCGTCGCGCTGCTCGACGCCGAACGCGAAGAGCCCGAAGTCGTCACGCGCACCAATCCGGTCACGCGGCTCGGGGAACTGATCTTCGGCTTCTTCGACCATCTGCAAGGCGGCCTGTCGATGTTCGGCGGCTTCGTCCTCGATCTCTTCGGGCTCGTGCGGCGGCCGAGGCGCATTCCCTGGGTCGAAATCTCCGCGAACATCTACAGCGCCGGCGCGCAGGCGCTCGCCATCACCGCGCTGGTCGCGTTCCTGATCGGCATCGTGCTCAGTTATCTGTCGGCGCAGCAGTTGCGCGTGTTCGGCGCGAATCAGTACATCGTGAATATTCTCGGGCTCTCGGTGATCCGCGAACTCGGGCCGGTGCTCTCCGCGATTCTCGTCGCCGGACGCTCGGGTTCGGCCATCACCGCGCAAATCGGCGTCATGCGCGTGACGGAAGAACTCGATGCCATGCAGGTCATGGGTATCCCGCACGGTCTGCGGCTCGTCTTGCCGCGCGTGATCGCGCTCGGCATCGCCATGCCGCTGCTCGTCATGTGGACCAACATCATCGCGCTGACGGGCGGCGCGGTCGCGGCGAAGCTCGTGTTGTCCATCGACATCTCGTTCTTCATCCGCTCGCTGCCTTCGGTCGTGCCTATCGCCAATTTGTGGATCGGACTCGGCAAAGGCGTGGTGTTCGGCATGCTGATCGCGCTTGCCGCGTGTCACTTCGGCTTTCGCATCAAGGCGAATTCGCAGAGTCTCGGCGAAGGCACGACGACTTCCGTGGTCAGTTCCATCACCATCGTGATTCTCGCGGATGCCGTCTTCGCCATCCTGTTTCAGAACGTGGGGCTATAGGCGCATATGTCGACGACCCTTGCCACTGCCGTTCGTCATCAGCCGCCGCCCGTCATTGCCGAGCCGGTGATCGAAGTGCGCGACGTCACCAAGCGCTATGGCCGAACGGTGATTCACGAGCATCTGAATCTGGATGTGCGGCGCGGCGAGATCGTCGCGTTGCTGGGCGGCTCGGGCTCGGGCAAGACCACGCTCGTGCGGCAGATTCTCGGCCTCGAATCGCCGACTTCGGGCAGTATCCGCGTGCTCGGCGAGGAATGGGCGCACATGGACGACGAAACCGCGAAAATGATGCGCACGCGTTCCGGCATGATGTTTCAGCAAGGCGCGCTGTTCTCGTCGCTTTCGGTGTACGACAACATCGCGCAGCCGTTTCGCGAACTCGGCAAGATTCCCGAAGACCTGATCCGCGAATTCGTCATGCTCAAGCTGGAAATGGTCGGGCTGTCGTGCAAGCACGCGAGCAAGATGCCGTCGGCGTTATCGGGCGGAATGGTGAAGCGCGTGGGCATTGCGCGGGCCATTGCGCTGGAACCGGAACTGCTGTTTCTCGACGAACCCACCGCCGGTCTCGATCCGAAGGCCTCCGATGAATTCGTCGATCTCATCGCGACCCTGCATCGCGCGCTCGGGCTGACTGTCGTGCTCGTCACACACGATCTCGATACCATGGTCGCGCTGTCCACCCGTGTCGCCGTGCTGGCGGACCGGCGCGTACTGGTCGCGGCCCCCGTGGAAGAAGCGTGCGCGGTGGATCATCCGTTCATCCGCGAATATTTCCTGGGGCGGCGGGGCCGGCGCGCATTGCAGGCGCTGCCGCCCGAACGCCGCGCAAAGCTGCCCGCCGCCGCGCTGGAGGACGCGACCATCAGCGTCAACAAATGAGCACCTCCCGCCAACGACGCGAAGGCCACCGCACGCGCGAGCCAGCAAGCAAAGGAACATGACGATGGAAAACAAATCACATGCGTTCTGGACCGGACTGTTCACCATCGTTCTCGTGCTCGCCATTGCGTTCGCGGTGTTCTTCTTCAACGTGGACCGCACGGTGCGCGTGCCTTACGACCTCATCGCCCGCACCAACGTGACCGGGCTTTTTACGGACGCCTCCGTGCGTTATCGCGGTCTCGGCGTCGGCAAGGTGCAGTCCATTCGCTTCGATAAAGCGCATCCGGGGCAGATCCGCATTCGCATTCTCGTCGACCAGAACGCGCCGATGACGCATTCCACCTTCGCCACGCTCGGCTTTCAGGGCGTGACGGGCATCGCGTTCGTGCAGCTCGACGACACGGGGAAAGACCCGAGCGCGTTGCCATCGTCGGCGCAGAACGTGGCCGAAGTGCCGATGCGTCCCGGTCTCTTCGAACAATTGCAGGAGCGCGGCGACGTTATTCTGAAGCGCTTCGAACGCCTCTCCGAAGATGCCGACAAGTTCCTCTCCGACGATGTGCGCGTCCAGTTGCTCGACACGACGAAGAGCCTGAAAAATGCCGCCGACGGCATTGCGACACTTACCAATCAGGTGTCGCCCGCGACCGAGCATTTGCCGCAGACGCTCAAGCAACTCGACCGCACGCTGGCATCGACCAATACGCTGATTCAAAACCTGAACCGGCCCGACGGCCCGTTCGTCACCAATCTGAACAAGGCAGGCAACGCGGCCGACCAGGCGGCTGCGGCGCTCACCGACATGAACGAGTCGCTGCGCAACGTGACGGCGCGCGTGGGCTTCGAAGCGTTGCCGCGCCTTTACTCGTTCACCGACGACGTCGGCAGCGCCGCGCGTTCCGTCGACCGCGCCGCCGATGCATTCAGCACCAATCCGCGCAGCGTGTTGTTCGGCGCGCCGCAGAAGTCGCCGGGGCCGGGGGAACCGGGTTTCGCGTGGCCCGCAAGCCCGACGCCGACGGCGCATTGACGTGATTCGAAGGAACGCTATGCATAACGACCACCGCAACATGACGATGACCGCCGCGCTCGCGCTCGCCTGCATGACGATGCTCGCGGCGTGCGCGTCCACGCCATCGGCGATGCCGAACGTGCGCTACGACCTGGGCGTCGCGCCCGCCATCGACCAGAGCGCGAACAGCACGTCGGCTACCACGCCGGCCACCACGCCGCCGGTCAAGGTGCTGGCCGTGAGCGCGCCGCGCAATCTCGAAACGGACGACTTCATCTACCGGCTCAGTTATGTCGATGCACAACGCACCGGCAACTATTCGAACAGTCACTGGACGATGCCGCCCGCGCAACTCCTGACGCAACGTCTGCGCGACAGCTTGTCGGCGCGCGGTCCGGTTCTTACGGGCGCCGATCCGGTGCGCGCGGCCTTGCTCGAAGTCGAACTCACGCGCTTCGAGCAAGTCTTCGATGCGCCCGAGCGCAGCCACGGTCTGGTCGCGGTGCGCGCGACGCTCACGCAGCAAGGACGCGTCGTCGCACAACGCAGCTTCAGCACCGAAGCGAGCGCGCCCACCGGCGACGCGGCGGGCGGCGCACGCGCGCTTGCCGCCGCGTCCGACGAGATGATTTCGCAACTCAGCGTGTGGCTCGACAAGCAGCCGCTCACCGCCGCCGCACAATGAGGCATTCGCGCGGCTCATGACGATCAAGCAATGGCAGCGCCGCCCGTCGGCGTTTTCCCGGCAGGCGCTCGCCGCCTACGCGACGCTCGTGGTTTATGCGTCGCTGTATCCGTTTTCGGGCTGGCGCACGCTCGGCATCGGGCCGTTTGCTTTCATCGCCGATCCCTTGCCGCAGTATCTGACCGCGTTCGATGTCATCACCAACGTGCTCGGCTACATGCCGCTCGGCGCGTTGATCGTGCTGGCGCTTTATCCGCGCTTCAGGGGATCGGTGGCGGTGTGTCTCGCGCTCTTCGGCGGCGCGCTTCTGTCGGGCGCGATGGAAGCCATCCAGACTTACTTGCCGACGCGCGTCGCCTCCAATCTCGATCTCGCCGCCAATGCGTTCGGCGCGCTTGTCGGCGGCGTGCTGATCGCGCCCGCGACGAGTGCGCTGCTCGATCGCGGCTGGCTCAGGCGCATCCGCTTCACCTGGTTCGAGCGGCACGCGGCGTATGTGATGGGATTGACGGCGCTGTGGCCGTTCGCCGGCATGTTCCCCGCGCCTTATCTGTTCGGCGGTGGCGACCTGCCGCGCGCGCTTTGGGACGGGCTCGATCCCGCGATGCAGGACGCGATCCTCGCCTGGGCACCCGCCTCGTGGGACCTCGAAACCTGGTCGGACCGGCTCGGCGCGCTCCTGCCCGACGACGCATGGGAAGCGATCATCACGTCGTGCAATCTGTATGCTGCGCTCGTACTTGCAACCTTGCTCACGCGCGAGCGCGCGCCCCGCATCCGGCTGATGCTCGGCCTGATCGTCGCGACCTTGTTCGCCAAGGCGGCCGCGACGTTTCTGCAATCGCGCGCGGGACTTTTTTACGACTGGGCAACGGATGGCGCGCTCGAAGGCATCGCGATCGGCGCGCTGGCGGCCGTGCTGTCGGTTGCATTGCCACGCTCGTTGCGCGCCGTGCTTGCCGGCGCGGCGCTCGTCGCGGGGCTTGCGCTCGTCAATCTGCTGCCGCTGAATCCGTACTTCGACATCGTGCTGGCCGACTGGCGGCAAGGGCGCTATCTGCACTTCAACGGCCTTCTGCACTGGCTCGCGTGGGTGTGGCCTTACGCGGCGCTCGGCTGGCTCGCGTCGGCGGCGGAGCGCGCGTGGCTCGCGCGGCGGCGGGCGCGGGCCGGGTAGGCATGAACATCGCTCGCTATAATCGATCCGAACACACTCAAGGCCCCACGCCATGGACTCTTTCTACAAGTACCACGTGTTCTTCTGCCTCAATCAGCGCGATGCCGACGCCGCGCGCCCGAGCTGCGCCAATTGCAACGCGCAGCAAATGCAGGAACACGCGAAGAAGCGCGTGAAGAAACTCGGCCTCGCGGGCGAGGGCAACGTGCGCATCAACAAGGCTGGCTGTCTCGACCGATGCGAACTTGGCCCCGTGCTCGTCGTGTATCCGGAAGGCACGTGGTACACGTATATCGACGAAACCGACATCGACGAGATCGTCGATTCGCATCTTGCGAACGGCAAGATCGTTGAGCGCCTTCTGATCGATCAACCCGCGTGACCGCTTGTGACCCAGACTCAGTAACCCGATGAACGCGCAAACCGAAAAATTCCTGATCGACGGTCCAGTGGGCAAGATCGAAGTCGCGCTCGACCGGACCGATGCCGCCGATAAAGCGCCGCGCGGAATCGCGCTCGTCGCGCATCCGCATCCGCTTTTCGGCGGCACGATGGACAACAAGGTCGCGCAGACGCTCGCGCGTACCTTCGTGCAACTCGGCTACACGACGTATCGCTCGAACTTTCGAGGCGTCGGCCAGACGGCGGGCGAGCACGACAACGGTATCGGCGAACAGGACGACTTGCTCGCGCTCATCGACCACATGCGCGCGCAGCCGGGTCAGGAAGACGTGCCGCTCGTGCTCGCGGGCTTTTCGTTCGGCACCTTCGTGCTGTCGCACGTCGCGAAGCGGCTCGTCGAAAGCGGCAAGAGCATCGAGCGCATGGTCTTTGCGGGCACCGCTGCGAGCCGCTGGGAAGTCGCGCCCGTGCCCGAAAGCACGCTCGTGATCCACGGCGAAGTGGACGAGACCGTGCCCATTTCCTCCGTCTACGACTGGGCGCGCCCGCAGGAATTGCCGGTTGTCGTGATACCGGGCGGCGAGCATTTCTTCCATCGCAAGCTGCATGTTTTGAAACGCATCATCGTCGATGCCTGGCGCTGAAAGAGCGTTTCAATCTCGTCGTCATCGAGCGTTTCGCCGCGCGAATCGGCGCTCGAATGGCTATCGGCGTATTCCCTCGAATTGCGGCGCGGCAAACGTGAAAACACGCGTCTTGTCCGTAGATTCATCGGAAACCGCGCCCTCGGCGCGCGTATAATGACGCAGAATTTTTTGCTGCGAACATGAGCAAACGTCCTGCCGAATGGCCTTTCATGTTGCGTGACGCAGTGAAGACCCGGCGCCCGAGCGCGCAAGCTTTCATGCGGGCTCACGCGATATTCGAATACCTGCGTTTCGTACCCATGTTGCCCGGGCGTCGGAACGCTCACGGTTTTCTCCGCGTGCGCGGCGATAGACTTCGATGGCGCGTCCGTCTGTCGAGTAAGCGCGAGTTCGCATGACCAGTCGAAGACCATTGGCTGGCAACACGAGCGACTAGCGCGACCGGTATCGACGGTCCACCTGTTCAACCCGCGTTTCGCCAACGCCGATCACACCCGGCGAAACGCCGATGCTTCTTCTTCCGACCGATCCTATGCGCTTTTTCCCTTCCGGCTTGTCTGTTTCTCCCCTTTCAGCAGTCGAGCGTCGCACGTTGCAAGCCGCTATCGTGATGCCCGCCGTGCTCGCCGCCGCGAGCGCCTTTGCGCAAGTCCCGCCGCCGGACGTCACCGCGCATTCGTGGGTGCTCGTCGACGCCACCAGCAACCAGGTGCTCGCATCGGGCAATCCGGATGAGCGTGTGGAACCGGCATCGCTCACCAAGCTGATGACCGCATACCTCGTCTTCGACGCGTTGAAGTCGAAGAAGATCAACATGGACCAGACGGTGATGCCGACCGAGGCCGTGCGCCGCGTGAAGACGGACGAGTCGCGCATGTTCATCGAGGCGAACAAGCCGGTAACCGTGCATGACCTGGTCTACGGCATGATCATCCAGTCGGGCAACGACGCGGCCATCGCGCTTGCCGAACTCGTCGGCGGCAGCGAAGGCAACTTCGTCACGCTGATGAACGCCGGCGCCAAGCGCATTGGCATGAAGCACACCAATTTCGCCGATGTGAACGGCATGCCCGACCCGCAGCACTACACGACGGCGGGCGACCTGGCGGTGCTGTCCACGCGCCTCATCCGCGACTTCCCCGAGTACTACAGCATCTTCTCGGTACGCGACTTCACGTACAACAAGATCAAGCAGCCGAATCGCAATCGTCTTCTGTGGCTCGATCCTTCCGTCGACGGTCTCAAGACCGGTCACACCAAGGCGGCGGGATATTGCCTGATCGCGACGGCCAAGCGCCCGCTCGTCGGCACGCCCGACGCGAGCCGCCGTCTGGTCGCCGTGATGATGGGCGAGCCTAAGGAATCCGCGCGCGTTCAAGACAGCCTGAAGATGCTGAACTACGGTTACACGGCCTATGACGCGGTGCGTCTCTTCAAGGCGAATCAGGTGATCGAATCGCCGCGCGTCTATAAGGGCGCGTCCGACAACGTGCAGGCGGGCGTCGAGACGGATCAGTACATCACGGTGCCTAAGGGTCTCGGCGAAAAGGTCAAGCCCACGGTCACGCGTAACGATTTGCTGATCGCGCCGATCAAGAAGGGCCAGCAAATCGGCACCGTCAAGATGGTCGCGGACGGCAAGGACGTCGCGCAGTTCCCGCTGGTCGCGCTGCAGGACGTGCCGGAAGCCGGCATCTTCGGCCGCTTGTGGGATTCGGCTTTGTTGATGTGGCAAAAGCGTAAGTAAGGAGCAGGTTCGATGAGCATCGCCGAAGACTTCGACCCGACGGTCTATCTGAACGGAGAGTGGGGCCCGCTTTCCGAAGCGCGCATTCCGGTGCTGGACCGGGGCTTCATTTTCGGCGATGGCATCTACGAAGTCGTGCCGCTCTACGCGCAGGCAAACGGCGAGCGTCTGCCGTTTCGCCTGACTCAGCATCTCGCGCGACTCGAACGCAGTCTCGGCAAGATCAGCATCGCCAATCCTTTCGACGATGCCGGCTGGCGCGCGTTGATCGCCCGTGCGATCGAAGCGAACGCCGGCGCCGGCGATGCGCTCGTCTACATCCAGGTCACGCGCGGCGTGGCGAAGCGGCGCGGCCACGCCTTTCCGGCGGGCATCACGCCGACCGTGTTCGTCATGGTCGGACAACTCGTGTTTCCGAGCGTCGAGGCGCGGGCTCGCGGCGCGGCCGCCGTTACCGCCGAAGACAAGCGCTGGCTGCATTGCGATATCAAATCGACCTCGCTTCTCGGCAATGTGCTCATGGCGCAGCACGCCGCCGAACACGACGCGCTGGAAACCATCCAGTTGCGCGACGGCTTGCTAACCGAAGGTTCGTCCTCAAATGTCTGGGTAGTGAAAGGCGGCACGCTCCTCGGCGCGCCGCGTGGACCGCGCATTTTGGAAGGCATTCGCTACAGCCTCATCGAAGAGTTGGCGAAGGAAGCGGGAATCGTGTTCGAGGAACGCGACATCACCGAAGCCGAACTGCGCGCGGCCGATGAACTCATGATCAGTTCGGCGACCAAAGAGGTCATGCCGATTACGACGCTCGACGGTCAGCGCGTTGGCGACGGCCGGCCCGGCGCGGTCTATGCTGCGCTGTATGGCGCGTATCAGCGAGCCAAGACGCGCGAGTTCGGCCTGTGAGCGAACCGCGCCATGCGAAGGAGAAAGCCATGTCCGAATCCAAACCCCAAACCGCCGCAAACCCCGACATCGACGCGTTGTTCAACTTTCCGTGCGACTTTCCGATCAAGGTGATGGGCAAGACGCATCCGGAGTTTCAGGACGCGATCGTCAACGTACTGCGTGAATACGACAACGAATTTCACGACGGGCGCGTCGAAGCGCGGCCTTCGTCGGGCGGCAATTACACCGGCCTGACTTGCACCGTGCGCGCGCAGAACCGCGCGCATCTGGACGACATCTATCGCGCGCTCACCGGCCATCCCATGGTCAAGGTAGTGCTTTGAGCGTGCTTTCGGGTGCGTCGCAGACTGCGGGCGTGCGTTCGTAAAGTTGCCGGAACTGCTCGGCTTCGTCGAAAATCCAGTTGCGAAATGCCTGCACGCGCGCGGTTTGCATCGCCGCGGGCGGGCAGACGAAGAAATAGGTCCACGGGCTCGGACCATCCACGTTGAATAGCCGCACGAGCCTTCCCGCGATGATTTCCTGCATCGCCAGCGACCTTCGCACCAGCGCGACTCCCTGACAGTCGATCGCCGCCTGCAGCAGATTCGACGAATCCTCATACAGAACGCCGCGCTTCGGCTCCGGCGTTTCCGTCAGGCCGGCTGCGTCGAACCACGGGCGCCACAACTCGTCGTTCGAACGCAGCAGCGGCAGGCTCGCCAGATCGGCCGGCGTGCGCGGCAGATTGCCGCCGTTGAAGCGCGGCGAACACGCGGGGAAGAACACTTCGTCGAGCAACTCTTCTGTATGCAGACCGGCGTATTTGCCGTAGCCAAAGCGAATCGCGAGGTCCACGTCGTCGCGATTGAAGTCGATGAGCGCGTTCGTCGAGTGCAGTTCCAGATCCACTTCCGGATGCTTCTCGATGAATTTGCCCACGCGCGGCGTCAGCCAGCGCGCCGAGAACGACGAAAGCATCGACACGATCAAGCGGCGGTCTCGGTCGCCGGAACGAATTCGTCGTGTGGATTCGGCCAGCGAAAGGAGCGAGGCCCGCACTTCGACGGCGTACTGGCGGCCGCGATCGGTCAGGCGCACGCGCTTGCCGTCGCGCGCGAAAAGCGGCACGCCCAGTTCGGCTTCGAGTGCGCGAATCTGATGACTCACCGCACCGTGCGTCACGAAAAGCTCGTCGGCGGCGCGCGAAAAACTCTCATGACGCGCGGCGGCTTCGAACGCTCGAAGCGCATTCAGAGCGGGCAATTGGCGCAAATCTGTATGGATAGTCTGAGGGTCGGTTGTCAATCTGGCTCACATAGCAGTGAAAATTGATCGTTTGGTTCAACGCCTTGCCACGCCTAGGATTGTAGTCATCGAAACGTTCCTTTGGCGGAGTGGATCATGCGAGAAATATCAACAAGCGTCATGTTCGAAATCAAGCCGGGCGAAACGGTGCCGATGCGCATCGTGCGTGGCACGCGGCTTTCGGTGCAAGGCAGCACGGTCTGGGCGACGCGCAGCAACGACACCGAAGACTATTGGCTCGTGCCCGGCGACCAGCTCAAGTTGCGCGAACGCGAACGCCTATGGCTTTCGGTGGACGGCGACCGCCCCGCGCAAGTCGTCTTCACCATTGTGCCGCGCTGCGACGAGCGCGCGATCCACTGGGTATCGACGAGCATCGAACGTCTCGCGCAGCGGTTGCGTTCGGGCTGGCGCACGGTCTGAAGCGCGGTCCGGCGCATTATCTTCGGGTTCAGCGTCGGCGGGCATCGAGCGATTTCGGTAAACTATCGGAATCATGTCCGCCATTTCCACCGCTTTCGCGCCGGAACGCTCCACTCCCGCCGAACCGTCCAGCGTCTTCCGCTTCGGCGACCATCCGGTCACTTTGCGCTGGCGCGGCTTAGAGCCTTATCAGGAAAGCTTCGACGCGATGCGCGCCTTCACCGACGCGCGCACGCCCGAGACGCAAGACGAAATCTGGCTCGTCGAGCATCCGCGCGTGTTCACGCTCGGACTTGCCGGCAACCCGGCGCATCTGCTCCTGGCCGACAGCGGCATTCCGCTCATCAAGGTGGATCGCGGCGGACAAATCACCTATCACGGGCCCGGTCAGATCGTGGCCTATCTGCTGCTCGATCTGCGGCGTCGCAAGCTGATGGTGCGTGAACTGGTGCGCCGGATCGAAGAGGCCGTGATCGAAACCCTTGCATCGTATAATCTTGTCACGGATCGTAAGGTCGGCGCGCCTGGCATTTATGTCGCGAAGCCTTCCGCGCGGCACACGGAACTGGGCGCCAACGCCGGTTCGCACGCGTTGCACGAAGGCGCGAAGATCGCCGCGCTGGGACTCAAGATTCGCAACGGCTGCAGTTATCACGGCGTGAGTCTCAATGTGAGGATGGACCTGCAGCCCTTCCTCGCGATCAACCCGTGTGGCTACGCGGGACTCGAAACGGTCGACATGGCGACGCTCGGCGTCGAAGCCGACTGGCGCGACGTAGCCGCGACGCTCGCCGAACGGCTGGCGCATCAGATCGACGGCGTTCCTGCTGCCGCCGCACAATTGCACGACGGCGCCGCCGTCCAAGCAGACTCAAACGGATCAAGCGAATGACTGACGCAACCGCAAATCTTGCTGGATCGACCGACGGCAACACCGCCGTTCCGCCCGCCGCCTACGACGCCACCGCGAAGCAGAAGGCGCAGGCGAAAACCGCGCGCATCCCGATCAAGATCATCCCGATCGAAAAGCTCAAGAAGCCCGAATGGATTCGCGTACGCACGGCCACCGGCAGTTCGCGTTTCAACGAGATCAAGCAAATTCTGCGCGAACACAATCTGCATACGGTTTGCGAAGAAGCGAGCTGCCCGAATATCGGCGAGTGCTTCGGCAAGGGCACGGCCACGTTCATGATCATGGGCGACAAATGCACGCGCCGTTGCCCGTTCTGCGACGTGGGCCACGGCCGTCCAGACCCGCTCGATGCGGAAGAGCCGTTGAATCTCGCGCGCACCATCGGCGCGCTGAAGCTGAAGTACGTGGTGATCACGAGCGTGGATCGCGACGATCTGCGTGACGGCGGGGCGGCGCACTTCGTCGAGTGCATTCGGCAGGTGCGCGAGCATTCGCCGGAAACGCGCATCGAAATCTTGACGCCGGACTTCCGTGGCCGGCTGGATCGCGCGATCGGCATTTTGACCGCCGCGCCTCCCGACGTGATGAACCACAATCTGGAAACCGTGCCGCGTCTCTACAAGGAAGCGCGTCCGGGCTCGGATTATCATCATTCGCTCAAGCTCTTGAAGGACTTCAAGGCGCTGCATCCGGAAGTCGCGACCAAGTCCGGGCTGATGGTCGGCCTTGGCGAAACCGAGGAAGAAATTCTTCAGGTGATGCGCGATTTGCGCGCGCACGACGTCGACATGCTGACGATCGGCCAGTACCTGCAACCGTCGGAGCATCATCTGCCGGTGCGGGCTTACGTGCATCCGGACACGTTCAAGATGTACGAGGAAGAAGCGTACAAGATGGGCTTCACGCACGCGGCAGTCGGCGCGATGGTCCGTTCGAGCTATCACGCGGATTTGCAGGCGCATGGCGCTGGCGTGGTTTAAAGCTGCTTACTGCCTTTCCTGCATTTCGCACGAAGAAGAAAACCCACGGAGACCGTGGGTTTTTTTTTTGGCGACAGCGCGCAGATGGCGTGAACTTCGCCCACACGAAGACGTCATGCCAAACGGCAACGAATAGTCCGAACTCCCGGACAAGCATTTTCCGGATTTCCGGAAAGCTGGATTGGCAATCGCCAAGGTCCTAAAAATATTCAGCTAAATCAGCAGGTTACGTAGCAAAAAGTCTGGCATTGCCCTTGCAATAGAAGAGTTACGGCCCGCGAAGCCGTCTATAAAAGTCAAGGAGACAAGCTGATGAATCCCTTCGCATCCATCCGTTCCTGAATCCGTCGACGTAGCGGCTCTCGCTCGAACGACGCGTTTCCGATGCTCGTCGCCAACACAACCGACACGCATCAAGCGTCAAAGCCCGCCGCTGGCTCTTTTTTCGCCAACTGCCTGACCTTTGCCTGGAACTATCGTGAAGAAACCTTTCTATAAAGTCCTGTACGTGCAGGTGCTCTTGGCCATCGCCATCGGTATCGCGCTCGGGCATTTCTATCCCGCTCTCGCCACCGACATGAAGCCGCTCGGCGATGGCTTCATCAAACTCATCAAGATGGTGATCGGGCCGATCATCTTTTGTACCGTCGTGACCGGTATTGCCGGCATGGAGGACATGAAGAAGGTCGGACGCGTCGGCGGCAAGGCGCTGCTGTATTTCGAAGTCGTCTCGACCTTCGCGCTCGTCCTCGGCCTCATCGCCACGCACGTGCTCAAGCCCGGCGTCGGCTTCAACGTCGATCCCGCGACGCTCGACCACAAGGCCGTCGAGTCGTTCGCGACCAAGGCGCACGGCCAGAGCACTGTCGATTTCTTCCTGCATATCATCCCCGACACGCTGATCTCCGCGTTCGCGCAAGGTGAAATCCTGCAGATTCTATTGATCGCGCTTCTGTTCGGCTCGGTGCTCGCGCATCTCGGCGAACGCGGCCGCGTGGTGACGAGCTTCATCGAAGGGCTGTCGAGCGTGCTGTTCGGCATGGTCGGCATCATCACGAAACTCGCGCCCATCGGTGCGTTCGGCGCGATGGCGTTCACCATCGGCAAGTACGGGATCGGCTCGCTGCTGCCGATGCTCAAGCTGATCGGCACGTTCTATCTGACGTCGATCGTCTTCGTGCTCGTGGTGCTCGGCACCATCGCGCGGATGGTGGGCTTCTCGATCCTGCGCTTCGTCGCTTACATCAAGGAAGAGATGCTGATCGTGCTCGGCACGAGTTCGTCCGAAGCCGCGTTGCCGCAACTGATGCTCAAGCTCGAAAAGCTCGGCTGCTCGCGCTCGGTCGTGGGTCTCGTCGTGCCGACGGGCTACTCGTTCAATCTCGACGGCACCAACATCTACATGACGATGGCGGTGCTGTTTATCGCGCAGGCAACCAACACGGACTTAAGCTGGGGCCAGCAGTTGACGCTGCTCGCGGTGACCATGCTCACGTCCAAGGGCGCAAGCGGCGTGACCGGCGCGGGCTTCATCACGCTGGCGGCAACCCTTGCAGTCGTGCCGACCATTCCGCTCGCGGGCATGGTGCTGATTCTCGGCATCGACCGCTTCATGAGCGAATGCCGCGCGCTGACGAATATCGTCGGCAACGGCGTGGCGACGGTGGTGGTGTCGGCGTGGGAGAACGAGCTCGATCGCAACAAGCTGCGCGACGCGCTCAAGCACGGCGCGGCCGAGCACGAACCCGAAACCGTCGCTTAAAGCCGCGGAAAGCAGGCAGCCATGCACGCGGCGAAGCATCAGCCAACCGGCGCTTCGCCGCGGCCTTACATCGAAGGCGCGTATGCCACAATGGCAGATACTCATTTGCGGGAATCTGCTCACGTGTCGCGCCGCATCCTCGTGTTCTTCGCGCTCGCCGCTCTGCTTGCGGCGTGTTGCGCGCTCACCTGGCAGATCGCGTGGCGGCGGGGTATCGACGAGCTTCGGCTCAATGCCGCGGTGCGCGTGGATCGCACCACGAACACGCTCAAAAGCACGCTCGACCGCTACGAATATCTGCCGTATCTGCTGTCGCGCCATCCGCTCGTGCAGAACGTGCTCGACACGCCCGACCGCAACAACGTCGATCGCGCGAACCAGTATCTCGAAGACCTCAACCAGCGCGCGCACGCCACCGCGACTTATCTGATCCGCAAGGACGGCTTCTGCGTCGCCGCCAGCAACTGGCGCGGACCGGACAGTTTTGTCGGCGTCGAATATCTTTTCAGACCTTATTTCGTCGATGCCGCGAAGGGCGGCGTCGGACGCTTTTTCGGGCTCGGCACCGTTTCGCTGGAACCGGGCTATTACATCTCGCAGCCGGTGTTCAAGGAAGGCACGCGCGAACTGATCGGCGTGGCGGTCGTGAAGCTCAATCTCGAATGGCTGCAAGGCGCGGATGCCACGGAGCCGCTACTCGTCACCGACGACCACGGCGTGATCTTTCTTTCCTCGGTGCCTTCGTGGAAATATCACACCGTGAGGCCGTTGCCGCAAAGCGTCGAGGCGTCCGTCTACCAGACGCGCCAGTACGCGCAACAGCCCATCACGCCCTTGCCGATGACCATCGCAAAGACGCTCGAAGGCGGCGCGCAGATCGTGCGCGTCGGCGGCGGGCGCAATGCGCCGAGCTTTTTGGCAACGCGGCGTTCTATCGGCGAACCCGACTGGCAGTTGATCACGATGGCGCCGCTCGATCCGGTCGAGAGCGCCGCGCAAAACGCGGTGGTCGTGACGGCCCTCGTATTCGTGTCGCTGTGTCTGCTGGCGTTTTACTGGCGCATGCGGCGCGCGCGCGTGCGCGAGATGATCCGCAGCCGCGAGATGCTGCAGACCGCGTATGCCGAACTGAATCAACGCGTCGCGGAACGCACGGCGGATCTGTCGGAGGCCAACGAGCAACTGACGAAGGAAGTCAACGAACGCACGCGCGCCGAACAGGACCTGCGCGCGGCGCACGACGAACTCATCCAGGCAAGCAAGCTCGCCGCGCTCGGGCAAATGGCGGCCGGCATCACGCATGAATTGAATCAGCCGCTTGCGGCTCTGCGCAGCTTTTCGGACAACACGCGCGTGTTGATCGAGCGCGGCGATCAGGCGGCGGCGCGCGAGAATCTCGAAGCGATTGCGTCGCTCACCGAGCGCATGGGCAAGATCACGAATCAGCTCAAGCTCTTCGTCGCGAAGGCGCGGCCGAAGAACGCGCGCACTGACGTCGCACGCGCTCTGCACAACACGCTCGCCATGCTGCGGCCGCGCATGAAGAACGTCGCGCTCGATATCGCACCGGAGATCGAAGGCGAATGCGCGTCGGTCTTCGTGCGTTGCGAGGACTTGCGGCTGGAGCAAGTGCTCATCAACCTGATCGGCAACGCGCTCGATGCCGTCGCGTCATGCGATGCCCCGCGCATCGTCATGGAACTCGACGCGCGCGAAACCGTGGTCGAGATCGTGGTGCGCGACAACGGCCCCGGCATTCCCGCCGACGTGCTCCCGCGCCTTTTCGAGCCGTTCTTCACGACGAAGGAAACGGGTCACGGGCTCGGTTTGGGACTCGCCATTTCGTCGGCGATCGCGCGAGATTATGGCGGTACGCTGATCGCGCGCAATCGCGTGGCGCCAATCGTCGCGGCCGGTCCCGAAGGCGGCACGCAAGCCGACGCCGACGGTTCCTACGGCGCCGAATTCGTACTGACGTTGCGCCGCGCCTGAAGGCCGGCGTGCATGAGGCAACACAAGGGGCAAGACCATGAGCACCGGTTCGCAGGTGATCTATATCGAAGACGACGAACTCGTGCGGCGCGCGAGCGTGCAGAGCTTGCAGCTCGCGGGCTTCGACGTGATTGGCCACGGCAGCGTCGAAGCGGCGGCGCGCGCCATCGACGCGAGTTATACGGGCGTGATCGTGAGCGATATCCGTTTGCCGGGCGCGAGCGGTCTCGACCTGCTCGCGCAATGCCGCGAGCGCGCGCCCGAAGTGCCGGTAATACTCGTCACCGGTCACGGCGACATTTCGATGGCCGTGCAGGCCATGCGCGACGGCGCGTACGACTTCATCGAGAAGCCGTTTGCCTCCGAGCGGCTGATCGAAGCGGTACGCCGCGCGCTGGAGCGACGCACGCTGGTGCTCGAGAACCAGGCGCTGCGGCGCGAACTGGCGGGGCAGAGCCGCATCATCGGGCGCAGTCCGGCTATCGAACAGGTGCGGCGGCTGATCGCCAACGTGGCGCCGACGGATGCGTCCGTGCTCATCAACGGCGATACCGGCGCGGGCAAGGAACTGATCGCGCGCAGTCTGCACGATCTTTCGGCGCGCCGCGACAAGCCGTTCATCGCGGTGAATTGCGGCGCGTTGCCGGAGCAGATGTTCGAATCGGAGATGTTCGGCTACGAGGCCGGCGCCTTCACCGGCGCGCAGAAACGGCGCATCGGCAGGCTGGAGGCGGCATCGGGCGGCACGCTGTTCCTCGATGAAATCGAGAGCATGCCGCTCTCGCTTCAAGTGAAACTGCTGCGGGTGCTGCAGGACGGCGTGCTGGAGCGGCTCGGCTCGAATCAGCCGGTACGCGCGAATCTGCGCGTGGTGGCCGCCGCGAAAGGCGACATGAACGAACACGTCGCGGACGGCACGTTTCGCCGCGACTTGCTGTACCGGCTCAACGTCGTAACCATTTCACTGCCGCCGCTCAACGAGCGTCGCGAGGACATCGTGCCGCTTTTCGAACACTTTTTGCTCGATGCCGCCGTGCGCTACGAACGGCCTGCGCCGCTCATCACGGATCGTCAGCGCGCCGAACTCATGCAGCGCGAATGGCCTGGCAACGTGCGCGAGCTGCGCAATGCGGCGGATCGCATGGTGCTCGGTGTCATCGACGATACGGGAGCCGCGCTCGATACGTCCACGCAGCCGCTCAAGGAACGCACGGAGCAATTCGAGCGCGCGGTGATTGCACAGACGCTGGAACAGTGCGGCGGGGCGGTGGCGGTGGCGGCTGATCGCCTGCAGCTAGGCAAGGCGACGCTCTACGAGAAGATCAAGCGATACGGGATTGCGGTGAAGGGGGATGCTGAGCGGTAGGGTGCTGGCGCGTATTGGCTGGCTGGTTTGGGCTGGTCTTTAAGCCGGGCGAAAGTCGAATGGCGGATGAACGGTTCAACGCCCGTTCCTTGAATCGCTTTTTGCGCCGCGTTATTACCTAGATCCACCGTTGAGCGCTGCTAGCCACCCTGAGCGCCTCGGTATGCCGCACGCTCAAGCCAGTCGTAAGTTGTTCCCCAACCCGACGCTGCTCAACGCGCCCGTTCCTTCAAGCCGCTCCAAGCGCCTTATTGAGCAATGCATCCAGCTCGGCAAAAGTCGGTTCGCCAACATAGCGCTTGAGAATCTTGCCGTCCTTGTCGACCACGAACGTCGTCGGCGTCAGTTGGACGTTGCCGAACTGTTTGGCGGCGCTGCCGTCGTCCATGGCGACCTTGAACGGCAGATTGCGCGTCTGCGCATAATTGCTGACGTACATCGGCGCGTCGTAATTCATGGCGACGGCCACGAATTCGAGCCCGCGACCCTTGAACTTGTTGTACGTGTCGATCATCTGGGGCATTTCCTTCATGCAGGTCTCGCAACTCGTCGCCCAGAAGTTGATGAGATAGACCTTGCCCTTGAGATCGTTCGATGTCGAAATCTTCTGCCCTGAAAGCAGCGTGAAGGTTGCATCGGGCACCTTCTGTTGTCCGCCGAACGCGAAATACCCCGTGCACGCGATCACACCGGCGACGAGCGCCACTACAACGTAGCGCAACGGACTCTTGGCACGAGTCTGAGTATTTTGAGTGGCTTGGGACATGGCAACCTCGAACGGCTCGTAGTCGAGCGAAGCGCCTTGTAAGGCGCAACTGCAATGGGAAAGTGCTGGTTATTTTAGCGCCAAACGTGCGGCGCAGTCGTGACACGTCCGGTCGGCCGAACGAAATCCGGGTATCGCGGCGCGATAATGATGCTTTTCACGCAACGGTCAGCCATGAAGCGAGTTCTTTCTGCGAATACGGCCAGTCTGCGCCGGTTTCTCGTGCGCAATATTCCGAATCGTTCCATGCGCGCACGTTCATTGAGCGCGATGGTGTGCGCATGTGTCGCATGCGGCGCGTTGATCGCGTGCACGCCGTCGTATGACTGGCGCACGATCATGAACAACGACGACGGCTACGAAGTCACGCTGCCCGCCAAGCCGCACGCCGAGGAGCGCAAGATTCAGATTGCCGGCCAGCCGATGACCATGCGCATGCAGACCGCCGAAGCCAATGACGCGGTGTTCGCAATCGGCACGGTTGTCCTGCCCAGCGCCGATCCCGCGTTGCAACGCGCCGCGCTCGATTTCCTCCAGCAAGGCCTCGCCCGTAACGTGAATGCCCAGCCGGCCGCGCGCGCGACGCAGATCGACCTTGCTGTCGGCGGTCGAGTGCTCGGCAGCGAGATGGAAGTCAAGGGACAAGGCGGGAATCAGCGCGAGAGCCGGACGATTCACGCGCGCTTCGTGGCGCATGGCATGCATGTCTACCAAGTCGCGATTGTCTCGGACAAAGCGCCGCCCTCTGAACAGTCCGATCAATTCTTTTCTTCCTTCAAACTGTTTTAGAGGTAAACCTCGGTTTTCTGCGACTGCTCACTTAAGAGTGCTGCTCGTGAGGTTTACAAAGCCGAAGTTCATTCACAGCTTTGGCGTCTAATACTCGGATTTGTCAGGACTTTTTTCGCTATCCACAGGGTCTGTGGATAACTTTGTGGAAAACAGTGTCGGTGAGTCGCTTGAAGCCCGCTTCGTGCGGTCGGGCTTACTTTGCTTCCCTTCATGGCAAGTTAAATAGTTCAATAAAATCAATGGTCTGTGCAATGCGTTCTGTCATGTAGGTTGATAGTAGGAAAAAGAAGGGCGGATCGGCTTGGTGTGCATAAGTCAAGTCTTGACAGGCAATATTTCGCGCCCGATGACCTTGAGGCTCATGCCGCAGGAAACGCGCGACGGTATTGCACGGCTTCCGCGACATGCGCCGCGGTCGGAATGTTCGCCCCGGATAGATCGGCAATGGTCCGTGTGACTTTCAAAACGCGGTAATAGCCGCGCGCCGACCAACCGAAGCGCTCGCTCGCGGCGCGCAGGAGCGCGGCGCCTTCGGCATCAGGTCGGCAGAGCGTGTCGGCATCGCGGCCATCGAGTTCGCGATTGGTCTTGCCTTGCCTCGCGAGCTGGACGGCGCGCGCCGCCTCGACGCGTGAAGCCACCGTTGCGCTGGATTCGCCATGCTTGGCGCCGCGCGCCGAGAGTTCAGCGGGCGAGAGCGCAGGCAACTCGATCTGAATATCGATGCGATCGAGCAGCGGTCCCGACAACTTGCGCAGATAGCGCGCGGCGACGTCGGGTGAGCATCGGCAGCGTCCGCCTGGATCGCCACGCCATCCACACGGACACGGATTCATCGCGGCGACGAGCTGACACGCGGCAGGAAACTCCGCCTGTTGCGCCGCCCGGGACACGGTGATGCAACCCGCTTCGAGCGGCTCACGCAGCGTTTCGAGTACCTTGCGATCGAATTCGGGCAACTCGTCGAGAAAAAGCACGCCCAGGTGCGCAAGCGTGATCTCGCCCGGCTGCGGCGGATTCCTGCCGCCAACCAGCGCCACCGCGCTCGATGAATGATGTGGCGCGCGAAACGGCCGCCGCCTCCATTGCGCGGGCGTAAATCCGAGCGAGCTTGCCGACAGAATGGCGGCGGAGGCGAGCGCTTCGTCGTCGGTCATTGGCGGAAGCAGGCCTGGCAAGCGCGCGGCGAGCATGGATTTGCCCGCGCCGGGCGGCCCGACCATCAGCAGATGATGACCACCCGCCGCCGCAACCTCCAGCGCGCGACGCGCAGCCGGATGCCCGATGACATCCGCGAGATCGGGCGCGGCCGGCCGCGATGACGCATTCAATTGCGCGGAAGCCTGCGCGGGACGAAGCCGCGCATCCGGAACGCCGTTCAGATGCGCGCAGAGCGTCGGCAAATCCGCCGCGCCGAACACTTCGATGCCGGGCACCAGCGCGGCTTCGGAAGCACTTGCGAGCGGCACATAGATTTCCGGCGCACGCCCGCTCTCCGAACCGTTCGATGCATGGTGCCGCGCCGCTCCGCACACCATCGCGAATGCTCCGCGCATGGGCCGCAGCGCGCCGGTCAGCGACAGCTCCCCAGCGAACTCACGATTTTCGAGCGATGCAGCCGGAATCTGTCCGCTCGCCGCCAGAATGCCGAGCGCGATAGGCAAGTCGAAACGTCCCGACTCCTTTGGCAAATCTGCCGGAGCGAGATTGACGGTGATGCGGTTGACGGGGAATTCCAGTCCGCAATTCTGCAGCGCGGCGCGCACGCGCTCGCGGCTTTCGCGAACTTCGAGATCGGGTAAGCCGACGATGGAGAACGACGGCAATCCGTTTGCGAGATGAACTTCGACGACCACTTCCGGCGCGCGCCCAGGGGCGGGCGCGCGGCTCTTGACCACGGCAAGCGACATGATTTCACCTGAAACGGCGCGCGCTCGAAGGCGGCGCCGGCAATGAGACTAGGACTTCACGGCTCGCCGGCCGAGGTCGACAGTAGTTGAAGCCGTCAGTCCTGCGACGAGGAGCCGCCCGGCTGGTGCTGCTCCAGTTGCGCGACGCGTTTTTCTAGCTCTTCCAGCCGGGCGCGCGTACGCACGAGCACCTGAGTCTGCGTGTCGAATTCTTCGCGGGTCACGAGATCGAGCTTCGAGAAGCCCTGCGAAAGCATGGCTTTCACATTTTTCTCGACGTCTTTAGCAGGCGAATTCTTGAAGAGCTCGCTCATCTTCTGCTGCAGGTCATTGAAAACGTCGTTGGGCTGCTTCATCGTTTCTCCCTTTGCACAAAAAAAGTGCATTCATTGTTAGGTCAGTGCCCCGGCCGGTTGCATGATCGATTTTGGTGCATTCGTCACGCACTGCCGGGCACATTCGAGGCGCCGCGATTTTAGCGCTCCCGCGCTCCCGCGTCTTCCGCCTTTGCCCCTTTTAACGGGACCTTCCGAGCACTCTAGCAACGAACCCACCCCGGCGCCAGCAGGTACGGCGCGCGTTAGCCATTCGGCAGATCCCTTGCGCGCGCCTTTCGTGAAATCGTGCAAAGCCCCGTGAGCACTCGATTGGCATACGAGTTGCATAAGTGGCGCGGACCTTTTCTGCACGCTTCTTTCAGCGGCCCGACAGGACGGACGTGGGCTTGCAACCGAGGCATCCCGCTTTAGAAGGCATCGAAGGATCAGAGGCACACCACAGCGAGGGATACATGAAGCTCATTACCGCAATCATCAAGCCGTTCAAGCTCGACGAAGCGCGCGAAGCGCTCTCGGCGATCGGCGTCTCGGGCATCACGGTGACCGAGGTAAAAGGCTTCGGCCGCCAGAAAGGTCACACCGAACTTTATCGGGGCGCGGAATACGTCGTCGATTTCCTGCCGAAGGTGAAGATCGAAGCGGCCGTGTCGGACGACATCGTCGATCAGGCGATCGAAGCGGTCGAACGCGCGGCGCGCACGGGAAAAATCGGCGACGGCAAGATCTTCGTCACGGCAATCGAACAGGTCATTCGTATTCGTACCGGTGAGACCGGCGCGGACGCGCTCTAAGAAAAGAAATCGGCGATAAGAGGAAACCGAAGAATGCGTAACTTTTTGATGTCATTGCTGGTGGCGGGCGCCCTGGTCGGCGCCAATGTCGGCACCGCACTCGCCCAGGACGCGTCCGCTCCGGCCGCTGCCTCGGCACCCGCGGCCGACGCCGCATCGGCGCCTGCAAGCGCACCGGCCAGCGCCAACACGGCGATGGCTTCGTCGGCGGAAGGCGCTTCCGCAGCGGCGGCAGCTTCCGACGCCGCTCCCGCCGCGCCGACCGAACCATTCTCGGTCGATTCGTCGAAGATCAGCTCGGGTGACACCGCGTGGATGCTCACCTCGACCGCACTCGTGCTGTTCATGACGGTTCCGGGCCTCGCGCTGTTCTACGCAGGCATGGTTCGCAAGAAGAACGTGCTGGCAACGGTAATGCAGAGCTTCGCGATCTGCTGTCTCGTCACGATCATCTGGACGGTCGTGGGCTACAGCATCGCGTTCACGCCGGGCAATTCGTTCCTGGGTGGCTTCTCGCGCGTGTTCCTGCACGGCATGAACTACATCAAGGGCGACAAGGCCACGACGCTGACCGTCAGCCATCTGGCATCGACGATTCCGGAATCGGTCTACTTCGTCTACCAGATGACGTTCGCGATCATCACCCCGGCGCTCATCACCGGCGCGTTCGCCGACCGGATGAAGTTTTCCGCGATGCTCGTGTTCATGACGCTGTGGTCGATCATCGTCTACTCGCCGATCGCGCACATGGTCTGGGAACCGACCGGCTGGCTGGCAGGCGCAGGCGTGCTCGACTTCGCGGGCGGCACGGTGGTTCACATCAACGCCGGTATCGCGGGCCTGATGTGCTGTCTGGTGCTTGGCAAGCGCGTCGGCTACGGCCGTGAAGTGATGGCGCCGCACAACCTCGTGCTCTCGCTGATCGGTGCATCGATGCTGTGGGTGGGCTGGTTCGGCTTCAACGCGGGTTCGGCAGTCGCGGCTGACGGCCGTGCCGGCTTCGCCATGCTCACGACGCAGATCGCCACCGCATTCGCCGCCTTCGGCTGGATGTTCGCGGAATGGATTTCGAAGGGTAAGCCTTCGGTGCTCGGCATCATCTCGGGCGCGGTTGCAGGTCTCGTTGCAGTGACGCCGGCTTCGGGCTTCGTGGGCGTGACGGGCGCTATCGTGATCGGCATCGTGGCGGGCGTGGTCTGCTTCTGGTCGGCGACGTGGCTCAAGCACAAGTTCGGTTACGACGATTCGCTCGATGCGTTCGGCGTGCACGGCGTGGGCGGGATCATCGGCGCATTGCTGACTGGCGTGTTCGCGGTGAAGGACATCGGCGGCTTCGATGGCAATGTCATCGTGCAGGCGAAGGGCGTGCTGGTCACGCTGGTCTATAGCGGCGTCGTCAGCTTCGTGCTGCTCAAGATCATTGACATGGTCATGGGCCTGCGCGTGACGGAAGAAGAGGAACGCGAAGGTCTCGACGTCACGCTGCATGGCGAGCACGTCGAATAAGGGATTTGAGCCGCGATCCGGCGTGCCGCGAGAGGGCGCGCCGGATCTCATCCGCTCGGCGCATGTCGCCGGGGCGACGGCAAACGAACGAGCGCAGCGACTTGGCCCGCCTTCATGGCGGGTTTTTTTTCGTCCGCGCGATACGTCGGGTTTTCGTCCAGCGCCGCTCGCGCCGCAAATGGCCCGGATTGCCTGTGCAGATTGCCGCGATGGGCCGCAAAGCCTTGCTAAATGGCGGTCCATACCCAGTTAGGCAGGGCAATTGCTCTACAATCTTTCGTCCCTGTATCGGCTGGAACGATCGCCTTGGCGGTTGCCCAGTCCCACGCAAAACGCTGTCCACGAGAAATCAATGGTTCCGCACTTAGTTACGGCGTTAAGTGGCCCGCTGCTCGACCTCGAGCGGAAAATTCTCGAGGCTACGCCTTCCATCGAACGGTGGTTCCGTCTCGAATGGCAGGAGCACACGCCGCCGTTTTACTGTTCCGTCGACCTGCGTAACGCCGGTTTCAAGCTCGCGCCCGTCGACACCAATCTCTTTCCCGGCGGCTTCAACAATCTGCCGCACGAAGTGCTTCCGCTTGCCGTGCAGGCGGCGATGGCGTCCATCGAAAAAATTTGTCCAGACGCGAAGAATCTGCTCGTGATTCCGGAGCGGCACACGCGTAACGCGTTTTATCTGGAGAACGTTGCGCGGCTCGCGACCATCATGCGTCAGGCGGGACTCAACGTCCGCTTCGGCACGCTCGACGAAAACATCCACGGGCCCGTGACCATTCCGCTCGCCGATGGCCAAAAGGTCGTGCTCGAACCGCTCGAACGCACGCCGCGCCGTCTCGGCCTGAAAAATTTCGATCCGTGCTCGATCCTGCTCAACAACGATCTTTCCGCCGGCATTCCGCCCGTGCTCGAAAATCTGCACGAGCAATACATCCTGCCGCCGTTGCATGCGGGCTGGGCGGTGCGCCGCAAGTCGACGCACTTCTCCTGCTATGACGATGTCGCGAAAAAGTTCGCGAAGCTCGTCGAGATCGATCCGTGGATGGTGAACCCGTACTTCGCGCACGTCGAAGGCGTGGATTACGAGGCGCGCACGGGCGAGGAAGCGCTGGCCGAGGCAATCGACGGCGTCATCAAGAAGATCGCGAAGAAGTACCGCGAGTACGGCATCAGCGAGAAGCCGTATGTCGTCATCAAGGCCGATGCCGGCACGTACGGCAAGGGCGTGATGACCGTGCACGACGCAAGCGAGGTCGCCGCATTGACCAAGCGCGAGCGCACGCGTATGAACGACGCGAAGGAAGGCCTGCAGGTGCACGATGTGATCGTGCAGGAAGGCGTGCACACATTCGAGCGCGTGGAGAATGCGGTGGCGGAGCCGGTCGTTTATATGATCGACCGGTACGTGGTCGGCGGGTTTTATCGCGTGCACGACTCGCGCGAACGCGACCAGAACCTCAACGCGCCCGGCATGCATTTCGTGCCGCTTGGCTTCGAGCACACCGCGCTGCCGGATGCGCATGCGAAGCCCGGCGCCGCGCCGCCGAACCGCTTTTACATGTATGGCGTGGTGGCCAGGCTTGGGTTGCTGGCGGCATCGGTGGAACTCGAGAAGACCGACCCGGAAGCGATTCAGGTCTGAGTGCATAATGCCCTGCTCTCGTGGCCAATACTCATGGCCACGGTCACTAGCCCAAGCGAATACACATGGACATTCTCTTCATCGCCGATCCGCTCGATCGTTTCAAGATCTATAAAGACACGACCTACGCGATGATGGCCGAAGCCGCGCGGCGCGGTCACGTGTTGTACGCATGCGAGCCGCAGCATCTGGCGTGGACAGGCACGTCGGTCGACGCGAGCGTGCGACGCATTGCAATTGTCGGCGACGAAGCGAACAGCGACCGCTGGCCGTGGTTCGCGGCGGAACAGGCGGAGCATTTGCCGCTCACGCGTTTCGGCGCGGTGCTGATGCGCAAAGACCCGCCGTTCGATCTCGAATATGTCAACGCAACCTGGCTGCTCGAAATCGCGGAACGCGCCGGCGCGCGCGTTTTCAACAAGCCACAAGCCATTCGCGATCATTCGGAGAAGCTGGCTATTGCCGAATGGCCGCAGTACGTGGCGCCCACGCTCGTGACGCGCGATGCGGCTCGCCTGCGCGGCTTTCACGCGGAACATGGCGACGTCATTCTGAAACCGCTCGATGGCATGGGCGGCATGGGCGTGTTCCGCGTGAAAGCGGACGGCATGAACCTCGGGTCCATCATCGAGATGTTGAGCGAGGACGGCGCGCGTACGGTGATGGCGCAGAAGTTCATCCCGCAGATCACGGACGGCGACAAGCGCATTCTGGTGATCGGCGGTCAGCCGGTGCCGTATTCGCTGGCGCGTATTCCCCAGGGCAACGAGGTGCGCGGCAATCTGGCGGCGGGCGGTCTTGGCCGTGCGCAACCGCTGTCGGCGCGCGACCGCGAGATTGCCGAAACGCTCGGGCCAATTCTTGAAGCACGCGGGCTTTTGCTGGCCGGCCTCGATGCCATCGGCGATTACCTGACGGAAGTCAACGTGACGAGCCCGACATGCTTCCGCGAAATCATGGATCAGACAGGCTTCGACGTTGCTGGAATGTTCATCGACGCGCTCGAACGCGCGGTCGGCTGAACGGCCTTTCGAGCGCTAGCCAACGCTCGAATTGGCGCACTGCAAAAACATAATCGCCGACGCTGTTACAATTATTTCCCGGTTGCTTGCAAGTTTTAGGGTTGGAACGTGCTTTTTCCGGTCTTAAACTGTGTTTGAGAGTGCAAGCGTAAGCTGTGGTAATGGTGGAACGGTGTCTGGCGTAAGGCGGTTGATTTTCGGCCCGCGTGCGACCAAATAGGCATCGATCCCGCGCCGCTCGCGCGTTTTCGAGCGATCTCTAGACGCCGGCAACCCTGGCGTCGTTACAGAGGCAGCAATCCTGACATGGCTGGCATTCTGATCATCGCGCATGCTCCGTTCGCTACCGCGCTACGCGAGTGTGTCGCGCACATTTACGGCGGCTTGCCCGCACGTATCGGCGTTGTCGACGTAACGCCCGACTGCGATCCCGTCGAAGTCCGCGCGTTTGCGCGCTCGGAACTCGACCGTCTGCGAGAAGACAATGGCGCCATCGTGCTCACCGACGTCTTCGGCGCGACGCCCGCGAACATCGCGGCGAGTCTCGCGGAAACGGACGTGCGCGTGCTCGCAGGCGTCAATTTGCCGATGCTCGTGCGCGCCGTGTGTTATCGCGCGACTCCCATCGACACGCTTACCGAAAAAATTCTGCAAGGCGGCTCGAAAGGCATCCAGGAACTGGATTCCTCCACGCCGCTGAATCCTTGCGCGCTCGCGACGAAGGCTGCCGGTTCGCAAGATCCGGCGTGCTCCGCGAGTGCCGATCTCGTCGCCGCGAAGGCCGCGAGTCACTGACGCCGCTCAATTCATCCACTAGCGCCCGGAGCATCATGCTGCAACAGGAAACAACGATCGTAAACAAGCTGGGACTCCACGCGCGGGCATCGGCGAAGCTCACGCAACTAGCCGGCAGCTATCAGTCGGAAATCTGGATGAGCCGTAACGGTCGCCGGATCAACGCCAAGAGCATCATGGGCGTGATGATGCTGGCAGCGGGTATCGGCAGCACGGTGACCATCGAAACCGAAGGCGCCGACGAAGCCGATGCGATGAAAGCGATCCTCGCGCTTATCGCCGACAAGTTCGGGGAAGGGCAGTAAGCGCTTCATCCCGCATCGGAAGTAGCCAACAAAAAGCCGCGCTTCGACGCGGCTTTTTTGCGTCCGCGTTCTTTGCAGGACAAACGGCCGCGCCTCGCTGCGACGGCCGTTCGGCGACCGCAGCCTCATTCGAACTTATAATGCTAGCGCGGTCCTAAGCGCCTGCCGCAGGCCCCGAGAGACCGCGCAGAAACTACAGAGGAGGTGCGCGTGTCCTTCACGCTGCATGGAATTCCCGTCTCACGAGGCATCGCCATTGGGCGAGCGTATCTGATCGCGCCTGCGGCGCTCGATGTCGCTCACTATCTTATCGATCCGGACCAGATCGACGCTGAAATCGCGCGGTTTTATGCTGCGCAAGCGGGCGTGCTCGCCGAACTCGAAACGCTTCGCAACGACCTGGCAGCGGACGCGCCTGGCGAAATGACAGCGTTCATCAACGTTCACATGATGATCCTGAACGACGCCATGCTCGTGCAGGAAGTCATCGATCTGATTCGCACGCGGCGCTACAACGTCGAATGGGCGCTCACCGAACAACTCGAAATCCTGAGCCGCTATTTCGACGAAATCGAAGACGAGTATCTGCGCGAACGGAAGGCGGATATCGAGCAAGTGGTGGAACGGCTGCTCAAGGCGCTTGCAGGCGCGCCGACCACTGCATCGATGGTGGCGCATACGGTTGCGAGCAACGGCCACAACGAGATGATCGTCGTGGCGCACGACATCGCGCCGGCCGACATGCTGCAGTTCAAGACGCAAGCATTCAAAGGTTTTGTCACCGATCTCGGCGGCCGCACGTCGCATACGGCGATCGTCGCGCGTAGTCTCGGCATTCCCGCGTCGGTCGGGGTGCAGCAGGCGAGCGTGCTGATTCGTCAGAACGATCTCATCATCGTGGACGGCGATCACGGCATTGTCATCGTCGATCCCGCGCCGATCGTGCTCGAAGAGTATTCGTACCGGCAAAGCGAAAAGGTGCTGGAGCAGCGCAAGCTGCAGCGCCTCAAGTTTTCGCCGACGCAAACCTTATGCGGCACGAAGATCGAGCTGTGCGCGAACATCGAACTTCCCGAGGATGCGAAGGTCGCGGTGGAAGCGGGCGCGATGGGCGTCGGCCTCTTTCGCACCGAGTTTCTCTTCATGAATCATAAGAACCAGTTGCCGGAGGAAGAGGAGCAGTTCGAGGCCTACAAGCGCGCGATCGAACTGATGAACGGCAAGCCGGTGACCATTCGCACGATCGATGTCGGCGCGGACAAGCCACTCGATTCGATGAGCGCCGGCGACGGCTACGAAGTCGCGCCGAACCCGGCGCTCGGGCTGCGCGCCATTCGCTGGAGTCTGTCCGAGCCGCAAATGTTCATGACGCAACTGCGCGCCATCTTGCGCGCGTCCGCGTTCGGTCCGACCAAGATTCTGATTCCAATGCTCGCGCACGCGCAGGAGATCGATCAGACGCTCGATCTGATCCGCGAGGCGAAGCGTCAACTCGACGACGCGGGCATCGCCTACGACCGCCAGATTCAGGTCGGCGCGATGATCGAGATTCCCGCCGCCGCGATCGCCGTGCGGCTCTTCCTGAGCCGGCTGGATTTTCTGTCGATCGGCACCAACGATCTGATTCAATACACGCTCGCCATCGACCGCGCGGATAACGCGGTCGCGCATCTGTACGATCCGCTGCATCCGGCCGTGCTGAATCTGATCGCGTTCACGCTGCGCGAAGCGAAGCGCGCCGGCGTGCCGGTTTCGGTATGCGGTGAGATGGCGGGCGACCCGACGGTCACGCGCTTGTTGCTCGGGCTCGGTCTGACCGAGTTTTCGATGCATCCGAGCCAGTTGCTTGTCGTGAAGCAGGAAATCTTGCGCTCGAATCTCAAGGCATTCGATAAGCCCGTAGCGGACGTGCTCGCGGCTTACGAGCCGGATGAATTGCAAGCAGCGTTGGCGCGGCTTCAGAAGATTTGAGGCTTACGAAGCACGCGCATGCCGCTCGCCGCAGACCACGCAATCGGCCTGGCGCGCGATCTTCATCGTGTTCCACTCCATGCGCAGTGAATCCAGCATCATCAGCCGGCCGGCGAGCGTTTCGCCGAAGCCGCCGATCACGCGTAGCGCCTCCGCCGCTTGCATTGCGCCAATGATGCCCACGGTCGGCGAGAACACGCCCATCGTCGAACACGCGACTTCCTCGAACGCCTGATCCGGCGGAAACACGCACGCATAACACGGCGATTGCTCCGAGCGGAAATCGAATGTGCTGATCTGCCCGTCGAAACGCAAGGCCGCGCCCGACACGAGCGGGACGCCATGCGCGACGCACGCGGCGTTGATTGCGTGACGCGTGGCGAAGTTGTCGCTGCAATCCAGCACGACCGACGCGCCCGGCACGTTGGCATCGAGCCAGGCCGCGTCGGCACGCGCGTTGACTGCTTCGATCTCGACATCCGGATTCAGCGCGTTGAGCGTCGCGCGCGCGGATTCCACTTTGGCCTCTCCGACCGAACGCGTCGCGTGCACGATCTGCCGTTGCAGATTCGTGAGGTCGACGGTATCGGCATCGACGAGGGTCAGCTTGCCAATTCCCGCTGCCGTGAGATACATCGCGGCAGGCGCGCCTAGGCCGCCCGCGCCGACGATGATCGCGTGAGCATCGAGAAAGCGCTGCTGCGCTTCGATGCCGATTTCATCGACGAGAATATGGCGGGAATAGCGGAGAAGTTGGTCGTCGTTCATCGAGCGGGCGCGTGGCAACGCGCTGTCTGTGCTGCGAAGGGAACGCCGTGGAAGCGGCGCGCTTGAGGCGGATATTCTAAGCGCGCGCGGGAGGAAAGGCTTCGCGGCGCGTGACCGCGAAGCCGTACTGCTGATGTTGCACTGCCTCTTACTTCGACTGAGCCGTGGGCGATGAAGCCGGTTCCGCGCCCGATGCCGGCGCCGAACCCGGCGTGGCCGGCAGCGCGGGCGCCGCAACCACCGGCGCCGAAGCCGAACGTCCCGGCTTGTTCTGTGCGAGCTTGCGTTCGCTGTACGACTTCGATTCGACGACCGTCTTGCCTTCCAGCTTGTTCAACGCCTGCGCAAGCATGAAGTCGTCCGAACTGCCGAACTCCACCGGCTTGCGTTCGCGATCCTTGCGACGCTGCTCCGGCGTTTTCTTGTCGTTCTGCTCTTCGAGAATGCGCAGTTGTTCCAGGCGGTCCTGCTCGCGCTGTTCGGATTCCTTCTTCTCGTTCGGGTCTTGCGTGTTGGCGAGGTGATTCGAATAATCGACTTCGCGCGTGACGAGCGCGTCGTCGGGGTCGCCATCCGCGTATTGATCCACCGGCACATCGGGGCGCACGCCCTGGTTCTGGATCGACTTGCCGCTCGGCGTGTAGTAGTACGCCGTTGTCAGACGCAGCGCGGTGTCCGCGGTCATCGGGCGAACCGTCTGCACCGAGCCCTTGCCGAAGGTCGTCTTACCGACGATCAGCGCGCGGTGATGATCCTGCAACGCGCCCGCCACGATTTCCGATGCCGACGCCGAGTAGGCGTTGGTCAGCACGACCATCGGCACCTTCTTGAAGATGTCCGGCACGCTCTTCAGCGGATCGGAATCGAAGGAGGGCAAACGATAGTTGTCGTAGGTGTCGCGGAAAGTCTGCTTCGCGTCCGCGATCTGGCCGTTGGTCGACACGACCACCGAGTTGTCCGGCAGGAATGCGCCCGCCACGCCGACCGCGCTCTGCAACAGACCGCCGCCGTTATTGCGCAGGTCGAGCACGAGGCCCTTCAGGTTCGGTTGTTGACGCGCGAGATCCTGCAGCTTGGCCGCGAGGTCCGGCACCGTGCGTTCCTGGAAGCTCGTGATGCGGATATAGCCATAGCCCGGCTCAGGCACCTTCATCTTGACCGACTGCACGCGGATGAGCGCACGCGTGACGGTGAGCGGGAACGTGCGGTCGTCGCTCTTGCGGAAGATGGTGAGCGTGACCTTGGTGCCCGGTTCGCCGCGCATTTGCTTGACGGCCTTGTCGAGCGTCATGCCGCGCACCGGCTTGTCGTTGATGCGCGTGATGAGGTCGCCCGGACGAATGCCGGCACGGAACGCAGGCGTGTCTTCGATAGGCGAGATGACCTTGATGAGACCGTCTTCCGAGGAAATCTCGATGCCGAGGCCCGCGAAACGGCCCTTGGTCTGTTCCTGAAGCTCTTCGTAATCGGTCTTGTCGAGATACGACGAGTGCGGATCGAGGCTCGACACCATGCCCTTGATGGCGGCGGTGAGGAGCTTCTTGTCATCGACGGGTTCGACGTATTCGTGCTTGATCTGCCCGAAGACTTCGGCGAAGAGCCGCAATTGATCGAGCGGCAGCGGCGATGAGGCCGCTTGCTGGGCGGACGCGGAAATCTGCAGAGTTGCAAGTGCGCCGGCAGCAACGCCCGCGGCTATGAGACCGAAGTTTTTCAGGTTCTTTCGCATAGAGGAGTGCGTTTGGAAAACGAATGGGCTGCATCGTGGGTGACGGGCCAGTATACCCGCTCACCTTCAATGACGACTTAAACGCAACTTAAATGCCCGGGCACGCAGCGCTTGAAACAGCGGGCCCTGCGACGAATGTGTCGGGCGCGACGGAAGACTGTCAGCGAGCGGACATCGGCGCGCGGACCGCCGTGGTCCGCGCATGCAAAGCGCTTGTCGTGCTTATCCCGCCTTGCCCTGCTTGGCGACAGCCGCCTGCGCCGCCGCGATGGCGTCCGGATCGCCCAGGTAGTAATGCTGGATGGGCTTCAGGTTCTCGTCCAGTTCATATACGAGCGGGACGCCGTTCGGGATGTTCAGTCCGACGATGTCGTCGTCCGAAATATTGTCCAGATACTTCACGAGCGCACGGATGGAATTGCCATGCGCCGAGATCACGACCTGTTTGCCCGACTTGATGGCCGGCGCGATTGACTCGTTCCACATGGGCAGCACGCGCGCGACCGTGTCTTTCAGGCACTCGGTAAGCGGCAGTTGTTCACGCGGCACGCGGGCATAGCGCGGGTCGTTGAAGGACGCGCGTTCGTCGTCCGGATTCAGCGCGGGCGGCGGCGTGTCGTAGCTGCGGCGCCAGACGAGCACCTGGTCGTCGCCGTACTTCTTCGCGGTCTCGGCCTTGTTCAGCCCGGCAAGCGCGCCATAGTGACGCTCGTTCAGACGCCACGAATGAACGACCGGAATGTACATCTGGTCCATTTCGTCCTGCACGTGCCAGAGCGTGCGAATGGCGCGCTTGAGCACGGAGGTATAAGCGATGTCGAAGGTATAGCCCGCTTCCTTCAGCAGCACGCCTGCCTGGCGTGCCTCGCGATTGCCCTGCTCGGTCAGGTCGACATCCACCCAGCCGGTAAAGCGGTTTTCCTTGTTCCACGTCGATTCGCCGTGGCGGATGAGCACTAGCTTGTACATGTTTGTAGGTCGGTCAGTTAGGAAGCGGTGCGCCGATCGCACCCCCGATATCCTGCCCACGCGCGCGGGGTGCCGCCATCGGCCGGATGGACAAGGCCATCGCGGTAGACGGTTATTTTATAATGTTCGGATTGCCCTCATTTCCCTTTCTTCCTTCATTACTACCTTTCGGCGGCCCTCGACGTGAAGTTTTTCACTGATTACACGAATCTCGCACTCATCGCGATTGCGCTCATCTCCGGCGCGCTGCTGCTTTGGCCCGTCCTCATGCGGCGCGGCCGTGGCGGCATTTCGGCCGCTGAAGCCGTCACGCTCATCAACCGGCGCAACGCCGTGGTTGTCGATTTGCGGCCCGCGTCCGAGTTCGCGCAGGGCCATTTGCCGTCGGCCCGCAATATCGAGCAGACGGAGCTCCAAGCAAAAATTGGCCAGATCGCCAAAAATAAAGGCAATCCGGTCGTGCTCGTGTGCCAGACCGGTCAACAATCGCAGCGTGCCAGCCGCGCCGTTTCGGAGGCTGGCTACGCTGAGGTCCATGTTTTGCAAGGCGGTGTGGATGCCTGGCAAAAGGCCGGAATGCCGGTCGTGAAACAAGGAGCAGTCAAGTGAACAAAGTCCTCATGTACAGCACCCAAGTGTGCCCGTATTGCCAGATGGCCGAACGTCTTTTAAAGTCCCGCGGGGTCGAAAACATCGAGAAGGTGCTGATCGACCGTGAGCCGGGCCGTCGCGAGGAAATGATGACGCGCACCGGCCGCCGGACCGTGCCGCAGGTTTATATCGGCGACACGCACGTCGGCGGTTATGACGATCTTTCGGCGCTGGACCGCAAGGGCGGTCTCGTGCCGCTTCTCGAGTCGGCCTGACACCACCGCGCGCCGCTCGCGCATTGCGCCGAGCGGCGAAGGCGCGCACGCCGAGAGACAGGCGCGCCGAACTTCGAATCATCTAGGAAACCATTATGTCCGACGAGAATAACCAACCGTTTTTCAACATCCAGCGCATTTATCTGAAGGATATGTCGCTCGAGCAGCCGAACTCGCCCGCCATCTTCCTCGAACAGGACATGCCCGCGGTTGAGGTCGAAGTCGATGTCAAGGCCGACCGTCTGGCGGAAAGTGTCTTCGAAGTGCTGGTAACAGGCACGGTTACGGCCAAAGTCACGGACAAGGTGGCATTCCTGATTGAAGCAAAGCAGGCAGGTATCTTTGACATTCGCAATATCCCGGCTGAACAGATCGACCCGCTCGTCGGCATTGCGTGCCCGACCATCCTGTTCCCGTATCTGCGCTCGAATATCGCCGATGCGATCACCCGCGCCGGTTTTCCGCCGATCCACCTCGCCGAAATCAACTTCCAGGCCTTGTACGAGCAGCGCCTGTCGCAACTTGCGGGCTCGCAGGAAGGCGCAGCGAACGGCGCGACGCACTGACGCTTAACGTATCAACCAGTCTGGTCTCACTCTGCCTAACCGGAGCCGAGCATGAAAGTAGCCGTCCTCGGCGCCGGCGCGTGGGGCACCGCATTAGCGGGCCACCTCGCGGCACGGCACGACACGTTGCTCTGGGCGCGCGATGGCGCGCTCATCGAATCGCTTACCCAAACGCATGAAAACGCGCGTTATCTCGGGGGCGTAGGCCTGCCAGAAGCGCTGGCGTATTCCGCCGATTTCAACGCGGCCCTCGCACACGCCGCCGCTGACGACGCGTTGTGCGTCGTCGCGACGCCCGTCGCGGGCCTGCGCGCCATGTGCCGCTCGATGCGCCAGGCGGGCATCGTTCCCGCGCATATTCTCTGGCTATGCAAGGGCTTCGAAGCGGATACGCAGTGCCTTCCGAACGAGGTCGTCGCGGCCGAATTGCCTGACCATGTCAGTAACGGCACGCTGTCGGGGCCGAGTTTCGCGCGCGAAGTCGGACGTGGTTTGCCAGTTGCGCTGACGGTCGCGAGCGCATCGGCGACCTTGGGCACGCGCACGGTGACCGCGTTTCATCATGGCGCCATGCGCATCTATACCGGCGACGATATCGTCGGCGTCGAAGTGGGCGGCGCGGTGAAAAACGTGCTCGCCATCGCGACCGGCATCTCCGATGGCCTCGGCCTCGGCCTCAACGCGCGGGCGGCGCTCATCACACGCGGTCTCGCGGAAATGTCGCGGCTCGGCGTCGCATTGGGCGGGCGCGCGGAGACTTTCACCGGTCTCACGGGCCTCGGCGATCTGATTCTTACCGCAACCGGCGACCTTTCGCGCAACCGCACGGTCGGCGTGCAACTGGCGAGCGGCCGCACGCTCGACGAGATTCTCGCGGCGCTCGGGCATGTAGCTGAAGGCGTGCGCTGCGCGCGCGCGGTTCTTTCGCTTGCGCAGTCGCGTGGCATCGACATGCCTATTACACAGGCGGTATGCCGCGTACTTTTCGATAACGTCACGCCGCGCCACGCGGTGCAGGCGCTGCTCAGCCGGGACGCGAAGGCCGAGTAGCTTTTAGTCTGCGTCGCGACGCGGACCGAAGCGGTTCACGACGCTCACTCGCCGCCGTCGAATCCTGCCTGACGCCACGCCTCGAACGTGACGATTGCCACCGTGTTCGACAAATTCAGGCTGCGGTTGCCCGGACGCATGGGCAGGCGCACGCGTTGTTGCGTCGGAAAACCATCCAGCAAGTCGGCCGCAAGACCGCGTGTTTCCGCGCCGAACACAAACCAGTCGCCGGGCTGGAACGCGTGATCGAAAAAGGGCGTCGAGCCGCGCGTGGTAAAGGCAAACATGCGCGCCGGGTCGGGCGTTTCCTTCGCGAGGAAGGCGCTCCAGTTGGCGTGCACGTTCATCTCCGCGTACTCGTGATAATCGAGACCGGCGCGGCGCATTTTGGCGTCGTCGAGCGGAAAGCCGAGCGGCTCGATCAGATGCAGACGCGCGCCCGTGTTGGCGCACAGGCGGATCACATTGCCGGTGTTCGGCGGAATTTCGGGCTCGACGAGTACGACGTTGAACATGGATTGCAGTGGTGGATTGGTTAATCTTTGGGCGTGCGCAGCGCCACGAAATTGCTGACGCGCCGCGCGCCCGCCAGCTTCAACGTGCGCGCGAGGGCATCGAGCGTGGCGCCGGAGGTCATCACGTCATCGACCACGCCGACATGCTTGCCGCGCACGTCGCCCTTTACTTCGAACGCGGATGCAACGTTGCGGCGGCGCGTATCGAGATCGAGTTTGGATTGCTGCGCAGTGTCGATTCTGCGCACGACGAGCGCGGCGTCACCGTGAACGCGCATGCGACGCGCGAGCGGATGCGCAATCGCCCACGCCTGGTTGTAGCCGCGCGCGGCAAGGCGCTGGCGCGATAGCGGCACCGGCACGATCACGTCGGGTAAAGGCAGATTGCTGTCATCGAACAACGCAGCGAGATGCCGCGCGAATGTCGCGCCTGTCGCCAGCCGCGCGCGAAACTTCAGTTCGACGGCCAGTGTGTCAAGTGGCGCGCGATAGTCGGCACGCGCGATCGTGTCATTGAACGCAGGCGGATTGTCGAGGCACGCCGCGCAGTGCATCCGCGTATCTTCGCGTTCTCTGTCCAGCGCAAACGCCGCCAGCGGAAGCGCGCAGGTCGCGCATCTCAGGCGCGACTCGTTCCAGTACTGGCCGTCACAATCGCTGCACACCACGTCTTGCGACAAATTGCCGCATAACGCGCATTGGCTGGGCAGCGCGGCATCGAGCAGCCGTTTCCCAAGTCCGCGCGCGGTCATCGCGACGCGTGCGGATGACGGGAAGAAATTGCTGAAGACATTCATGGCGGCGCGGACGAATGGTAGGCAACAGGCAACGAACTCGAACGAGCGCATGCACGTGCGGAGAAACAATCGGAACGGTTATGCCCCGTATCGGCCCTAAGCACGGGCTGATTTCAAGACGACCGAGTATACTTCGCACTCTTCGCGAATAGATCGTCATGTCCCAAACGCCCCCTCAAACTAGCCGACCGGCCTATGATTCGCGCCGTTTGCGCGCGATCTTCGACCGTCGCGCCGCGACTTTCGACGAAGTCGCGTTCCTGCCTCGCGAGATTGCCGGCCGGATGCGCGAGCGCCTCGAATACATCAAGGTCGCGCCGACGCGCGTGCTGGATGCGGCGTGCGGCATGGGCGCGGATCTGCCCGCGCTGCGCGAGCGCTTTGCGGAGGCATCGGTACTGGGTGTCGATATTTCTTCCGCGATGCTCGCGCGCGCCCGCGATGCGGAATCGGCGGAAGCCGAAGCCGGCGCGGGCTGGCGGCGGTTCCTGCCGGCCACGCTCGCCAAGGCCTTCGGCGCGCGCGGACCGCAACTCGCGCAGGCGGATTTCTCCGAGCTGCCGTTCGCACCGGGCGCGTTCGAGATGCTCTGGTCGAACCTCGCGCTGCACTGGCACTCGCGGCCCGACCTCGTTTTCCCTGAGTGGCAACGCGTGCTGAAGGTCAACGGCCTTCTCATGTTCAGCACTTTCGGCCCAGACACGCTGCGTGAGCTCGCCGCGGCGTATCGCGAGGCCGAGCGCACGCTGGGCTTGCCGCCGCAGCCGCATACGATCGATTTCGTCGACATGCACGACTTGGGCGACATGCTGGTGGAAAGCGGCTTCGAGATTCCCGTGATGGATCAGGAGGTGCTCACCATCACTTACCGTTCGCCGGAATCCTTGCTTGCCGATGTCACGCGCTGGGGTGCTTATCCGTTCGAACGAAGCGCGGCCGCAGACTCGCAAATCGACGTGAAAGCCAGACGCAGCGCGGTTCACAGCGCGCTCGAAGCCTTGCGTCGCGACGACGGAACGATCCCGCTCACGTTCGAAGTGATCTACGGTCACGCATGGAAAGCGGTGCCGCGCACGACCGCCGAAGGTCACGGAATCATTCGGCTGGAAGATATAGGACGAGGCCCAAAACGGAATCGGTGACGGGGTAAAGAGGGCGTCAGTTATGTCTGAAATTTGCGGGCAAAAGCAGCGCCAAAAGGTGCGTCAAAAGGGCGCAGAAGCTTGTGGCGCTTGGGTTTCAGACGTTACGACCCTTGCTTGTGGATACTACCCGACGCGCCTATAATGCGTCAGTTTGTCGCCCGGGCTGTGACAAATTTGGGCGAAATCCGAGCAAAAGTATGTGATTGCATGCGGATGGGAAGGAGGCGGCGATGCAAGCAAGCCACGCGCTGACAGACGACGAGCCAGTCATCAAAGACTGGCTGATGAAACGGAACTGCTCCGCTTCGCCGCGTCAGTTCGTGGTCTTTTATCTGTCGCTGGCGCTGTTTTCCTTTCTCATCGCAACGCTCTTGTTTCTGAACGGCGCCTGGCTGGTGCTGCCGTTCACCGGGATCGAGCTGACCGTGGTCGGCGTCGCGTTTCTTATCTACGCGCGGCACGCAGTCGACTACGAACGAATCCGGTTGTTTGAAAACCGCTTGTTGATCGAGCAGATGAACGCCGAGGAACTGACGCAGTTCGAATTCAATCCGCGCTGGGTGCGGGTCGAAACGGGCGCGACGCCGAGAGAGCCGCTCACGATCGTGTCGCGCGGTCAATCGGTGAAAATCGGACAACACCTTGCACAGCATCGTCGCAAACAATTTGCTGCCGAGTTGCGAGCGTCGCTGAGACGCTCTGCTTAAGAGGCATGATGTGGCCTGACGGCTCGGCGCGATGCCCACGGGGGTCGAGGGTTTGAATGGAAATTTTGGGTAAGGATGCTATGAAAACAATCAAGCGAGCCCTCTCGGGCGTGCTGGCGGCAGGCGCACTGCTGAACGCCGGCGTAGCCCTGGCGGTCAACGACAGTCCTGGCGGCCCAGCTGTAAACGAGCTGAACTTTCAGCCGCCAGTGACGAAGATCGCCGAGGAGCTCTACGGCCTCCATACGTTCATGCTCATCATCTGTCTCGTCATTTTTCTTGGCGTGTTCGGGGTGATGTTCTATTCGCTCATTGCGCACCGCAAGTCCAAAGGCCACAAGCCCGCTAATTTCCACGAAAGCACCACGGTCGAAATCATCTGGACGATCGTGCCGTTCGTCATCGTCGTGTTGATGGCGCTGCCGGCCACCAAGGCCGTCGTCGCAATGAAGGACACCAGCAACGCCGACCTCACCGTCAAAGTCACCGGCTACCAATGGAAATGGGGCTACGACTACGTGAAGGGTCCGGGCGAGGGCATCAGCTTCCTCTCCACGCTCACCACGCCGCGTAGCGAAGTGAACGGCCAGAAGCCGATCTCCGAGTTGTACCTGCAGGAAGTGGACAATCCGCTCGTCGTGCCGGTCGACAAGAAAATTCGCATCATCACCACCGCAAACGACGTCGTTCACTCGTGGTACGTGCCGGCCTTCGGCGTGAAGCAGGACGCCATTCCCGGCTTCGTGCGCGACACCTGGTTCAAGGCCGAGAAAATCGGCACTTTCCGTGGCTTCTGTACCGAACTCTGCGGCAAGGAACACGCGTACATGCCGGTGGTCGTCGAAGTGCTTTCCGCCGACGACTACGCGAAGTGGGTCGACACGCAAAAGAAGAAACTGGCCGCATCCGCCGACGATCCCAACAAGACCTACACGATGGACGAGCTGAAGACGCGCGGCGCGGCAGTCTACGCGTCGAACTGCGCGGTCTGCCACCAGCCGACCGGCAAGGGCGGCGGTCCGTTCCCGGCGCTCGACGGCAGCAAGGTTGCCAACGGCCCGATCGCGGACCACGTGAGCATCGTGCTGCACGGCAAGGGCGCCATGCCGCCGTGGCAGAGTACGCTCAACGATGTCGAGATCGCATCGGTCATCACTTACGAGCGCAATACCTGGGGCAACCATACGGGCGACATTCTGCAGCCGAAGCAAGTTGCCGACGCGCGCAATGGCAAGATGCCCGAAGGCGGCGGTCAAAAGACAGCGGCTGCGGCAACGCCCGAAGCCGCAAGCGCGGCGCCGGCTGCGGCGGCGTCCGGTGCCGAGGCAACGGCGAGCGCCAATCTGCCCGCGAGCATCTATTTCGAAACGGGCAAGAGCACGCTGCCCGCGGAAGCCAACGACGCGGTTCAGGCCGCAGCGGCCTATGCCAAGGCGCATCCCGAAGCGAAGCTCGCTATTTCCGGCTTCACGGATGCCTCCGGCGGCGCAGACCTGAACGCGGAACTCGCCAAGCAACGCGCGCAAGCCGTGCGCGACGCGTTGAAGGCAGCAGGTGTATCGGAAGATCGTATCGTGTTGAAGAAGCCCGAATCCGTTACGGGCGGCACGGATGCGAAGGAAGCCCGTCGCGTAGAAATCAGTCCGGCTGCTTGACCTGACGAGCGCACCTTTCCCTCATCGCAACACTGCGAGCCACGGAAAGGTCCGCTTCATAGCCAAGTGCCCCAAGTATTTGCTTTAGGAGATGATTGTCATGTCTAGCATCGGACACGATGTAGCCGCGGGTCACGACCACGCGCACGACGACCATGCGCACGAGTTGCCGCATGGCTGGCGCCGGTGGCTTTTCGCCACCAACCACAAGGACATCGGGACGCTGTACCTGTTGTTCTCCTTCATCATGTTCCTCTCCGGAGGCGTGATGGCGCTTGGCATTCGTGCCGAGCTGTTCGAGCCGGGACTGCAGATCATGCGTCCCGAGTTCTTCAACCAGTTGACCACCATGCACGGCCTCATCATGGTGTTCGGCGCGATCATGCCGGCGTTCGTCGGCTTCGCGAACTGGATGGTGCCGCTGCAGATCGGCGCGTCGGACATGGCGTTCGCGCGCATGAACAACTTCAGCTTCTGGCTCCTGCCGGTCGCTGCGGTTCTGCTGGTCGGCTCGTTCTTCGTGCCGGGCGGCGCGACCGCAGCGGGCTGGACGCTTTACGCGCCGCTTTCCACGCAGATGGGCCCGGGCATGGACTTCGCCATTTTCGCGGTCCACATTATGGGTGCGTCGTCGATCATGGGCGGCATCAACATCGTCGTGACGATCCTGAACATGCGCGCGCCCGGCATGACGCTCATGAAGATGCCGATGTTCGCATGGACGTGGCTCATCACCGCGTACCTGCTGATCGCCGTGATGCCGGTTCTGGCAGGCGCCATCACCATGGTGCTGTTCGACCGTCACTTCGGCACGTCGTTCTTCAATGCGGCAGGCGGCGGCGATCCGGTCATGTACCAGCATATCTTCTGGTTCTTCGGACACCCCGAGGTCTACATCATGATCTTGCCGGCGTTCGGGATCGTCTCGCAGGTGATTCCGGCGTTTTCGCGCAAGCCGCTTTTCGGCTATAGCTCGATGGTGTACGCCACGTCGTCGATCGCGATTCTCTCGTTCATGGTCTGGGCGCACCACATGTTCGCCACGGGCATGCCGGTGACGGGCCAGCTGTTCTTCATGTATGCGACCATGCTGATCGCCGTTCCGACGGGCGTGAAGGTGTTCAACTGGGTCGCGACGATGTGGCGCGGCGCGCTGACGTTCGAGACGCCGATGCTCTTTGCAATCGGCTTCCTGTTCGTGTTCACGATGGGCGGCTTCACGGGCCTGATCCTCTCCATGGCCCCGCTCGACATCCAGATGCACGGCACTTACTACGTGGTGGCGCACTTCCACTACGTGCTGGTGGCGGGTTCGCTCTTCGCGCTGTTCGCGGGCTGGTACTACTGGGCGCCTAAGTGGACTGGCTGGATGTATAACGAGATGCGCGGCAAGATCCACTTCTGGGCGTCGCTGATCTTCTTCAACATCACCTTCTTCCCGATGCACTTCCTGGGTCTCGCGGGCATGCCGCGTCGCTATGCGGATTACCCGGCGCAGTTCACGGACTTCAACCAGGTTGCGACCATCGGTGCGTTCGGATTCGGTCTCGCGCAGGTGTACTTCCTGTTCGCGGTGGCGCTGCCGACGTATCGCGGCGGTGGTGAGCTGGAAAAGGCAGGCGACAAGCCGTGGGATGGCGCGGAAGGACTGGAATGGACCGTACCGAGCCCGGCGCCGTTCCATACCTTCGAGCAACCGCCGACGGTCGAATAATAGTCTGGTTTCGAAGGCTGCAAGGCTTCGCTCCGAAGCCTTGCAGCCACAAAGATCAAAGGAAGCATGGCCCCGAATCCACAAAAAAGACGTTCGCCCGAAGAAATCCGCGCGGGCAACAAGCGGCTCGGTTTGATCATGATGTTGATTGCCGCCGTCTTCTTTCTGGGTATCGTCGTCAGGCAATACCTGTTGTCGCGAGGGTAGGAAAGCCAAGTGTCCACTCAGGATGATTCTCAAGTCGACCGGTCGTTCAATCGGTCGATGCTGGTGAAGCTCTTCGTCGTGGCCGCGATGATGTTCGGCTTCGGCTTCGCCCTGGTGCCGATGTATAAGGCAATCTGCCAGATCACCGGCATCAACAATCTCGTGCAGCGCGATGCGAGCGCGCGCGAGGCGAAGAACACGCAGGTCGATGCGAGCCGCACGATTTCCATCGAGTTCGATGCGAACGCGCGCGGTCCGCTGCAGTTCAAGCCGGAGCAGAACAGTCTCGACATTCACCCCGGCGAAGTGATGACGGTGATGTACCAGGTGACCAACGAGCAGGGCCGCACCGTGAAGGCGCAGGCCATTCCGAGCTATGCGCCGAAGCAGGCCACCGAGTACTTCAAGAAGATCGAATGCTTCTGCTTCACGCAGCAGACGCTCGGGCCCAACGAGACGAAGCGCATGCCGGTGGTGTTCGTCGTGGACCCGAAGCTGCCGAAGGACGTCAAGACGATCACGCTGTCGTACACGTTCTTCGAACTCGACACACCGAAACCCGCGGCCAAGGGAACGTGATGATCATGAACCCAGAAGCACGAAATGGACGCAATGGACGTGACGGACGCAATGGCGGCGGTTTCCTGAAGCTCGTGAAGGCGGTGTTCTGGTCGTTCTTCGGCGTGCGCCGCCGGGCGGATCTGGAAAACGACGCCGCGCAGTTGAAGCCGCTGCATCTGATCGCGGCGGGGGTGATCGGCGCGGTGGTGTTCATCGTCGTATTGCTGCTGGTGGTGCGCGCGGTAGTCGGATAGACAAAACGTCGGGCGAGCGGTCGAACGCGCGGCGATACAAGAAAACTCAAGCAACTGGATCGAAGTGGAGAATCAAATGAGCGGTCAAAACGAGAGCCCGTACTATTTCGTGCCGCATCCGTCACGCCATCCGATCATGGCTGCGTGCGGTTTGCTGGTGATGCTGTCCTCGTTGGCGGCGTGGGTGAACGGTCATTCGTGGGCGCCTGCCACCACGTTCGTCGGCCTGCTGTTTCTGCTGTTCGTGCTGTGGCACTGGTTCGGCGACGCCATCTCCGAATCCGAAGGCGGCATGTACGGCAAGAACGTCGACGTGTCGTATCGCTGGAGCATGAGCTGGTTCATCTTCTCCGAAGTCATGTTCTTCGCGGCGTTTTTCGGCGCGCTGTTTTATGCGCGCGCCATTGCCATGCACGAACTCGGCAGCCTCGATTACAAGCTGATCTGGCCGGACTTCACCGCCGTGTGGCCGAACAACGGCCCCGCCGCGCTGGTGCCGCATTTCCGTTCGATGGTGCCGTGGCCGCTGCCGACCATCAACACGGCGCTCTTGCTTTCCTCGGGCGCGACGCTCACGGTGGCTCACCATGCGCTGCGTGAAGATCATCGCCGAAAGGCCATCATCTGGCTGGCTGCGACAGTCGCGCTGGGCGTGATCTTCCTGTTTTGCCAGGGCTACGAATACTTCCACGCCTACAACGAACTGAACCTGACGCTTTCGTCGGGTGTGTACGGCTCGACGTTTTTCCTGCTCACCGGCTTCCACGGTTTTCACGTGTTCCTCGGCGGCACCATGCTCGCGGTCGTATGCGTGCGCCTGATTCGCGGCCACTTCACGGCGGAACACCACTTCGCCTTCGAGGGCGCCGCGTGGTACTGGCACTTCGTCGACGTCGTGTGGCTCGGGCTGTACGTCGTCGTCTACTGGCTGTAAGCGTTTGCTTCGAGCGAGGGCGCGCCGTTTCGGCGCGCACGCTGTCACGCAAGACATGCCACGCCGCCCTCGACCTTCGCGGGCGGCGTTTTGTTTTGGGAAGTGAGTGAATGCGCGCGATTGTGTCGCGCCGCGACAATCGGTCCCGCGTGGGAAACCTTCGAGACGCGTTATCGTCCGAGCGGAATGCCGGTCGATTGAATCCAGCCCATCCAGTGCGCAAACAGGATGAACAGGAAGAGCGAAATGGACAGCCCGACGCGCGTGGCGAGCGACCACACCATGCGCTTCGTCTGACCTTTATCGGTCATCATGAAGTACAGGGCCGAGCCCAGGCTGCCAATGATGAGGATGAATGCAATAGCAACGATGATGTGCATGAAACCAGCCTGCGATAGTTGCATCGACCGCTCGCGAAACGCCGTGAGCAATATGAAAACGAGTCATCTCATTATCGCACTCGATGAATCGGTGCGTGCGGCGTCGGTTCCGGAGCCTGCGGCATGAAAATCCGCCTCTGGCCCACGGTGCTGATCCTGATCGTCGTCGCAATCACTCTGCGGCTCGGCTTCTGGCAGCGCGACCGCGCGCACCAGAAGGAAGCGCTGAACGCGCAGATCGTCGCGTTCGAGAATGCGCCCGCACGACGCGTGAGTGTCGATCCGTTGCCGCTCAAGTCGATCGAATTCCATCGCGTCGAGGCGCGCGGCGAGTTCATGCCAGAGCGCGTCGTCTATTTGGACAATCGTCCGTATAACGACCAGCCGGGCTTTTATGTCGTGATGCCGCTTAAACTCGAGGGCGGCGGCTACGTGCTCGTGAATCGCGGATGGCTGCCGCGCAACATGGCGGACCGTACGGGCATCGAGCCCTATGAGACGCCGAAAGGCATCGTGGACGTGAAGGGCATCGCGCGCTCGAATGCATCGGAGGCGTTCGAGCTCGGCAGCGGCGGCTCCGCTGCGCGTCAGCAGATCCGGCAAAACCTGAACGTCGCCTCGTATGCCGCGGAAACCGGGCTCGCGTTTCAGCCGTTCGTGATCCAACAGACGAGCGCCACCGCCGACAAGCTCGTGCGCGACTGGCCGGCGGCCACGCTTGGCGTCGATCGCAACTACGGCTACATGTTCCAGTGGTGGGGCATGGCGGCAGCGGCCATCGCCTTCGGCTTGTATGCCGCACGGCGCGCCGCGAGGAAAGACAGCGACCCGGCCGCCGCCGACGAAGCCGCCGACGACGAGGCCGCGAAAGAAGCATGAACCCATGATGCCGCGTCCAATGGAAGTGGCATCGACCGAACAGAGAATCCATGCAAGCTCAACGCACCACTACAACCCGACCGCCCGCGAAAAAAGGCTCCTGGATCAGCGGCCGGTGGATGCTGGTACTGCTCGCGCTGGTCTGCGCGGCGCCGGTGATCGCCTCGTATCTGATGTACTACGTCGTCAAGCCCGCGGGCGGCACGACGAGCTACGGCACGTTGATCGAACCGCAACGGCCGATTCCGGAACAGATCGTCGTCACCGATGAAAAAGGTCAGCTGGTGCCACTCAAGTCGCTCGAAGGCAAGTGGCTGATGATCACCGTCAACGGCAGCGATTGCGACGAAGCGTGCGTGAAGCGCCTCTATTTCATGCGGCAGGTGCGCGCGCTACAGTCGGGCGAGCGCGAGCGCGTGCTGAACGTCTGGCTGCGCACGGACGACAAGCCCGTCGCGAATGTCATCAAAACCGCGTATCCGCAACCGGACACACGCATGCTCGTGACGAACGAACAAGCCCTCTCGGGATGGCTGCCGGTGGACGCCGGCACGAAGCTTTCGGATCACATTTATCTCGTCGATCCGAACGGCAACCTGATGATGCGCTTCCCGAAGGACCCCGATCCCAAGAAGATCAACACGGACGTGGCGAAGCTATTGAAGTGGTCGCGCATCGGCTGATACGCCGGGACGCCACGACCAAAACGAAGGTGAAAGTATGTTTGTATTAGAACTCGGTCTAATCGGCCTATGCATTGCGCTGCTGCCGCTCTCGTTCGTCTGGGTCAAGGCCGATGACAACAAGTTCAGGAAGCTCGTCTGGCTAACCACTTTTCTGACGCTCGATCTGATCATGTTCGGTGGCTTCACGCGCCTGACCGATTCCGGCCTTGGCTGTCCTGACTGGCCGGGCTGTTATGGCACGGCGTCGCCGTTCATCGCGCACGCGCAGATCGCGGCCGCGCATCAGGCCATGCCCACCGGTCCGGTCAGCCCGATGAAGGCGTGGATCGAGATGCTGCATCGCTACTTTGCGATGGCGATCGGCGTGCTGATCATCGCGCAGGTCGTCATTGCGTGGACCGCGCGCATCAGACGAAAGGCGCTGCATGTTTCGCCGTGGTGGCCGACGGGCATCCTCGCGCTCATTCTGCTGCAAGGCGCTTTTGGCGCGTGGACCGTCACGCTCAAGTTGCAGCCGGTCATCGTCACGACGCATCTCTTGCTCGGGCTTGCGTTGCTGGCCGCGCTCGGCTGGCTCGCCGCGCGGCAAACGCCGATTCCCTCGCTCGACCCGGCCGCCGCGCGATGGATGCCGGCCGCGATCGTCGGCATCGTGTTGCTCGTCGTGCAGATTGCGCTGGGTGGCTGGGTCAGTACGAACTACGCGGTGCTCGCCTGCACGGACTTTCCGCTCTGCAATGGCCAATGGATTCCGCCGATGAACTTTGAACACGGTTTCCACTTGTGGCGCGCGCTCGGCATGACCGGCGACGGCGACGTCATCTCGCAGGACGCGCTGGTGGCAATCCACTGGACGCATCGCACGTTTGCGATAGTGGTCGTGCTTTATCTGCTCTGGCTCGCCGCGATGCTGCGCCGTTTCGAGTCCCTACGCACGCCCGCGACCGCCGTGCTCGTCGTCATCCTGATTCAATTTTTTACAGGTTTGTCCAATATCGTGTTGCAGTGGCCGCTGCCTATCGCAGTGGCGCACAATGGCGGGGCTGCCATCCTGTTGCTACTACTCGTTATGCTAAACTTTCGAATCTCTTCCAGCCGTCCCGGCCGCGCCGCAGTTCCCGCGCGCGACATCGTTTCAGCGTGACTCCACATCATGGATAGCACGACACTTCACTCCCCGCTTGGCAGCCGCGTATCGCAATACATTGCGCTGACCAAGCCGCGCGTCACGCAGCTTGCCGTGTTCTGCGCCGTCATCGGCATGTTCCTCGCCACGCCCGGCATGGTGCCGTGGACCGTTTTGATTGGTGGCGCGGTCGGCATCTGGCTGCTGGCGGGCGCTGCATTCGCCATCAACTGCCTCGTCGAACAGAAGATCGATGCCAAGATGCGTCGCACCGCGTGGCGTCCTTCGGCGCGCGGGCAAATCACGAGCGCGCAGATTCTTACGTTCTCGGCGGTGCTCGGCGGTATCGGCATGTGGACGCTTTATACGTTCACCAATCCGCTCACGATGTGGCTGACGGTTGCCACGTTCGTGGGATACGCCGTCATCTATACGTTGCTGCTCAAGCCTTACACGCCGCAGAACATCGTCATTGGTGGCGCTTCGGGTGCCATGCCGCCGGCGCTCGGTTGGGCGGCCGTCACGGGTGCGGTTCCCGGCGACGCGTGGATTCTCGTGCTCATCATCTTCGTCTGGACGCCGCCGCATTTCTGGGCGCTCGCGCTGTATCGCAAGAAGGATTACGAAAACGCCGGTCTGCCCATGCTGCCTATCACGCACGGCGAGCAGTACACGCGTCTGCATATCTTCCTGTACACGGTCATCCTGTTCGCGGTCACGCTGATGCCGTTCATCTCGGGCATGAGCGGCGTGATCTATCTGGCGAGCGCGGTTGCGCTGGGCGCGGTGTTTCTCGGTTACGCGTGGAAGATTTATCGCGATTACTCGGACGCGCTGGCGCGCAAGACCTTTCGTTATTCGATCGTGTATCTGTCGCTCTTGTTCGGCGCTCTTCTGGTCGATCATTACGTTCGCACGGTGATCGGTGCATGAGGGCTTTCTTTCGCAAGATGCTCGCTCCGCTTTTGCTCGCGCTGGCGAGCATGGCGTTGCTCTCTGCATGCGAGAAGGCGCCCGATTTCAAGAACCTCGACATCACGGGCAACAAGCAGTTTGGCAGCGACTTCTCGTTGCCCGACACCAGCGGCAAGACGCGCACGCTCGGTGACTTCAAAGGCAAGGCCGTGGTTTTGTTTTTCGGCTATACGCATTGCCCGGATGTCTGCCCGACCACGCTCGCCGAACTCACGCAAGCATTGCAGCAACTCGGCGGTAAAGCGAAGGACGTGCAGGTGCTCATGGTCACGGTCGATCCCGCGCGCGACACGCCCGATCTTCTCGGTCAATACGTGACGGCGTTCAACCCGGCGTATGTCGGCTTGCGGCCGGCAAACGACGCCGAGCTTGCCAAAGTCGCGAAGGATTTCCGCGTGTACTACGCGAAGTCCAACGGCAAGACGGCGGACGACTACACGATGGATCACACCGCCGCGAGCTACGTGTTCGACAAGGACGGCAAGCTGCGTCTTTTCGCGCGCGACGGTCAGGGCGTCGAGCCGTGGGTGCATGACTTGAAGCTGCTGATCGACTGAGATCGGCGCATCGTTGGTTTGGAGAAAGCGGCCTGCGGGCCGCTTTCTTCATTCCGCGGCAGGCTCCGGCAACTTCAGTCCGGGCGCAAGACGTGTCGCCTTGAACTCGGTGACATCGTAGTGAGCCAAGTTCTGCTGCGCGAACGGATCTTCCGCGATGATCGCGTCGAGCCGCTCACGCTCGATAGCCGACGCCAGAATGATGCCGCCTTCGCGCGGCACTTTCGGACCCGCGATCACGAAGACACCAGCGGCGAAGTAGCGCTGCAGATACTCGCGATGGGCTTCGAGCGCATCGTCGATTTCCGCAAGAGCGCCGGTATAACGCAGATTGATCATGTACATGATGGTGTCTCAGAAATCGGTCTGTAGCGATTCTAGACGTCAAAGCGCGAGCCGGATATCGACATGAACATTCTGTCTTTTCCGTCGCACCAAAGCCGTGCGAACATTCGTTTCCCGTTGGCATCGACCGAGGGCGATGAATCCATCGCGGGCACTCAAGCGGCAATTTTGCAGCAACCTCGCATTGAAACAGGAACACCATGCAGCGCAGAAATTTGCTTAAAGCTCTTACCGTCGTCGCGGCGTCTGCCGCTTATTTCATTAGCGTCACCGCGCATGCCGATGACAAGGTCATCAAGGTCGGCACCATCAGCGGACCCGACGCGCAAATCTGGCAAGTCGTGCAGAAGGTCGCGAAGCGCGAAGGCCTCAACGTCAAGGTGATCGAGTTCAACGATTACGTTCAGCCGAACGCCGCACTCGATGCTGGCGACCTCGACGCCAACAGCTTCCAGCATCAGCCGTATCTCGACAGTCAGGTGAAGCAGCGCGGCTACAAGATCGTGAATGCGGGACTGACCTATATCTCGCCGCTTGGCGTGTATTCGAAGAAGCTGAAGTCGCTGAAGGATCTGCCGCAAGGCGCGAAGGTCGCGGTGCCGAACGATCCGTCGAACGAAAACCGAGCGCTACTTTTGCTGCAAGCGCAGGGCGTGATCAAGCTCAAGGCCGGTGCTGGCGTGAACGGAAACAGCGCGACGCCGCTGGATGTCGCCGAGAACCCGAAGAAGGTCAAGCTACTCGAACTCGACGCCGCGCAACTGCCGCGCACGCTCGCAGACGTCGATGCCGCCGCCATCAATACGAACTTCGCGCTGGCGGCGGGCTTGCAGCCGACCAAGGACGCTATCGCGCTAGAGGACGTGCACAGCCCTTACGCGAACTTGATTGCCGTGCGCGCCAAGGACAAAGACCAGCCGTGGGTGAAGAAGCTGGTCGCGGCGTATCAGTCCGAAGACGTGCGCCAGTTCATGAAGAGCGAGTTCGAAGGCTCGGTTGTCCCTTCGTTCTGATCGAGAACGCACGGTTTGCCAACGGCGTCCCCTGGGACGCCGTTTTGCTGTCCGACGCCTTTGGGACCGAGGGCTATGTCAGCACTCGGTCCACGCAAACATCTCGAAGCATTACCACGCCGATAACGTACGTATCGCCTTCTTTCACATGGCGCGACGTGACTGAATGCTCGCTGCCGTCTCTCTTCATCTGAAGCGACACGACGAGCGAGCGAAATCAGCCCTCAGTCCGCATAAACACGCCGAAGCTCGCGATGCCAGATCACACCCGAATCGCCATCCTGCTTCGCCGTGAAGCCAGTGCGTTTGAATAGCGCGCACAGGTCCTCATGCACCATTGGCATCCGGCAGATCACGTTATCGTAGCCCGCGCCATGCGCGAAGTTCGTACAGGCAGATACGAGTTGCACGCCCAAGCCCCGCCGACGCGCGCCCGGTTCGACGAACAACAACTCGATGCGCGCCTCTTTCTCCGATTGCGCGCTCAAGAGCGCCGCGCCGACGCGCGCGGCGCCTTCACGTTCCGCCACCCAGCAAGCGATGCGTGGCGTTCCACTCTGCACGGCGCCGAGAAAACGCGCGACGACTTTCGCCGAATAGGCTTCGTTGGCATGGGCCGCACGGTCGGATGATTCCAGATGCGCGTGACGCTCGACGATCCAGCCGAAGTCGCCACGACGAGGGCTGCGCAAACGCGTGTCGTGGCCTTCGCCATGATGAGGACTGAGCAGCCGCTCGATGTCGATCATTGCATTGGATAACTGCTCGATCTCGCCGGGCGTGAGCCGACTGAGCAGCGCGGCAGCTTCGGCCGAGACATGCAGGTCGATCTCGTCGACCTTGGCTCGCGCATCCGCTGTAATGGTAAGCAAATGCGCGCGGCCGTCGGATTCGTTCCTGCCGCGCACAATAAGCCCAAGCTTCTGGAAGTTGGTGAGCAGCCTGCTCAGGTAGCCTGTGTCCAGGCCCAGATTGCGCGATAAATCGGCTGCGGTGCGTGCGCGATCATGCGCAAGTTCGTGGAGGATGCGCACCTCCGTTAGGGAAAAGTGGCTTTTGTGAAGCCGCTCGTGCAAGGCGCCCGCATGGCGAGCGAAGAAGCGATTAAAGCGTCTGACGACGTCTACCGCTCGACTCGGATCTGAAGAGCCCATCGACTTTTATCTCTCTCAATAATCAGTTTTATTATTTAATTAGTTGCGATTCCGAACCAATTGCACCATTGTGCCAAAGAAAGAACGATCGTGCTATTGCCAATTGGTCTGTTTTTTAAACGTTCACGGATAAGTGGACCATTTTGTAGTTTTGGGCTTGACATGAGGGTAAATCCCGATCGCAGTCGACGCGCCTTTATTCAGTTAAAGTTGATCCAAGCCATTGAATTCCTTATGTTATTGCCTGTTGGCATCAAGTGAGGCAGAAGGTTTGACTGGTATTATGTTGGTTATATAATGGGCTCCAATTCGAGCCCTGCAGAGACCTCCATGAATGGACGCTTGCGGGAGTTGGCGCCCGACGCTTCGAGTCCCACACCGCTGTATCTGCAGCTCGCCACGCGTCTTGCTGCAGCTATTCAGCGCGGCGCCTGGAATGCAGGTGAGGCGTTGCCAGCAGAACGCACGTTGTCGGAAGCGGTCGGGGTTTCGCGTATCACCGCGCGCAAGGCGTTGGCTTTGCTCGTCGAGTGCGGGCTCATTCGGCGAGTACGCGGCGCAGGCAGTTTCATCACGCCGCGCACGCAAGATCCACTGTCGGTGCTGACGGGCTTCACGAAGAAGATGGAACAGCGCGGTTTCGCGCCTGACTCGGTGTGGCTCCAGCGTGACGTGCGCGTAGCGAGTCGCGATGAAACCGTCCGTCTCGGGCTCGCGCCGGGCGCATCGGTCGCGAGTCTCGGCAGACTTCGCCGCGCGAACGGCATCGTCATGGCGGTCGAACATTCGGCGTTACCGGTGTCCGTCGTTCCGGAGCCGTTCGAGATCGGCGCGTCGCTGTATTGCTATCTCGAAGCGCGCGGGCAGTCGGTGGTGCGCGCGTTGCAGCACTTTCGCGCGGTCAACGCCGGAGCCGAGATTGCGCGGCTGATGGGCATCGCGCCACGCGCGGCGCTGCTCGTGATCACCCGTATCGGCTACTCGGCGGAGCAGCGCGCCATCGAACTGACGGACACGTATTGCCGCGACGACTACTACGACTTCGTCGCGGAATTGCATCGATAAAAAGCGGGAAAGCAGAAGCAGCAAGATCAGAACGAGAGGACCCAAAAGCCGCCACCGCACGTTCGCCGGTCACACGGGGCCAGCGAACAGGCCTGCTCGCAGCAAGGCGCGGATGGCACTGAACCTCATCATGCATAGCGCACTTCCAGAGAACTTCATGCTGAAAGGAAACATACTCACGACCGATGGCTGGATCAACGGTTCGCTTCGCTTCGAAAACGGTCGGGTGACGGCGCTGGAAGGTCATATCGCCGATCCCTCCACGAACGACGCGCCGTATATCCTGCCCGGCTTCATCGACCTGCACGTGCATGGCGGCGGCGGGCGCGACATCATGGAAGGCGGCGACGCAGCCGATACCGTCGCGCGGCAACACGCTCAACACGGCACCACGGGCCTGCTCGCCACCACGATGACCGCGCCGCGCGACGAACTCCTGCAAGTTCTCGCGGGCTTGGGCGAGCAGGCGAAGCGCCGTGCCGCAAGCGGCGCGCGCGTGCTCGGCGTGCATCTCGAAGGGCCGTATATCAATCCCGGCAAGCTCGGCGCGCAGCCGGACGCGGCGGCCGTCGCGGTGCGCGACGAAGTGCTCGAATATCTGTCGCTCGCGCCCATTCGCGTCGTGACCATCGCGCCGGAAATCTCCGGGCATCTAGAGATCATTTCCGAACTCGCCTCGCGCGGCGTGCGCGTGCAGCTCGGTCATTCACTCGGCACTTACGATGACGCCGTCAATGCGCTCAAGCACGGCGCGCGCGGCTTCACGCATCTCTTCAACGCGATGTCGCCGCTGCATCATCGCGATCCGGGCATGGTCGGCGCCGCGCTCGCGCACGCCGAGTACGCGGAACTGATCCCGGATTTGCTGCACGTTCATCCGGGCGCGATTCGCGCCGCGATGCGCGCAATTCCGCGCCTTTACGTCGTTACCGACAGCACCTCGGCGGCCGGCATGCCGGACGGCGAATACCGCCTTGGCAGCCAGCACGTCACCAAGTGCATGGGCGGCGTGCGTCTCGCGGACGGCACGCTCGCCGGCAGCACGCTGACCATGGATCAGGCGCTGCGCAATCTCGTCTCGCTGGGCATTCCGCTCGCGGACGTCTCGAACCGTTTGTCACGCTTTCCCGCCGATTACCTCGGACTCGAAGATCGCGGCCGCATCGCGCGTGGCGCATGGGCCGATCTCGTCGTGCTCGACCGGGAACTCGCGCTGAGCGCCACGTATGTCGAAGGAGAATCAATTGTCGAATATGCTTAACGAGGCCCTGGAGTCCGCCGACGTCGTCGCGGCCCAGCTCGCCGATACCTCGCGCATCGAAGCGCTCGCGGTCAAGCTCGCCGAGCAGCCGCGCCATGTCGCGCTCACCGTTGCGCGCGGCAGTTCGGACCACGCCGCCAGCTATTTTGCAAGCCTGACGATGAGCCGCATCGGCGTGCCGGTTGCTTCGCTGCCCATGTCCGTGGCGACGCTTCAACAAGCACCGCTGCGCGTGTCGGGCCAGCTCGCGGTCGCGTTCTCGCAGTCGGGCAAGAGCCCCGATCTCGTCGGCACGATGCAGGCGTTGCGCGATGCGGGCGCGTTCACCGTTGCTGCCGTCAATGTCGCGAACTCCCCGCTGGAAAAGGCGTGCGAGTGGTATCTGCCGCTTTTCGCCGGGCCGGAATTGTCGGTGGCGGCGACCAAGAGCTATATCGCCATGCTGTCGCTCTCGGCCATCGTCGTCGCGCATGTTCAACGCGATACCGAACTGCTCGACGCGCTCGAGTCGTTGCCGGACGCCTTGCGCGCGGCGGGCAAGCTCGACTGGACGCGTGCCGTGAACGAACTCACGAACGTCGATCGCATGATCGTGATCGGCCGTGGTCTCGGTCTCGCTATCGCGCAGGAAGCGGCGCTCAAGCTCAAGGAAACCTCCGGCATCCAGGCGGAAGCGTTCTCCAGCGCCGAAGTGCGTCATGGTCCGATGGAGATCATCGACAAGGACTATCCGCTGCTCGTGTTCGCCCCGCGCGGGCCGGAGCAGGCAGGCTTGATTCAACTGGCGGCCGACATGCGCGCACGCGGCGCACGCGTGCTGCTCGCGGCGCCTGCCGACGTGCCCGGCGCGGAATTGCCGCTCGTCGCCACTAATCACCCGGCGCTCGATCCGATCGCCGCAATCCTTTCGTTCTATGTGATGGCCGCGGGTCTGGCCGCCGCGCGCGGGCGCAATCCCGACGCGCCGCGCCACCTGAACAAGGTCACCGAAACCCACTAAGCGAGTAAGCCGATGCGTCGCGCCGAGGAGTCACTGTTGAATCATCCCATCGATAACCCGAACGACGTCGTGTTGCTCGCGCCGTTCACCGGCCCCGTCGTCCCGCTCGCCGACGTGCCGGACCCTGTGTTCGCGGAAGGCATGTTCGGCGACGGCATCGGCATCGATCCGCTCGATGGCGTGCTCGTCGCGCCTTGCGACGGGACGGTGACGCATCTGGCGCGCACGCATCACGCGGTCACGTTGCGCACGCCGCACGGGGCGGAAATTCTCGTGCATATCGGCATCGATACGGTCGAATTGGGCGGCCAGGGCTTCGCGCCGATGATCGAGCAGGGCGCAACCGTGCGCGCGGGTCAGCCGCTCATCGAGTTCAATGCGGATTTCGTCGCGCAGCACGCGCCGAGTCTCGTCTCCGTTATTGCCGTCGCCAATGGCGATGCCTTCGAAGTCATCGAGCGTGCCGGTCGCGGCATGTTGAAGGCTGGCGCACGCATGCTCGTGCTGCGCGCGAAAGACGGCGCCAGGGCCGAAAGCGCGCGTTCGAGCGCGAACGTGACGGAAGAAGCGCGCCGCACGTTGACGCTCGGTCACGCGGGCGGTTTGCATGCGCGTCCGGCGGCGCGCGCGCGCGAAGCCGCACGCGGTTTCGATGCAAAGGTCGAGATCCGTTATCAAGGCCGCAAGGCGCCGGTGGAAAGCGTCGTCGGGTTGCTGGGTCTCGGCGCGGGCGAAGGCGCGACCGTCGAGCTGCTGGGTATCGGCGCGCAGGCGAAGGAAGCCGTCGAAGCCGTCGCGGCGGAGTTGCTGCGCGCGGGTCAGGGCGAAGTCGAAGAGTCACCGGCACGCGCGAAATCGCCCGCGCCGGTTGTCGCTGCGAGCGCGGTCGCGCAACCGCTCGCGCCGAACACGCTTGCGGGCGTGTGCGCGGCGCCGGGCATCGCGGTCGGCAAACTGGTGCGCTGGGACGACAAGGAAATCGTGCCGCCTGAAGCGGCCACGCAATCGTCGGCGGCGGAAAGCCGTGCACTCGACCGCGCCATCTCGCAAGTCGATGCCGAACTCGACGAAACCGTACGCACCGCATCGCAACGCGGCGCGGTCGGCGAGGCGGGAATCTTCGCGGTGCATCGCGTGTTGTTGGAAGACCCGACGCTCGTCGATGCCGCGCGCGATCTCATCAGCCTCGGCAAGAGCGCGGGCTTCGCGTGGCGCGAGGCGATCCGCGCGCAAATCGCGCTCTTGAACAACGTGAAGGACGAACTGCTCGCCGAACGCGCTGCCGATCTGCGCGATATCGAGAAACGCGTGCTGCGCGCGCTCGGCCACACGAACACCGCCGCGCGCGAATTGCCCGCTGAAGCCGTGCTCGCGGCTGTCGAATTCACGCCTTCCGATTTGTCTTCGCTCGACCGCACGCGCGTGACCGCGCTCGTGATGTCGCGCGGCGGCGCCACGTCGCATGCGGCGATCATCGCGCGACAGGTGGGCATTCCGGCGCTCGTCGCCATCGGCGATGCACTGCACGCGATTCCCGAAGGCACGCAAGTGGTCGTGGACGCGTCGGCGGGACGTATCGAACATGCGCCGACCGAACTCGATGTCGAACGCGCGCGCAACGAACGCGATCGTCTTTTGAACGTGCGCGAGGCGAATCGCAAGATGTCGGGACAGGCCGCGACGACCCGCGACGGCCACGCCGTCGAAATCGCCGCGAACATCGCCACGCTCGAAGACGCGCAAGCCGCTGTCGAAAATGGCGCGGACGCGGTCGGCCTCCTGCGTACCGAATTGCTGTTCATTCATCGTCAGTCGGCGCCGACGCCCGGCGAACATGCGTCGAGCTATCAGGGAATCGTGGATGCGCTGCAGGGCCGCACCGCGATCATTCGCACGCTGGATGTCGGCGCGGATAAGGAAGTCGATTATCTGACGCTGCCGCCCGAGGAAAATCCGGCGCTCGGTCTGCGCGGCATTCGCCTCGCACAAGTGCGGCCCGATCTGCTCGACGATCAACTGCGTGGTCTGCTCGCCGTGAAGCCGCTCGGCGCTGTGCGCATTCTTCTGCCGATGGTCACCGACTCCGGCGAACTGCAACGCCTGCGGGTACGGATCGACGAACTGGCGCGCGAAGCGGGCCGCACGGAACCGATCGAAGTGGGCGTGATGATCGAAGTGCCGTCAGCGGCGCTGCTTGCCGATCAGCTCGCGAAATACGCGGATTTTCTGTCCATCGGCACCAACGACCTCACGCAGTACACGCTCGCGATGGACCGTTGCCAGCCCGATCTCGCCGCACAGTCCGACGGCCTGCATCCGGCCGTGCTGCGGCTCATCAAGACGGCCGTGCAAGGCGCGCAAAAGCACGGCAAGTGGGTCGGCGTGTGCGGTGCGCTCGGCGGCGATCCGCTCGCGGTGCCGTTGCTGATCGGCCTCGGCGTGACGGAATTGTCGGTCGATCCGGTGGCGGTGCCGGGCATCAAGGCGCGCGTGCGTAATCTCGATTACCAGCTTTGCCGGCAGCGCGCGGAAGACGTGCTCGCGCTCGAATCCGCGCAGGCAGTAAGAGCGGCCAGCCTTGAAATCTGGCCGCAAGACTGACGAACGCAGTAATCCCCAAGCAGCAAAGACAAGACCTATATCTTTTGGAGAACCCCGATGGACGCTAACCCGTTTGCAAAGATGCAGCGCCTGGGCCGAGCCCTGATGCTGCCGATTGCCGTACTACCGGTAGCCGGCCTGCTATTGCGTCTAGGCCAGCCCGATGTCTTCAACATCAAGATGATCGCCGACGCGGGCGACGCCATCTTCACGAACCTGCCGCTTCTGTTCGCCATCGGCGTGGCGGTCGGTTTCGCGAAGGACAACAACGGCACGGCGGGTCTTGCCGGTGCCATCGGCTATCTCATCGAGATCGCCGTGATGAAGGACATCAACGACAAGCTCAACATGGGCGTGTTGTCGGGGATCGTCGCGGGCGTGGTCGCGGGCTATCTGTACAACCGCTACAAGGACATCAAGCTGCCGGAATATCTGGCGTTCTTCGGCGGCAAGCGTTTCGTGCCTATCGTCACGGGGGTCGCGTGTCTCGCGCTCGGCATCATATTCGGCTACATCTGGCAGCCGGTGCAGGCGGCTATCGACCTGGCCGGAACGTGGCTCACCACGGCGGGCGCGCTCGGCACTTTCGTCTTCGGCGTGCTGAACCGCATTCTGCTGGTGACGGGTCTGCATCACATCATCAACTCGCTCGCGTGGTTCGTGTTCGGCTCGTTTACGCCGCCGGATGGTGGCGCGGTCGTTCATGGCGATCTGCACCGCTTCTTTGCCGGCGATAAAACCGCGGGCGGCTTCATGACGGGCTTCTTCCCGATCATGATGTTCGGCCTTCCGGCCGCGTGTCTGGCGATGTTCCACGAAGCGCCGAAGGAGCGCCGCGCGGTCGTCGGCGGCCTGCTGTTCTCGATGGCGCTCACCGCGTTCCTGACGGGCGTGACCGAGCCGATCGAATACAGCTTCATGTTTCTGGCTCCGGTGCTTTACGCGATCCATGCGGTACTTACCGGCGTGTCGCTCGCTATCTGCTCGGCGCTCGGCATTCATCTTGGCTTCACGTTCTCGGCGGGTGCAATCGACTACGTGCTGAACTACGGACTGTCGCAACGCGGCTGGATGGCGATTCCGCTCGGGCTCGTCTACGGCGTGATCTATTACGGCCTGTTCCGCTTCTTCATCCGCAAGTTCAACATGGCAACGCCGGGCCGCGAGCCGGCCACGACCGATGCCGAAACGTCCGCCACGCCGGTTGCAGGCGGCTACGGCACGCCGCTGCCGGGTGCAGCGAACACGCGCGCCGCGAAGTACATTGCGGCGCTGGGCGGCGCGTCGAACCTGACGCTGGTCGATGCCTGCACGACGCGTCTGCGTCTGTCGGTGGCGGATACGGAGAAGGTGTCGGAATCGCAGTTGAAGAGCATCGGCGCGCGTGGCGTGCTCAAGCGCGGCGCGACGAACGTGCAGGTGATCATCGGACCGGAAGCGGACATCATCGCCGATGAAATTCGCGGTGAACTCGAACATTCGTCGACGCGCGGAGCGACGCCGGCTTCGTCCGCTCCGGCCGCTGCTTCGGTGGCTTCCGCGAACGTTGGCGCCTTCGATCAGACTGCCGGCCCGCTCGATCCCGATCCGCTGCGCTGGCTGGCGGTGTTCGGCGGCGCGACCAATGTCGTCACGCTCGATGCCGTTGCGCAAACGCGACTGCGCGTGGTCGTGCGCGATCCTTCGGCGGTGGATCGTCAGCGCCTGTCGACGCTGGATGTCGCGTGGGTTTCGGCGGATACGTTCCACATCGTCGTGGGCGCGGCCGCGCAGCGTTACGCGGCACAACTCGCGACGCGCGTGCCGGGAAGTGGCGGCGGGGCATCGCCGTTGCCGGCTTGATGCGAGATTCGGTCTGGTTTGATGAACGGCGCTTTCGGGCGCCGTTTTTTATGCCTGGCGAGTTTTGCGTGACAGGCGGGGTTCTTTGTTCGGGAGATTGAGCGGCTGAGTCACCGAGAGCCAAGAACCACGAACCACGAAGCACGAAGCACGAAGCACGAAGCCAAGAAGCCAAGAAGCCAAGAAGCCAAGAAGCCAAGAAGCCAACGCCCAAGCCGATTCACTTGTATTTCAAGTCCTGCCGCACAGCCCTTTGCGCCGATGCCAACAAGCGTCGTGGACAGAAAAAAACGCCAAGCACTACATTGCTCCGCGCCGCCATCGATAGACGAAAACAAAAACCCGCTGTCCTTTCGGAACAGCGGGCTTCGAACTTACTTCAGCACCGAACTACGGTCATCGAGCTGCCGCGATATCACGCGTACTCGGCCAGCGCGGAACGCATCTTCTTCATCGCGCTCGCTTCGATCTGACGGATACGCTCAGCCGATACGCCGAATTCGTCCGCCAGTTCGTGAAGCGTCATGCCGCCCGAGCCGTCGTCCTGCACTTCGAGCCAGCGCGCTTCGACGATACGGCGGCTACGCGCATCCAGCGATTCCAGCGCGGAAGCCAGACCGTCGCTTTGCAACTTGTCGAACTGACGCGCGGCGATGACATTCGTCGGCTCGCTATGCGAGTCAGCCAGATAGGCGATCGGCGCATAGGCTTCCTCGCCATCTTCGACCTGGCCTTCGAGCGCGATATCTCCGCCCGACAGACGCGTTTCCATCTCGGCCACTTCCTCGCGCTTCACGTTCAACTGGCTTGCCAGACCTTCGATTTCCTCCGGCGTGAACGCCGAAGTGCCGGTTTTGTGGCTGCGCAGGTTGAAGAACAGCTTGCGTTGCGCCTTGGTCGTCGCGACCTTCACCATGCGCCAGTTGCGCAGGATGTATTCGTGAATCTCCGCCTTGATCCAGTGCATGGCGTACGACACGAGGCGTACGTTTTGTTCCGGATCGAAGCGCTTGACGGCCTTCATCAGACCGATATTGCCTTCTTGGATCAGGTCCGCGTGCGGCAGACCATAACCCAGGTAATTCCGGGCGATGGACACGACGAGGCGCAGGTGCGAAAGCACCAGTTGCCGCGCCGCGTTTAGGTTGCCCTGTTCGCGAAACTCGGTGGCGTACTGACGCTCCTCTGCTTGCGAAAGCATTGGAATGCGGTTCACCGCTTGTATGTATGAATCGATGTTGCCGATCTGGCCGGTCAACATGGACGATTGTGCGTACGTCAGCGCGCCTGCCGAAGTTGCCTTGGCAGGTGCCGAGCTAAGAACATTCGGAAGGGTCATCGCATTGGACACGCTCATAAGCTCCTTATCAACAAATGCCTGTTGCCGCAAAGGCGCGGCAAGTCAGACATGATATTAGCACTCCGCTTCAACGAGTGCTAAGTGTTAGAGGGGAAACGAATGTGAGAGTTCCCACAAAGCTATCAACTTTGTGGATTCATAGCCGAGCACTGTATTCGAATCGTACCATTATTACCGATTCGTCACGTGCGATAGAATTAGTTACCTTACTTTGGCGTAAGGATGACAGGATATTCAAGCAAATAGGCTAATGGCAATCATTCGTGCAATTATGAGACGATGAATCTACAATGCGCGAAGCCCGCTTGGCGGCTCGACTCGTCAATCCCACAGATGGGGTGTCCATGCAGAAAAATAAAGGCCCTTGGCGTCATCTGTTGTCCCATGGCGCAATTGCCCTGTTGCTAGGAGTCACGTCGGCGGCAGCGCATGCCGACCGCTTTGGTTTGCAAATCGCGGGCGGCGTGGCCGATCGCGACATCAAAAAGGCGGATCTCGGCTTCGTATGGGACCCGAATCTGACCTGGTGGGAAATCGGCGGCTTTCACTTCACCTTGCTCGGCGAAGGTCACGTCGCCTACTGGCACTCGCAGGAAAGCAACGCCGTGCACCCGAACATCTGGGAATTCGGTGTGACGCCGGTTCTGCGCTTCGTGAAGAGTTCGGGATATATCCGGCCGTTCATTGAAGCGGGCGTCGGCGTGCGGCTTCTGTCGCATACGCGAATCACGACGGATTTCACGGTGTCGTCCGCGTTCCAGTTCGCGGATATGGTCGGCGTCGGTGCGATCTTCGGCGAGAAGCAGAACTATCAGGCGGGCTTCCGGTTTCAGCATCTGTCGAACGCCAGTATCAAAGAGCCGAATCCTGGTATAAATTTCAGCCAGCTATATCTGCAATACAACTTCTGACGGGGCGCCGGCGCATCGGTTTCTCGACACAAGGGGAACCGACAGATGCCGGCAAAATCCATGGAGGCCATTCGAGGCCTCGAGCGCGATCGCTTCCGGGCGATGGTCGACAGCGACGGCCCGGCTCTGGATGCGCTTCTAGCCGAGAACGTCAGCTACGTTCACACGAACGGCAAGCGCGAGACGAAGCGCCAGTTCATCGACGCGATCACCGCTGGTCGACGCCGCTATCGGCAGATCGAGATCCAGTCGCAGGACGTGATCGTCGCCGGCAAGGACACGTGCCTCGTCTCGGGACGGGTGCTGATCGAGATGGAATCGAAAAACGGCGCGCTGCTGTTTCCCATTGCCTACACCGCGGTTCACGTTCAGACCGACGGACAATGGCTGCTGCTAGCCTTGCAGGCGACGCGCGTGGCGCTGGAGTAGCCGCCGCGCGCGACGTCGAGGCCTCAAGCCTCGACCGCTTCGTCTTGCCGCTCTGCCTGACGGCCCAAGGGTTTCGACCGATTCACCGCACTGACGACCGCATCCACGACAGCCAACGCCGGATTCGCGTGCACCGCGACGCCGAAGCGCAACGGCTCGTCGCCGACGCGGCAGCCTACGAAGACGGCCGTATCGCCGCTCGCCGTTACCGCCGTTTCGAACCAGCTCACGTTTGCCGATACATCGAAACACGCCGCCACGGCTTGCGCGTAGACATCGCCGCTCGTCGCGCCTGACGCCGGCGGCACCGCGACGTTGCGCCCGAACACGGAGAGCGTCGCCGCATCGACGCGCGCGACCACGCCGCCCGCGTCGAAATATTCCTGCTTGAAGAGTGTGCAGATTGCGTCACCGGTGACTTCCTCGCCTGAGGTGTCCGCGAGTCTTTGCACGGCGTGGCTGAACTCGATCTGCACGCGGCGCGGCGGCGTGAAGCCGAGCCCGCGTTCGAGCAGATAAGTCGCGCCACCCTTGCCGGACTGGCTGTTCACGCGGATCACGGCGTCGTAGCTGCGACCGAGATCGGCGGGATCGATCGGCAAATACGGCACTTCCCAGACCGTGCCCGGCTGACGCTGCGCAAAACCCTTGCGGATGGCGTCCTGATGCGAGCCCGAAAACGCCGTGAAAACAAGATCGCCCGCATACGGATGACGCGGATGCACCGGCAACTGATTGCAGCGCTCGACGACGCGACGCACCGAGTCGATATCGGAGAAATCGAGGCCCGGATCGACGCCCTGCGTGTAGAGATTGAGCGCAAGCGTGACGAGATCGACGTTGCCCGTGCGCTCGCCGTTGCCGAAAAGACAACCTTCGACGCGTTCCGCGCCCGCGAGCACCGCGAGCTCCGCGGCCGCGACCGCCGTCCCGCGATCGTTATGCGGATGCACCGAAAGCACGATGCTGTCGCGATAACCGAGATTGCGGTCCATCCATTCGACCTGATCGGCGAATACGTTCGGCGTCGCGGCTTCCACGGTGGCCGGCAAATTGACGATCATCTTGTGATCGGGCGTCGGACGCCACATTTGCGCGACGGCGTCGCAGACTTCACGCGCGAACGGCAACTCCGTCATGCTGAAGGTCTCGGGCGAGTACTGGTAGGTCCAGCGCGTCTGCGGCCGTGCATCGGCGCATTCCTTGATGATGCGCGTGCCTTCCACCGCCAGCGCCTTCACTTCTTCCTGCGACTGATTGAACACGATGCGCCGGAACGACGGCGCGATCGCGTTGTACAAGTGCACGATCACCTTGCTCGCGCCCTCCGCTGCCTCGAACGTGCGCTCGATCAATTCGCGGCGCGATTGCACCAGCACTTCGATCGTCACGTCGTCCGGGATGCGCTTTTCGTCGATCAACTTGCGCACGAAATCGAAATCCGTCTGCGATGCCGACGGAAACCCCACCTCGATTTCCTTAAAGCCCGTTGCCACCAGCATCTCGAAGAATTCGAGCTTCGCGGCGATGCTCATCGGCTCGATGAGCGACTGGTTGCCGTCGCGCAGATCGGTGCTCATCCAGATGGGCGCTTTTTCGATCGTGCGGTTCGGCCAGCGGCGGCCATTCAGGCGGACTTGCGGAAACGGGCGGTATTTCTCGGCGGGGTTCGGCATCATGATCGTCGATCTCTCTTCGGACAGTTTGCGTAGCGTCTGCAAGAGATGCCTTGACCGGCGGCTGGCCGGCAATGGCGCGATGCACGTGAGACAGCGCCTGGCGAGCGTACACGTTGCGTCCCGGCGATGGTGACGCCTGCGACCAACGTGAACGTGCGCGAAGCAGCGTGCATTTGACCCTCGCGTTTTCAGTTCGCGGGATGAGCGAGCCGAAAAGCTGACGACTACAAGTGGTAAGGAAGGAACTACGAGAACTACTGGCAGGACCGCGCGTCTTGACGACGCGAGGCGCTACGCCTGGCGATTTACGCTAGACGTAGCGATAGGGGCCGCGCTAGGCGGCCCGAAATAATTCGGAGGGAGGAAGACTGGGTGAGACGCATATTTGCACTCTAAACCACTGCTTAAGATCGTGTCAAATACGTGCTGAATCTTTTTGCAATCGGCACAAGCCGAATCCGGCGCACTCAGACCGGCTTTCGCACGATCCCGGCGATGACTTCCACCTGACGCGCGATGGCGGGCGGCACGGGCACGTCGCCGCGCATCACGCTTTCGATCCAGCGCGCGGTAATCGCGGCATCGAGCGATTCGGGCAAATCGATGGGCGGCGCATCCGGTTGCGAATGTTCGGGCGAAATCAGCGTTTCCGCGTGGCCGTCGTGGAACCAGTCGACCTGGACTTGCCGGCGCGTGTCTGCCACCGCTTCGCCTTCCGTGCCGCGCGCGAGCAGCGCACCGCCGGCAGCGGCGTCCGGATGCTCGGTGAAAAGCCCGGTCAGGCTTTCGCGATATTCCGGATGCGTGTAGTTCACGAGCCGCAAGCCCGGATCGGCGAACGGCTGAAGAATCTTCACGAGCGTGTGCGTCGAATTGCGCACGCCCATCACGCGGCGCAGTTTCAAAAGCCGCGCGAGCTTCGGCGCGAGCGAGGCGATCGGCGCGAACGCGAGCCGGCGGGACGCGAGACTATCCTCGATTTCGTCGCGGGAAGCCGCGTGCGGAATGCCGAGTTCGCCGAAAATCGCGGCGCTCGTCACGCGGCCGGGATCGTCGACGACACCATGCACCAGCACCGGCACGCCTTCGCGCGCGAGCAAAAGCGACAGGAGCGGCGTGAGATTGGGCTGCTTGCGCGCGCCGTTGTAACTTGGAATCGACACGGGCCGCGCATGCTCGCGGCCTTCCTGCACGTGCAGCGGCTCGAACGAGCGATGCGCGGCGGCAAGCATCGCGGCGAGTTCGGCTGATGTCTCGCCCTTCACGCGATAAGCGAGCAGCACGGCGCCGAGTTCGATATCGGACACGCGGCCGTCGAGCATGGCTTCGTAGAGCGCGTAGGTGTCGTCGCGGGACAATGCGCGCGCGCCGTTCGGCCCGCGGCCGATTTCCTTGATGTAGCGTGCGCAGGCAAAATGGTTGGCGGGGGTTTCTGTCTCTGTCATTGGCGGCTTGCGCGGGCCGCAGGCTCGATGTTCAAGTTCGTGAGCGATGCGGCACGCGAGTTCGAAGGAGCGGGATAGACCTTCAGTATCGCATTTAAGCGATGCTGGCAAGTTGCCAACGCCGAATCCGTTCGCGCCGGTAAGCCCGCTGTCGGCTCGGCGAAAGCACGCGAATGCCCGCGAAAGCCCGCCGGACAAGCGCCGCCACGATTCGGCCTCGCGCGTTACACTCGCTCTCTCGCCGCGCGTTCCCACCGAACGAGGCGGCAACCCAGAAAACAGCAAAAGGAGAGCGGAATGAGTTACGTGTTTCCTCCGGCGCCCGCAGCGGCGGTGCCAGTCGACGGTTCGAGCGTGCAATTCCCGGTGCGCCGCATTTACTGCGTCGGCCGCAATTACGAAGCGCACGCGCGTGAAATGGGCCACGACCCAGACCGCGAACCGCCGTTCTTCTTCAGCAAGCCCGCCGATGCCGTGCTGTATGTCGCGCCGGGAGCCACGGGCGAGTTTCCGTATCCGTCGCAGACGAAAAACCTGCACTTCGAGATGGAACTCGTCGCCGCTATCGGCAAGCAGGGCAAGGACATTCCCGCCGACGAGGCGCTCGATTACGTCTACGGTTACGCGCTCGGCCTCGACATGACGCGTCGCGACTTGCAAGCCGAAGCAAAGAAAATGGGGCGCCCGTGGGATACCGCGAAGGGTTTCGACCGCTCCGCGCCCATCGGTCCGATTCATCCGGTATCGAAAGTCGGGCATCTGGAAAAAAGCGCGATCTGGCTGACCGTCAACGGCGAGGAAAAGCAGCGCTCCGACATCTCGCAGCTGATCTGGTCGGTCGGCGAGACGGTGGCTTACCTTTCCACGCTTTTCGAACTCTTCCCTGGCGATCTCATTTTCACCGGCACGCCCGAAGGCGTCGGCGCGGTGGTGAAGGGCGATCTGCTCAAGGGTGGCGTGGAAGGTATCGGCGATTTCTCCGTGCGCGTGGTTTGAGGCTCGCCCGTGAAGCTCTATAGCTACTTTCGCAGCTCGGCGGCGTATCGGGTGCGTATCGCGTTGAATCTGAAGGGGCTCGGCTACGAGTACGAGGGCGTTCATCTGCTGCGCGAAGGCGGTCAGCAACTGAAGCCCGAATACCGCGCGCTCAATCCGGACGGCATCGTGCCGACGCTCGTCGATGGCGCTGACGTGCTCACGCAGTCGCTCTCGATCATCGAGTATCTGGAGGAGACGCATCCGCAGCCGCCGCTGTTGCCCGAGCGCCCGGTGGATCGCGCGTTCGTGCGTTCGGTCGCGCTGCAGGTCGCGTGCGAGATTCATCCGCTCGACAATCTGCGCGTGCTCAAATACCTCAAGCACGAAGTGAAGACGCCTGATGACGTGAAGGACGCCTGGTACCGGCACTGGGTGGAGGCGGGGTTCGAGTCGCTTGAGAAGCGGCTGGCGCGCGACGAGCGCGTCGGCGCGCTCACTTTCGGCGATACCCCGACCGTCGCCGATTTGTGCATCGTGCCGCAGGTGTTCAATGCGCGACGCTTCGGTATCGATCTGAATGCGTATCCGACGATCACGCGCATTGCCGATCACGCCGGCCAGATCGACGCCTTTGCGCGCGCCGCGCCTGGCCAGCAACCGGACGCCGAATGACGGCAGTGATTCCGGCGGGTGCGCTGTCGAGTTATCTGTCGGGCGCGGGTTTGGGCGCGAGTCTGATCGTCGCGATCGGCGCGCAGAACGCGTTCGTGTTGCGGCAGGGGCTGAAACGCCAGCACGTGGGAATTGTCGTGGCGATCTGCGCGGCTATCGACGTCATGTTGATCGGGCTTGGCATTGGCGGAATGGGCGCGCTGATCCAGCGCGCACCGGTTCTACTCGACGTGATTCGCTGGGCGGGCGCGGCTTTCGTCTTTCTCTACGGCGTGCGGGCGTTTCTCGCGGCGTGGCGCGGGCCGGGACATTTGAATGCCTCGGAGCGCGATTCGCAGACGGCGGCTGGCGCGGCGGCAACGGTTTTTGCGTTGTCGCTGCTCAATCCGCATGTTTATTTGGATACCGTGGTGCTGCTGGGCGGAATCGGGGCGCGCTATGCGTGGCCGGGAAACGCGTGGTTCGCGGCGGGCGCGATGTGTTCGTCGGTCGTCTGGTTCACGGCGCTGGGGTACGGCGCGCGGTTGCTAAAACCGTGGTTCGAGAAAGACGTGTCGTGGCGCGTGCTGGATGTGATCGTCGGCTGCGTGATGTGGTGGATTGCGGGGACGTTGGTGGTGGCGCGGTGAAGAGTCCAGCGCGCCATGAAGCAAGCCGACGCTAGAAGCGGCGTCCTTTGTCTATCCATTCCTGTGTCTTGATCATCGGGAGACGATATCTTGCACAGTTGAACGCTTCGAGGTGCTCGAGTTCTGTCCTGAGCATTCCGTTGAAAGCGGCCATATCGGTTTCGGATAAGCCTGCGCCTTCGACTGCCTGATTCAAGGTAGAACCGAAAAACACGATCTGTCGAATCGCTTCACCAAGCTGCTCACGATAGCGGGCTCTCAACGGGTCTGGGCCGCTCATGGACTCGACGATGACCTGATATTTATCGATCGAGCGGCGGTAGGTCCACTCGAACAAATCGATTGCCAAAGTGACGTCGAGTCGCTCGTAGACGCCTATCATCGCCAGCGCGTAATCGCTTTGCTCGACGTCGAGGAAGGACAAGGGTGCGCAATTCGACAACATGAGCGGCATATTTGCGCTCAGGCGACTAGTGCGCTTGTTCCCTTCGACGAAAGGCTGCAGATACACGAGATTCACCCAAACGAAAAACGCTGCTTCCACAGGATTATGGATTCGAGTCGCTTTATCGATGATTTGCGAAAGCATCTCTTCGAGCAGCTTCGGCACCTGACTCGGCATGTACACCGACCCATGAATGCTAACGATCTTGCTTCGGATAGCACCGAGATCGGCTGCATCCGGCAGAAGATCGCGCATGAGCAGACTCTGCAAATTTCGAACGACAGGCACCGTCATGCCTTCGGTGGGAACCGCATCGACCATGAATTCGATCGCTTCCTTGTGATTCAAAAGCATGGTCGCGTCGCGGTCATCGGTTTCCGTTCGTCCCCTTTCGAACAGTTCTCGCGTATCTAGCAGGGTCTTCTGATTGCCTTCGAGTCGCGATGACGACCATGACAAGTCGATGAGCAGTTGTTCCAAAACTTTTCGCGCATATGTTCCGGCAGGCTGTTGATCCTGCGACTTGCCTTTTGAATACAGATCTTCGGCTAGAGCGGCGGGCAGTAGACCGCCGAAATTCGGCCGATAAGCATCGACAAATGAGCGTTGATAGGAGACAGGTTGTCGCATTCCCAGCGGAGCCGACAGCGCGGCAATCAGATTCCGCGCTTCGTCATCCAACGCACGATAGCGTGTACCGGCAGGCCCGCGGAGCTCCTCTTGCACCTCGACCAACGACGAAGAATTGGTCGTTCGATAGATGGTCGACCTTCCCGCGCCTTGTCGCTCCAGTGAGCCTTTCGCGACCAGCCGGGCCAGAGCGCGGTTGACTGTCGGTCTGGACCACGGCCCGATGCTTGCCTCGATGACGCCAGCAGAAACACCGGGATCACCCGCCTCGATGCGTTGCGCTACGCACTGGACGATGGCTAGAAGAAGCGATTGGTCGATCATAACGGCGCCGATGATAAGAATAGCTTAATCTTATCATCGGCTTGATAAGATTGATAAGATTAACGCCGATCTCATCGAATCTCATCTGCGCCACACCTCACCCCAACAACGCGTCCGCGAACTCCTCCGCGCTGAACGGCTGCAAATCCTCGACCTTTTCTCCAACGCCGATGAAATACACCGGAATCGGCCGCTGACGCGCGATAGCCGCGAGAATGCCACCTTTCGCCGTGCCGTCCAGCTTGGTCACGATAAGACCCGTCAAGCCGAGCGCATCGTCGAAAGCCTTCACTTGCGCGAGGGCGTTCTGTCCCGTGTTGGCATCGATCACGAGCAGCACTTCGTGGGGCGCGTCGGGCATCGCCTTGGCGATCACTCGGCGCACCTTGCGCAGTTCTTCCATCAAATGCAACTGCGTCGGCAGGCGGCCGGCGGTGTCGGCCATCATCACGTCGATCTTGCGCGCGCGGGCAGCGCCCACGGCGTCGAAGATGACGGCGGCCGCGTCGCCGCTTTCCTGCGCGATCACCATCACGTTGTTGCGCTCGCCCCAGACCGTGAGCTGTTCGCGCGCGGCGGCGCGGAACGTGTCCCCGGCGGCGAGCAGCACCGACTGATTGAAATGCTGCAGATGCTTCGCCAGCTTGCCGATGCTCGTCGTCTTGCCGACGCCGTTCACACCCGCGATCATCATCACGAGCGGTTGGGCGCGGCCGAGCATCAGCGACTTTTCGAGCGGACGCAGCAAGTCGATCAAGAGCACGCGCAGTGCGGCCTTCACTTGCGTGGCGTCCGTCAAACGCTCGGCGCGCACTTTTTCGCGCAAGGATTCAAGCAGATATTCGGTGGCATCGACGCCCGCGTCGGACATCATAAGCGCGGCTTCGAGCTCCTCGTAGAGATCTTCGTCGATCTTCGCGCCGACGAAGATTCCCGTGAGGCTCGTGCTCGTCTTCGATAACCCATTGCGCAGACGCGCGAGCCAGGACTTGCGCGCGGCCGGATCGGGCTCGGGCGGCGGCATGATTTCCTCGCTCGCCTGATCGGTCTCGGGCGCGCGCAGCCATTGAGATTCAGTGCGGCCTTGCCAGTATTGCGTAGGTTCGGCGGCCGAAGGCGCCGGTGCTCGATGTGATGAAGTGTTTGCAGCTTCAGCCTGATGCGGCTTCGCGTTGCCGCCATGAACATGTTCGGCAGACGCCGCCGCGTCGCCGCGAATAGCTTGCGTGTTCGAGGCCGCCGCGTCTTCACCATGAACATGCTCGCCCGACGCCTCGTCCTCTAATGCAACCGAGGATCCATCGTCGTCCGCTTCGAGGTTGTCCTCTTCCGGCGTGTCGAGCGGCTCGTCAGCCGGCTTTTTGAATCGTTTGAAGAAGCTGAACATGGTATGTGAGGAGAGCGCGCGTGCTTGCCGGTTCGCGTCTACGCGCCGATGCGCTCGCGTGTGCGCGGCTCGCGCTGAGATGTGTAAGCCGCGTATTTTATCAGGCGCGGCCCGACGCGCCTGTGCGCCTCCCGGCACGACGCCGCGCTGTGGTAACGTGGGCGCTCACGGCCCGCGCCAGTCGCCGGGAACAGTCAAAACGCCCATCGGCCGGGCCGCGCGCCAGTCTCACTCAATCTCTTTTATGTCCCGTTCGTCCGACACTCGTCCGCATACTCCGGCCCGTTCCTCGGCCTCTTCGAGCCGCGCGTCATCGCGCAGCGGCAAGCCGCACACCATTCGCATCATCGGCGGGAACTGGAAGCGCACGCCGCTGCCCGTCCTAGATCTCGACGGTCTGAGGCCCACGCCCGACCGTGTTCGCGAAACGCTCTTCAACTGGCTAGGCCAGGACCTGGATGGCCAGCGCTGTCTCGACCTGTTCGCCGGCAGCGGCGCGCTCGGTTTCGAAGCCGCGTCGCGCGGCGCGGCACGCGTGCTCATGGTCGAGCGTAGCGGCCGAGCGGTCGCGCAACTCAAAGCGAATCAGGCGCGGCTGGATGCGCGCAACATCGAGATCGCCGAAGCCGACGCGCTGCGTCTGGCTCGCAGTCTCGCGCCAGGCTCGTTCGATGTCGTGTTCCTCGATCCCCCTTTCGGCGATCAGGCTTTGCTCTTGCGCGCGCTTGAAATCGCCGCGCCGCTCGTCGCCGCGGATGGCGCGCTCTACGTCGAATGCGGCGATCCGCTGGAACCGGCGAGCATCGACGCTCTGGCGGGCTGGGAAATCACGCGCGAAGGGAAGGCGGGCATGGTTCGCTATCATTTGCTGCGCCGCCAAAATGATGAATAATGCGCGTTCCCCGATCTGGCGCGCCCGGCGCGTTCGGACGGGGGCGGGGAAAATGGGCCATCGCTGTCACGCGGTCCAAGGTAAATAAAAGAGGAGAAAGCTCATGGTTGTCGCCGTGTACCCGGGAACGTTCGACCCGCTGACGCGCGGGCATGAAGACATCGTCCGGCGCGCATCGAGCATTTTCGATACGCTGGTAGTCGGCGTGGCCGACAGTCGCGCGAAAAAGCCGTTTTTTTCGCTGCAGGAACGGCTGGATATCGCCCACGACGTGCTCGGGCATTATCCAAACGTCCAGGTAAGCAGTTTCACCGGGCTACTAAAAGATTTCGTGCGCAAGAACAACGCGCGCGTGATTGTGAGGGGCCTGCGCGCCGTATCGGATTTCGAGTACGAGTTTCAGATGGCCGGCATGAATCGCTATCTTTTGCCCGACGTCGAAACCATGTTCATGACGCCGTCGGACCAGTACCAGTTCATTTCGGGCACCATCGTGCGCGAGATCGCCCAGCTTGGCGGCGATGTGAGCAAGTTCGTGTTTCCATCGGTGGAGAAGCGGCTGACTGACAAGGTCGGCGTGGCCGCCCAGAAAGATCCTTCGGCGCCTTGAGCGCCGGGTCCGCGTATCAGCGCTCGCGCGATGCGCGGACTCCATGCCGGAACATCGCCGGCGCAAGAGAGTGAAGCATCATGTCTTTGATCATTACCGACGAGTGCATCAACTGCGACGTGTGCGAGCCCGAGTGCCCGAACGACGCCATTTCGATGGGTACGGAGATCTACGTGATCGATCCGAACAAGTGCACGGAATGCGTCGGCCACTTCGATGAGCCGCAGTGTCAACAGGTGTGCCCCGTCGAATGCATTCCGCGCGACCCGGCGCACGTCGAGTCGCCGGAGCAGTTGATGGACAAATACCGCGCGTTGATGGCGACGAAAGGCGAGTAACCGCCTTATCTCTGTTCTTACGCGCCGGCGAGTTCGGCCAGTGCAGCGACGAGCGCATCGCATTCGTCTGGCGTGCCGACCGTTATCCGCAAATGCTGGTCGATGCGCGGCAGCTTGAAATGCCGCACGAAGATTTCCTTCGTTCGAAGCGCGGCGGCGAGCGCGAGCGCGTCGTGCGCGGGGTGTTTCGCAAAGACGAAATTCGCCGCCGACGGCACCACTTCAAATCCCAGCGCGCTCAATTGCGCGGTCAACTTGTCGCGACTCGCGACGACTTTGCCGCAGCTCTCCTCGAACCACGCGCGGTCTTCATACGAAGCGAGCGCCGCTACTTGCGCGAGCCGGTCGAGCGGATACGAGTTGAAGCTGTCCTTCACACGCGTTAGCGCTTCGATCAGGCTTGCATCGCCGAATGCGAAACCCACGCGCATGCCCGCAAGCGAACGCGCCTTCGAAGTCGTGTGCACGACGAGCAGATTGGGATAAGCATCGACCAGATTCACGGCCGATTCCGCGCCGAAATCCACGTACGCTTCGTCGATGATGACTGGGGCATCCGGATTCGCCTTCAGCAGCACCTCGATTTCGGAGAGCGGCAGGGCGCGGCCCGTCGGCGCATTCGGGTTTGGCAACAGCACGCCGCCGCCTGGCGCGCGGTAATCGTCGGTATCGATACTGAAATCCGCGTTCAGCGGGATCGCCTCGTATTCCACACCGTACAACTGGGCATAAACCGGATAGAAGCTGTACGTGATGTCGGGAAAACGAATCGGCTTTTCGTGTTTCAAGAGCGCCTGAAACGCGTGCGCGAGCACTTCGTCCGAACCGTTCCCCGCGAACACCTGCTCCACGCGCAAACCGTGATGCTTCGCCACCGCCTCACGCAACGCGCGCGCGGTCGGATCGGGATACTTGCGCAGCGACGCGCCGTCCTTGCCGAGTTCGCGCGTAATCGCCTCGACCACGCGCGGCGACGGCGGATACGGATTCTCGTTGGTGTTGAGCTTGATGGGATGCGCCAGCGCGGGCTGTTCGCCCGGCACATAAGGCGTCAGTCGATGGACGATATCGCTCCAGAAACGGCTCACGGTCTGCTCCAGTGGAAGTCAGGGATTGCGATGCAGGTTCATCATCGCGCGTTCGTTTTCGCCCGCGACGACGAAGGGCATGACGGCGAGCGCGCGCTCGATCGACTGATCGATCACGTCCTGCTCTTCGCGGCGCGGCGGCTTCAGCACGAAGTTGGCGACGTCCGGCTTCGCGCCCGCACGCGCGCCTTCGGGAATCAGATCACGCGGATGCCCGATGCCAATGCGCAGCCGCCAATATTGCTGCGACGACAGATGCGCGGAAATATCCTTGAGCCCGTTGTGGCCTCCGCTGCCGCCGCCGAGCTTCATCTTGACGGTGCCGGGCGGAAGATCGAGTTCGTCGTGTGCGACGAGAATCTCATCGGGAAGAATCTTGAAGAACTGCGCGACCGCAACCACCGATTGTCCCGAGCGGTTCATGAACGTCTGCGGTTCCAGCAAATGGATTTCATGCCCGTTCAGACGTCCGCGCCCATAGTGACCGTGAAAGCGGCGCTCGTCGCGCAGACTTGCGCCGGCGTCGCGCGCCAATTGGTCGACTAGCCAGAAGCCCGCGTTATGGCGCGTCGCGGTGTATTCGGCGCCCGGATTTCCCAGGCCAACGATCAGCTTGATCATGTCGAATCATCGCAGGCTAAGAAGCCTGCTCGTATCGTTTGGTGTTGATGCGAAAAAAAACCCGCCGAGGCTTGCGCGCCGGCGGGTCACGTCGACCGTCCTTGCGAACGGATCGAGAGGATAGCGATACTTCGCTAGCTGATGCGTTTTACTCAGCAGCCGGCGTTTCACCCGTGGCTTCGTCCGTCGAATCCGACACGACAGCAGCCGGAATGGTCGCCGATGCAACCACCGGGTTTTCCGCTTCGATCGCGATCGTCAGGCTCACGCCCTTCGGCAGCGGGATGTCCTTTGCGTGCATCGTCTGGCCGGCTTCGATGGTCGCCAGATCGATTTCCAGGAACTCGGGCAGGTCTGCCGGCAGGCATTCCACTTCCAGTTCCGTCACGACGTGCGAGATCACCGCGCCCGCGAGCTTCACGGCCGGGTTGGTCTCTTGATTCATGAAGTGCAGCGGCACCTTGGTGTGCAGCTTCTTGTTCGCGTCGACACGCTGGAAATCCACGTGCAGCACCAGTTGCTTGAACGGGTGATATTGCACGTCGCGCAGCAGAACTTGTTGCGAACCGCCAGCGACTTCCAGTTCCAAAATCGACGAATGGAACACTTCCTTCTTCAGCGCGTGCCACAGGGCGTTGTGGTCCAGTTCGACCAGTTGAACGTCCTTGTCCGCACCGTACACAATAGCCGGGGTCTTGCCCGAATTGCGCAGGCGGCGGCTCGCACCCGTACCTTGCTTGCTACGCTCGAAAGCGACGACTTTCATTTGAAACTCCTATATCTGCCCGCGACCAGGCAGTGAAAATCGGGATCAACGAAAATGCGCTGATCCCACAACAACGGCAAGAACCTTCGTTCGTTCCTGCCGATCATGCAAAAACGCGAAGCTCGTGCTCCGCGTTCCTTGCTAATTCTTGCTCAACCTTCCGCGAAAAGCGACATGACCGAGTCGCCGCGCCGGATTCGGGAGAACGTCTCCGCGAGCAAACCCGCGCTCGACAGCGGACGAATCTTCGGGCACGCGAGCGACTCCGCCGACAACGGAATGGTGTCCGTCACCACGAGTTCGTCCAGTTGCGACGCCGCGATACGCTCCGCTGCGCCACCCGACAACACCGGATGCGTGGCATAAGCGAAAACCTGAGTCGCGCCGCGATCTTTCAGCACTTGCGCTGCCTTGCAGAGCGTGCCGGCGGTGTCGACCATGTCGTCCATGATGACGCAGGTACGGCCTTCCACTTCGCCGATCACGTTCATCACTTCGGCGACATTCGCTTTCGGACGACGTTTGTCGATGATCGCGAGATCCGTATTCAACTGCTTGGCGAGTGCACGTGCGCGCACCACGCCGCCGACGTCCGGCGATACAACCAGCAGATGATCGTGATTTTGCTTACGCAGATCGCCGAGCAAAACGGGCGTGGCGTAAATGTTGTCGACGGGGATGTCGAAGAAACCTTGAATCTGGTCGGCGTGAAGGTCCATGGTGATCACGCGATCGACGCCGGCAATTTCCAGCATGTTCGCGACGACCTTCGCCGAGATGGCCACTCGCGCGGAACGCGGACGGCGGTCCTGACGCGCATAGCCGAAGTAGGGGATGGCTGCGGTGATCCGGCCTGCTGATGCGCGCTTGAGCGCATCGACCATGATCATGAGTTCCATCAGGGTGTCGTTCGTCGGTGCACAGGTGGACTGCAGAACGAATACGTCTTTACCTCGAACGTTTTCCTGAATCTCGACCATGATTTCGCCGTCGGAGAAACGGCTGACCATCGCTTTGCCGAGAGGAATTCCAAGGATCTTGACGACTTCCTGTGCAAGCGCGGGATTTGCGTTGCCAGTAAATACCATCAGGCCGTCACTGCTCATCGTGCACCTGTCTGCGGCTGGAGGCGAGAGGAAAAACGCGAGAAAAGGAATGGCAGGGGAGGAAGGACTCGAACCCTCGCATGCCGGAATCAAAATCCGGTGCCTTGACCAACTTGGCGACTCCCCTACACAACTTTGAGTCTCGCCGGGAAGTGTAGGACATACCCGGCAAAACGAAACCTATGACGCGAAAGCAAAGAGAGGATGACGTTCCAGACTGCTTGTCACCACGCTCTTCCAGCTTGCCGGGAGTTTGGCTTGCGCCATCTCTGCTTCGGCTCGGCTCGGGAAAGCGGCGAACACGCTTGCTCCAGATCCGGTCATTCGCGCGGGTGCGAGATTGGAAAACCACTCGAGCACCTGTGCAACTTCCGCGTACTTTCTTGCGACTACAGCCTGCATGTCATTTCGACCGAAGCTGTCTGGCCAGTTAGTGTCTGACTTTTGCGCTGCAAGAAAGTCCGTCATTGTGGCGACCTTCGTATCCCTTGTCAAGGCCTTTTCCGAAAAAATCGCCGCGGTCGGGACGTGAACTGAAGGAGTAACTACCAGGAAAAAACGCTTGGGCAGAACGACTGCCTGCAGCGCTTCGCCAACACCTTCTGCAAAAGCATTTTGCCCGAAGACAAAAAACGGCACGTCCGCGCCGAGTTGCAGGGCGAGATTCTGCAGAATCTCACGCGAAAGATCAACACCCCAGAGACGATTCAACGCTAAAAGAGTCGTTGCCGCGTCAGAACTTCCTCCGCCCAGCCCCGCGCCCATCGGCAGATGCTTGTCGATCTCGATCTCGACGCCAAAACGACTGCCGGTGTGCTTCTGCAGCAGGCGCGCCGCGCGCACGACGAGATCGTCCGCTTCGGGTACGCCCGGCACGAGCGTCTTGCGCGTAACGATGCCGTCATCGCGTCGCTTGAAGTGCAGCATGTCGCCCCAGTCGAGCAACTGGAAGACAGTCTGCAGCGAGTGATAGCCATCCGGACGACGGCCCGTGATGTGCAGAAAGAGGTTCAGCTTCGCGGGCGCGAGGCAATTGCGAAGCGAGTCGTGAGTCGATGACATTTCTGATGCGAAGGCGTTATTGATCGAGCACCAGCTTGATATCGAGCGGCGGTTCCGAGCGGACCAGGTTCACGCGCTTGACGCCCGTCGCGGGCGCGTCGGCATAGGCGAGATAGTCGATGGTCCAGCCGTCCTGTTTGATCTCTTTGGGGCGGCCGTTGTTGGCTTCGGGGTCGAGCGTGGTCTGCGCGCGCGAGGTTGGCGCCGCGGACGGCTGCAGCCAGTAGCGCAAGCCCTCGACCGGCAGCGCGAAGCCGAGCGTGTTCTGCATCAGCTCCGACACGTTCTCGGCGTTCACTGGCGGCCGGTTCGGCAATTCGAGCGTCGCGAGCGACGGCGACGAAGTGACGATCGCCATGGTCTGGCCGAGCGGGTTGCGCAACTGGAGCGTCACGGTGTCCCCGGTTTCCTGCCAGTCGAAGTTGCCGTAGGCGTTGCGCGTCGTGCCGTTCTGGTCGTTGTACTGCACGGCGAAGCGTCCGTGATACGCGCGGCTCGTCTGCGTGGTGAGCGAAGTCGTCTTATCCGATGTGGTCGGCAAACGCGGCTGCAATGCGCAACCGGCAAGCATCAACACGGTCGCGGCCGTGAAACCGAGCGCGCCTTTGCGCATGAAACCGCGCGACGCGCCGGCAATGAAATCGAAAGCCATCAAAGATCGTTTACCTGAAGTCGTTTGAGCGTTTTGACGAGCGTGTCGTTGTCGGGTTCGAGCTTCTGCGCCTGACGCCACGTGGCGCGCGCCTGATCCTGCTCCCCGGACTTCCACTGCACCTCACCGAGATGCGCGCCGATCTCCGCGTTCGGCTGAATCTTGTAGGCGTCCGAGAGAATTTTTTCGGCTTCGGCCGCGTTGCCCTGGCGAAAGCGGGCCCAGCCGAGGCTGTCCATGATGAAGGCGTCGTTCGGCGCGAGCGATACCGCCTTCTCGATCAGCTTCACCGCTTCGTCGACGCGCTGGTTGCGATCCACGAGCGAGTAGCCGAGTGCGTTATATGCCTGCGGATTGCTCGGGTCCACGCGCATGAGCTTGCGCAACTGCGTTTCCATTACGTCGTAGTGACCGTTCTTTTCGGCGGCCATGGCGTAGTCGTAGGCGAGATCCGGATCGTCCGGGAACGCGGCCACGGCCTTCGCGAGATTCGCTTCCGCTTCGTCGTAGCGATGCGCCTCGAAAAGAATCGCCGAGTCGGTGCGCGCGAGCAGTGCGAGGTCGCGCGGATCGGAACTTTGCAGGCCATTGAGAAGCGATCGCGCTTCATCCACCTTGCCTTGCTTCGCGAGCAGTTGCGCGCGCGTGATCTGCGCGGGCAAATACTGTTGGCTCGTGCGCGGAATCTTGTCGAGCCACTGGCTCGCTTGCGCCTCGTCCTTTTGTTCGAGCGACAGTTGTGCGAGGTAGATGTAAGCCTGTCCCGGATCGCCGTTGGGCGACGCCTCCGCAGCCTGCGCGTACTGCTTGAGCAGGTCCTGCGCCTTGTCGAACTGCTTCTTCTGAATGTCGATGAGCGCGAGCGCCATGAGCGGCGTCAGATCTTTCGAGTCGTTCTTGCGCATGATCTCGAACTGCTTCTGCGCGTCGTCGAGCCGGTCCGACGACAGATACAACTGCGCCAGCGCGAGCCGCGCGTCATGCGACTTCGGATTCTTGTCGAGATACTTCTCGAACGAAGCGATGCCTTCCTTGCGCTCTTCCGGGCCCATGCGCGCGAGCGTGAGCGCCGCGGGCAGGTAATCCGGGCGCAGCTTCAACGCCTTTTCCAGCGATGCCTTCGCGCCCGGCTGGTCGTCCGCGAGCAACTGCTGACGGGCAAGCGCGAGTTGCGTTTCGGGCAGATCCAAGTCGTTCGCGGAGAGATCCTTCAGGACATTCAGGCCGCCTACGCGATTCGGTCCGCGTGCAAGCAGCGTCTGCAACGAAAGAATGGCTTCGCCGCGTTGCTCGGCCGGAACCTTGGCGAGTTCGTTTTGCAGCGTGGGCTTCGCGTCGTCGGGCTTGCCGGACACGATCAACAACGAAGCGCTCAACTGCGCGGCGCGCTCGGAATGCGGCGCAAATTGCTGCCAAAGCTGCGCGGAGGTCATTGCGTCGGTGGGGCTCTGCGCGGCAATGGCGATTTCCGTGGCGCGCTGAGCGAAGCGTGGATCATGCGTGTCACGCGCGAGCGAGAGGTAAGTCTGGTAGGCGGGCGCGGCCTGGCCGCGCTGCAAGGCGACTTCCGCCGCCAGAACCTGAAAGACGATCTGGCTGGATGCCGCCACGTTCGGCAAGTCCTGCGACTCCGCGTTATTGACAGGCGCGGTCAGAAGATCAGACGCGTTTTGCGCCGCGGCCTGATCGTCGGTGCTCGGCACGGGTGTCGCGTTCGGTACCTGAGCGTGCGCGGGCGTGAAGGCGATCGCGGACAATGCAACTGCAATCGCGCCGGCCATGCGCGTGAACCGCGCCCTTGACCGTGCATGCGATCGGATGAGGCCGGCCTGACGCAACGTATTCAGTTTGATTTCGAACGGGTTCATGGAAATCCAGACGATGTTTCGGTCGATTGTAACGCGGTGGCTAAAATACCGGCACACTCGTCCCAGCAAGACGCTCTCCAGGAAATATGCCAGAACTGCCGGAAGTAGAAGTCACCCGTCGCGGAATCGAACCTTATGTCGCCGGAAGGCGCGTCGAGCATGTCGATGTGCGTACGCCCGCGCTGCGCTGGCCCATTCCGGCGCATCTCGCAAAGACGCTCGCGCGCCTGAAAATAGAGAAGGTCGAAAGGCGCGGCAAATATCTGCTGTTCGAGACGGCCGAAGGCTGGCTTATCGTGCATCTCGGCATGACAGGCACGTTGCGCGTCTTGCGTAACGTGCCGCGCCCACCGGATGCCGCCAAGCACGATCACGTCGATATCGTGTTCGATGACTTCATCCTGCGCTTTCGCGATCCGCGTCGCTTCGGCGCGATTCTGTGGCAAGCACGCGCCGATGGCGACGTTCTCGCTCATCCCTTGCTCGCGAGTCTCGGCGTCGAACCGTTCTCGCCGGAATTCTCGGGCGCGCTGCTGTTTCGCGCGACGCGCGGGCGCAAGGTGTCGGTGAAGCAGGCGCTGCTTGCAGGTGGAATCGTCGTGGGCGTGGGCAATATCTACGCGTCGGAGAGCTTGTTTCGCGCGGGCATTCGTCCGACGACTGCCGCCGGGCGCATCTCGCTCGTGCGCTACGATCTGCTCGCCGATGCCGTGCGCGTGACGCTCGCGGCGGCGATCGAAAAGGGCGGCAGCACGCTGCGCGACTTTGTCGGCAGCAATGGCGAATCGGGCTACTTCCAGCTCGACTATTTCGTCTATGATCGCGCCGGATTGCCCTGCCATGTTTGCGGCACCGCCATCAAGCAAATCGTCCAGGGGCAACGCTCGACGTACTTCTGCCCGCGCTGCCAACGTTGAACTCAATGCTCGCTCTTACAGACTTTTCCGCGCGCCTGATCGCGTGGCAACGCATTCACGGCCGTCACGACCTGCCTTGGCAGAACACGCGCGATGCTTACCGCATCTGGCTCTCGGAGATTATGCTGCAGCAGACGCAGGTCAGCACGGTCATTCCGTACTACGCGCGTTTTCTCGAACGTTTCCCGACCGTGACTGCGCTCGCGGACGCCCCGATCGACGACGTGATGGCGCTCTGGGCCGGGCTCGGCTACTACTCGCGCGCGCGCAATCTGCATCGCTGCGCGCAGGTCGTGGCGTTCGAACACGGCGGCGCGTTTCCGCGGACAGTCGAAGCGCTCGCGGAATTGCCGGGCATCGGCCGATCGACGGCGGCGGCGATTGCATCGTTCGCGTTCGCTGCGCGCGCGACGATCCTCGATGGCAACGTGAAGCGTGTGCTTGCGCGCGTGTTCGGCGTCGAAGGTTTTCCGGGCGAAAAGCGTGTGGAGAACGCGATGTGGACGCTCGCCGAATCGCTCTTGCCCGATGCCGCCAACAAGGATGAAGTCACCGCCTACACGCAAGGCCTGATGGACCTCGGCGCGACGCTGTGCGTGCGCGGCAAGCCCGATTGCGCGCGCTGTCCGTTCGCGCCGGATTGCGTGGCGAACGTGGAAGGACGTCAGCGCGAGTTGCCGGCGGCGCGTCCGAAAAAAGCGGTGCCGACGCGCAAGACGTGGATGCTGGTGCTGAAAGACGGCGATTCGATCCTGCTAGAAAAGCGTCCGCCGACGGGAATCTGGGGCGGTCTCTGGAGCTTGCCCGAAGCCGCCGACGAAGCCGCGCTCGCGGCCGTGGCGCACAGTTTTGGCGGCGACGCGCACTTGCAGCGGCTTGCGCCGCTTTCGCATACGTTCACGCATTTCAAACTGGAAATCGAGCCGCGTCTCGGCGAAACCCGTGGCACGCCGCGCGAACTGAACGACGCGCAAACCGTCTGGGCGCCGCTTTCGCGGCTCGATGCGTTCGGCGTTCCCGCGCCCGTTCGCAAGCTGCTCGACGGGCTCACCGGCTCGCTCATCTGAAGCGCTAAAGCAGTTGATGATGCTGCATGTAGTGATGCACGACGTCGATACGCGCGCCGGCATCCATCAGTTCCATGAGCTTCTGGCGCGCGCGCATGGGAATCGGCAGGATTTCGGCAAGACGGTTCGACACCCACGTGGGGTCGTCAAAGAGATAGGGCTCGACGAACGGAAGGTTCTGCGGCTCGCGCGTTTTGATGGTCTCGATGATGCGCTCCAGCACCTCCGCGCACGCGCCGAACTTGGCGAGCGTTTCGGCGCCATGCAGCGGCTGATCCTCACCCAGCACTTCCGCCGTTCCAACCAGCAGATTGCTCGGGTCGACGCGATGCGTCACGAGCCGAAAGCGTTCCGTGCCGCGCGCCTGCACGAGCAGGAGGCCGAAGGTATCGACATCGCATTCCGTGATTTCGGCAAGACAGCCGATGCTTTCCGGCACCGACGGATCTCCCGGCGACGCGATCTCATGACCGCTCTTCAACAGGCACACGCCGAACGGCGACTTCTCGCGCAGACACGAACGCGCCATGTCGAGATAACGCGCCTCGAAAATCTTGAGCGGCAGCAGGCCGCCGGGAAAGAGGACAGTGTGAAGCGGAAACAGCGGCAAGTCGGCTAGAACGGGGTTCGAGGACATTGCGCGCCTCCAGTTTGCGACCGCCGACGCGGCGATCAGGTTCGCGTGTGGATTGCGCTGTCATCCACGGGGATGGGCGCGTCACGATGCCGCACGATCACATTGGCGTCGCCGCGAAAGTGCGCGGCCAGCGCCTGTGCGATGTACACCGAGCGATGTTGCCCGCCTGTGCAGCCGATCGCAACCGTGAGATAGCTGCGGTTATCGTCGCGAAAGCGCGGCAGCCATTTGCCGACGAATTCGCCAATGTCGTCGATCATCTCGCCGACCATGGGCTGCGCCGAAAGATAGTCGATGATCGGCTGATCGAGGCCCGTGAACGGGCGCAACTCGCGGTCGTAATACGGATTCGGCAGTGTGCGCACGTCGAAAACAAGATCGGCGTCGAGCGGCACGCCGCGCTTGAAGCCAAACGATTCGAACATGAGGGTGAGGTCGGCGGCATCGGTTTCGACGAAGCGCTTGACCCACGCGCGCAGGACGTTCGCGCGCAGATTGCTGGTGTCGATCTGATGGCCGTACTCGGCCAGGTCGGCCACGAGTTCGCGTTCCCGCTCGATGGCTTCCGCGAGCGAGTTGAGCACGCCGACATCGGCCTCGTGCATGGGTGAACCGGAAAGCGGGTGACGGCGACGCGTCTCGGAGAAGCGCTGAATGAGCGACTGCGTGCTTGCGTTGAGGAACAACACGCGCAGGTCGTACTTGCTAGATAGTGTGTGGATGATGCCGGGGACATCGTCCAGGGAATGGCTCGAACGCGCGTCGATGGCGACGGCGAGACGCTGCTGTCCTTCGCTCGACAGGTAATCGGCCAGCTCGGGCAAGAAGCGCGGCGGCAGATTGTCGACGCAGTAGTAGCCGCCGTCCGCGAGAGCGTTCAGCGCAACCGATTTGCCAGAGCCGGAGATGCCGGTGATCAGGATGATACGCATGGGCTTCGCTTCAATTGCCTTATCTTAGCACTGGCTTCGGGTCCGTTTTTTCGCGCTTCGAGCGTGAACTCGGGCGGGAAATCAGATCAGTTTGCCGGGGAACTGGCTATCCGGGTCCTGCATGGCGAGCCGCTGACGGTCCATGAAGTCCCGCAACGTGTCGATGCCGCGCAATTGCAGGATCGTATTGCGTACCGCCGCTTCTACCAGCACAGCAAGGTTTCGGCCCGCGGCGACTTGAATCGTCACTTTGCTGATCGGCAGACCGAGGACATCCACGGTCTGACTTTCCAGCGGAAGCCGTTGAAACTCGCCATCCGGCCGACGGACCAATTGCACGATCAGCTTGAGTTTCATTTTGCGGCGCACGGCGGTCTCGCCGAAAATCGTCTTGATGTCCAGCAGACCGAGACCGCGCACTTCGAGCAGATTTTGCAGCAGGGGCGGGCAGCGCCCTTCGACGAAATCAGGACCAAGGCGCACGAAATCCACGGCGTCATCGGCCACCAGACCGTGACCACGGCTGATCAACTCCAGCCCGAGTTCGCTTTTGCCGAGGCCGGAGTCGCCGGTCAGAAGCACTCCCATGCCCAGAATGTCGATGAACACGCCATGCAGCGTGGCGCGTGGCGCGAGAATGCGTGACATGTAAGCGCGCAGACTGTCGATGACCGCGGCCGCGGACATGCGCGTCGTGAAAAGCGGTGTGGACGATCGCGTGCAGCGCAGCACGAGTTCCGGCGGCGCGCCGACTTCGCCGGCCACCACCAGAAACGGCGGTTCCAGCGCGATCAGTTCGGCCATGTGGCGCGAACGGTCTTCATCGGACTGGCGCTGGTAGTAGTTGATCTCGGCGTCGCCGAGCACCTGGATACGGTTGGGGTGAATCAGATTCAGGTGGCCGACCAGGTCCGCGCTGGAGGTCGCGTTGGCAACGGTTTCACTCGAAAACCCGCGTTCCCAGCCTTCGTGCCCAGTCAGCCAACTGAGCTTCAAAGTGGCGGCGTTGTCGTCGAAAATGCTTTGGGCGTTGATGCTGGACGTATCCATGAGGCCGGAACTCCGTTGGAAGCCGGGAGCAGCCAACGCGCGCCGAAGCGAATTGCTTCAATCAGCCGCATGGTGCTGCATTTCACTGCGTTTGACCCGCGTTCAGATCGCGTTTGAAACGATTGTGCCGCAGAAGCACCGCATAAGCGAGACGCCCCAAAAAGCCAGGGAAGGGCGGCTGGCCTGCTGCAAATGCGGCTCTCGGCAGTGCGAGCGCGCCGCTTACGGCTGCCACTGCGTGAGGACCTGATACAGGGCCTCGCGATTTTCTTCCTTGTGCAAACGCTCGCGCGCTTCGCTGTCGGAGAGTAATTGCGCGATCTCCGAGAGAATTTCAAGATGCTGCTGGGTCGCCTGCTCGGGCACGAGCAGGAAGATCAGGAGCGAAACCGGCTGCCCGTCGGGCGATTCGAACGCGACAGGCTCCGCCAGGCGCACGAAGGCGGCGAGCGGTTGCTTCAGCCCCTTGATGCGGCCATGCGGAATGGCGACGCCTTCGCCAAGGCCAGTCGAGCCGAGACGCTCACGAGCGAAAAGATTGTCGGTGACGATGCTGCGGGCGATGCCGTTCTGGTTCTCGAAAATCAGACCCGCCTGCTCGAATACACGCTTCTTGCTGGTAACGGCCAGTCCGAGAACCACGTTCTCGATGGGAAGAAATTTAGCTAAACGATTCATGTTGGCAGGCTGATGCGTGGCCTGATAGCTCCTCATCGTGGCTACTGTAAGCGCGCACGGCGACGATCGGACGGAAAATGCGCTTGGGCTTCCTGCAGCGTATCTGTTTGGTTAACCCCTGTAACAACCGGGCCATTATAGAACAGGGTAATGCGTGATGGTGCGGCGCGCCATTGCCCTATTTGCAACTCAATGTGCAGTACAAAACCCGGGAAATCAATGGCTTGTGCTGACTCGTAACCGATTCCCAACAAAAAAGCCGCCAAGGCGGGCGGCTTTGCTCTGGTCTGTGCTCTCGATGACTGTTCGGCCAAGGTTGGAGGATTCCCTCCAAACCCGCCCACCGGCTGGCGGCGGGCACGTGCAAAACGACCTCGGATCACGCGACGCGCCGCATTCAGGGCGACGGCGCTTCCAGTTCTTGCGCTTCGGCGCGGTACTTGATGGCCTCGTGAGCGTGGCCCTGGATCTTGTCCTTGTGCTTGATGACCTGACGATCCAGCTTGTCCACCATCAGATCGATGGCCGCGTACATATCAACGTCACAACTCTCGATGAAAATGTCCTTGCCCTTCACGTGCAAATTGATTTCACACTTTTGCCGCTTGTCCTTTTCCCTATGATTGTCGACCGAGAGGACAACGCTGCCGTCGATCACTTGATCGAAGTGACGCAGCACCCTGTCCAGTTTCGTGATCACGTACTCGCGCAACGCAGGCGTCAATTCGAGGTGGTGTCCACTGATCTTCAAGTTCATAGTTGCTCTCCAAGCTGATGGCCGCCAGGCCAAGGCTCGTCCGATACCGGTCGGCGATGCGACTCCAGAGCGCATGAGCTACGAGCGCGTGAGGAAGGGCGCACCGGCCGGCTCGTCCGCGCATTTGCGCTGCGGCCGGTAAACGTCCGTCGCGACATGCGACAGACTATAGAGACGGGTCAAAGAGACTTGCGCAGATTCACTGCGGGAATTCTCAGTGCCTCGCGATACTTGGCGACAGTGCGCCGCGCGACCACGAAGCCTTGTTCCGCCAGCAGTTCGGCGATGCGGCTGTCTGAAAGAGGAGTTTTAGGGTCTTCCGCTCCTATCAGTTGCTTGATGAGGGCCCGGATCGCCGTGGACGATGCCGCGCCTCCAGTGTCAGTCGAAACATGCGATCCGAAGAAGTACTTAAATTCAAGCGTCCCGAATGGGGTGAGCATGTACTTTCCGGTCGTCACGCGTGAAACCGTCGACTCGTGTAAACCCAGCGTATCAGCAATTTCCCTCAAAACCAAGGGCCGCATGGCGATTTCGCCATGAGCGAAGAAGTTCTTCTGACGCTCGACAATGGCCTGCGCGACGCGAAGAATCGTCTCGAATCTCTGCTGAATATTCTTGATGAGCCAGCGCGCTTCCTGAAGTTGTTGCCGCAACGAACCGCTGCCCGGATCACCACGGTTGTTGCGCAAAATGTTCGCGTACAAGTGGTTGATACGCAGCTTCGGCACAATCTCCGGATTCAACTCGGCGGTCCACCCGCCAGACATCTTGCGCACGAGAATGTCCGGTACGACGTAATCGGCTTCGCTCTTGCCATAGGCAGCTCCTGGAAACGGCTCCAATGACTTGATCAGCAAATGCGCGTCCCGGAGCGAATCGTCGCTCGCCTTCAGATGCTTGCGCAGACGCGTGAAATCTCGCGCGGCAAGCAATTCCAGATGATTGTTGACGATGTCCAGCGCGAGCGTGCGCGTGGGCGAACCATCCAGTCGCAGCAATTGCAGCTTCAAACATTCGGATGCCGAGCGGCCGCCCACACCGGGCGGATCGAAACTCTGCAGCAAGGCGAGTGCCGCGCTAAGTTCGTCGACATCGACTTCAAGTTCGTCGGGCAGATCGGCCTGGACTTCTTCGAGCGTAGCCGTGAGATAACCGTCTTCGTCCAATGACTCGATCAGGAACGTGATCAGCGCGCGATCGCGCTGGTTCGCCGACGTCATGCGCAACTGCGCGGTCAGATGGTCGCGCAGCGTCGTGGTCGATTCGTGGATTTGCAGCGGCGGGAGATCGTCGTCGTCGGAGGCATTGTTCGAACGGCCATAGTCTTCGAGGTTCCACGAACTCGAGTCCGCACCGTTGTCGGAGCCCATGCCGTTGTATTCGTCGACACCTTGCGGCTCGCCGTTCTCCGAGCGATCGGAACTCGACGTGCTCGATGACGAGCCGTTGCTCATCATGGGTTCGGGCGCCGAATTGTTCGAAGCGGGAGACGAGATCAGCGAGCCGTCTGCCGCGACGCGCAGCGGGCTCGCGATCCAGTCGTCCTCGTTCTCGAGCAGCGGATTTTGCGCGATGGCCATTGCCACTTCCTGCTGCAATTCGAGCGTCGACAACTGCAGCAGCCGAATGGACTGCTGCAGTTGTGGGGTCAGCGCAAGATGCTGCGATAGTCGGAGTTGGAGGCTGGCTTTCATGGCAAATTTTTATTCATTGTAGAGAGTTTGCCACGCGCGCGAAACCTCGCGGCGAATCCAAAAAAGCGTGTGCCGCCTCGGTGGGCGGCACGTAAAAATTGCACTTGCGACTTGATGCGGCGCGGTACACGCGCCTTTCGTCCTACGCGTTACATGCGGAAATGCTCACCCAGATAAACGCGCCGCACGTTTTCATTCTCGATGATCTCGCTCGGCGCACCCGCTGCCAGCACGCTGCCATCGCTGATGATGTACGCGTGGTCGCAAATGCCGAGCGTCTCGCGCACGTTGTGGTCCGTGATCAGCACGCCGATGTTGCGCTGCTTCAGAAACTTCACGATTTTCTGGATTTCCAGCACCGCGATAGGATCGACGCCCGCGAACGGCTCGTCGAGCAGGATGAAGCTCGGGTTAGTTGCAAGCGCGCGCGCAATTTCAACGCGCCGGCGCTCGCCGCCCGACAGCGACAATGCCGGATTCTCACGCAGATGCGCAATCTGCAGTTCATCGAGCAGGGCTTCGGCGCGCTGTGTAATGGCGTCTTTGGACAGGCGTTTGCCCGTTTCGTCCGTCTGCAGTTCGAGCACCGCGCGAATGTTCTGCTCGACGGTGAGCTTGCGAAACACCGAGGCTTCCTGCGGAAGATACGACAAACCGAGATGCGCGCGCTGGTGAATGGGCAGAAGGCTGATCGAGGTATCGTCGAGCACGATTTCGCCTGCGTCGAGCGGCACGAGGCCGACGATCATATAAAACGACGTAGTCTTGCCTGCGCCGTTCGGCCCAAGCAGACCGACGACTTCGCCGCTCTTCACATCGAGCGACACGTCTTTCACCACGGTGCGCGAGCCGTAACGCTTCTTCAGATTGCGCACGACCAGCGAGCTCGACTGGCCTTCCGGCTTACGGTGGGGCATGGCTGGCGAGTTCACTGCTGCGGCGTTCCCTTTAGAGTGTTCGACGGTGCAAGCGTGGCGGGCGGGCCATCCAGCGACGCCGCGTTGCCGCTGCGCGGCGCGAGCATGGCGCGCACGCGGCCGGTCGGATTGCCTGGTGAGGCCACGTCCTTGCCAGCGGTTGCCGTGTAGAAGTCTTTCTGACCGTCGTAGGTGATGACGCTGCCGTGCACTTCGTCCTGCACCTTGGTCAGGCCTTGCAGGCGGCGCACGGTGGCGCGCGTCGTGAGTTTGGTGAAGTCGTTCTTGCCGTCGTAGTCGATACGAACCGCGTTGCCGTCGATGTACTCATCGAGACCATCGCGCTTTTGACGGAAGTACGAGAGATTGTTGCCGGTCGAGGTGCCGGTCGCGTACTGATAGCCCTGTGGATCTTGCGTGACATCGACGCGATCCGCCTTGATGACGATCGTGCCTTTGGTCGCGACGACGTGACCGGTGAACACGTTCTTCTGGTTCAGGTCGTCGTAGGACATGTTGTCCGCTTCGATGTTGAGCGGCTTGTCGCGGTCGGCCTTTTCGGCGTGCGCCGCAGTTGGCAGCGCCAGCATCGCGGTAAGCGAAGTCAGCGAGACCAGGGCGGCCGCGAGCCCGGCCCGCACGGCGTGCGCGGTGCGGCGCGCGAACATTGCGCGCGTGTGGCCGCCATCGGGACGAGGGAAGCTTTGGTTCATGCAGTCACAAAATTCGGAAGGATTTGCCGGGATAACTAGGTTACTTTGACGAGCCGCCATTGATGTCCGACGCGGCTATCGCGCCGCGCACGTTACCAAAGAGCTTCATTTCCCGGGTCACGTTGTTGTAGTTCATGCCGTTGGCCGTCATCACGGACGGGCCGCGCTGAAGTCTAACCGGTTTTTCCGTCTCGATGACATCGTCGTTCACCAGCACGCGAAAATGCTGCGAATCCGCTTGCATCTGCGGATCGCCGAAACCGGCTGCGCGCAGGATGCGGGCGTTGTCGTAGAGATCGACGATGGACACGTCGCCGTTCACCGTGCCGCGCTGCGCCGTCGCCGTGACGGTGGGCTTTTGCGGCTGGAACATGCGCATGGCGGGCAGCGTCAGGTCGCTGTTTTCGTCGTCTTCGTAATGCACCATGGACTTGGCCGTAAGGCGATACTGCGTCGTGCCCGAGGTATCGAGTTCGGAGACGGAAAAATTCTCGGCGAAGTAATCGGCGGTATGACGCTTTGGCTGCTCGGGCGCGGGCGCGCCGGACGGCAGCGTGCTCTGCAGAAGCCAATAGGTGATGCCCGCGAGCGCCGCCATGGCGACGAGCGGCAGCAAGGAGGAGAAACGGCCGGGACGAGGCATTGGCTTATTCTCCGAGCGCCGCGGCTAGCAGCGCGTCGTAGCGGTTCTGCGCGCGCAAGATGACGTCGCAGACTTCGCGCACCGCGCCTTGACCGCCACGCGCTTCGGCCACGAAATGCACGCGTTGGATCACCTCCGGATGCGCGTTCGCCGGCGCGGCCGCGAAACCGCAGCGGCGCATCACGGCGAGGTCGGGCCAGTCGTCGCCCATGTAGCCGGCTTCGTCGGCTGCTATTTTGGTCGCGGCGAGCAACTCGGCGAGGGCAACGGTCTTGTCCGCGACGCCCTGATAAAGATGCGTGACGCCCAGTTCCTTCGCGCGCGCCGCGACGATGCCCGACTTGCGGCCCGTGATGATCGCCGTCTGCACGCCGACCGACTGAAGCATCTTCACGCCGTGGCCGTCGAGCGAGTTGAACGATTTCATCGCGTCGCCTTCGGCGGTGAAGAAGAGGCTGCCGTCGGTGAAGACTCCGTCGACATCGAAAATCATGAGCTTCACGCGGCTCGCGCGTTCGATAGCGGACGCGGCGGATGCGTCAGAAGCGGCGGAAGAAGGCGTTTGCGCCATCAGATCACCTTCTTGGAAAAGAGGTCGTGCATGTTCAGCGCGCCGATCAGTGTCGCGTCGGCGTCCACGACCAGCATCTGATTGATACGAAAGCGCTCCATCAGTTCCACGGCTTCGACGGCAAGATGGTCCGGACCGATCGTGCGCGGATTACGCGTCATGACATCGGCGAGTTTCAGCGCGCGGAAATCGCCGTCGCGCTGCAGGATGCGACGCAGGTCGCCGTCCGTGAAGATGCCTTCCACGTGACGATCGCCATTGATGACCGCCGTCATGCCCATGCGCTTGGCTGTGATCTGAAAGAGCGCGTCCGATACCGTGGCGTCGAGCGAGACGACCGGCACTTCGTCGCCCACGCGCATTACGTCGCGCACATAAGTCAGGAGGCGCCGGCCGAGCGCGCCGCCCGGATGCGAACGCGCGAAATCCTCGGGACCGAAGCCGCGCGCATCGAGCACGGCGACGGCGAGGGCATCGCCCATGGCAAGCGCGGCCGTGGTGCTGGCCGTGGGCGCGAGATTCATGGGACACGCTTCCTTTTCGACGCGCACGTTCAGATGCATGTCCGCAAGTTGCGCGAGGCTGGATTCGGGCCGTCCCGTAATGGCGATGAGTTTTGCGCCAAGACGCTTGATGAGCGGCAAAATAGCGACGAGTTCCTCGGTTTCGCCCGAGTTGGACAACGCGATGAAAATGTCGTCGGCCGTGACCATGCCCAGGTCGCCGTGGCTCGCCTCGGCCGGATGCACGAAGAACGCCGGCGTGCCCGTGCTTGCGAGCGTGGCGGCGAACTTGCGCGCCACGTGTCCCGACTTGCCAATGCCGGACACGACCACGCGCCCGCGGCAGGCAAGCAGCGTTTCGACTGCGTTCGTGAAGTTTTCGTCGAGAAGTTCTGAAAGCCCGCGAACGGCGTCGGCTTCGATCTGGATCACGTCGCGAGCGAGTCCCAGTGCCCGGTCGCCATTGATTTTCGCTATCATGCGCGGAGTATAGCAAAGGCGTTTCTTCGCCGCGCCGCTCGAGGGCGTGACGCGCCGCCGCCTATCCGCCCCCGCAGGCCCCGGCGTCAGGGGCCTTTCCACGACACCGTCGCGCGACCTTCGCGCGTGCCGGAACGCCGACGAACGAGGACGCTGGACGGATGATTTCTCCGCTCGAAATGACGCTGTTGTTGCTGCTCTGCTCAGTGGCAGGCGTCGTCGTATTTCGCTTTTTCAATTTGCCGCCGATGCTCGGTTATCTGACCGTCGGCATTATCGTGGGTCCGCATGCGGCCGGCATCGCGCCGGATAGCGACCGCGCCCAGCATCTCGCCGAATTCGGCGTGGTGTTCCTGATGTTTTCCATCGGACTCGAATTCTCGCTGTCGAAGCTGCGCTCGATGCGGCGCATCGTGTTCGGACTCGGCGCGAGCCAGGTCGGGGCGACCATCGTGCTTGCGCTGCTGTTCGGCTGGATCGCCAATTTCTGGATTTCGATGTCCTGGCAGGCGAGCTTCGCGCTCGGCGGCGCGTTGTCGATGTCCTCGACCGCGATCGTCAGCAAGCTGCTCGCGGAACGGCTCGAACTCGAATCGGAGCACGGTCGCAACATCTTCGGCGTGTTGCTGTTTCAGGATCTGGCGGTGGTGCCGCTGCTCATCATCATCGCGGCGTTCGGCAACGGCAATTCGTCGCAACTCGCGATGTGGCTCGGCATCGCGGCAATCAAGATCGTGGTCGCGTTGACGGTGCTGCTGTTCATCGGCCAGAAGTTCATGACGCGCTGGTTCGATCTGGTCGCGCGCCGGCGCTCGCAAGAGCTCTTCATGCTGAACCTGTTGCTGGTGACGCTCGGCGCCGCGTTCATCACCGACAAGTTCGGGCTGTCGCTTGCGCTCGGCGCATTCATCGCGGGCATGTTGATCGCCGAGACACCTTACCGGCATCAGGTGGAAGAGGACATCAAGCCGTTTCGCGACGTGCTGCTCGGGCTTTTCTTCGTGACGACCGGCATGCTCCTGAACCCGCGCGTGATCTGGGAGCATCCGTTCCTCGTGCTCGGCTTTCTGATCCTGCCGATTCTGCTCAAGGCCGTGATGATCACCGGGCTCTCGCGCCTGTTCGGCGCGACGCCGGGCGTCGCCATGCGCACGGGTCTCGGGCTTGCGCAGGCGGGCGAATTCGGCTTCGTGCTGCTGAATCTGATTCTGGATTCGCATCTCGTCGATCCGACCATCCTGCAGGCCATTCTTTCCGCGATGCTGCTGTCCATGCTCGCCGCGCCGTTCATCATCCAGAACGCCGACCGGATCGTGCTGCGGCTGTCGTCGACGGAATGGATGCTGCAATCGCTGCAAATGACGAAGATCGCGACGCAAAGTCTCAAGCAAAGCGGTCACGTGATCATTTGCGGATACGGCCGCGCCGGGCAGAATCTCGCGCGCATGCTGGAGCAGGAAGGCATTTCCTACGTGGCGCTCGACCTCGACCCGGATCGCGTGGCGGCAGCGGCGGCGGCCGGCGAATCGGTCGTGTTCGGCGATGCCGGGCGCCGCGAATCGCTGCTCGCGGCGGGTCTGCATCGCGCGGCGACGGTCGCGATCACCTACGCGAATACGCCATCCGCGATGCGCGTGCTCCACAACATCCACGAACTCGCGCCCACCTTGCCGGTGATCGTGCGTACCGTCGACGACGCCGATCTCGAAAAGCTCACGGCAGCGGGCGCGACGGAAGTGATTCCGGAGATCGTCGAAGGCAGCCTGATGCTGGCGTCGCACACGCTCGTGCTGATGGGCGTGCCGATGCGCCGCGTCGTGCGGCGCGTCGAGGAAATGCGCGACGCGCGCTACAGCATGCTGCGCGGCTACTTCCACGGCGCCGATGACGATGACGACGACGATGGCCACGAGCAGGTGCGGCTACAATCCGTACCGATCGACGAGAAATCGGACGCGGTCGGGCATTCGCTCGACGATCTGGGGCTCGTCGGCAACGGTGTCGAGGTCACCGCGATCCGGCGCCACGGCATCCGGGGCGTCGAACCCGCCCCCGACACCAAGCTGCGCGCGAACGACATCGTCGTCTTGCGCGGCATGCCCGAAGGGCTCGCGCAAGCCGAAGAGCGGCTTTCGCGCAGCCGCCGGGCAGCGTAACTTTTTCTCTTCATCGTCAAGGCGGGCGCGGCCTCACAGCGCGGACTTGGAGAAGTCATGTCCTTTACCCCTACGAACGTCACGCCGGACGCCGCGCGTTTCATCAAGGAGCGCGTGCGCACCGTCGAAAACTGGCCGCAGGCCGGCGTGCAGTTTCGCGACATCACGCCCGTCTTGCAGGACCGGCGCGCGCTACGCACGTTGATCGACCTGTTCGTGCAGCGTTATATCGATGCAAAACTCGATTCGATCGCCGGTCTCGATGCGCGCGGTTTCATCATCGGGCCGATTCTCGCGTACGAACTGAGCCTTGGTTTCGTGCCGATCCGCAAGAAAGGCAAGCTCCCGTACAAGACGCTCTCACAGTCCTACGAGCTCGAATATGGCAGCGCGACCGTCGAGATTCACGAAGACGCGTGCAAACCGGGCGATCGCATCGTGCTCGTCGACGATCTGGTCGCGACCGGCGGCACCATGATGGCAGGCAAGATTCTGCTGGACCGGCTCGGTGCGGAAGTGGTGGAAGCGGCGGCGATCATCGACTTGCCAGATCTGGGCGGCTCGAAACTGCTGCGTGAAAGCGGCGTGCCGCTTTACACCGTTTGTGAATTCGCGGGGCATTGAGATGCCGAATTTCCTCCTCTTTCTTGCCGCATCGGTGGCGATTACCGTCGCGCCGGGGCCGGACAATCTGCAAGTGCTTGCGCGCGGCATCTCGCAAGGACGGCTTGCGGGCGTCGTGGCGGCGCTCGGCTTTGCGTGCGGCGTGATCTTTCACACGACACTCGCGGCGCTCGGCATTGCGGCGCTCTTGCGCTCGTCGCCGATGGCGTTCGAGGCCGTGAAGCTCGCGGGCGCGGCTTATCTCGTGTGGATCGGCATTAAGGCTTTGCGCAGCCGTGGCATCGCGACCGCGCATGAACGCGCGAGCCAACCGCTTTCGACCGTGTTCCGGCAGAGCGTGATCGGCAACATGCTCAATCCGAAGGTCACGTTGTTCTTTATCGTGTTTCTGCCGCAATTCGTCGATCCGCACGGCGCGCAAAGCGTGATGCTGCAGATGTTCGAACTCGGCGGCGCGTTCATGCTGCAAACGGTCGTGGTGTTCTCGCTCTTCGGCATCGGCGCGGGCATGATCGGTTCGTGGCTCAAGCGCCGTCCGCGCGTGGGCTTGTGGCTGGATCGTGTGGCTGGCGTGACGTTCATCGCGCTCGGGATTCGCGTCGCGTTGAAGGATTGAGGCGGGCGCTTTCGAACGCTCACGAACGCCACGAACACTCACCAGCGCTCACCAGCGCTCACCGAACGCTTACCAGCGCTCACGAGCGCTCACCAACGCTCAAGCCGCGAGCGCGGGAGCCCAGCCTTCGATTCAATTGGCCGCGCTACAATTTCCGGCCTTTCACGGGCCGCTGAGCCTGCCGGAGCATTCATGTCCCTGCCTTCGATCGCCGCTGCCCGCCATTTCGACGCCACCCTGCATGTGCCTTTTCTGATCGGCGAGGAGCGCGTCGGCTGGATCCGCGCTTTCGATGTCGCATCGCTCACGCGCTGGCCGAACATCTTCGTAGTCGATGAAACCGCGGTGCGGCTGCATCCATCGCTGGACGACGTCGATGCGCGCACGGCCGCGCTTCACGATGTCATCGACACGCTCGCTCAGCAGGGCAAGATTCCCGGCTGGCGCAACGAAACCTACGCGATTCGCAACGACTTCCAAGCAGCGCCGCTCGCGTACATCGAACGCGCGGCCTCGCGCTTCTTCGGCACGATGACTTACGCAGTGCATCTGAACGGCATCGTAAAATATCGCGATGGCGCGCCGCGGTTGTGGATCGCGCGCCGCAGCGATACCAAGTCCGTCGATCCCGGCAGGCTCGACAACGTGGTCGCGGGCGGCATCGGCTGGGGTATGGATATCGAGCCGACGCTCGTGAAGGAATGCTGGGAAGAAGCGGGCATGCCGGCCGAACTCGCGTCGACGGCCACGCCCGGCGGCACGCTCCACGTGCTGCAGATGATTCCCGAAGGCACGCAGGCCGAGCAGCTTTTCGTCTACGACATCGAGCTTCCGGACGACTTCACGCCGCAAAATCAGGACGGCGAAGTCGGCGAACATCGCCTGGCGCGCATCGAGGATGTCGCGCGCTGGATCGAGGAAGGCGAATTCACCGTCGATGCGACGCTCGCCACCCTCGATTGCCTGCTGCGCCACCGCTGGATCGACGAGGAAGCGTGCGAAGGCATCGCCGCGCTCTACACGCCGCCATCGCTCTAACAATGATTAAGGAGTAACCGGGTCATGTCGACCGAACATAGTTTCATCCTGAAGTTGTCGTGCCCGGACCGTCCGGGAATCGTGCATGCCGTTTCCGGGTTTCTGTTCAATCTCGGCGCGAACATTCTGGACTCGGCGCAGTTCGGCGACAGCCACACCGGCGAGTTCTTCATGCGCGTGCATTTTCAGGAAGTCGGCGGCGATCCCGGCCTCGATGCGCTGCGCACGTCGTTCGGCGAACTGGCCGACACGTTCGGCATGCGCTGGGAGTTGCACGATGCATCGGTGAAGCCGCGCGTGGTCATCATGGTGTCGAAGATCGGCCACTGTCTGAACGATCTGCTGTTCCGGTATCGCACGGGCCAGTTGCAGATCGACATTGCGGCTATCGTGTCGAATCACAAGGATTTTTATCAGCTCGCCGCGAGCTACGACATTCCGTTCCATCATCTGCCGCTTCTCAACGGCACGCCGCAGGCGAAGGCCGCGCAGGAAGCGCGCGTGATGGAGATCATCGACCAGAACGATACCGACCTCGTCGTGCTCGCGCGCTACATGCAGATTCTCTCCACCGAAATGTGTGACAAGCTCGCGGGCCGCGCGATCAACATTCATCACTCGTTCCTGCCGAGCTTCAAGGGCGCGAAGCCGTACTATCAGGCGTTCGATCGCGGCGTGAAGCTGATCGGCGCGACCGCCCATTACGTGACGTCCGACCTCGACGAAGGGCCGATCATCGAGCAGGAAGTAGAGCGCGTCGATCACAACATGACGCCGGATCAACTGACCGCCATTGGCCGCGATGTCGAATGCGTGACGCTCGCGCGCGCGGTGAAGTGGCATGTGGAGCATCGCGTCGTGCTGAATGGGAGCAAGACGGTGGTGTTCCGGTAAGCATCGCCGTCAAAACGAGAAACCCCGCTGAATTCAAAGATTCAGCGGGGTTTTTTTATGTCGATGCACGCTTCAGACGAGCCGCAAATAAATCAGTTCGCGCTTGATATACGCGTAGAAAATCGGCGCGGCGATTACGCCCGGAAGACCGAACGCGGCTTCCATCGCGAGCATGGCGAGCAGCAGTTCCCACGCGCGCGCCTCGATCTGCCCGCCGATGATGCGCGCGTTCAGGAAATACTCGAGCTTGTGAATGACGATGAGAAAGCCGAGCGACGCCACCGCCGTGCCGAACGAAACCGACAACGAAATCCCGACAATGATGGTGTTGGAAATGAGATTGCCGATTACCGGCAGCAGACCGACGATGAACGTGATCAGCACGAGCGTCTTCGACAGCGGCAAACGCTCGTGAAAGAGCGGCAACGCGACCAGCAAATACAGCGCGGTGAAAACCGCGTTGATCGCCGAAATCTTGATCTGCGCGAAGACGATGCGGCGGAAGGCATCCGAAAAACGCGACACGCGCGTGACGAGCGCGGTGGATAACGGCAACCGATGCGCCTGCTTCGGCGCTCCGACCGCGATGATCGCGCCAATGATCATGCCGATCAGAATATGCCCGAAGCCGCGCGCCATTTCCTTGCCGCCTTGCTGCAATTGCTCGGCGTGCTTGTGCATGAGGTCGGCGGCGCGGTCTTTCATCTGATCGGCATCGACCGGGAGGTAATTGGCGATCCAATCCGGCACGCGCAGCCTTGCGTGCGACGTGATGCTCATCAACTGATCCAGCAATTTTTGCAGGCTCGGCACGTCTTGCTGGAAGTGCTCGATGATGGCTATCGTCGCGAACGTGAGCCCGCCGATGATGATCGTGGAGATGATGACGACGGACACCAGCCGCGCGCCGCGGCTCATGACGTGCCGCTCGATCACGGGCGCGATCATGTGAACCAGTTGGAACACCAGCATGCCGGCGAGCAGTCCGCCCAACAACTTGAGCTGCAAAACCAGGTACATACCCGCGAACGCCGCCAGATAGCTGCCGATCTCCACGGCGGACAACTTCGGCATGCTCATGTCGCTCGTCAGCCTGACGGGGCGCGCGGGAAGATCCCGTATGCGTCGCTCCTCGTTGGCCGCTTCGTTGCGCTTCGCCATGACTGCGTTCCTTTTCCCTGCTTGCGACGGTTATTCGTGCCGCGTATCGCGGCGCATTTCGAACGGCTATGGCGCGCGGCGCAAGTGACGCGCCGCAACCATGCTACGCCGCCGACTTGGGCCGTTGCAGCAAGGGTGCCAGATATCTGCCCGTAAAGCTCGCTTTCGATTTCGCGACCTGCTCGGGTGTTCCCTGAGCGATGATCTGGCCGCCACCCGCGCCGCCTTCCGGACCGAGGTCGATGACCCAATCCGCCGTTTTGATCACGTCGAGATTATGCTCGATGATCACGACCGTGTTGCCCTGATCTCGCAGACGGTGGATCACTTCGAGCAGAAGCGCGATGTCGTGGAAGTGCAGACCGGTCGTCGGTTCATCGAGGATATAAAGAGTCCGACCGGTGTCGCGCTTGCTCAGTTCCAGCGAAAGCTTGACGCGCTGTGCCTCGCCACCTGAAAGCGTGGTCGCCGACTGGCCGAGCCGGATATAACCGAGGCCCACTTCCAGCAGCGTCTTCAGCTTGCGCGCGACGACCGGCACCGGCTTGAAGAACTCGTGCGCGGCTTCCACCGTGAGGTTGAGCACTTCGCTGATGTTCTTGCCCTTGTACTGAATGTCGAGCGTTTCGCGGTTGTAGCGCTTGCCGTGGCATACGTCGCAGGGCACATAGACATCCGGCAGGAAGTGCATTTCGACCTTGATGACGCCATCGCCCTGACACGCCTCGCAGCGTCCGCCCTTCACGTTGAACGAAAAACGGCCGGGATCGTAACCGCGCTCTTTCGCGGCCGGCACGCCGGCGAAGAGTTCGCGGATGGGCGTGAACAGTCCGGTATAAGTGGCCGGGTTCGAGCGCGGCGTGCGGCCGATCGGTGATTGATCGACGGCGATCACTTTGTCGAAGTGTTCGAGACCTTCGATGGATTCATACGGCGCGGGCTCGGTCGATGATCCGTACAAATGTTGGGCGACCGCGTGTTGCAACGTGTCGTTGATGAGCGTGGACTTGCCCGAACCCGAGACGCCGGTCACGCAAGTCAGAAGCCCGACGGGCAAATCGAGCGTCACGCGCTTCAGATTATTGCCATACGCCTCGACAATACGAAGCTGCCGCTCGTCCGGCGCGGTCCGCTCGGACGAATAACCGATAGTCCGCTTGCCCGACAAATACTGTCCCGTGATCGAATTCGGGTCTTTCTGCACCTGATTCGGCGTGCCTTGCGCGACGATCACGCCGCCATGCACGCCCGCGCCCGGCCCCATGTCGACGACGTAATCGGCCATGCGGATCATGTCTTCGTCATGCTCGACCACGATCACCGAGTTGCCGATATCGCGCAGATGCTTGAGCGTGGCGATGAGCCGGTCGTTGTCGCGCTGATGCAGGCCGATGGACGGCTCATCGAGCACGTACATCACGCCGGTCAAGCCCGAGCCGATCTGCGACGCGAGCCGGATGCGCTGCGCCTCGCCGCCCGAGAGCGTTTCGGCGCTGCGTTCGAGCGACAGGTAATCGAGCCCGACGTTATTCAGGAACGACAGCCGCGCGACGATTTCCTTGACCACCTTGTCCGCGATCTCACCTTTCGCGCCGTCGAGCCGCAGCGTCTGGAAGTAGCCGAGCGTATCGCGCAACGGCCAGCCGCTGACTTCGTAGATGCCGCGAGCGTCATCGCCGGAACCGACTTTGACGAAACGCGCCTCGCGGCGCAGACGCGTGCCCTCGCAGGCCGGGCACGCCTGATTGTTCTGATACTTCGCCAGTTCCTCGCGCACGGCGGCCGAGTCCGTTTCGCGATAACGACGCTCCAGATTCGGCAGAATGCCTTCGAACGCGTGCTCTCTCACCGAAGCGCGCCCGCGCTCGTTGATGTACGAGAACGGAATGACCTGCTTGCCCGAACCGTACAAAAGCGTCTTGCGCACCTTTTCCGGCAGTTCCTCGAACGGCGCGTCGATGTCGTATTCGTAGAACGCCGCGAGACTTTGCAGCATCTGAAAATAGAACTGATTGCGCCGGTCCCAGCCCTTCACCGCGCCCGCCGCGAGCGAGAGCGAAGGATGCGCGACCACGCGCTTCGGATCGAAAAACGTGATCTGGCCCAAGCCGTCGCATTCCGGGCATGCGCCCATCGGATTGTTGAACGAGAAAAGGCGCGGCTCCAGTTCCGGCAGCGAGTACGAACAGATCGGGCACGCGAACTTCGAGCTGAAGAGCTTTTCGTTCTCGGTATCCATTTCGAGCGCGATCGCGCGGCCATCGGCGAGACGCAGCGCGGTCTCGAACGATTCCGCCAGGCGCTGCTTCATGTCCGGGCGCACTTTAAGCCGGTCGATCACCACGTCGATGGTGTGCTTGTCGTTCTTCTTGAGCTTCGGCAGCGAGTCGACTTCATAGATTTTCGCGACGCCTTCGTTCGCCGTGCCGCCGCCCGAACGAATGCGAAAGCGGATAAAGCCCTGCGCCTGCATCTCTTCGAATAATTCGACGTGCTCGCCCTTGCGATCCACGACGACGGGCGCGAGGATCATCAGCTTGGTTTCCTCGGGCAGCGCGAGCGCGGCATCGACCATCTGCGAGACGCTTTGCGCTTCGAGCGGAATCAGATGATCGGGGCAATAAGGTGTGCCGACGCGCGCAAACAGCAGTCGCAGATAATCGTGAATCTCGGTGACGGTGCCGACCGTCGAACGCGGATTATGCGAGGTGGCTTTTTGTTCGATCGAAATGGCCGGTGAGAGGCCTTCGATCAAATCGACATCCGGCTTTTCCATCAGCTGCAGAAATTGCCGCGCGTACGCCGAGAGGCTCTCGACATAGCGGCGCTGACCTTCGGCGTAAAGCGTATCGAATGCGAGCGACGACTTGCCCGACCCGGACAACCCCGTAATCACAATCAGCTTGTGACGCGGCAAGTCGAGATTGACGTTCTTCAAATTGTGGGTGCGAGCCCCACGAATACGAATTTCTTCCACGAGTCTCTTCCGGGTTCTTTCGGGGGTCTTTCGGGCGTCTTTTAGGTCGTGGCGCGGGGTTTCCTGCGACTACCGGACGACAAAGTAAGGGGGCTAAACCTGCTACTATAACGACTTTTGCAGGGTGCGGCGCCCGTGCCAAAAGGCTCTCGGGGGCTCTCAGGGGCTCTCAAGGCTTCTCGGCGGCTTTCCAACGGCTTTTCCGTTTCCCAGGCGCCTTCGCGTTAATGGCCGCAGGTCGTGCGGCGCGCGAGCAGCCGTGTGTCGCATATAGTGCCGTTTCGAGCCAGAACAAGGCGGCCGCGCCGCGCTCCCCACGCGTCAGGCCAGTCGCGACCCTCACCCATTTCCGTTCCTGATGTCCAATCCGTCTGCCACGTCCACACGTTTGTCCGCGCCGGAATTGCGCGCAACCGTGTCGCTCGCCGCGATCTTCGCGCTGCGCATGCTCGGCCTCTTCATGATCATGCCGGTGTTTTCCATTTACGCGAAAACCATCCCTGGCGGCGATGACGTGTTTCTCGTCGGCATAGCGCTCGGCGCTTACGGCGTCACGCAGTCCATGCTCTACATCTTCTATGGCTGGATTTCGGACAAGCTGGGCCGCAAACCCGTGATCGCATTCGGCCTGCTCGTGTTCGCGCTCGGCAGCTTCGTGGCGGCGGCAGGGCACTCCATGGCGTGGATCATCGCCGGACGTGTGATTCAGGGCATGGGCGCGGTGTCGTCGGCGGTGATCGCGTTCATCGCCGATCTAACTGAAGAAGAAAATCGCACCAAGGCCATGGCGATGGTCGGCGCGAGCATCGGCGTCTCGTTCGCGGTCGCTATCGTTGGCGCACCGATCCTGTTCCACTGGATCGGCATGAGCGGCTTGTTCACGGTGATCGGCGTGCTGTCGATCGTCGCGGTCGGCGTGGTCCTGTGGGTCGTGCCGGACCCGCCCGTGCCGCCGGTTCACGTCAAGGCACCATTCGCCGAGGTGCTGCACAACGTCGAGTTGCTGCGTCTGAACTTCGGCGTGCTGGTGCTGCACGCAACCCAAACTGCGCTCTTTCTCGTCGTGCCGCGCATTCTCGAAGCGGGCGGATTACCGGTCGCCTCGCACTGGAAGATTTATCTTCCGGTGATGGGCCTCGCTTTCGTGATGATGGTTCCGGCAATCATCGCCGCCGAGAAGCGCGGCAAGATGAAAGCGGTCATGTTGAGTGCGATTTTTCTTATCCTGATCGGCCAGTTGTTATTAGGCGCGGCTCCCCATACGCTATGGTCTGTGGCCGCGATCCTGTTTGTGTACTTCTTGGGCTTCAACGTGCTGGAGGCGTCGCAACCTTCGCTTGTGTCCAAACTGGCGCCAGGCACCCGCAAGGGCGCGGCCGCCGGGGTGTACAACACGACGCAGTCTATCGGGCTCGCGCTTGGTGGCGTGATCGGCGGCTGGCTGCTCAAGCTGGATGGCCCGAGTGCGGTGTTCTTCTCGTGTTCGGCGCTGGTGCTGGCATGGTTGATCGTCGCGTCGAAAATGAAGGCGCCGCCGCGCAGGGTCGAGCGCGCGGCGTAGCGAATCTGTATTAATCATATTGAGGCAGTGCGATGTTTCCCGTCCTCTTCCGTGGAAGAGGGTTGAACTGATAACGTCGCATGATTGCTAGTGGGCAAGGAATTTACCGGAGAAATCATGGCATCTGTCAACAAGGTCATTCTCGTAGGCAATCTGGGCGCCGACCCGGAAACGCGCTACCTTCCGAGCGGCGACGCCGTGGCCAACATTCGTCTCGCGACGACCGACCGTTACAAGGAAAAGTCGTCCGGCGAGATGAAGGAACTCACGGAGTGGCATCGCGTGGCGTTCTTCGGGCGTCTTGCCGAGATCGTGAACGAGTATTTGAAGAAGGGCTCGTCGGTGTATATCGAAGGGCGCATTCGCACGCGCAAGTGGACCGATCAGGCGGGGCAAGAGCGCTATTCGACCGAGATCGTTGCCGATCAGATGCAAATGCTCGGTGGCCGCGGCGGAGCAGGCGGCGGCGATGACGGCGGCTACAGCCGCAGCGCGCCGATGGAGCGCTCAGGCGGCGGCGGTGGTGGCGGCCGCGCGCCGGCAGGCGGGCGCGCTGCGGGCGGTGGAGCGGGTGGCGGATCGAGCCGTCCGAGCCAACCTGCGGGCGGCGGTTTTGAAGACATGGACGACGATATCCCGTTCTGACGAGTCGCAACAAATTCGTTTAAACACTGAGCCTCCGGCATTAATTGTCGGAGGCTTTTTTTTGTACCAAAATCGGCAAGGCGCTTTCCGAAATATCACTTCGAGGCTCTCCGCGATTCCCGCAGCCGTATTACGCTTCTAATTAACCGCGAATATGAGGCTTTATACGGACCAACGAAGAGTCATGGCAGTCTAATCGGAGTAATCCTATGGTGCGCGGATTGTTTGCGTCCTACTTTGACTCATCGAATTTTTAACGTTTAGTTACTTGCTGCTTTTTGGCATTCTTTTATTGAGTTCAGATGTTTACTCGATCTTTATCGAGTTCAAGCAACGTAGCAGAAGAGAGACTTCGTTGGTTGCATAAAGCAATAAATGCGTTCTGACCAAAATCTAAAATCAACAACATCAATGAGGGGGGCGACTTTGAAACTTCGCATAGTGCTGGCCGACGATCATCCTTTCGTGGTCCTTGGGGTAAAGGCGCTTTTGAAGGCCGACGAGGGGATTGATGTCGTCGGTGAGGCGAATAATGCGAGCAGTCTCGTGGTCGAACTCACGAAGACGCCATGTGACGTGCTTGTCACGGATTTCGCCATGCCTGAGCCGGGGCCGGACGCGCTAGACGGATTACGGCTGATTCGTAGAGTCAGGCAAGAGTGGCCAAGCATCAAAATCGTCGTGCTGACGAGCGTCAGTAATGTCGCGATTCTTCGTTCTATTCTGAATGCCGGTGCCATCGGACTCGTGAATAAGGCGGAGGCTATTGAACTCGTGGCGACTGCCGTGCGCCATGCGGGAATCGATCGCCGTTATGTCAGTGGGTCTTTTGTTACCGCGTTAGCGGAAGCGGGCGCGGAAACCGAATCATCACCAGAGGAACCGCGGCTTTCGCCCCGGGAAGAAGAAGTCGTTCGTTTGTTCGCCAAGGGTCGCACGATCACCGAAATCGCCAAAGCGTTGAACCGCGATGTACGCACTATCAGTCGACAGAAGCGAGATGCGATGAACAAGCTTGGAATCAGAAACGATCCAGGTTTGTTCGCTTTTGTACGCGCTCAAGGACTCGGCTGAGTTATCGGCGTGGTGAGTTCGAATTCGGATGCATCTTATGTTTTTTAATGTTTCGGTATCCGATTCTTATCGGTGTCAAGAATGAATTTGAGTTCGCTCAACGCGTGAAGGTTTTAAGTGATGGAATCATTGAATGAAAGTCAAGTGTTCTCGCATGCCAGGAGAATTCGGTTAGCAATAGCGGACGATCATCCGCTCGTTATTCTTGCTATCGAACGGCTGGCTGGGAATTTTCCCAATGTAGAAGTGGTGAGTCGAAGCATCGATTCCACGCAGCTCGACGAGTGTCTGGCACGCGGCGAATGCGACGTGGCCATCGTCGACTTCTTCATGCCTGGGGGACGCCACGGTGACGGCGTTCAACTCGTACAGCATATTTCTGCGACTTATCCGAATGTGCACATTGTCGTGCTATCGCGCACCGATAACGCGACGCTCATCAAGCAGGCGCTGGACGCGGGCGCGCACGCGTTCCTCAGCAAAGAGGACCGGCTTGACCTCATCTACGTCGCGATCGTCTCGGTCATTGCCAACGAGACCTATCTCGGACCTGCAATTCGCCGAGCTTTGGCCATTGCGAATACGGAAAGTCACGCTCTGTTCATTCGGCAGAGACTGACTAGCCGGGAGATGGAAGTCATTGAAAACTATGCGCGCGGTGCCAACGTGACTGAGATCGCAAGGAAGCTGGGCCGTAGCGTAAAGACCATCAGCGCTCAGAAATGCGCCGCCATGCGCAAGCTGGATCTGTCCACGGACGCAGATTTGTATCGCTTCGTTGCGGACACGGACCTGATCTGACGCGCGCTTACAAGCAGCTTTGACCGGCCGGCGTAGAGACGAACTGCCCTCGTTAGAAGGGCATGCCGGCTCTTAAAATAAAAGAGACCAATGAAAACACGAATGCCGCTGAGGGCAATCATCGCCGATGATCACCCAATTGTCGTGAAGGGTATTAAGACCTATCTCGAACGGGACGGCGCCATCGAAGTAGTGGCGACGGCGCACGACACCCAAGAGCTGGCCGAAGCGCTGGATTCGACTGCTTGTGACTTTGTCTTTTCTGACATTGGAATGCAGGGGATGGAAGGTGAGAGCAGTTCCATCACATTTCTGAGGCGTTTTTCGAGTCGGATCGAGCGGCCGAGGCTGGTCGTCATCACCATGCTTTCACAAGCTCGAATGCTAGCGGGACTCATACGAATGGGCGTCGACGGTGTGGTCGACAAGCGCGACGGACTGGAGTCTCTCGAAACCGCAATTGCGGCCATCAGCGCAGGCAGACGGTTCGCCTCGCCGCTTGCCATAGATGCGTTGAGCAGCCTTCCAGAAACCATGCCCGCATGCGTCGGCGTATTGAGCCGGCGCGAGTGGGAAGTGTTTCGGCTGTATGCCAGTGGCATGGTGGTGCACGAGATTGCAAGCCGATTTGGACGAAGCAGTAAAACCATTGCTACTCAGAAACGCAGTGGCATGCGGAAGCTGGGCCTAAGTTCGGAGGCCGATCTCGTCGAGTATTTCAGGCAGGTGGGCCTCGTCTGACTGAAGTGAACGGTTGGCGTCATCAGAATTATTTAAGACGGTTCCGATGTCTGCGCCAACGGATGCGTATCAGACTTTACTGTTCGACGGCGCCTGCGACGACGTGTGTTGCGGCGTACGCAAGATTTCCAATGCGGTGTCCTTTCAACGACGCCGACTTTTACCTTGAGAGATTCGATTTGAGTTCCGTCGTCGTGCGTTGCTGGTTCCTGCTCGTCGTGCTCCTGTCACCGTATTGCACGGAGGTGCACGCGGATAGTGTCGCGCCTGACGCGCGCGCGACTGCGGCTGAAATCTCGCCCGCCAGGGAAAGCATTCCGCCTATCGATGCGGATGCCTTCATGTTTCGCGCTAACGACGCGCTCTCGAACGTTTATGTCTCGGCAGCGCCGTCCCGTGTTCTGAGCGTTACCGCACTGCGCCTGCTGCCTGCACTCATTGGCGTGCTGGCCGTTTTGATCGTCACGCTTCGTGCGTTCGTCCTGTTGCAGCGGGAAATGCGAAAGCGTCTCACCATCGAACAGCAACTCGCGACGCAGTTGAGCTTCCAGCAGACCATGATGGAAGTCGTGCCGTATCCGCTTGTCGCGAAGGACATGGACAATCGCTACGTCGCGGTCAACCGTGCATTCGAGGAGGCCCTGGGCGTTCGCAGGACGGATATCGTCGGACAGACGGCGCTCGAAGTGGGCGCGTGGGGAGCAAAGCACAGCCGTTTGCTGCACGATCTCTCCGGTTGCACGCTCGCCACGGGCAAGCGTCAGGAAGTCGAGGCCGAGTTCTTCGACGAGTTCGGCAGGTCGCGTTACGGCCTCTTCTGGACCGGTGCGTTTCTGGCACCGGGCGGCGAGCGAGCAGGCGTGGTCGGCACGATGATCGACATTACCGATATTCGCGACGCCGAGATGCACGCCCGTCGCACGGAACGGCGCCTGCACGATGTTACACGCTCGCTTCCCGCTGTCGTCTTCCAACTGCGGCGTGCGCGCGATGGCGCTTACAGCCTTCCGTATATCGACGGTGACACGCGGCAACTGCTTGGCCTCGATCTTGGAGCGTTGGCTAACGATCCGCTCAAGGTATTGCGTCAAGTCAATTCCGAGGACGGCGTGCGCCTGCTGGCGGAAATCGAGCGGTCATCGCTCACGCTCGAACCCTTGCATACGGAATTTCGAGCCGTCGTCGGGGGCGTGACGCGCTGGTTTCGCGCAGACCTCGTCGCTCATTGCGAAGACGACGGCGCCGTGGTCTGGAGCGGATATTGGGTGGATGCGAGCGTCGAGCACGCGCGCGCTGAAGAGCTTGCGCGGGCGAGAGATATCGCGGAAGCCGCATCGAGAGCGAAGGACGATTTTCTCGCCATGATGAGCCACGAAATCCGCACGCCTATGAACGGCGTTCTGGGTCTCGTCGAAGTGTTCGAAAATACGCCGCTCAATCCGGATCAGTCGCAAATGCTCGGCATGATTCAGGATTCAGCCAGCGCCTTGCTTCAGATTCTCGACGATCTCCTGGACTATTCGAAGATCGAAGCAGGCCGCCTGACGATCGAGCCGACCGCGATCGATTTACGCGAACTCGTCGATAGCGCCGTCGGCTTGCTGGCGGGCAGGGCACACGAAAAGGGCTTGCGCGTGCGAGTCAATGTCGCGCCGGAAGTGGCGGCTACCGTGCAGGGCGACAGCGTGCGTCTGAGGCAGATCATCTTCAACCTGCTGAGCAACGCGATCAAGTTCACCAGCGCTGGTGAAGTCGCCGTGCACGTACGGGAAGTGGGATCGACGGAGTCCACTCAACTGCTCGAACTCTGCGTGAAGGACACGGGCATTGGTATCGCGTCCGAGGCGCAGGCGAGTCTCTTCGAGCCGTTCGTGCAAGCGGAAAAGTCCACTACCCGACGCTTCGGCGGTACGGGCCTCGGACTGACTATCGTCAATCGGCTCGTGGACTTGATGGGTGGCACACTAACGTTGCAGAGCGAAGTAGGCGTCGGCACATCCATGACGCTTCGCCTCGAACTGCCGGTCGAGACTTTGCAGTATCAGATCGACGGCTTGCGCGGCCGGAGGGGCATCGTGGCGATCGACGAAGATCGCGTCGCCGACGCGTTGGTGAACTACGGACAGGCGCTCGGTCTGGTGCTTCAGCGCATTCCGTCGGATAGCCCGAGCCTAATGCTTCTGGAGACGTTCGAAGGCGTCGATATCGTATTTCTAAGCGATACGCACAAGGACAAGCTGCCGTTCAGCTCCCGCGTCATTCACGCGACGGAAAAGCCGAAGCCAACGGGTTATCGAATTCTTGAAGACGATATTCGCGTCAGCATCAATCCGATCTCCTGGCGAGGGCTTGGCGCTGCCTGCGTCGCGGCCTTGACCGGCATGCCGCAGATTGCGGCGCGCGCGACGATGGGCCTCGAACCGAAGAAGGAAGCGCCCGACCGCGCGGATGCTTTGCGCAACGGCAGGCTCGTGCTCGTGGCGGAGGATCATCCCGTTAATCAGGAGTTGATTCGCCACCAGCTTTCGTTGCTCGGGTTCGCCTGCGATGTTGTGCAGGATGGCGTCGAGGCGCTCGCGGCGCTCGAACAAACGCATTACGGCTTTCTGATCACGGACTGCCATATGCCGAACATGACCGGCTACGAACTGACGAGACGCGTGCGCGCCAACGAAGCGGGAACAGCGGTCCGCCTGCCGATTCTCGGCATCACCGCTAGCACGGCGGCCGAGGAGCGCACCATGTGCCGCGACGCGGGTATGGACGATTGCCTCATCAAACCCACTCGGCTCGCGACGCTGCGCGAGCATCTTAACCGGTGGTGGTTGAAGGACACGGTCGCGCCTGAGCCGGAAGGACGGGCAGTCGGCGACGCCGAAGCAAGGCACGCGGAAGAAGACGAAATCGACCTTGGCGCGATGGCGCAACTTTGGGGCAGCGAGGCGACCGTCAAGGCGCTTCTCGATGCCTTCGTGTCCTCGTTCCGCGACGATCTCGCCGCGCTCGAACCACTGCTCGCACGCGGCACGGTGGAACACTTGCGCGAATGGCATCATCGCGTGTCTGGGGCGGCGAGCGTCTTGCAGTATCGGCCGCTGCTGGACGCGCTGGAAACATTCAGGCGTGACTTGTCGAGTAAGCCACTTGCAATGCGTCGACGGGACGGAAATCTGTTGATCGTTCGCTGCAGGCAATTGCTCGAGCGCATAGAGGCGCAAGGCGCCGAGCTCGTTTAAGCGGTCGGATCACTCAAAGCGCGACGCGAATCAAATCGCGTCGCGCTTTTTTCTTTTAGTCGGAAAGACCGGCCGCGCCGAAATCGGACGTCGCACGGTCCCGGAAATGCGTCAGCGCAAAGTCGACGAATGAACGCGTCTTAGCCGATACGTGTCTGCGTCCCGGATAAACGATCGACACTTCCTTGTCCGCGTCGTTGAGCGTGTAGGCCGGCAGCAGGCGCACGAGCGCGCCCGCTTCGACGTCCTGCCGGACATAGCTCTCGGGCAATACGGCAATGCCCATTCCCAATATCGCCGCCTGCCGCAACATGGGTGAACTGTTCACCGTGTACGACGGGTCGATCGACACTTCCTCGCGCGAACCCGTCGGACTGGTGAATGACCACTTCGATCCGTGAATATCCGTGGACGGCGCGAGAAACTCGTGTTTGACGAGAGCGGCGGGCCGCGCCGGTATGCCGCGGCGGGCGAGATAGTCGGGCGATGCGACGAGTGCCGCGGCGACCTTGAAAAGTGGCCGATTGATGAGCGTGCCGCTATTGACGAGATGCGGCACGACGATGCCGACATCGAAGCCTTCATCGACGAGATCGACCGGCCGATGGAGCAGCGTAAGACTGAGCTTCACGCTCGGATAGCGATCGCGATAAGCGCGCAGCATGGGCGTGAGTTCGAGCAAGGAAAACGATGCCGATGCAACGAGCTTGAGTGTTCCGGATGGATCGACTGAACTGTTCGCTACTGATGCCTCGATATTCTCGACGTGTTCGATCACTGTTCGGCAGCCATCGGCGTATTCCTTGCCCGCTTCGGTCAGCGACACGCTTCGTGTCGTGCGATTCAGCAAGCGGGTATTGAGATGCGCTTCGAGTAGCGAGACATAGCGTGTGACCACGGCGTTCGAAAGATCGAGCGCTGCGGCCGCGCGGCCAAAAGAAGATGTCTCCGCGACTTTGAGGAAGACGCGCATCGCCTGTAATTGGTTCATGAGCGGATGGCCTGGCGAAAGCGTGAACGGCGGGTGATCGGTGCGAAGTCAGCGAGGGCAGGAGTGCCGCCTCGCGTGCGCGATGTTACGTAGCCCGATACATCTTGTGAATAGGATGACTCCGATGTCTTCTCGCTGTCGCTCGTCAGCCACTGTCGCATGTGTGCAACGATGCTGCGCCTGGTCCATCTCGTTAAAGAAAAAGCATTCGGGTAAGTACCAGATGCGTAAGCGTTAAGTCATATTGAAATTCCATTTTTCGATTTATTCGAAAGACCTTTTGCTCGTTCCTTGGTGGTCTCTGCAAAAAGCTGCGCCATACACTTTGGGCTGCCGAATATCGGTGTGAGGCTTTCTCCGGGGCTTCGATCCCAGATGTGCCGCGCCGCGGCCTTAAGCAACTCATCGAGTCTCGTGACTCAATCAAAGGAATTCGCATGAAAAAGAATCTTATCGGAGCCGCAGTGGCCGCTCTGGCTGCATCGTTCGCCACGGCTGCAAGCGCACAAAGCAGCGTCACGCTGTACGGCACGGTAGACGCAGGTTTCACGTTCGTGAACAACGTGCGTTCGGCACAGGGTTCGGACTACAACAAGGCAAGCGCATGGGGCGTTACGGGTAACAACGTGCAAGACAGCCGTTGGGGCCTGACGGGCGCTGAAGATCTGGGCAACGGCATGAAGGCAGTCTTCAGGCTGGAAAGCGGCTTCAACCCGGCAGACGGTAGCGGCGCCGGTGCTGCCCGTCAGTCGTATGTCGGCATCTCGACGAACCAAGGCACGGTAACGTTGGGTCGTCAGAACGACTCCGTGGCTGACTACCTCGGTCCTTTGAGCGCAACTGGCACGTTCGGCGGCACGTACTTCGCGCATCCGGACAATCTGGATAACCTGGACGGCAACAACTTCCGTCTCAGCAACTCGGTCAAGTTCCAGAGCGCCAACTATGCTGGTCTGACGTTCGGCGGCGAGTACGGCTTCTCGAACTCGGCAGGCAGCTTCGCGGCGAATCGCGCGTACAGCCTGGGTGCTGGCTACGCTAACGGCCCGATCAAGGCTGGCATTGCATACACGCAAGCAAATGGCATCAACAGCAACAACGCTGGCGCCATCAACGGTGCTACGGTCGTTCCGCATGTCGTCGGTGACGCGCTTGTAGCAGCCGGTCAGCCGGCAGAGGCCGCAGAAGCCGCGTTCGGCACGATCCGTCAACGTACGTTCGGCGCAGGCGCCAGCTACTCGACGAATGCTATGCAATTCGGCCTGCTGTGGACGCAAGTTCGTCAAGACGGCAGCAACTTCGACGCTACGGCCGTCACGAACAACTACGAAGCAAACGCTCGTTACGCTCTGACGCCGGCGCTGTCGCTGGGTGCGGCCTACACGTTCACCAACCAGAAGCTCGGTGCCGTAGGCGAATCCACGCGCGTTCGCTATCACCAGTTCGGCTTGCAGACCGACTACGCGTTGTCCAAGCGTACGGACGTCTACGCTGAAGGCGTGATGCAAATTGCAAGCGGTCTGCCGGAAAACGAATACCCGTCGGCTCAAATCAGCGGTGCAGCAGCATCGTCGAGCAGCCGTCAGGTTCTCGTGACGGCTGGTATCCGTCACCGCTTCTAAAGCGGGCTGAGTTGTAAGCAGTAGCTAGCTAGCAGTAAAAAGAAAAGGGCGCCGCGCGGCGCCCTTTTTGCATTCGCGCGCGTGAACGGCGCACACTGAAAAACATCGATCATCCGAATGCTCTACCATGGCGATGCCTAAGCGCATCAACGATATGAAAGCGAAGCGCTTGGCCGTCACCAAGGAGAGCCAGAATGATCCCGACATGCAGACCACATGTCCGCTGCATCGCAGCCATGATGTTCACGTTGCTCGCATCCTCGGCGGCATTCGCCGATACCATCGCGCTGAAGGCAAATCTGCAGCCATCGAGCGAAGTTCCGCCGCGCGTCAGCAAAGGCCACGGCATGCTCGACGCCACGTTCGACACCGACACCAAAGTCATCACCTGGACCGCGACTTACGCCGAGCTTTCCGGCCCGGTCACGATGGCCCACTTCCACGGTCCCGCGCCCGTCGGTCAGAACGCGAAGCCGCAAGTACCCGCCGACAAACATGCGCTCGCCAGTCCGATGAAAGGTCGGGCCACGCTCACCGAGCAGCAGGTCACGGACCTCATGGCCGGGCAATGGTATTTCAACATTCACACACAGGAAAACCCGACCGGCGAGCTTCGCGGTCAGGTGATGCCATCGAACTGATCGGCTCGACTCAAAGCCTGAGCCCGCTACGATGAGTTGGCAAAGCGCGTTCGCATGCTGGCTGCTCAAGCGGCAAATGCGGCCGGAAACGGCGAAGCCGACACTCGATGTCGAGCGCGCGCGGACCTACGCATCGCGTCGAATCTGGTTGCCGCGTGTACCGAAGGGATGGCGACTCGATATCGAGCCGGATGGCGAATGGTTGCGCCGCGAGAGCGCCGCGCATGATCGACGAACGGTGTTTTATCTCCACGGCGGCGGCTATTACTTTTGCTCGCCGCGCAGTCATCGAGCGATCACGTTCGGTCTTGCGACGCGTGCGGATGCCGACGTGTTTTCGCTCGATTACCGGCTGGCTCCCGAGCATCGCTTTCCGGCCGCGCTCGACGACGCCGTTGCCGCTTACCGCCGCCTGCTCGCGTCGGGCATCGATGCAAAATCGATCGTCATTGCGGGCGATTCGGCCGGCGGTGGCCTCGCGCTCGCCACATTGCTCGCGCTTCGCGATGCACGGGTTCCATTGCCCGCCGGCGCGGTGCTGTTTTCGCCGTGGACCGACCTGACCTGCGGCGGCGCGTCGATGCAAGCAAACGAAGGCCGTGACCCGATGTTCCACGCATCGGTCTTCCCGCGCGTGGCCGCGCTCTATCTCGGCGATGCCGATTCGCGTGATCCCTACGCGTCACCGCTTTTCGGCGATTATCGAGGCCTGCCGCCGCTCCTGATTCAAGCAGGCGACACGGAATTGCTTCTCGACGATGCCACGCGCGTCGCGAAAATAGCGCGCGAAACCGACGTGGACGTGCAATTGCAAATCTGGCGCAACGTCCCGCATATTTTCCAGATCTGGGCGCCATTCATGCCCGAAGCGCGCGATGCGCTCACGCAAGCCGCGCGTTTCATATCGACCACGACGAGCGCCGACAACACTCAGCGCCCGCCGATCACCTCGATGGTCTGATACGCGCGCTCGACCGCCGCCGTTCCGTATTGCCGTTCGAGTCTGCGCACAGTGAAGTGTCCGAGCGCCATCTGCTGAAAATGGTCGATGAACACGGTGTTGACCATGGCGCCGAGAACCGCGCCGATGGCCGGAATCGACTTGGCCGCGACCTGCTCGCTGACCTGCACCGAGAAGCGCGACGCAATGGTCTGCAAGAATTTGAGCAACGCGGTCGAGCCATGACTGCTCAATCCCTTGGCCGCGATTTCGTTGGTCGCGCGCGAGATGGACTGCGCGAGCGCGCCGCGAACGATGAAATAGCCGATGTCGGCGTTATCGTCGTCTTTGTGGGTGCCGCCCATGCCGAGCACCATCATGCATTGCAACTGCGTCTCCACGCGATGCACGTCCTCGCCTTCGCTGCGCGCGATGTCGCAAATCGAGCGAAACATCAACGTGGTCGTGACGGGCAACTCGACGGGCAACGCAAACAAGCCGAATGCGCCGCCCGCCGCGCCCGTCGTCGCGACGGCGAGTTTGTGCATCAGATTGCGCGGTTTGTCCGGCGGCGGCGCGAGCAGCGAGTCGGACGGCGCGCTGTTGCCGAGCGTGCGCAGCGCAAGCTGCAGGCATTTCTTGAGCGCGACTTGCGTGGCTTCGTCGACTTTCCCCTGGGCCGAGGCTGGAAGCCGTCCCATGAGTTTTTCGATCGGCGCGCCGACCACGCTCGCTAGTTTCATCGTGAGCGAAGGGCTTTCGAGCGCCTCCTTCGCGCGGGACAGAGCGGTGAAATCTTCGGCAGTAAGCGGCGAAGTGATGATGGGCGTCGGTTGCATACGAAAAATGTCCGGGAACGTGCATGAAGAGAGCGGTGGGCCACACGGCTTAGAGCACGCGAGCGTGCTATGATTCCCCATTCTTTGACTCGTCAATAATTGCGTCCACAAAAATGGCCGTTCACACAGCCGCGCATCACTCCAGCGGACAGGTCTTGCCCTTCCGCGAATCGCTCATGGCGATGTTGGGCATCTCTTTCGTCACCATGCTCGTCGCGCTGGACCAGACCGTCGTGGGCACCGCGCTGCCTACTATCGTGGCCGAACTCAAAGGCTTCGATCTCTACGCCTGGGTCGCGACCTCCTATCTGCTGACCTCCGTCATCACCGTGCCTATTTTCGGGCGGCTCGGTGACTACTACGGTCGCAAACCCTTCGTGATCGCTTCGATTATCGTGTTCACGGTGGCGTCCGTGTTGTGCGGACTCGCCAACAGCATGATGTTTTTGGTGCTCGCGCGCGGTTTGCAGGGCATCGGCGGCGGGATGCTGGTTGGCACCGCGTTCGCGTGCATCGCGGATCTGTTCCCGGATTCGGTCGTGCGCCTGCGCTGGCAGGTGCTGATGAGTTCCGCTTTCGGCATCGCCAATGCGGTCGGCCCTTCGCTCGGCGGGATTCTCACGCAGTATTACGGCTGGCGTTCGGTGTTCTACGTGAATCTGCCCGTCGGCGTGCTGTCGCTGTTCTTCGTCTGGCGCTTTTTGCCGCATCTGCGGCATGTGGCGCACGAAGGCAAGATGCGGCTCGACTGGCCCGGCGCCGCGCTGATCGCGGTTGCGCTCGGCGCGCTGCAATTGTTCGTCGAGATGTTGCCGAAGCACGGCATCAGTGTCGAGACGGCGATGCTTTTGGCGGTGGCCATCGTGGCGTCCTACAGCCTGTGGAAGTGGGAACTGCGTTGCAGCTACGCGATTCTTCCCGTCGATATGTTCCGCAACAAGAGCCTCGCCGCGCTGTTCACGCTGGCGATTCTCGGCGGCTTCACCATGTTCTCGCTGCTGTTCTATGCGCCGCTGCTGTTCCAGGGCGGCTTCGGCATGTCGCCGAAAGACGCGGGCATGATGATCACGCCGCTCGTCGTGTTCATTACCATTGGCAGTATCGTGAACGGACGAATCGTGACGCGTTTGAAGAACGCGAATCTCATGCTGTACGTGGGTTTCGCGTTTCTCGCCGCGTCGTGTTTCGGCGTGGTGATCGCCACGCATACGATGCCGCGTTCCATGCTGCTCGTCGTCATGCTGATGGGCGGGCTCGGCCTGGGCTTCGTCATGCCGAACCTCACCGTGTTCGCGCAACAGACCGCGGGACGTCAGCATCTGGGAATTGCGACGGCATTGTTGCAATCGCTACGCATGATCGGCGGGATGATCGGCACGGCATTGACCGGCACGCTCGTGAGCCATCTGTACGCGAGCGGCGTGAGCCTCGCGCTTGAACGAGATCACGCAATGCACTGGCTCGGCGATCTTTCCGATCCGCAAATCCTCATCAATCGCGAAGGACAGGACACGCTGCTCGCGCAGCTTGCGGCTGCGGGTCATAACGGCGCGATGCTGCTCGAATCCGCGCGCGAATCGCTGGTGGCGGCAATCCATATCGGCCTGGCGGTCGCGGCCGTCGTCGCGGTCGTTTCGCTCTGGCAGTCGCGCCGCGTGCCGCCCGTGCGCTTGAAACGAACGCACGAACCGGTCATCCTCGCCGAATGAATTACAACGGAATCGAGAGCATGTACGAACAGGAACGTATCGCGGTGGTGCAGCAGTTTGGGCGGACGTATCGCGCTTTCATGTCGGCGTTCGAAGCAGCCGTCGGCCAGCCAATGCCGCGCTGGCGCATTCTGTTCGCCTTGCATGAGCACGAGGGCGAGGTGTCGCAGAAGAAACTCGTCGAACGCCTGCGCGTGGACCCGGGCGCGCTGACTCGTCAGTTGAAGACGCTGGAAGGTCTCGGCTGGGTCGTGCGCAGCGTGGATGTCCGCGACAATCGCGTGTCGAATGTCGCGCTGACAGCGCAAGGCCGCGCGGCGGCGGAAGAGGGCATGCCGCGCCGCACGGCGTTTCTGCACGACACCATGGCATCGTTGCCGGACGACGCCATCGAGGCGCTGTCGGGCGCGCTTCATATGCTCGAAGCGCGCATTCAGGAAGTCGCGGTGCAAAACGCGGCGAACGCCGCACTCGTCGATACCGCCGCCGAAAAAGCCTGACGCGTCAAAAGAACGTTTCGATCACTTCGGTGACGCGGTATTTAGGATCGACCACGAGCACCTGACGCCACTTGTCAAACGTGAGACACGGGTGCGAGATGTCGAAGGCGATCATGTCGCCGACCTTGAGATCATCGCCGGGCTTGATGCGCAAGTAAGCGTGCTGGTCCATCAGGCCAAAAATTTCCCAGCCTTCATCCGTCGAGATATCGCGTGGCGCTTCCATGCCCGGACGAAAATGCTTCGCCGCTTCCGGCAAGCCCGCGTCGAATGCGGAATCGCGCTTGCCGAGCCCGATGATCGCGCGGTCCGGCTCGGGAATGGACTGCACGTACGCCCACAATTGCAGCGCGGGTTTAAGCCCTTGCCCCATCTTCTTCGCGATGGGATTGCGCGCGAAGATTTCGTTCTGCGCTTTCTTGTAGATGCCGACGTCGTGCGTCAGATAGCAGCCGGGACGCAGTACGACTTCAATGGCGTCGCTGTTCGCCTTGGCGAATTCGTCGGCGACGACGTCGTACCATGCCGATCCCGCGCCCGAGAGAATCGCCGGCTTGCGCGCGATCTTGCCAGCATCGATCAGAGCGCGGGTGGTGTCGACGGCGCTCTTCAAAAAGTCGCGTACCTTCGATTCGTCCTGCAAGACGCCTTCGTATAGTTCGATTCCCGCCAGTTCGATCGTGCCCGGCCAGCGCGCGATGGCCGCGAGCACGGCTTCGCGCTGCGCGTCGTCGCGCACGCCCGTGCGTCCGCCCGGCACGCCAAGTTCGATCAGCACATTCAGCTTCTTGTGCACGTCGCTGAAGAATGCGCCTAGTTGATCGACGCCATCCGCTGAATCGACGAGACAGAAGAACTCGAAGTTCGGGTCCGTCAGCAGCTCGGCGATCATGCCCATGTTGCGTTTGCCGACGAGCTGATTCGCCAGCAGGATGCGATACACGCCGCCGCGATACGCCGCGCGCACCTGATGCGCCGTGGCGAGCGTGATGCCCCACGCGCCGGTGTTGAGTTGGCGGCGAAAGAGTTGCGGCGCCATGGTGGTCTTGCCGTGCGGCGCGAGCTTCACGCCGTACTCTTCGACGAACGCTTGCATCCACTTCAAATTGTGTTCGATGCGCTCTGCATACAGCACGGCGGCAGGCAAGCTCACGTCCTCTTCGAGCAGGTTCCATTGCAGACGCGCCGCGTCCGTCAGATTGATGCCCGTGCCCGGCACCATGCCGAGACCCTTGCCAAACGGGTCGATTGTCGCGTTCTGATAGTTTGTAACTTTCATGTGCTGCTACTCCATCGTCCGGATGAATAGATTCTGTCGGTACTTAAAATGGCGTCGCGGTTGACGGCATCATGTTACCCAAAGTAGCATTCTCGTTGAAATGTTATTTAGTAACATGCACCGTGGGTTAACCCTGTCAGCACTATGAACGGCCACGCCGATTCGCTCACCTTCGATATCGTCGCGCGCATCGCGCAACGCGCGCCCGAATTGCGCAGTGCCGAGCGCAAGGTTGCCGCGCTGATCCTCGACGATCTCACGGGCGCGTCGCGGGCAAGCATCGGCGCGCTTGCGGACAAGGCGGAAGTAAGTATCGCCACGGTCACGCGCTTTGCGAAAGCGGTCGGCTGTCAGGACGTGCGCGAACTCAAGCTGCGGCTCGCGCAGGCGGCGGGCGTCGGGCAACGCTTTCTGAAGCCCGAACCGGACGCCGTGCCTGAAACACTCGCCGCGCGCATCTTCGAGGAAGTGCAGGCCACGCTCGCACAGAATCAGGGTGCGTTGCGTGCCGCGCCCATCGCGCAAGCCGCCGATGCACTCGCGGCTGCGTCGATGATCTACGTGTTCGGCATGGGCGGCGGCTCGACCGCGCTCGCCGACGAGATGCGCTTTCGTCTCGTGCGGCTCGGGCGGCCGGTGGCGTCGTATCAGGACGGACTGCTGCAGCGCATGGTGGCATCGACGTTATCGAGCGAAGACGTCGTTGTCGCGCTGTCCGTGACGGGGCAGACGCCGGAGATGCTCGAAAGCTGTCGGATCGCGCGTGAATACGGCGCGTGCGTGATCGCGTTGACCGCGCCGGCGTCGCCGCTGGCGAAGCTCGCGGACTGGCTCATTCCGGTCATCGCGATAGAAACGGATTTCATCTACAAGCCGTCGTCGTCGCGTTACGCAATGATGATGGCGCTCGATCTGCTCGTCACCGAACTCGCGGTGAAGCAGGCCGATCACAGCCGTGAACTGCTGCGCCGCATGAAGCACGCGCTCGATGCGCATCGTGGCGGCGGCGAGCGGCAACCTTTGGGAGACTGACATGGAATCGCCCTCGAAGCAGAAGGCCGATACGTTGATCATCGGTGCGCGTGTGATCGACGGCACGGGTGCGCCCGCCGTCGAGCGCGATGTCGCGGTGCGCGATGGCCGCATCGTCGCCATCGTGGCGCCCGGCGCACTCGCCAACTGGAACGCCGATGAAGTGTTCGACGCGCAGGGCAAGGTGCTGGCGCCCGGTTTCATCGACGTCCATACGCACGACGACACGCACGTGATCCGCTCGCCGCAGATGATGCCGAAGATCACGCAAGGCGTGACCACGGTGATCGTCGGCAATTGCGGGATCAGCGCGTCGCCGGTGACGTTGAAGGGCAACCCGCCCGATCCGATGAATCTGCTCGGCGACGCCGACGCGTTCAAATATCCGACCTTCGCCGCTTATGTCGATGCCGTCAACGAAGCGCGTCCCGCCGTGAATGTCGGCGCGCTGATCGGCCATACGGCGCTGCGCAACAATCACATGGACCGGCTGGATCGCGCGGCGAACGGCGCTGAAGTGGATGGCATGCGAGCGCAACTCGAAGAAGCGCTGGATAACGGCGCGCTGGGGTTATCGAGCGGGCTGGCTTACGGTTCGGCGTTCAACGCGCCGCCAGAGGAAGTGGAGGCGCTTGCCGAGCCGCTTGCCAAGGCAGGCGCGCTTTACACGACGCACATGCGCACCGAGTTCGATGCAATTCTCGATGCAATGGAAGAGGCGTATCGCGTCGGTCGCCATGCGCGTGTGCCGGTGGTGATTTCGCATTTGAAGTGCGCGGGACCGTCGAACTGGGGACGCAGCGTGGAAGTGCTGAAGTCGCTCGAAACGGTGCGCGAGGGTCAGCCGCTCGGTTGCGATTGTTATCCGTATAACCGCAGTTCGTCGACGCTGGATCTGAAGCAGGTGACGGGGGATATCGACATCACCATCACGTGGTCGGAGCCGCATCCGGAGATGGCGGGCAAGCTGATTCGCGAGGTGGCGGCCGAGTGGAACGTGAGCCAGCAGGATGCGGCGAAACGCTTGCAACCGGCGGGCGCGGTGTATCACAACATGTCGGAAGACGATGTGCGGCGCATTCTCGCGCATCCCGCGACGATGGTTGGCTCGGATGGCTTGCCGAACGATCCGCTGCCGCATCCGCGCTTGTGGGGCGCGTTTCCGCGCGTGCTTGGCCACTACGCGCGCGATACGGCGCTGATGCCGCTCGAAGAAGCGGTGCGCAAGATGACGAGCCTGACGGCGCGGCGTTTCAGCCTGCCCGAGCGTGGCGAAGTGAACGTGGGTTATCACGCCGATCTGGTCGTGTTCGATCCCGAGCGTGTGCGCGATGCCGCGACCTTCGCGAAGCCGCAGCAGGCGGCGGACGGCATCGACGCGGTGTGGGTGAATGGGGTTTTGACGTATCGCGATGCCGCCGTGACCGGTGCGCGCGCGGGACGTTTCGTGGCGCGCGGCGCGGCATCCAAGCTGGATGCGCAGGGCGCGTTTTGAATTCTTTACGATTGAATCAAGGAGTTGAACGATGAAGCGATATGGCGTTGAGGGCGGCAAGGGACAAGGCGGCGCGCATATGCCGTTTGCACGCGCGGTGGAGGCCGATGGCTGGCTCTTCGTGTCGGGCCAGACGCCGATGGAGAACGGCGAAGTGATCAACGGCGGAATCGTCGAGCAGACGCACAAGGCAATTCAAAACGTGATCGCCATTCTGACGGAAGCGGGATATGGCACGGAGCATGTCGTGCGCTGCGGCGTCTGGCTGGACGATCCGCGCGATTTCGCTTCTTTCAACAAGATCTTCAAGGAGTACTTCGGCGCGAATCCGCCGGCGAGAGCTTGCGTGGTGTCGTCAATGGTGATCGATTGCAAGGTCGAGGTGGATTGCGTGGCTTATAAGAAGGCGTCGGCTTAATTTTGCTGAATGCGTTCGGTTGTCTGGCGATCGAGCGCATTCAAATGCGATGCTTAGTGCACGTTTACAACTTGGTCGAGCAAGAGTCGGCGGACTTCCATCAGCGCTTGTCCGAGCAGATTGCGACCCTGCCATAGCGCTGGGTCTAGGGCTCGTGGATCGTCCTCTGCAAGACCGATTCCCCAAATCGCGTCGACAGGACTCGCTTCGACCAGCATGCGGGTTCCCGTTGCGAGAAGTTCCGCGCGCATCGCGGGATTCTGCGAGAACTTAAGGTAGCAGCCGCGAATCATCATGGACATTCGCTCGCCTTCCCAGACGCTTTCCTCATAGCCCTCTACTCTACGTCCCATTGACTTTAGTTTTCCCGGATTCGTTTGGGTCAGCATTTGCGCTGCGAGCGCCTCGTTTCCGAACTGCGTGGCTTTGCGCCACATCATGTATTGCTCCGTGCTCGAAAACTGCACGCCGTTTTCAACGAAAGCAGCCGGATGCCAATTCGAATAGATTTCTGCTGTACTCCAAAACAATACCATCGTCTCGGTCGTTTTCATTTGCTCCGTTCTCCTCGCTTCTGACTCTCGATTGGCGTCTGGTCGGGCAAAGCATTTGGAGAGACTTGCCCAATCCGTATCCACCCTTGACGATTACTGCCGCGCCAACCGCGCATTATCCGGCATCGGCAAATTGAAATTCGTCCGGAACGGATTGATATCCAGCCCGCCGCGCCGCGTGTAACGCGCGTACACCGCGAGCCTTTCCGGCTGACATTCCCGCATCACGTCCATGAAAATGCGCTCGACGCATTGCTCGTGAAAACCGGTATGTCCGCGAAACGAAATCAGATAGCGCAGCAAACCCGCGTGATCGATCTGCCCGCCGTAGTAGCGAATCTGCACGCTGCCCCAATCCGGCTGTCCCGTCACCGGGCAATTCGACTTCAGCAGATTCGAATACAGCGTCTCGTCGACGGGTGCTTCGCCATGCGTCGCGCTCAACAGTGAAGGATCGGGCATATAGATGTCCGTATCCAGATCGAGCCTGTCGAGCGACAAGCCATCGAACTCTTCCATCGCGAGCTTGCCGAAATCTGCCGGCGCGGCAAGTTGCACCGATACGGTCGCTCCGCAGATCGCCGATACGTCGCGCTTGATGGCCGCGCGCACGTCGTCGATGGAATCGAACTTCGTCTGCGCGAACGAGCCAAGGTAAAGCTTGAACGACTTCGATTCGACGATATTCGGCGAATCCGCCGGCACGAAGAACGTCGCCACCGCGATCTGCGGCTTGCCGCGCGCGTTCAGCCACGAAAGCTCGTAAGCGTTCCAGATGTCGGTGCCGAAGAACGGCAGCCGCGCGCCGACGCCGATGGCATCGCGCGCGCTCTTGCGCTCTATCGGAAACAGCAGCGACGCATCGTACTGTTCGGTGTAGTGGACAGGCTTGCCGAGCGGAGATTGTTCGGGTGTCATGTTGCGTTCGCTATGCCGCTGAGAACATGCCCGGTCGGACTCACGCCGCGGGCCGATTCGCAATGGCGAATTTGATCGTCGAAGAAAAAGTCGGGCTCGAATTCACGCAGGAATTCGCCCTTGTCCAGACCGCCCAGGAACATCGCTTCGTCGATTTCGATGTCCCACGCCATCAACGTCCGGATCGCGCGCTCGTGCGCGGGAGCGGAACGCGCGGTGACGAGCGCGGTGCGGATATGCATGGCCGCCTGCTCGCCTTCATTCGCGGCGGCAATGCGTTGCAGCTTGTTCAGCGCTTCGAGCAGCGGCTTCAACGGTCCGCCCGGCAGCGGCAGATCTTTCTTGTTCGTTTCATGGCCGACGAAGGCGAGCAAACCGTCGGCCTGAAACACGCGCTCGGCTTCATCGGAGAAGAGAACGGCGTCGCCATCGAACGCAATGCGAATTTCATCCGCGTAACGGCTCGCTGCGCGCGGCGTTTCCGGCAGCACGCGCGCGGCGGGAAAACCGGCGGCGAGCGCGTCGCGTACATCGTCGGGATTCGCCGATAAAAATAGCGACGCACGCAGCGGTTTCAAGTAGCTGAAGGGCGAACGGCCGCGCGTGAACACGCCGCGTTCGATCGCCAGCCCATGCTCACGGCACGAATGGAACGCGCGCAGGCCGCTGATAGGATCGCTGCGCGAAAGAATCACTACTTCCACGCGCTGCTCGCCCGCATTGAGCGCGAGCAGTTTGCGAATGAGCCCGAACGCCACGCCCGGTTTCGCGGATTTGTCCAGCCGCGAACGTTGCAGCGCTTCGTAACGTGCGAGATCGCCCGCCTCGAACACGCTGTTTTCTTGCTCGAAGTCGAAGAGCGCGCGCGACGAAATCGCGACGACGAGTTTGTCTTCGAGCGTGAACTTGGACATGAAGTCTCGACTTACGCCAGGAACAGCTTGTAGACGGGGTTCTGCTGCTCGTCCCACCACGGATAACCGAGCGTCGCGAGAAAGCGCTCGAACTCGGCGTTATCCGCCCGCGGCACCTGAATGCCAACGAGAATCGAGCTGTAGTCCGCGCCTTGATTCCGATAGTGGAAGAGGCTGATGTTCCAGTCCGGCGCCATCGACGAAAGGAAGCGCATGAGCGCGCCCGGCCGCTCGGGGAATTCGAAACGCAGCAGGCGTTCGTCATGCGCGAGCGGCGAATGGCCGCCGACCATGTAGCGGATGTGCTGCTTCGAGAGTTCATCGTGCGACAGATCGACCGTCGCGAACCCGTGCTCGATGAACGCCGAGCGCATCTGCACCGTCTCGTTGCGCGACTTGATCTGCACGCCGACGAAGATATGCGCGGCGGCCGCATCCGCGATACGGTAGTTGAACTCGGTCACGCTGCGATCGCCGACGAGTTCGCAAAAGCGTTTGAAGCTGCCGCGTTCCTCGGGAATCGTCACCGCGAACACGGCCTCGCGCGCCTCGCCCACTTCCGCGCGTTCCGCCACGAAGCGCATGCGGTCGAAATTCATGTTCGCGCCGGAAGTCACCGCGATCAACGTCTTTCCTTCGATACCTTCGCGTTCCGCATAGACCTTCGCGCCCGCCACCGCGAGCGAGCCCGCCGGTTCGAGCACGCTGCGCGTGTCCTGGAAGACGTCCTTGATGGCGGCGCAAAGCGCGTCGGTATCGACGGTGATGACTTCATCGAGCAACTCGCTGCACAGGCGGAAGGTTTCCTCGCCGACGAGCTTCACCGCCGTGCCGTCCGAAAACAGGCCGACTTCGCTCAAGGTAACGCGCTCGCCCGCCTCGATGGATTGCGCCATCGCGCAGGAATCCTCGGTCTGCACGCCGATGACCTTGATCTCCGGCCTGATCGCCTTGACGTACGCCGACACGCCCGCCGCCAAGCCGCCGCCGCCGATCGGCACGAAGATCGCGTGAATCGGACCTTGATGCTGGCGCAGGATTTCCATGGCGACGGTGCCTTGTCCGGCGATCACGTCGGGATCGTCGAACGGATGGACGAAGGTGAGGCCGCGTTCTTCCTGAAGTTGCACGGCGCGCGCGTAGGCGTCGCTATACGATTCGCCCGCCAGCACCACTTCGACAGTCGAGCCGCCATGCGCGCGGATCGCGTCGATTTTCACTTGCGGCGTGGTCGTGGGCACGGCGATCACCGCGCGACAGCCGAGCCGCGCCGCCGACAAAGCCACGCCCTGCGCATGATTGCCCGCCGACGCTGTAATGACCCCGCGCGCCAGAACGTCGGCGGGCAGGTTGGCCATCTTGTTGTAGGCGCCCCGAATCTTGAAGGAGAACACCGGCTGGTTGTCCTCGCGCTTGAGGTAGACGGCGTTATGCAGGCGCGCGGACAGACTGCGCGCGGGTTCGAGCTCGCTCTCGCGCGCGACGTCATAGACTCGCGCGGTCAGCACTTTCTTCAGGTAGTCGGGATGTGTCATGCGTCGAAATCGTCGCGCAGGCCGGCTGCGCGCTGCTTTTTTGAGGGCGAAAGCATGAATGATAGCGCGGAAGAAGCAGCATTCCGGCTACGACGCCTTATCGCCGACCGACCGGCCGGGAGTAAAAGCGCGGAAAATGCCCGAAACATGTCGCGAACGGGCACGCAAATGCCCCTTCTGCCTGCTAGCCGTCACGAACGGCCTTTTTCGCGATGGGTTAGAATTTCGTTTTACAAATCAGGATCGGCAGATGCACTGGCAGCTTCGGATCGATTTACTGGCGTATGTCCCCCGCGAGCTTCACGCTGCGGCGGAGCGGCATGCGCGCCATGCGCGATCGTGGCGTTGATCCGGGCACATTGAAGGCGCCGTGTCGCATCTGGCTCGTCATTACATCCGTGTCATTGCCGGATTTGCGCGATGCGGCGGCCTTCCTACAGAACAGTCTCATCCAAAAATCTGCGCCCCCACGCGCATCGCCGGTGACTTTGCGCTTCCTGACGCGCTCGCCGGCTCACCGAACCGTCGAACATGAACGCACCTCAAGCCTTCGATCCGAACGGCGCCCATGCCGCCTTGCCGCTCGACGTCGAGCCCCGTCTGCGCGAAATTCCCTATAACTACACGTCGTTTTCCGATCGCGAGATCGTCATGCGGCTGCTCGGCGACGAAGCCTGGGCCGCACTCGACGAACTGCGCGGCGAAAGACGCACCGGCCGCTCGGCGCGCATGCTGTACGAAGTGCTCGGCGACATCTGGGTCGTACGCCGCAATCCGTATCTGCAGGACGATTTGCTCGACAACCCGAAGCGTCGCGTATTGCTCGTCGAAGCGCTGAATCATCGACTGGCTGAAATCGAAAAGCGCCGTAACGCCGATCTATCGCAACACGGCGACGACGCAGGCCAGGAACGCGCCGCACGCGTGCAACTACTGGTCGCGGCCGCGCGCCGCGCCGTGGACGACTTCTCCGCCGAATTCGGCCGCATGGCCGAATTGCGCCGCCGCGCGTCGCGCGTGCTGGGCAAACAGACGCAGAAGGACAACATCAAGTTCGACGGTCTGTCGCGCGTTTCGCACGTCACCGACGCCACCGACTGGCGTGTCGAATATCCGTTCGTCGTGCTCACGCCGGACACCGAGGCGGAGATCGCGGGTCTCATCAAGGCGTGTTTCGAGCTCGGCCTCACCGTGATTCCGCGTGGAGGCGGCACGGGCTATACCGGCGGCGCGATTCCGCTCACGCCGTTTTCCGCGGTCATCAACACGGAAAAGCTCGAACAACTCGGGCCGGTGGAGATGACCGATCTTCCGGGCGTCGATCACAAGGTCGCGACCATTTTCTCCGGCGCGGGCGTGGTCACGCGACGCGTCACGGAAGCGGCGGAGCAGGCGGGCTTCGTGTTCGCCGTCGATCCGACATCGCTCGATGCATCGTGCGTCGGCGGCAATGTCGCGATGAACGCGGGCGGCAAGAAGGCAGTGCTGTGGGGCACGGCGCTCGACAATCTCGCCTGGTGGCGCATGGTGGACCCGGAAGGCAACTGGCTCGAAGTCACTCGCCTCGAACATAACTGCGGCAAGATCCACGACATTCCGGTGGCGCGCTTCCGGCTCGACTGGTTCGACGGCACGCGCGCACCCGGCGAAAAGCTCCTGAAAACCGAGGCGCTCGATATCGCCGGCCGCACGTTCCGCAAGGAAGGGCTCGGCAAGGACGTCACCGACAAGTTCCTCGCGGGCTTGCCGGGCGTGCAGAAGGAAGGTTGCGACGGGCTCATCACGTCGGCGCGCTGGATTCTGCACAAGATGCCCGCGCACACGCGCACCGTCTGCCTCGAATTTTTCGGCCAGGCGCGCGACGCCATTCCGAGCATCGTCGAGATCAAGGATTATCTGTTCGAGACGTCGAAGGAGGGCGGCGCGATTCTCGCGGGACTCGAACATCTGGACGAGCGCTATCTGCGCGCGGTCGGCTATGCGACCAAGAGCAAGCGCAACGCGTTTCCGAAGATGGTGCTGATCGGCGATATCGTCGGCAACGACGCCAATGCCGTCGCGCAAGCCGCCTCCGAAGTCGTCCGCATGGCGAATGGCAAGAGCGGCGAAGGCTTCGTCGCGGTGAACGCCGAGGCGCGCAAGCGCTTCTGGCTCGACCGTTCGCGCACGGCCGCCATCGCGAAGCACACCAACGCGTTCAAGATCAACGAAGACGTGGTGATCCCGCTCAATCGCATGGGCGAGTACACGGACGGCATCGAGCGCATCAATATCGAGCTGTCGATCAAGAACAAGCTGCAACTGGTCGACGCGCTCGAGGCGTTCTTCAAGACCGGCAAGCTGCCGCTCGGAAAGAGCGACGACGCGAACGAGATTCCGTCCGCCGAATTGCTCGAAGATCGCGTGCAACAGGCGCTCGATTTGATGAAGCGCGTGCGTGAGCGCTGGACTTTCGTCGGCGACAGGCTCGACATGTCCTTGCGCGAGGCGCAGCACTATCTCGTGAATCTCGGCTACGAAGGGCTCGCCGAGAAGTTCGCGGATCGCGTCGATACCCAGCCGGATGCGAGCGTGTTCCACGTCGCGCAAGACCGCACCGTGCGCATCTCATGGAAGACGGAGATTCGCGGCGAATTGCGCCAAATCTTCAACGGCGGCGAATTCAAGCCGATCCTCGACGAAGCGCAGGCCATCCACAAGCAAGTGCTGCGCGGCCGCGTGTTCGTCGCGTTGCACATGCACGCGGGCGACGGCAACGTACACACCAACATTCCGGTCAACTCCGACAACTACGCGATGCTGCAGGACGCGCATCACGCGGTGGCGCGCATCATGAAGCTCGCGCGTTCATTGGACGGCGTGATCTCGGGCGAGCACGGCATCGGCATCACGAAGCTGGAGTACCTGACCGATGACGAAATCCGCGATTTCCGCGATTACAAGAAGCGCGTCGATCCGCAGGGGCGCTTCAACGCGGGCAAATTGCTCGAAGGCGCGGACTTGCGCAACGCGTACACGCCGAGCTTCGGCCTGATGGGCTATGAGTCGCTCATCATGCAGCAGTCGGATATCGGCGCGATTTCCGAATCGATCAAGGACTGCCTGCGCTGCGGCAAGTGCAAGCCCGTGTGCGCGACGCACGTGCCGCGCGCGAACCTGCTCTACAGCCCGCGCAACAAGATTCTCGCGACTTCGCTGCTCATCGAGGCGTTCCTGTACGAAGAGCAGACGCGCCGCGGCGTGTCGATCAAGCATTGGGACGAATTCAACGATGTCGCCGATCACTGCACGGTCTGCCATAAGTGCGTGACGCCGTGCCCGGTGAAGATCGATTTCGGCGATGTCACCATGAACATGCGCAATCTGCTGCGCAAGATGGGCAAAAAGAAGTTCAACGCGGGCAACGCGGCGGGCATGTTCTTCCTCAACGCGACGAATCCGCAGACGATCAACGTCGCGCGCACCGCGATGATGGGCGTGGGCTACAAGGCGCAGCGTCTGGGCAACGACATCCTCAAGAAGTTCGCGAAGAAGCAGACGGCCAAACCGCCCGCGACGGTCGGCAAGCCGCCGGTGGTCACGCAAGTGATCCACTTCATGAACAAGAAGATGCCGGGTAATCTGCCTAAAAAGACGGCGCGCGCGCTGCTGGATATCGAGGACAACAAGATCGTTCCGATCATCCGCAATCCGCAGAAAACCACGGTGGATTCGGAAGCCGTGTTCTATTTCCCCGGTTGCGGTTCCGAGCGTCTGTTCTCGCAGGTCGGGCTCGCCACGCAAGCCATGTTGTGGGAAGCGGGCGTGCAGACCGTGCTGCCGCCGGGCTATCTGTGCTGCGGCTATCCGCAGCGCGGCGCGGGACAGTTCGACAAGGCCGAGAAGATCGTCACGGACAACCGCGTGTTGTTCCATCGCGTGGCCAATACGCTGAACTATCTGGATATCAAGACCGTGGTCGTGTCGTGCGGCACCTGTTACGACCAGCTCGCGGGCTATGAATTCGAGAAGATCTTCCCGGGATGCAGGATCATCGACATCCACGAGTTCCTGCTCGAAAAGAACATCAAGCTCGATGGCGTGAAGGGCACGCGCTACATGTATCACGACCCGTGTCATTCGCCGATCAAGACGATGGATCCGGTCAAACTCGTCAACGAGCTGATGGGTTCGCAGCAGGACGGCTACAAGATCGAAAAAAATGATCGCTGCTGCGGCGAGTCGGGCACGCTCGCGGTGACGCGGCCGGACATCTCCACGCAAGTGCGCTTTCGCAAGGAAGAGGAAATGCGCAAGGGCGCGGCGAAGTTGCGCGGCATTCCGCTCGTCGCGGAGGCGGGCGCGAACGCCATCAACATGGCGAACGCCTCGGCCGGTGCGGCGGGCGCGCAGCCGGGTTCAGTGCTGAAAGCGGGCGATGGTCCGCAGCCGGACAATGCCGTCACCGACGTCAAGATCCTCACGAGCTGCCCGTCCTGCCTGCAGGGTTTGTCGCGCTACAACGAGGACGCCAACACCGAGGCGGATTACATCGTCGTGGAAATGGCGCGCAAGGTGCTCGGCGAGAACTGGATGGAACAGTACGTCGAGCGCGCGAACAATGGCGGTATCGAGCGCGTACTGGTGTAATAGCGAAATCGGGTTTCGATTCGCTAGAGGTTTGAGATGGACTGTGTGTTTTGCCGTGAAGACGGCGGCGAGGTACTGTGGGCGGACGACGCATTGCGCGTCGTCCTCGCCGATGAGGCCGACTGGCCCGGCTTGTGCCGCGTGATCTGGAGCGCGCATATCGCCGAGATGTCGGATCTGCAAGACGCCGACCGCGCGCGCTTGATGACCGCCGTCAACTGCGTCGAGCGCGCCATGCGGCGCATTCTCGTGCCGGAGAAGGTCAATCTGGCGAGTCTCGGCAATCAGGTGCCCCACGTGCATTGGCACGTCATTCCGCGCTTTTCCAACGATTCCCGCTTTCCTCTGCCCATTTGGGCGCCGCGTCAGCGCACCGTTTCCGAAGCGCAGCTTTCGAAGCGCCGAGCGCAGGCCACCTTACTGCGCGAAGCCGTGCGCCATGAGCTGAATCAGGTCTTCGGCTCTCCATAAGACAACATCATCAAAAGCCAGGGCTTCCCATGAGCGGACTCACTTCCACGACGCCGATTCCCACCGGCGTCGTCGTGCATTCGAAATCCCGCGTGCTCGAACTGCAATATGCGGACGACACGTCGTATCGCGTGCCATTCGAACTGCTGCGCGTTTATTCGCCTTCCGCCGAGGTTCAGGGCCACGGTCCCGGCCAGGAAACGCTACAGACCGGCAAGCGCGATGTCACGCTGATCGGCGTCGATGCGGTCGGTCACTACGCGCTGCAGCTGAACTTTTCGGACGGGCACAATACCGGTATCTATTCCTGGGACATTCTTCACAAGCTGGCGACGCGGCAGGACGATTTGTGGCGCGAGTATCTGGCGAAACTGGAAGCTGCCGGCCTCGACCGCGACGCGCCCATGACGGCGAAGGCGTCCGGCGGGCATTGCCACTAAACTCGAACTCAATCCAAATACGCGGCATAACGCCGCGGACCCGGCGCGATGCTTGCGCGGGTACACGACAAACGACAGGCGAGGAATCAGCGCGATGAGCAAGACCCACTTCGGATACGAAACGGTCGACGAGCAGGACAAGGCGAAGAAAGTGGCGGGCGTGTTCCACTCCGTCGCGGGCAACTACGACTTGATGAACGACCTGATGTCCGGCGGACTGCATCGGATCTGGAAGCATTTCACGATCGGGCAGGCGCGAGTGCGGCCGGGCTACAAGGTGCTGGATCTGGCAGGCGGCACGGGCGATCTGGCGATGGCTTTCGCAAGGCAAGCGGGCGAAAGCGGCGAAGTCTGGCACACGGACATCAATGAATCGATGTTGCGCGTCGGGCGCGACCGGTTGGTCGACAAAGGCGTGATTACGCCCGCGCTCCTGTGCGACGCCGAGAAGATTCCTTTCCCGGACAATTATTTCAATGTGGTTACAGTCGCCTTCGGTCTACGCAACATGACCCACAAAGAGCGCGCGCTTGCCGAAATGCAGCGTGTGCTGAAGCCCGGTGGCCGTTTGCTCGTTCTGGAGTTTTCGAAGGTTTGGGAGCCGCTGAAGAAGCCGTACGATATCTACAGTTTCAAGATTTTGCCGTGGCTTGGCGAGAAAGTTGCGAAGGATGCGGACAGCTATCGCTACCTTGCAGAATCCATCCGCATGCATCCCGACCAGGAAACTTTAAAAACAATGATGGAACAAGCTGGCTTGGATCGAGTCGAATATTACAATTTGTCAGGTGGCGTGGTAGCGTTACACGTCGGGACCAAATTTTAGTGTTCCACTCTTAATAGGATTCGAAATGTCCGATTCGCGCATACCCCAATCCCGGGGTTTCCTGAGCAGCATGTTCAGGAAGGCCGGAATCTTGGCGCTCGCTGGCGTTATCACGGTTGGCGCAATCTACACTGAAGATGCAGATGCCCGTCGCATGGGCGGCGGCCGCAGCATGGGCCGTCAGTCGGCAACTGCCACCCAGCAGCATCAGGCGACGCCGCCGTCACAGTCCATGCAGCAAGGCCAGGCCGCGCAGGCTCAGCGCGCACCGGCCGCGCCCGCCGCGGCGGCGGCCGCGCAACCGGCACGCAACCGCTGGCTCGGACCGCTCGCAGGTTTGGCGGCGGGTCTCGGTATCGCGGCGCTGTTGTCGCACTTCGGCTTGGGCGAAGCCTTCGCCGGCGCCATGGCCAATATGATCATCATCGGCTTGATCGTGCTCGCGGCCGTCATGTTGTTCCGCTTCTTCATGCGCCGCCGTCAAGCGAATCAGGGCAACACGCCCGCATACGCTGGCGCTTCGGGCGCGGCGTCGCCTTACGGCGCAATGGCGCGTACGGACTTGAACCAGGAGCCGCCGCAAACGCCGCGTTCCACGAGCCTCGGTGCAACTTATATCGATTCGCCGAACCAGCCGCCGGTGACAAACCCGAACGTGCCGGCCGGCTTTGATACGGAAGCGTTCGTGCGCAACGCAAAGGTCTACTTCGTGCGCCTGCAGGACGCGTGGGATCGCGGCAATGTCAACGACATCCGTGAGTTCACGACGCCCGAAATGTTCGCCGAAGTGAAACTCGACGTCGATGCGCGCGGTAGCACGCCAAACCGTACAGACGTCGTGCAACTCAATGCCGATCTGCTCGGCGTCGAAGACCGCGCGAACGAGTATCTGGCAAGCGTGCGTTTCCACGGCCTCATTCGCGAGTCCGAGGGTTCAGCGGCCGAACCGTTCGTCGAAGTGTGGAATCTCTCGAAGCAGAAGACGGGCAACGAAGGCTGGCTGCTGGCAGGTATTCAGCAAGTCAGTTGAGTTGTTGATCCAATTGCGCCCGGTCGAAAGACCGGGGGCGGCGGCCGGTATCACGCCGGTTGCGAAGGTAGAATAGAAACCCGCGCCGGTCACCGCTGGCGCGGGTTTTTTCATCTCAGAGCCGATGACGAACGCAGACGAATCCGCCCGTTTCGCAGTAAATCCTGCCTTCAAGACCGCATCCGGTGCCTTCTCGGCCGTGGTGAACCATCTGCTCGTGCGCGAGCCGTGGGCGCTCGAACGCGTCAAGCCTTACGCCGGCAAGTGCGTCAAGCTGACTTGCGGACCTGTTCCCATCGCGCTCGTGGTGCAACCGGGCGGTCTCTTTGCCGCGACGAGCGAAGGTGAAGCCGGGCGTTTCGACGTCACCATCGCGGTTCCGCTCGACGCGTTGCCCGCGTTCCTGCAAGGCGGCCAGGCGGCCGTGATGAAGCACGTTCGAATCGAAGGCGATGCCGAGTTCGCCACGACGCTCGCCAAACTCGCCGAAAACTTGCGCTGGGACCCGGAAGAGGATCTGGCGCGCGTGATAGGCGACGCGCCCGCGCATCGCGTCGGGCGAATCGCGCGGACGGTTCAGGAGCAGGCGCAACGCACCGGCCGCAATCTGCTGGATACGGTCGCCGAATATCTGCTCGACGAACGTCCGCAACTCGTACGCAAAAGCGCGCTCGACGGTTTCAACGCCGAGCTTTCCGCGACGCGCGACGCCCTGGCGCGCCTCGAAAAGCGTATCGAAAGACTGGAAAGACGACAACCGGAACGCGGCGCCTCAGCGCGGCCCGGTGGCGAGTCCGTGCGCGACTCGCGCGAATAACGAGCTGAAGCGAAACCGAATATGCGTTTTCTGCGTTTCCTCAAAATATTCTTCACGATTGTCCGCTTCGGGCTCGACGAGCTGGTGATGAGCGGCATCAACGATCGTCGCGTGCGCTATCTCATGCGCATCACGACGTTCGGCCGCAAATTCGAAGTGGCGCGCGGCATCCGGCTGCGCCTCGCACTGGAAAGTCTCGGCCCCATCTTCGTCAAGTTCGGTCAGGTGTTGTCGACGCGGCGCGATCTGCTGCCCGTCGATATCGCGGATGAACTCGCCAAGCTGCAGGATCAGGTTCCGCCCTTCGATTCGGCGGTGGCAATGGAGATCATCGAAAAATCGCTGGGCGCGCCTATCGACGTGTTGTTCGACGATTTCGAGCGCGTGCCGGTGGCGTCGGCTTCCATCGCGCAAGTGCATTTCGCGAAAATCAAGCACGGCGAGCACGCGGGCAAGTCGGTCGCCGTGAAGGTGTTGCGCCCCGGCATGCTGCCGGTGATCGATTCGGATCTCGGCTTGCTGCGCGATGCCGCGACTTGGGCCGAACGCCTGTGGCCAGACGGACGGCGGCTGAAGCCGCGCGAAGTCGTCGCCGAATTCGACAAGTATCTGCACGACGAACTCGACCTCATGCGCGAAGCCGCCAACGGCAGTCAGTTGCGGCGCAATTTCGCGGGGCTCGATCTGCTGCTCGTGCCGGAAATGTACTGGGATTTGTCCGCGCCCACGGTGCTCGTGATGGAGCGCATGGTCGGCGTGCCGATCAGCCAGGTTGAAACGCTGCGCGCGGCGGGCGTCGATATTCCGAAGCTGGCGCGCGAAGGCGTGGAGATTTTCTTCACGCAAGTGTTCCGCGATGGCTTCTTTCACGCCGACATGCACCCCGGCAATATCCAGGTGAGTCTTGATCCGGCAACCTTCGGGCGCTATATCGCGCTGGACTTCGGCATCGTCGGGGCGCTGTCGGACTTCGACAAGAACTATCTCGCGCAGAACTTTCTGGCGTTCTTCAAGCGCGACTATCATCGCGTCGCCACGCTGCATCTGGAATCCGGCTGGGTGCCACCGAGCACGCGCGTCGAGGAACTGGAAAGCGCGATCCGCGCCGTGTGCGAGCCGTACTTCGATCGCGCGCTCAAGGATATTTCCCTCGGTCAGGTGTTGATGCGGCTTTTCTCGACGTCGCGTCGTTTCAACGTCGAGATTCAGCCGCAACTCGTGCTCTTGCAGAAGACGATGCTGAACGTCGAAGGCCTGGGTCGTTCGCTCGATCCTGAACTCGATCTCTGGAAGACCGCGAAGCCGTATCTCGAACGCTGGATGAACGAACAGATCGGCTGGCGCGGCTGGTACGAACGTCTGCAGTTAGAAGCGCCGCAATGGAGCAAGACCATTCCGCAGTTGCCGCGCCTGATTCATCACCTTCTGGCCGAGCATCACGACGCGCCCAAAGGCAGCAGCGACGAAACCATGCGCCTCTTGCTCGCGGAGCAAAAGCGCACGAACCGCTTGCTGATTACGCTGCTCGTGGTCGGACTCGTTGCCATGGCGGGTGCGGGCGTGGTTATCGCCCAGTTGTGGCTGGGGCACGGCGGATGAGCGATCCCAACGTCCCAACTTTCGATCATCGCGATCCCAATTCGCCTGATTTCTGGGACGAACGCTTCGACCGGCGTTTCATGCCGTGGGATCAGGCGGGCGTTCAGGAGGCGTTCAAGGCGTTTGCGGCGTCGCGCGCTTTGCACAATGTGCTGATTCCCGGTTGCGGCAGCGCGTATGAAGCGCTTTATCTGGCCGAGCGAAGCTGGACGGTGCGCGCGATCGACTTCTCGCCGGTCGCCGTCGCGACGGCACGCGCGCAACTGGGCGCGTATGGGAAAAACGTCGAAGAGGCGGATTTCTTCGCTTATCAGCCGCCGTTTTCGCCCGCGTGGATCTACGAGCGCGCGTTTCTTTGCGCGCTGCCGAAAATCCGCCGGGCCGATTACGCGCAGCGCATGGCCGATTTGCTCGAACCCGGCGCGCTTCTCGCGGGCTTCTATTTCCTCAGCGCGACGCCGAAAGGTCCGCCGTTCGGCATCGAACGCGATGAACTTCACGCGCTTCTTACGCCGCACTTCGAACTCATCGACGAGCGGGAAGTTCGAGACTCCATTCCCGTATTTGCCGGACGCGAACGCTGGATGACCTGGCGGCGCGCTTGAAATTCGGCATCGACGCCTCCATTTAGCGGCAGGAAGTCGTGGCCGGAAACCCCCGAAAATCGCGGGTCAAAATCCGTTTGCGGCTATAATTCAAGGCTTTGCAAGCGTCGACAGATCATTGTAGGGATAGCACCATGCCGATTTACGCGTACCGCTGCGCCTCCTGCGGCCACGAAAAAGACGTGCTTCAGAAAATGAGCGACGCACCGCTCACGCAATGTCCCGCTTGCGGACAGGCCACGTTTTCGAAACAGGTCACTGCCGCCGGATTCCAGTTGAAGGGTTCGGGCTGGTATGTCACCGATTTTCGCGGCGGCAATAACGGCGGCAAGGCCAAGGACGCGGCGGCGCCCGCCAAATCGGAGAACGGCTCTTCGGATGCGCCCGCGGCTTCGTCGGAAGCTGGCAGTTCAGGCAATGCAAACGCCTCGAATGACACCGGCGCGAAGGCGTCGTCCTCGGAAGCGTCGAAGCCTGCAAGCAGTACGCCTTCTTCCGGCACATCCACGTCGGGCGCGGCCTGAGCGGCTGAACGCAAGAGCGCGGCCATTGCGCGATATGCATGCCGTCCGGCATCTCCGGGCGAATATCGCTGTCGCGCTCGTCGATTCGGGCATCCGCCAGCCGTTTCGAACTGAAACGGTGCAACCTTCGGCTAAGACCTTAGCGACTACAACGTGACGACAAAAAAGACTACGCTGAAATCCGTGTTTCTGACTGGCCTGCTCGTGCTGGTGCCTTTGGCCATCACGCTGTGGGTGCTCGGCCTCGTCATCGGAACCATGGATCAGACGCTGCTCCTGCTGCCCGAATCATGGCAGCCCGAGCGCATCTTCGGTTTCCATTTGCCTGGACTGGGCGCGGTACTGACCATCGCGTTCATTTTTATCGTCGGCTTGCTGACGCAGAACTTCATCGGGCAGAAACTCGTATTGTGGTGGGACGCCATCGTGCGCCACATTCCGGTGGTTGGGCCGCTGTACACGAGCGTGAAGCAAGTGTCGGACACGCTGCTTTCGTCGAGCGGCAATGCGTTTCGCAAGGCGTTGCTCATCGAATATCCGCGCAAGGGCTCCTACACCATCGGGTTCCTGACGGGCATTCCGGGTGGCGACGTCCTGAATCATCTGGAGGGCGATCACGTGAGCGTCTATGTGCCGACCACGCCGAATCCGACCTCCGGCTTTTTTCTGATGATGCCGAAAAGCGAAGTCGTCGAACTGGATATGACCGTCGACGCCGCACTGAAGTACATCGTCTCGATGGGCGTGGTAGCCCCGGCGCCGAGCGCACCGATCCCGGTCGCGCCTGCCCGCCGCCCCACCGAGCCGCCGATGTAATGCCGGCACGCGCGCCAAACGTGAGTCAGTCAGTCATCAAGAACATGACCACAGCGCGCGAGCCGTTGATCAACGAACAACGAAAGACACAAACATCATGTCGATGCGATCTGAATACTGCGGTCTGGTGACCGAGGCCCTGCTGGGCCAAACCGTTTCGCTGTGTGGCTGGGTGCATCGCCGCCGCGATCACGGCGGCGTTATCTTCATCGACTTGCGCGATCGCGAAGGGCTCGTTCAGGTCGTCTGCGACCCGGACCGCGCCGATATGTTCAAGGTGGCCGAAGGCGTGCGCAACGAGTTCTGTGTGCGCGTTCAGGGCGTGGTACGCAACCGTCCGGAAGGCACGATCAATACCAATCTGACGAGCGGCAAGATCGAAGTGCTGTGCCACGAGCTGACCGTGCTGAACGCATCGGTCACGCCGCCGTTCCAGCTCGACGACGACAACCTCTCCGAAACCACGCGCCTCACGCATCGCGTGCTCGACCTGCGTCGTCCGCAGATGCAGAAGAACCTGCGTTTGCGTTATCGCGTGGCGATCGAAGTGCGCAAGTATCTCGACGCGCAAGGTTTCATCGACATCGAAACGCCGATGTTGACCAAGAGCACGCCCGAAGGCGCGCGCGATTACCTGGTGCCGTCGCGCGTGAACGCGGGCCAGTTCTTCGCGCTGCCGCAATCGCCGCAATTGTTCAAGCAATTGCTGATGGTCGCGAACTTCGACCGTTACTACCAGATCACCAAGTGTTTCCGCGACGAAGACCTGCGCGCCGACCGTCAGCCGGAATTCACGCAGATCGACTGTGAAACCTCGTTCCTGACGGAACAGGAAATTCGCGATCTGTTCGAGAACATGATCCGCCACGTCTTCAAGGAGACGATGGACGTCGCGTTGCCCGAGGAATTCCCGGTCATGCTGTACTCGGAAGCCATGCGTCGTTTCGGCTCCGACAAGCCCGACCTGCGCGTGAAGCTGGAATTCGCGGATCTCACCGACGCGGTGAAGGACGTCGACTTCAAGGTGTTCAGCATGCCCGCCAACTCGAAAGACGGCCGCGTGGCCGCCTTGCGCGTGCCGAAGGGCAGCGAACTTTCGCGTGGCGATATCGACGGCTACACGGAATTCGTGCGTATCTACGGCGCGAAGGGTCTTGCGTGGATCAAGGTCAACGACAAGGCGCGTGGTCGTGACGGCCTGCAGAGCCCGATCGTCAAGAACCTGCATGACGCAGCGCTCGCAGCCATTCTCGAGCGTACCGGCGCGCAAGACGGCGACATCGTTTTCTTCGCGGCGGATCGCGCGAAGGTCGTGAACGACAGCCTCGGCGCGCTGCGCCTGAAGATCGGTCATTCGGAATTCGGCAAGTCCACGGGTCTGCTGGAAACAGGCTGGAAGCCGCTGTGGGTGATCGACTTCCCGATGTTCGAATACGACGAAGGCGAGAACCGTTACGTGGCCGCGCATCATCCGTTCACGAGCCCGAAGGACGAGCATCTCGAATATCTCGAAACCGATCCGGGCCGCTGTCTCGCGAAGGCGTACGACATGGTTCTGAACGGCTGGGAAATCGGCGGCGGCTCGGTGCGGATCTTCCAGGAAGACGTGCAGAGCAAGGTGTTCCGCGCGCTCAAGATCGGCGCTGAAGAAGCGCGCCTGAAGTTCGGCTTCCTGCTCGACGCGTTGCAGTACGGCGCGCCGCCGCATGGTGGCATTGCGTTCGGTCTGGATCGCATCGTCACGCTGATGTCCGGCGCCGATTCCATCCGCGACGTAATTGCGTTCCCGAAGACGCAGCGTGCGCAGGACTTGCTCACGCAAGCGCCCAGCGAAGTGGACGAGCGCCAGTTGCGCGAGTTGCATATTCGCTTGCGTCAGCCGGAGCAGAAGGCGCAGTAACGCGCGTTCGCTACAGCACGATGAAGAAGGCGCCAAGTGCGCCTTTTTCCGTTTTTGCGTTACAGTCATTCGCCATAGAGGCACACAATGAAACGCGCGCATAAACCGTCATGCTCAAGCCGCCGAAAATCCCTGAATCCGTACTCGTCGTCATTCACACGCCAATGCTCGATGTGCTCATCATCGAACGCGCGGATCACGAGGGCTTCTGGCAGTCCGTGACGGGTTCGAAGGACCGTATCGACGAGCCGCTTGCCGAGACCGCCGCGCGCGAAGTGCAAGAGGAAACGGGGATCGTGATCGGCAGTCCGCTCGTGCCGGAGAACGCGTTGCTCGACTGGAATCACAGCATTCAGTACGAGATCTATCCGCGGTGGCGGCATCGCTATGCCGAAGGCGTCACGCACAATACCGAACACCAGTTCAGCCTGCTCGTGCCGCACTGTCTCGAAGTGACACTCGCGCCGCGCGAACACACTTCACACTTGTGGCTGCCTCTGCGCGAAGCCGCGGATCGCTGCTTCTCGTGGTCGAACCGCGAAGCCATTTTGCAATTGCCCGAGCGCCTCGCGGCGCATAGCCGGTGATGGACATTCGCCCGCGACGCAAATTCAAGCGGCTGCGCGAGGCGCTTTTCTCGGGCCGTCGGCCGTCGCGTCTGTGCTTCACGTCGGGCAATCACGTTCGTATCTTCAAGTGCGGCGTGCAGTTCTTCCCGGCGTTGATAGAGCGCATCGACAATGCGCGCACGTCGGTGTCGCTGGAAACGTATATCTTCGCCAACGACGACATCGGCCGCGCTGTCTCCGATGCGCTCGTGCGCGCGGCCCAACGCGGCGTGACGGTGCGCGTGATCACCGATGGCATCGGCACCGACAGCAAACTGCCGATGTTCACGCTCTGGAAGGAAAGCGGCGTCGAGCATCGCATTTACAATCCGCATCTTTTGTTCGGGCCGCAAGGATGGTCGCGCACGCATCGCAAGCTCGCGATCGTCGACGAGACCTACGCGTTTTGCGGCGGCATCAATATCGTCGACGATTACGATCAGAACGGCACGCGCCTCGAACAACCACGCTGGGACTTCGCGATGGAAGCGCAAGGTCCGGTAGTGAAGGACGTAGGCGAAGCGATCGATTTGCAATGGCAACGTATTCGTCTTGGCGTGAAACCGCGTCAGCCGCGCCAGCCGGGATGCGAGCCCGAGCCGCAGCAAAGCCGCTGGAGCGCGCGCCGTTCGATGCGCGCGCGCAAACGCGCCCAGCTCGGCGAAATCCACGCCGTCGATCAGCCGTGCGTCGCTTTCGTCGCGCGCGATAATCTGTTGAACCGGCGAGCCATCGAGAAGGCGTATCTGCGTGCCATCTCGCATGCGGAAAGCGAAGTGCTGCTCGCGAATCCTTACTTCATGCCTGGACGGAAACTGCGGCGTGCGCTCGTGTATGCGGCACGGCGCGGCGTGCGCGTTTCACTGCTGATTGGCCGCAAGGAATTCGTGGCGCTCGACTACGCCACGCCGTTTCTCTATGGCAACCTGCTCAAGCACGGCGTGCGTATCGCCGAATATGAGAAAACCATGCTTCACGGCAAGGTCGCCGTCGTGGATTCCGACTGGGCAACCATCGGCTCCTCCAATTTAGACGCGCTCAGTCTCGTCTTGAATAACGAGGCCAACATGGTGCTCGTGAATCACCCGGAAATCGCCGGTTTGCACGACGCCATCCTCAACGCCTTCGACGAAGGCCGTCCTATCGACCAGAAGCATTACGCCGCGCGCCCCGTCACCGAGCGCATGCTGAGCTGGTTCGCCTACAACACTTATCGTCTGATGATGAAAGTCATCACGATCGGTCAATACGACTGATCACTACGATTTTGGCTCTCGATTCGTGTAGATTGCTGCTGACCAGCAGCAAATTGTTCCTTCATGCACCGCAGCATGCCCGGTTCAGAAAATGGGAACTCGGGCAGTCACTAGCATGCAGTTATCAATTAAAAAGGGACAATCGAGCGGCTAATGTTGAGACTTATCCTATTGACGTTGGCGGCGGGTTAGAAACGGTTTTCTAATAATTTTCTTGTTTCATTGGCGACTGGCCATAATAATAGAACGGCCGTTCGTTTTAAATCGGGTCACGAGAGGACGGTAGAGACATCATGCGAAAAGGCGAACAGACGCGGGCCGCGATTCTCGACGCAGCGCTTGAATTGGCGAGCCGGGACGGGCTGGAAGGGCTGACCATCGGGTTGCTGGCCGAGCGGATGCAAATGAGCAAGAGCGGAGTGTTTGCGCATTTCGGATCGCGCGAAGATTTGCAGGTCGAAGTGGTACGCGAGTACCACCGCCGCTTCGAGGACGAAGTGTTCTTCCCGAGCCTGCGAGAGCCGCGCGGATTGCCGAGGCTGCGCGCCATGATGGATCGCTGGATGGAAAAGCGTATCCAGGAGGTGACCACGGGCTGCATCTATATCAGCGGCGCGGTGGAGTACGACGACCGCGCGGCGAGCGCCGTGCGAGAGCAACTGGTAAGCAGCGTGACGACGTGGCGAGAGGCGCTCTTGCGCGCAATACGCCAGTCGAAGGACGAGGGGCATTTGAAGCCGGATACCGATCCGCAACTGATGCTCTTCGAGTTGTACAGTTTCACGCTCGGCCTGCATCACGACGCGCGCTTCCTTCACTTGCCGGAAGCCGTGCAACTGACGCGGGATGCGCTGGAAAAAACGATCGATTCGTATCAGTCGCCGGAATCGACCGCGCGCGTGCACAGCAGTATCGCGGCAAGCGTGGGCGCCACGGCGACTTTAGCTTCACCACAACCCGATAGCCGTTAGCGGCGCCGCACGAATCGCACAACGGTTTGGCGGCGCCTGACGAGAAGCCCGAAGAAACTGGAGAGACTCATGGGACAGTACGCCGCCCCGTTGCGCGACATGCAGTTCGTGCTGCACGAATTGCTCGATGTCGAAGCAGAACTGAAGAACATGCCGAAGCACGCCGATCTCGACGCGGACACCATCAATCAGGTGCTCGAAGAAGCCGGCAAGTTCTGCGCCGAAGTCGTCTTTCCGCTCAACCAGAGTGGCGACCGCGAAGGCTGCACGTATGAAGGCGATGGCGTCGTGCGCACGCCCGCCGGTTTCAAGGAGGCGTATCGCCAGTATGTCGAGGCGGGCTGGCCCGCGCTCGGCTGCGATCCCGAGTTTGGCGGACAGGGCTTGCCCGCGTTCGTGAACAACGCGCTCTACGAAATGCTCAACTCCGCGAATCAGGCCTGGACGATGTACCCCGGCCTCTCGCATGGCGCGTATGAATGTCTGCACGCGCATGGCACGCCGGAGCAAAAGAGCACGTATCTGTCGAAGCTCGTTTCGGGCGAATGGACCGGGACGATGTGTCTGACCGAGCCGCATTGCGGCACCGACCTCGGCATTCTGCGCACGAAGGCCGAGCCGAACGGCGACGGTTCCTTTGCGCTCACCGGCACGAAGATCTTCATTTCGAGCGGCGAGCACGACATGGCCGAGAACATCGTCCATCTCGTGTTGGCGCGTCTACCGGGCGCACCTGCCGGCACCAAGGGCATTTCGCTTTTCATCGTGCCGAAGTTCGTGCCGGATTCGAACGGCGCACTGGGCGAGCGCAATGGCGTCAAGTGTGGATCGATCGAACACAAGATGGGCATCCACGGCAACGCCACCTGCGTGATCAATCTCGATGGCGCGAAGGGCTGGCTCGTCGGCGAAGAGAGCAAGGGCTTGAACGCCATGTTCGTGATGATGAACGCGGCACGCCTGGGTGTCGGCATGCAGGGTCTTGGTCTCACCGAAGTCGCGTATCAGAACTCGCTCGTCTATGCAAAAGAGCGCTTGCAGATGCGCTCGCTCACCGGTCCGAAGGCGCCGGAGAAGGCGGCCGATCCGATCATCGTGCATCCGGACGTGCGGCGCATGCTGCTCACGCAAAAAGCCTATGCCGAAGCGGGGCGCGCGTTTGCTTATTGGGCGGCGCTCAATATCGACAAGGAACTTTCGCATGCGGATGAAGCGGCGCGTCGCGAGGCGGCGGATTTCGTCGCGTTGCTCACGCCCGTCATCAAGGCATTTCTCACCGATAACGCGTTCGAAGGCACGAACATGGCCATGCAGATTTACGGCGGTCATGGCTTCATCTCCGAATGGGGCATGGAGCAGTACGTGCGCGATGCGCGCATCAACATGATCTACGAAGGCACGAATTCCATTCAGGCGCTCGATCTGCTCGGCCGCAAGATTCTCGGCGACATGGGCGCGAAATTGAAGCGCTTCGGCAAGCTGGTCGCGGATTTCGTCGAGGAAGAGGGCGTTAAGCCGGAGATGCAGGAGTTCATCAATCCGCTCGCGGATATCGGCGACAAGGTGCAGAAGCTCACCATGGAGATCGGCATGAAAGCCATGCAGAATCCCGATGAAGTGGGCGCGGCTGCGGTGCCATATCTGCGTACGGTCGGGCATTTGGTGTTTTCTTATTTTTGGGCGCGGATGGCTCGGGTGGCGCTCGATAACGCTTCTTCTGACGATGCTTTTTATAAGGCCAAGCTCGCTACTGCGCGGTTTTACTTCGCCAAGCTGCTGCCCGAGACAGCCTCTACTATTCGTGCTGCTCGCGCGGGGGCCAAGCCTATGATGGATTACGACGAGGCTTTGTTTTGATTTTTTTTTAGGGGAGCCTGTGCTGCTTTCGTGCGGTTACATGCAGTAGCCGCCTCCCCGGCGGAGGGGTAACTTTCTTTGCTGCTGCAAAGAAAGTCACCAAAGAAAGCAGCTTCTGAACCCGCTTCTGAAGCACAACTGGTTCCCCGCTATTCACCACAAACCCTTTGAGCGCTCCAAATGTCCAACGCCTCAGGTTCATCTCAGGGCGAGCCCGCCTTCTGAAGAACAACCGGTTTCCCGCTATTTATCACAGGCCCATTGAGCACTTCCAATGACTAACGTGTTTTGCTCATTAGTTTTGGTGCTCATTGGGTAGCGCGCAGCCATTCGATACAAGTCGCGCACAACCCCTTTTTTTGGAGGCTTATTCGTGGGCACTCTCAACATTCGCAAAGTCGCCGTGCTCGGCGCCGGCGTAATGGGCGCGCAAATCGCCGCGCATCTGATCAACGCTCGCGTACCCGTGCTGCTATTCGATCTGCCAGCCAAGGAAGGTCCCAAGAACGGCATCGCGCTCAAAGCCATCGACAATCTCAAGAAGCTCTCGCCCGCGCCGCTCGGTATCAAGGACGACGCGAACTTCATCGAGCCGGCTAACTACGAAGACGATATCGCCAAACTCGCCGAGTGCGATCTCGTCATCGAAGCCATCGCCGAACGCATGGACTGGAAGCACGATCTCTACAAGAAGGTCTCGCCGCACATCGCGCCGCACGCCATCTTCGCAAGCAATACGTCCGGCCTCTCGATCACGGAACTGTCGAACGGCTTTTCGGATGAACTCAAGGCGCGCTTCTGCGGCGTGCATTTCTTCAATCCGCCGCGCTACATGCATCTGGTCGAACTCATTCCGACCGCAACCACGCAACCGCATATCCTCGATCAACTCGAAACGTTCCTGACGAGCGTGGTCGGCAAGGGCGTGGTACGCGCGAAAGACACGCCGAACTTCATCGCGAATCGTGTCGGCGTGTTCTCGATTCTCGCCGTGATCGCCGAAGCGGAAAAGTTCGGTCTGCGCTTCGATCAGGTCGATGACCTCACGGGTTCGCGTCTCGGTCGCGCCAAGTCCGCCACCTTCCGCACCGCGGATGTCGTCGGTCTCGACACGATGGCGCATGTCATCAAGACGATGCAGGACAACCTGCCGGACGATCCCTTCCTGCCCATCTACGCCACGCCGCCCGTGCTCGCGAAACTGGTGGAAAGCGGCGCACTCGGCCAGAAGACGGGCGCCGGTTTCTATCGCAAGGAAGGGCGCGCGATCAAGGTGCTCGATCCGAAGACCGCGCAATACGTCGATGGCGGCGCGAAGGCCGATGAACTCGTCGGCCGCATTCTGAAGCGTCCGCCCGCCGAGCGCTTCAAGCTGTTGCGCGAGACGGACGATCCGCAGGCACAGTTCCTCTGGGCCATTTTCCGTGACGTGTTCCACTACATCGCGGTGCATCTCGAATCGATCGCGGATAACGCGCGCGACGTCGATCTCGCCATTCGCTGGGGCTTCGGCTGGAATCAAGGGCCGTTCGAAAGCTGGCAAGCGGCGGGCTGGCAGCAGATCGCGAAGTGGGTGCAGGAAGATATCGATGCAGGCAAGGCGCTCTCGAAAGCGCCGCTGCCCGCGTGGGTGCTCGACGGTCCCGTCGCGGAAAAAGGCGGCGTGCATACGAGCGGGGGTTCGTGGTCGCCGCGGGAACGCCGCTTCGTGCCGCGCTCGAGCTTGTCCGTGTACGAGAAGCAAGTATTTCGCGCGCCGCTCGTCGGCGAGACGGGCGCCGATCCCAAGACCTTCGGCAAGACGCTCTTCGAAACCGAAAGCGTGCGCGCCTGGCTCGATGACGAGCAAAGCGATGTCGTCATCGTGTCGTTCAAGACGAAGCTGAACACCATTGGCCCGGGCGTGATCGACGGTCTCACGCAAGCCATCGAACTCGCCGAGAAAGCGTATCGCGGCGTGGTGATCTGGCAGCCGACTTCGCTTGCGCTCGGCGCGCCGGGCGGTCCGTTCTCGGCGGGGGCGAATCTCGAGGAAGCCATGCCCGCGTTCATGATGGGCGGCGCGAAGGGCATCGACCCGTTCGTGAAGAAGTTCCAGCAAGGCATGTTGCGCGTGAAGTACGCGAATGTGCCGGTCATCGCGGCCGTGTCGGGCATCGCGCTTGGCGGCGGTTGCGAGTTGCTGCTGCATTCGGCCAAGCGCGTCGCGCACGTCGAAAGCTATATCGGTCTCGTCGAAGTAGGCGTGGGTCTCGTGCCTGCGGGCGGTGGTCTGAAGGAAGCCGCGTTGCGCGCCGCCGATGCCGCGAACGCCGTCAACGCAACGACCGATCTGCTCAAGTTCCTGCAGAAGTCGTTCGAGAACGCCGCGATGGCGAAGGTTTCCACCTCCGCTTTCGACGCCCGCGCGATGGGTTATCTCAAGCCCACGGACACCATCGTCTTCAACGTGCACGAGTTGCTCGACATCGCGAAGAAGGAAGCGCGCGCGCTCGCCGATACCGGCTACCGTCCGCCCTTGCGCGTGAAACAGGTGCCGGTGGCGGGCCGCTCGGCGATTTCGACCATCAAGGCGTCGCTCGTCAACATGCGCGATGGCCGCTTCATCAGCGAGCACGACTATCTGATCGCGAGCCGCATAGCGGAAGCCATGTGCGGCGGCGATGTCGAAGCCGGCAGTCTCGTCGATGAAGAATGGCTGCTCGCGCTCGAACGCCGCGCGTTCGTCGAGTTGCTCGGCACGCAGAAAACGCAGGAACGGATCATGGGCATGCTGCAGACCGGCAAGCCGGTGCGCAACTGAACACGCGACCTATTGGAGCTGCAAATAATGAGCAAGCAATTGCAAGACGCATACATTGTCGCCGCGAGCCGCACGCCTATTGGTAAGGCGCCGCGCGGCGTGTTCAAGAACACGCGCCCGGATGAACTGCTGGTCCACGCCATCCGCTCGGCTGTGGCGCAAGTGCCCGGACTCGACACGAGCGTGATCGAAGACGCGATCGTCGGCTGCGCCATTCCCGAAGCCGAGCAAGGGCTGAACGTCGCGCGCATGGGCGCCTTGCTCGCGGGTCTGCCGAACACGGTCGGCGGCGTGACGGTGAACCGCTTCTGCGCATCGGGTCTGACGGCGCTCGCGATGGCCGCGGACCGCATCCGCGTGGGCGAATCCGACGCGATGATCGCAGGCGGCTGCGAGTCCATGAGCATGGTGCCGATGATGGGCAACAAGCCGTCGCTGTCGCCGCATATCTTCGATCGCAATGAGGACGTCGGCATTGCGTACGGCATGGGGCTGACCGCCGAGCGCGTGGCCGAGCGCTGGAAGGTGAGCCGCGAGGCGCAGGACGCGTTCGCGGCGCAGTCGCATCGGCGTGCGTTGGCGGCGCAAAAGGCGGGCGAATTCGCCGATGAAATCGCGGCTTACACGCTCAACGAACGCTTCCCCGATCTCGCTTCGGGCGAAGTGCGCGTGAATGCCCGTGAGATCGCGCTCGACGAAGGTCCGCGCGCCGATACGAGCGTCGAAGGTCTCGCGAAGCTGCGCGCGGTGTTCGCGAACAAGGGCTCGGTGACGGCGGGCAACAGTTCGCAAACTTCCGATGGCGCGGGCGCGTTGATCGTCGTGTCGGAGAAAGTGTTGAAGCAATTCAACCTCACGCCGCTCGCGCGCTTCGTGAGCTTTGCAGTGCGCGGCGTGCCGCCGGAGATCATGGGCATCGGGCCGAAGGAAGCGATTCCCGCTGCATTGAAGGCCGCCGGTCTCAAGCAGGATGACATCGACTGGATCGAACTCAACGAGGCATTCGCGGCGCAGTCGCTCGCGGTGATTCAGGACCTCGGGCTCGATCCTTCGAAGGTCAATCCGCTCGGCGGTGCGATTGCGCTCGGGCATCCGCTCGGCGCGACCGGCGCGATTCGCGCGGCGACCGTCGTACATGGCCTGCGCCGCCGCAATCTGAAGTACGGCATGGTGACGATGTGCGTCGGCACCGGAATGGGCGCTGCCGGCATCATCGAGCGGCTGTGATGACGTGGTCCGCCAGCGCGTCGAGCGTTAGCGGACCATCACGACAGGAGACGGAAGATGGAGATTCTCATCGAACGCGCGGATGGCGTGCTCTGCATCGTGCTGAATCGCCCCGAGAAGAAGAACGCGATCACGGCTGCGATGTATCAGGAGATGGCCGACGGTCTTTACGAAGCCGAGAAAGATCCTTCCGTGCGCGCCGTGCTGATTCGCGGCAACGGCGGCGCTTTTAGCGCGGGCAACGACCTCGAAGACTTTCTCAACGATCCGCCCAAAGACCAGGACGCGCCCGTGTTTCAATTCCTGCGCCGCCTGAGCGCGATGCCGAAGCCGGTGGTTGCGGCGGTATCGGGTGTGGCGGTGGGTATCGGCACGACGATGCTTCTGCATTGCGATCTCGTCTACGCGGCCGAGGGCGCGAAGTTCTCGCTGCCGTTCGTGCAGCTCGGCTTGTGTCCGGAAGCGGCATCGAGTCTATTGTTGCCGCGTATCGCCGGATACCAGCGTGCGGCGGAAAAGCTGCTGCTCGGCGAAGCATTCGATGTCAAGGAAGCCACCGAAATGGGCTTTGTCAACGGCGTGCTCGCTGCCACCGAACTCGATGCCTACGCTCTTGGCAAGGCGAGGAAGCTGGCCGCGTTGCCGGCGTCGTCGCTGCGCACCACCAAGTCCTTGCTGAAGGGCGCACAGGCGGCGGAAGTCACCGCGCGCATGGGCGAGGAAGCGGGGCACTTTGCGCGCATGCTCGCCGCGCCGGAAGCGCGTGAGGCGTTTCAGGCGTTCTTCGAGAAACGCAAACCGAACTTCAGCGCGTTCGAATAAAGCCTGCGCAAAACGCCTGAAGCGCGCTCAATCCGCGTCGTACTCGACGAAGCTGTTTTCGCGCGCGAAGCTGACGAGCCTCAGGCTCGCTTTCTTCGCGATGGCGATGGCAAGCGAAGTCGGCGCGGAGATAGTCGCGATCATCGGCACGCCGACGCGCGCCGACTTGCGCACGAGTTCGTAGCTTGCGCGGCTCGACAGAAACACGAAGCCTTGCGTCGTGTCCACACGCTGCAGCACGAGATGGCCGATGAGTTTGTCGAGCGCGTTATGGCGGCCGACATCCTCGAACGCGTGCAGCACCGCGCCTGTTTCGTCGCACCATGCAGCGGCGTGCAGGCCGCCGGTGAGCTTCGTCAGCCGCTGATGCGCGGGCAGATCGCGCGCGGCGCGTTCGATGGCATCGGGCGCGAGCTTCGCGAGAAAGCCGGTATCCGGCACGGCTTCGGGCTGCAAATCCAGCAAGTCGATACTCTCGATCCCGCACACGCCGCAACCCGTGCGGCCCGTCAATGCGCGCCGCTTGTCCTTCAGCGAAACGAACGCCTGCTGCACGACTTGCAAGTGCACTTCGGCATGAGGCAGCGCGTCTGCTTCATCACGGTAATAGACTTCGATGTCGTGAATGTCGCTGCCCCGCTCGACAATACCTTCCGTCAGCGAGAAGCCCACCGCGAAGGCTTCGAGATCGCGCGGCGTGCACATCATGACCGCGTGCGAGATGCCGTTGTAGACGAGCGCAACGGGCCATTCCTGGCCCACGTTATCCGTGACGATCGCGCTCTCGCCCTTGCGATGTCTGCGCACGTTGCGTTCGACATAGCCGGGTTGATCGTCGGTATCGAGTCGACTCACTTGCTGCTCCTTCTTTACCGCATGGCCGCCGCGTTCAAGTAAAGTGTGGGTATGACACTTGCTGCCATGTCATGCTGTCCGCGTTTTCAAAAGCGCGCGCCAGCGGTTCATTTGCAACGGTTCCAGCCAGATTCAGAGCCCTACAATAACTTAAGCGGGCGATGCGCGCCGCGCGCGCCCCTCAATCCAACGAGGCTAACGTCATGGGACTTTACGACGCCGCTCGTCTCTTCGGCTTCGAGGTTGAATCCTCGGACAACTTGCGTTTCATTCCGCTTGCCGTGCGCTTCAATCTGGATCGCTTTGGCATGCGTATCGCGCTCGAGGAATGGCAACAGCTTCCGTATGAAGATCGCGCGTTGCTTGCACGCTTTCCCGTGGAAGACGATGCGGAACTCGAAAAGAACTTCGATCTCGCGCTCGAAGAGATGCTGAAAACACATGCCAATGCCACGCCGGAACAAATCGAGCGCGACACCGATCCCGTCTGGGCACATGCCGATGCCGTGCCAGAATCCGTGATTCGTCAGAGCAGTCTAGCTGGTGTGAGCGCGCCGAGCTTGTCGCGCTGGGGCAAGCTCGATCGCTTCCAGCGTTATGCGCTAGCCAAGCTCTCGCGCAACGCAGACAAACTCAATCACGACTTCTTGCCGGCGATGCGCGAATTCGGCCTGACCGAATAAACGTCTGCGAGATTTTCAATCGAGCGCGGGCAACACGCGCGGGCGACGATCGCGATCCGTGGCGACATAGGTCAGTGTCGCCTCCGTCACCTTGACCACTTCTTCCGCGAGACTCATGCGCTGCGCATAGACCTCGACGGATATCGTCACCGACGTGTTGCCCGTCTTGACGATGTCCGCGTAGAAGCTCAGCAGATCGCCGACGAATACCGGATGCTTGAACAGGAACGAGTTCACGGCGACGGTCGCCACGCGTCCGTTCGCGCGCCGGCTCGCGGGAATGGAACCCGCGATATCCACCTGCGCCATGATCCAGCCGCCGAAGACATCGCCGTGTACGTTGGCGTCGGCGGGCTGCGGAACGACACGCAGGGCGACCGGCTTTTGGGGAAGACTGGATTCTTGGGGCATGGAAAGGGTCCGGTGTTGCGTCGCAGTGGCCATGAGCGGGGCCTTGAACCTTCTGCGACAATGCATATGTATAGATGACTCGCGAGCAGCAAGCCAGCGAGTCTCGCGAATTGTACCGGGATAGCACGCGTAGATCGCGCTCCCGCAAGAACCCCAAGCGTCTGAAACGCCGCCCCCGCGCAACGTGCCCGAAGGCGCCCGAAAAATACGACTCATGCGCCGCATCCCCACGAGAGAGACGGGCGCGCCCGCCAAGGGCTCGCGCCGCGACTGGCAGACGATCCGCTCGCTGTTGCCTTACCTCGCCACGTACAAGGTGCGCGTGGCGTTCGCGCTTGCGTGTCTCATCGGTGCGAAGGTGACGAACCTCGGCGTGCCTATCGTGATGAAGCATATCGTCGATAGCCTCTCGTCCGTGCAGCATCTCACCGCGCTTGGCCGCGCGCAGGACGCGCCGGGGCTCGTGCTGATCGGCGGAATCGGGTTGCTGGTAATCGCTTATGCGCTCGTGCGGCTGTCGACTTCGATCTTCACCGAACTGCGCGAACTGCTCTTTGCGAAGGTCACGGAGAGCGCGGTGCGCCAGCTTGCGCTCAAGGTGTTTCGGCATCTGCACGCGCTGTCGCTGCGCTTTCATCTGGAGCGGCAAACGGGCGGCATGTCGCGCGATATCGAACGCGGCACGCGCGGCATTCAGCAACTCGTGTCGTATTCGCTCTACAGCATTCTGCCGACGCTCGTCGAAGTGGGGCTCGTGCTCACCTTCTTCGCGACGAAGTACGAAGCGTATTACGCCATCGTCACGTTCATCGCGTTAGTGACGTATATCGTGTTCACTGTGAAGGTGACGGAATGGCGAACGCATTTTCGCCGCACGATGAACGATCTCGATTCGAAGGCGAACGCCCGCGCGATAGATTCCCTGCTCAACTACGAGACGGTGAAGTACTTCGGCAACGAAGAGTGGGAAGCGCGCCGCTACGACGAGAACCTGCAGCGCTATAGAACGGCGGCGATCCAGTCGCAGCGTTCCTTGTCGATGCTCAACTTCGGGCAGCAGACGATCATCGGCACGGGGCTCGTGTTCATTCTCTGGCGCGCGACACAGGGCGTCATGGCCGGACGGCTCACGCTCGGCGACCTCGTGCTCATCAACACCTTCATGCTGCAGTTGTATATTCCGCTGAACTTTCTCGGCGTGGTGTATAGGGAATTGAAGCAGGCTTTGACCGATACCGATCGCATGTTCACGCTGCTCGGCGCGGGCCGCGAAGTGCCGGACGCGCCCGATGCGCGGCCGCTTGCGGTGAAGGGCGCGGCGGTGCGCTTCGACAACGTGAACTTCGCCTACGAGGCGGCGCGGCCCATCCTGCATGGCATCGACTTCGCCATTCCCGCTGGCACGACGACGGCGGTGGTGGGTCATAGCGGCTCCGGTAAATCGACGCTGGGACGGCTGCTGTTTCGCTTCTACGATCTCGACCGCGCGGCGGGCGGCCGCATTCTGATCAATGGTCAGGACATTCGCGACGTGACGCAGGATTCGTTGCGCGCGGCAATTGGAATCGTGCCGCAAGACACCGTGCTTTTCAACGACTCGATCTACTACAACATTGCTTACGGAAAGCCCACTGCATCGCGCGACGAAGTGATCGCGGCGGCGCGCGCGGCGCATATCCATGACTTCATCGAAACGCTGCCCGCGGGTTACGACACGCCGGTCGGCGAACGCGGCCTCAAGTTGTCGGGCGGCGAGAAGCAGCGCGTGGCCATCGCGCGCACGCTTTTGAAAAATCCGCCGATCCTCATCTTCGACGAAGCCACTTCCGCGCTCGATTCGAAGTCGGAGCGCGCGATTCAGCATGAACTCGATAACATCGCTCGCGAGCGGACCACGCTCATCATCGCGCACCGGCTTTCGACGGTGGTGCATGCGCAGCAGATCATCGTGATGGATCACGGGCGCATCGTGGAGCGCGGCACGCACGCGGAGCTGCTGCGTGCGGGTGGTCTCTTCGCGCAAATGTGGGCCCTTCAGCAGCAGCGCGGCAGCGATGATGTCGCCGCGATGGGGCAGCGGGATACGGCGGGGGTTTGATACTTTCAATCGGAAATGGAAGTGATATACTCCGCCCCCGATTTAATTAGTTACGCGGATTAAATCACACCGATGCGCTGACGATTGAACCGAAGCGCATCGACCATGGCAACTAAAAAAGAAGTTCCGAGGAAAAATGAGTAGTCTCAGCACCTGGTCTTGTCTAGCCGTATTAGTCATCTGCATTGTCATGCTTTACCCCTACGTACGGATCGTTCAGCGCACCGGGTATTCGGGATGGTGGCTGATCACCTTATGCATCCCCGGCGTGAACCTGATCATGCCTTGGGTCTTCGCGATGGCGCGCTGGCCCGCACTCGACGGCGAGCGTCGAGCCTAAGTAATGAACGGCACGCTACTCCATCGCATGCGCGCCGTTCATCGCCATGCCTTCGGCCCCGAGCGCCGCCGTCGATGACCAGCGCAGCCACTGCGCGCGCAGCACGAACAGCGCACCGAACGCGCACGTAGCGATCACGCCGAAAGTCGCGAAGCCCATCTGATAGCTGCCGGTGCTTTCCTTCGCCATGCCCATCACCACCGGCAGATAGAATCCGCCGATACCGCCCGCCGCGCCTACGATCCCCGACAGCAAGCCCGTCTTGCCCTTCCAGCGATGCGGCACGAGCTGAAACGTCGAGCCGTTGCCAAGCCCGAACGCGATATACAGGCAAATCAGCAATGCCAGACCGCCGGCGACAGGCGGCATCCAGATGGCGAAGGCAAAGTCGCCCACGGCGATCACGGCAAGCAGCACGAGCAGCGCACGCACACCAGTCACGCGATCCGCGACATAGCCGCCAAAGGGCCGCACGATCGCGCCGAGGAACGCGAGCAGCGACATGAAAAGCCCGGCTTCGAGCTTGGGCATCTGATAGAGCGAAGTAAGCAGCAGCGTCACATACGACGACATGCCGACGAAGCCGCCGAACGTGATGCTGTAGATGAGCATGATGACCCACGTATCGCGCTCGCGCAGCACGGTGCGATACCGGCCCGGCAACACCGCGATGGCGATGATCGCGCCCATCACCGGCAGCAGCAACACGCCTGTGCGTCCTGCACCGAAGACGCCGCCGCTCACCGCCAGCACCAGCACGATGAGGCTCACGAGCGTCACCGCGAAACTCGACAGCGCGCGCCCTGTGCTGCCGCTTTTCTCGCCGAGATCCGATGCCCACGCGTACAGCGCGATGGCGGTCAGCGCGAGCAACGGCAGCGCTGCTGCGGTGGCGAGCTGCCAGCCGAAGGCATCGGCGAGATGCGGGAACAGGAAGCCGTCGAGCACCGCGCCGATGTTGCCCGCAGCCGCGAGACCCAGCACCAGCCCCTGGACCTTCGGCGGATAATTGCTGCCGGCCATCGGCAACGCGACGGCGAAGCTCGCGCCGCCCATGCCGAGGAACACGCCGAGCACGAGCAAGAGCGCATACGACGGCGCGCCGGGCAACAACGGCAGCACGATCGACGGAATCGACGAGAGCACGACGCCCATCAGCGCGACGCGACGGCCATCGGTCGATTGATAGAGGTTGCCGAGCGTCACGCGCAGAATCGCCGCCGCGAGCACCGGCACCGCGACGAGAAAGCCCTGCTGCGCCGCTGTCATCGCGATGTCCCGGCCGATGAACGGCGCGAGCGGTCCATACAGCACCCAGACGGTGAAGCCCGTATCGAAGTACAGGAAACAGGCGAGTAGCGAGCGCCAGTTGCCGCTCTTGAGCGATGCGATCAGATTGGACATTGCGAATTCCAGATGTAGGCGTGTGGCGAAGTGCTTCTGCCTGGTTGACCGATCAGCAGGCAGCGCGGAGGCGAGCAATCGGCTTGAGCGGGACCAGGAGAATTTGCAAGCACCATGCCAAAGAAATGTGTGCGCAATCGGCTGGCTGCGCGACGCCCTTATCGGCGAGGCTTGAGGGCATGTGCCGCTTACGCTTGCGAGCCGCTTGCCCGCCTTATGTCCACGCGACGAGGCGCGCGCTGCGGCACCGCGTTCGTGCGCGAGCCGCATGGGTATGGTGCGTCGCGCTTGCGTGAGGTTCATGGGGCGTGCAGGGCGCATCCCTATAAAATGCTTTCTTCGCCGCATAGCGCGCGCATGGCGCTCATCCACGATGGAACTCAAATGGCTCGAAGACTTCGTCTCGCTCGCGGAGACGCGCAGCTTTAGCCGCTCGGCAGAACTTCGGCATATCACGCAGCCCGCGTTTTCGCGGCGCATCCAGGCGCTCGAAGCGTGGCTCGGCACCGAGCTCATCGACCGTTCGGTGTATCCGACGCGTCTGACGCAAGCCGGTCAGGTCTTCTACGAGCAAGCGCTCGCCATGCTTTCGCAGTTTCACGAAGCCCGCATGCTGCTGCGCGGTCAAGGTGGCGTGCCCGCGGCGACCATCGAGTTCGCGGTGCCGCACACGTTGTCGCTGACTTATTTTCCGCGCTGGCTCGAACACGTCGAAGCGCGGCTCGGGCGCATCCGCACACGCTTGCGCGCGCTCAACGTGCACGACGCGGTGCTGTCGCTCGTCGAAGGCGGCTGCGATCTCGTGATGGGCTATCACCATCCGAGTCATCCCGTCGCGCTCGATCCCGCGCGTTACGACATGCTCACGCTCGGTAGCGAGCCAATCAGTCCGTTCTCCGCGCCCAACAAGGGCGGACGCGCGCGCTACACGCTGCCCGCAAGCGCGGATGCGCCCGCGCCGTATCTGTCCTACACGCAGAACGCGTATCTCGGCCGCATGACGGAGGTGATCATCGCGACGGCGCCCACGCGCCTCTATCTCGACAAGGTCTACGAGACCGACATGGCCGAAGGCCTCAAGGCAATGGCGCTTGCCGGTCACGGTGTCGCGTTCCTGCCGCACAGCGCGGTCGAAGACGCAGTGGAAGAAGGCAAGCTGATCCGGCTCGACAGGGGAACACGCGGCACGAGCGCCGGTCAGTTCACGCTGACGATGGAGATCCGCCTCTACCGCGACAAACTGGCCGCTCAAGGAGAGGAACCGCGTCAGGCGTTGATCCGCGCGCTTTGGGATGCAGTAGGCGAAGAAGTGCTCGATGCATCGGCGCAAAAGCCCGGTGGATAAGCGTTTGCGACGTTATGCAAGAAACGCATGATCGAATGAGCAAACGGCATTGGCATTGCGCACGCTGTTTTTCGACAATGGGCGCATTCCTTCACCGCTGGAGCATCAATTGTCCTCTTCGAAGCACTCGCTGCAAGCGCCGGACGCCAAACACGCGATCCCGTCGTACCTCCATGCCGACGATCTCGGCCCCTGGGGCAACTACTTGCAGCAGGTCGATCGCGTCGCACCGTATCTCGGTTCTCTCTCCCGTTGGCTTGAAACCCTCAAGCGCCCGAAGCGCATTCTCATAGTCGATTGCCCGATCGAACTCGACAACGGCACCGTCGCGCATTTCGAAGGCTATCGCGTGCAGCACAACACGTCGCGCGGTCCCGGCAAGGGCGGCGTGCGTTATCACCAGGACGTGACGCTTTCCGAAGTGATGGCTTTGTCCGCGTGGATGTCGGTAAAGAACGCGGCAGTGAACGTGCCGTACGGCGGCGCGAAAGGCGGTATTCGCGTCGATCCGCGCATGCTCTCGCGTGGCGAGCTCGAACGCCTGACGCGCCGGTACACGAGCGAGATCGGCATCATCATCGGGCCGAACACGGACATTCCCGCGCCGGACGTGAACACGAACGAGCAGATCATGGCTTGGATGATGGACACGTACTCCATGAACCAGGGGCAAACGGCTACGGGGGTCGTGACCGGCAAGCCGATCGCGCTTGGCGGCTCGCTCGGCCGCAAGGAAGCGACAGGGCGCGGAGTGTTCGTCGTCGGCTCGGAAGCGGCGCGTCGCATGGGGCTCGAGATCGAAGGCGCGCGTATCGCGGTGCAGGGCTTCGGCAACGTCGGCGGAATCGCGGCGCGGCTGTTCCAGGAAGCGGGCGCGCGGGTCATCGCGGTGCAGGATCACACGGGCACGCTTTACAACTCGAAGGGTATCGACACGCTCGCGCTCGCCGAGCACGTCGCGCAGAACGGCGGCGTTGGCGGCTTTGCTGGCGCCGATCCGGTATCGGCGGACGAGTTCTGGACCATCGAGACCGACATCCTCATTCCGGCCGCGCTGGAAGGCCAGATTACCGAGAAGAACGCGCCGAAGATCAGAACGAAGATCGTCGTGGAAGGCGCGAACGGCCCGACCACGACGGCCGCCGACGACATCCTCCACGACAAGGGCGTGCTCGTGATCCCCGACGTGGTGGCGAATGCGGGCGGCGTGACGGTGTCATATTTCGAATGGGTGCAGGACTTCTCCAGCTTCTTCTGGACCGAGGACGAGATCAACCAGCGGCTCGAACGCGTCATGCGTGAAGCGTTTGCGGCGGTTTGGCAAGTGGCGAGCGAGCATAAGGTTTCGGTGCGCACGGCGGCGTTCATCGTGGCCTGTACGCGCATTCTCATGGCGCGTGAAATGCGCGGCCTGTATCCCTGATCGCATGGCCACGCGCTCGTGTCGGATGTGGCATGAGGCAAGCGGTTCGCATGACGCGTGCCGCATGAACGATTGATGAAATTTTGCGGGCGACGCTCCTTCGGGACGTCGCCCGCATTTGCATGAGGATTGCTATAACATCGCGGTTTTCTGTCGCGACACGGCTCGACTGAAGTAAGTGCTCAAGCGCCAATGCCGGTGACCTTTCCGCCGACATCCCGAAAATAAGACAGAGTGGGTTAACAATCATTCTTTCAGAATAATTACCCTGCTAAACTTGCCCCGATTTTTGCCACAGGAGATCGAACACATGAAGATTAAAAAAGCTGCGCTGCTTATCGCCGCGCTCGGATTCATCGCGGCGAGCGCTCACGCGCAAGACGCCGGCACGCTCAAGAAAATCAAGGACACGGGTGTGATCTCGCTGGGGCATCGCGAGTCGTCCATTCCTTTCTCGTACTACGACGACAAGCAGAACGTCGTCGGCTATTCGCATGAGTTCGCGCTGCAGGTCGTGGAAGCGGTCAAGCAGAAGCTCAACATGCCGAATCTGAAGGTGAAGCTCACGCCGGTCACGTCGCAAAACCGCATTCCGCTCGTGCAGAACGGCACGGTGGACCTCGAGTGCGGCTCGACCACGAACAACGCGGAACGTCAGCAGCAAGTGGCCTTCTCGAACACGATTTTCGTGATCGGCACGCGCCTCATGACCAAGAAGGATTCCGGCGTGAAGGACTGGGCGGACCTGAAGGGCAAGACGGTCGTGACGACCGCCGGCACGACTTCGGAACGCCTGCTTCGCAAGATGAATCAGGACAAGAGCATGGGCATGAACATCATCAGCGCGAAGGATCACGGCGAGTCGTTCCTCACGCTGTCGACCGGCCGCGCCGTCGCGTTCATGATGGACGATGCGCTGCTCGCGGGCGAACGCGCCAAGTCCAACACGCCGAACGATTTCGTGATCGTCGGCGCGCCGCAATCGCATGAAGCGTACGGCTGCATGATGCGCAAGAACGACCCCGAGTTCAAGAAGGTCGTGGACGACGCCATCGCCAAGGTGGAAACCTCGGGCGACGCCGACAAGATCTACAAGAAGTGGTTCGAAAGCCCGATTCCGCCGAAGGGCCTCAACCTCAACTTCCCGGAAAGCGACGACATCAAGGCTCTCTTCAAGAGCCCGAATGACAAAGTAATCGACTAACCGGTTCGACTATCGAGCGAACGAGACGGAAGGAGCTTGCTTCTTCCGTTTCTTTTTGGAGTGAGGTCCATGTCTTACCACTGGAACTGGGGCATTCTGCTGAGTCCGGTTTCGACCGGCGAGCCCACCACGTATCTCGGCTGGCTGATTTCCGGCTTCTGGGTGACGATTACCGTGTCGCTCGCGGCTTGGGTGATCGCGCTTGTGGTCGGCTCGTTGTTCGGCATCTTGCGCACGGTCCCGAATCGCTTCCTGGCGGCCATCGGCACTGTCTATGTCGCGATCTTCCGTAATGTTCCATTGATCGTGCAGTTCTTCGTCTGGTATCTGGTGATACCCGAGTTGCTGCCGCCTTCCATCGGCAACTGGTTCAAGCAACTGCCGCCATCGGCGCAGTTCTTTTCCTCGTCGATCATCTGTCTCGGACTCTTCACCGGCGCGCGCGTGTGCGAACAGGTGCGCTCGGGCATCAGCGCGCTGCCGCCTGGTCAACGCAACGCGGGTCTCGCGATGGGCTTCACGCAATGGCAGACGTATCGCTATGTGTTGATGCCGGTCGCTTATCGCATCATCGTGCCGCCGCTCACGTCGGAATTCCTCAACGTGTTCAAGAATTCGGCGGTCGCGTCGACCATCGGTCTGCTCGACCTTTCGGCACAGGCGCGGCAACTCGTCGACTACACGGCGCAGACGTATGAGTCGTTCATCGCGGTGACGCTCGCTTACATGCTCATCAACCTCGTCGTGATGAACCTGATGCGCTGGGTCGAAGCGAAGACCCGGTTGCCTGGCTACATCGGAGGCAAGTAATGCATCAATTCAACTGGAGCGGCATTGTGGGCGCGTGGCCCACGCTGTGGACGGGCGCCATCATCACGCTGCAGATCACGGTGCTCGCCATCGTGATCGGCATTGTCTGGGGCACGGTGCTCGCGCTGTTTCGTCTGTCGGGCGTGAAGCCCTTGCAGTGGTTCGCGAGCGCTTACGTCACGGTGTTCCGCTCGATTCCGCTCGTGATGGTGTTGCTGTGGTTCTTCCTGATCGTGCCGCAGTTGCTGCAGAATGTGCTCGGCTTATCCGCCGATATCGACATTCGCCTCGCTTCCGCGATGGTCGCGTTCTCGCTCTTCGAAGCTGCGTACTATTCGGAGATCATTCGCGCGGGCATTCAGGCAGTGGCGCGCGGTCAGGTGAACGCGGCGTTCGCACTCGGCATGACCTACGGCCAGGCGATGAAACTCGTCGTGCTGCCGCAGGCTTTCCGCGCAATGGTGCCGCTGTTGCTCACGCAGGCAATCGTCCTGTTCCAGGATACGTCGCTCGTCTACGTGATCAGTCTCGCGGACTTCTTCCGCACGGCGACGAACATCGGCGACCGCGACGGCACGACCGTCGAGATGGTGCTGTTCGCCGGCGCGTGCTATTTCGTGGTTTGCGTGTTGGCATCGGCACTCGTAAAAAGTCTTCAGAAAAAGGTCGCAAGATGATCTCTATCAAGAATGTTTCCAAGTGGTACGGGCAGTTCCAGGTGCTGACGGACTGCACGACCGAAGTGAAGAAAGGCGAGGTCGTCGTGGTGTGCGGCCCGTCGGGTTCGGGGAAGTCGACGCTCATCAAGACCGTGAACGGTCTCGAACCGTTTCAGAAGGGCGAGATCACCATCAACGGTCAATCGCTCACGGACAAGAAGACCAATCTCTCGAAGCTGCGTTCGAAGGTCGGCATGGTGTTCCAGCATTTCGAGTTGTTTCCGCATCTGTCGATCGTGCAGAACCTGACGCTCGCGCAGATCAAGGTGCTGGGCCGATCGAACGACGAAGCGACGACGAAGGGTCTCAAACTGCTCGATCGCGTGGGCCTGCGCGCGCACGCGGACAAGTTTCCGGGCCAGTTGTCGGGCGGTCAGCAGCAACGCGTGGCGATTGCCCGCGCGCTGTCCATGGACCCGATCGCCATGCTCTTCGACGAACCGACCTCCGCGCTCGATCCCGAGATGATCAACGAAGTGCTCGACGTGATGGTCGAACTCGCGCAGGAAGGCATGACCATGATGTGCGTGACGCACGAAATGGGCTTCGCGAAGAAGGTCGCGCATCGCGTGATCTTCATGGACAAGGGATTGATCGTCGAGGACGACCAGAAGGAAGCGTTCTTTGCGAATCCGAAGTCGGATCGCGCGAAGGACTTTCTGGCGAAAATCCTGCACTGACGCGTTTTCGCGGCGTCATGCAAAACGGCCTTCCGTGAGGAAGGCCGTTTTTATTTAGCGTTCGATTCTGTTTTTATTCGATCCCGAGTTCGGTTTCCACCGACGCCGTCGACTGAATTTGCTCGATCTTCAGCGCCGATCCCACGCACGCTTTGGCAAGCGGCTCGGCGGCCTTCTTCGCGACTTCATCCGGCACCGGAATGTTCACCGTGCGCGAGAGCGCGCCTTTCTGGAACATGGCGAGATCGCCGGGCGCAAAACGCGTCCAGACTTCGTTATCGGTGAGCGGCGAGGTGGCGATGACCGCCACGCGATCTTCCGGCGTCGTGTACTTGGCGAAATCGATCGACATGTCCGCGTCGATCAGATGCGCGGTCGAAAACGGCCAACTGCGAACCAGATAGTACAAATGCGTCGAGCAGTGCGAGAAGAGCGCTTGGCCGTTGGACATCAGGAAATTGAACACGCCGTGCTTCGTGATCTCGCCTGTAAGTGAGGCGAGCGCGTCGAACAATTCTTCCAGCGGCGGCTGCGAGCGCGGAAACGCCTTGCGCAAACCTTCCAGCAGCGTGCAAAAGGCAAGCTCGCTGTCCGTGTTGCCGACGGGTTGATACAGGCCGTTCAGTTCGGGCGCGTAGTCTTTGAGATCGCCGTTGTGCGCGAAGATCCAGTGCCGTCCCCACAACTCACGCAGGAACGGATGGCAGTTTTCCAACAGGATATGCCCTTGCGTCGCCTTGCGAATATGCGCGATGGTGTTCTTCGATTTGATCGGATAGCGCTTCACCATCTCCGCGAGCGGCGACTTGGCGGACGATTCATGGTCGATGAAAAGCCGGCACGCCTTGTCCTCGAAGAACGCGATACCCCAGCCGTCCGCGTGGTGATCCGTGACCCCGCCACGCGCGGCGAACCCGGTGAACGAGAACGTCACATCGGTCGGTTCGGCGCAATTCATTCCGAGAAGTTGGCACATGTTGCTGAAAGCGAGAGCCGGTAAGGGCATTGAGCCCGTTGTTACAATACGTCCGACAAGCATATCACCGGGGCAGTCATCCAAAATTCGAACGGCGTCGGGCAAAACGCGGCGTTGTCAATTTTCCACGGATGTTTTTGCCAGGTCTTTAGATCTCCCGACTCCAACGTTTCCGCCGCCATCACGCCATGTCCAATTCCGCCTCGCCCGATTCGCTCACGACACTCACGATTGCGCGTCCCGACGACTGGCATCTGCACGTGCGCGACGGCGCAATGCTCGCCGCCGTCCTGCCGCATACGGCGCGCCAGTTCGGTCGCGCGATCATCATGCCGAATCTGAAGCCGCCTGTGACGACCACGGAAATGGCTGCGGCTTATCGCGAGCGCATTCTGGCCGCGCTGCCGAAAGACGGCGCCGCCGCGCGTTTCGAGCCGCTGATGACGCTCTATCTCACCGACAACACGCCGCCTGACGAGATCCGCCGGGCGCGCGAAAGCGGCTTCGTGCACGGTGTGAAGCTTTATCCGGCGGGCGCGACGACCAATTCGGACGCGGGCGTGACGAGCCTCGGCAAATGCGCGAAGACGCTCGAAGTCATGCAGGAAACGGGCATGCCGCTGCTCATCCACGGCGAAGTGACCGATGGCGATATCGATATCTTCGATCGCGAGAAGGTGTTCATCGACCGCGTGCTGCTGCCGCTGCGCCGCGATTTCCCCGCGCTCAAGGTCGTGTTCGAGCACATTACGACGAAAGACGCCGCCGGCTACGTGCGCGACGCCGAAGGTCCGGATGGCACGATCGGCGCGACCATCACCGCGCATCACCTGCTGTTCAACCGTAATGCCATTCTCGTGGGCGGCATCCGGCCGCATTACTACTGCCTGCCGGTGTTGAAGCGCGAGACGCATCGCGTGGCGCTGGTCGAGGCGGCGACTTCCGGCAACGCGCGCTTTTTCCTCGGCACGGACAGCGCGCCGCATCCGAAAGGCTTGAAAGAGCACGCGTGCGGTTGCGCGGGCTGTTACACGGCGCTCCACGCGCTCGAACTCTATACGGAAGCCTTCGATAAAGCCGGCGCGCTCGACAAACTGGAAGGTTTCGCGAGCTTTCATGGCGCGGATTTCTACGGCCTGCCGCGCAGCGCGGAGAAAGTGACGCTCGAGCGCGCATCGTGGACGCTGCCCGCCGAGTTTTCCGTCGGCGACGAAGAGGTCGTGCCGCTGCGTGGCGGGGAATCGATCGGATGGCGCTTCGTGGAGGCAAGTTGAGTGAGCGGCGCGTCGGGGGCGGCGGCTGAAGACGGCGTTGGCCGTTTCGCGGCAATAGACTGGACGCGCCCGTGGTTACCATCGATCGAAACGCGCGGCAGGCGCTGGCAAGCCGCCGCGCTCGATAGCCCGGCGCGCTATTTGTCCGTCCTGAACGACGACGCCCAAGCCGCCGCGCATGTCACGGGGCGCGCTCGGCCGCTCGCGTTTATCGCGCAGGAAGCCTTGCCGGACGGGGCGTCGTATGAAGGGCATATCGCCGAAACGGGATGCGTGCCCACGCGCCATAACCTCCACGATTTTTTCAACGGCCTGATGTGGTTTGCGTATCCGCGCGTCAAGGCGGCGCTCAATGCGCGACAGGCCGAGCAGATCGAGACGCGCGGTATCGGTCCGACGCGCGGCGGCGTGCGCGACGCGCTTACGCTTTTCGACGAAAACGCGGTGTTTTTCGCGTACTCGGACGCAATGCTCGCCGATGCCTTGCGCCGCTTCGACTGGCGTGCGCTTTTCATCGAAGGCCGTCCGGCGTGGGGTACGCGTTGTGAGGCGCGCATCTTCGGACACGCGTTGCTGGAGAAACTCGTTGCGCCGTACAAGGCGTGCACGGGTCACGCGTGGCTCGTGCCGGTGCCCGCTGACTACTTCTCTCTTGACGATACCGCCCGCCGCGCCTTGCTCGATGAACGCGTAACGGCAAGCCTTAATGCCGGGACGATCGAAAGCCGCGCTTTCTCGCCGATACCTGTGCTTGGCGTGCCGGGCTGGTGGCAAGCAAACGAATCCCCCGAGTTTTACGACGATACGACAGTGTTTCGTCCGGGCAGACGCAGCGCGTGAGACGTCGCGGCGAACGCAGCGCGCACGATTCGCAAGCAAAAAGCTATTCCTCGAGATGCAGTAGATACCCGATGCTAGAATCGACCCCGCAAAGCAGGCCAGGCAGTCGCGGCTTCGACGTTTCGTGCGTCGAGGGCGAGGAAAGTCCGGACTCCACAGGGCAGGGTGATGGCTAACGGCCATCCGTGGCAACACGCGGAACAGGGCAACAGAAAGCAAACCGCCGATGGCTCCTGGCGCAAGTCGGGAGATCAGGTAAGGGTGAAACGGTGCGGTAAGAGCGCACCGCGGCCATCGTGAGACTGGCCGGCACGGTAACCTCCACCCGGAGCAATTCCAAATAGGCAGGCGCGCATCTTCGAGATGCAGGACGGTGCCCCCGTTCGTCTGCGGGTAGGAAGCTTGAGCGCGTCAGCAATGGCGCGCCTAGAGGAATGACTGCCACGCGCGATTGCTTTCGGGCGTATTGCGTGCACAGAATCCGGCTTATCGGCCCGCTTTGTCGTATTCCAAAAGAAAGAGCCGGCGTCACGCGCGTGACGCCGGCTCTTTTTTGCTTGCGCGCTCGCTCAGACTTCGACGATATCGAACGAATGCGTCAGTTCGGCGGTCTTCGCCAGCATGATCGACGCCGAGCAATACTTGTCATGCGACAGGTTGATCGCGCGCTCGACGGTCGCCGGGTTCAGATTCTTGCCCGTGACCGTAAAGTGAAAGTGAATCTTCGTGAAGACCTTGGGATCTTCGCTCGCGCGATCGGCCTTGAGCGTGACGGAGCAGCCTTGAATCTCCTGGCGGCTCTTTTTCAAGATCATCACCACGTCGTAGGCGGTGCAGCCGCCGGTGCCAAGCAGCACCATTTCCATCGGACGCGGCGCGAGATTGCGTCCGCCGCCTTCGGGCGCTCCGTCCATCGTGACGATATGACCGCTGCCCGTTTCGGCCGCGAACGCCATGCCGTCCGGTCCCATCCAGCTCACTTTGCTTTCCATGCTCAGGCTCCAGCGTTCTACGTTTACAGGGGTTTCATTGTAGCGGCTCGCGGTCGTCGGGATGGCTGCGCATGCGCGCATCTACCGGTTGACGAGCAAACCTTTACGTGAGGGTATTGCTGTCGGATAACAGATTCGCGAAGTGGAGGGAGGACTCTAGCGGGTTGGATCGCTCTGGATGACCGCTGAATCCGTTCTATCGCGATGTTTTATAAGGGGAAGTCGCGCGCACTGCACCTTTATGGAAATTCCACATTATGAACTCATCTTTCACGATGCAAATCTTCTTGCCTCCCCGCATGACCGTGCCTATACTCGTTTCATTGGTTGTCGCAGTTAGACACATCTACCGCGTCTCCTCCACCTCCTCCTTTGGTGGATTAAGCCCGAGCCCTCAGCGCTCGGGCTTTTTTTCGCCCACAGCGCCCATGCGGCGGGCCAATAGCGTCATTCTTTTGACCTCCGCGACTATTTCCCTTTATAATTCAAAGTTCTCTTCGTTCCACGCCCGCGAAGAGAAGTCAGGGAGAGCCTGCCGCGCGTCCTGAACGCAAGTTCTTGAACGCTCATATAAGCAGGACCGAACAAAGGTAAAGGCTGAAAACAGCCAAGGGCAGATTTAAATTTTTGGATCGATCATGAAGACGTTTTCCGCAAAAGCCCATGAGGTGACGCGTGAATGGTACGTGATTGACGCGACGGATAAGGTTCTCGGCCGTGTCGCCAGCGAAGTGGCACGCCGTCTTCGCGGCAAGCACAAGCCTGAATTCACCCCGCACGTCGACACTGGTGATTTCATCATCATCATCAACGCCGGCAAGCTGAAGGTCACGGGCAATAAAGCTACGGACAAGAAGTACTATCGTCACTCGGGCTACCCGGGCGGCATCTATGAAACGACGTTTGGCAAAATGCAAGAGCGTTTCCCGGGCCGCGCGCTCGAGAAGGCCGTGAAGGGCATGCTGCCGAAGGGTCCGCTCGGCTACGCAATGATCAAGAAGCTGAAGGTCTACGCCGAAGCAACGCATCCGCATACGGCTCAACAGCCTAAAGCGCTCGAGATCTAAGGGGAGCCCACATGATCGGTAACTGGAACTACGGTACGGGCCGCCGCAAGAGCGCCGTCGCTCGCGTCTTCATCAAGTCGGGCAAGGGCGATATCGTCGTCAATGGCAAGCCCATCGCCGACTACTTCTCGCGCGAAACCTCGCTGATGATCGTGCGTCAGCCGCTGGAACTCACGAATCACGCAAGCACGTTCGACATCAAGGTCAACGTGTCGGGCGGCGGTGAAACGGGTCAGGCAGGCGCGGTTCGCCACGGCATCACCCGCGCGCTGATGGACTACGACGCAACGCTCAAGTCGCAACTGTCGAACGCTGGCTTCGTCACCCGCGACGCGCGTGAAGTGGAACGTAAGAAGGTCGGTTTCCACAAGGCACGCCGCCGGAAGCAGTTCTCGAAGCGTTAAGCGCTTTGGCGCTCCGCCTCCGTCTTACTGGACGCGAAGCTGCCCGAAAAAGCCGCCCGCACCGCACGTGCCGGCGGCTTTTTTTTGTTCTGACGCGCGCTGCGCCAAATTGTGTCGAATTTGCTTTAGCCCATTGATTTCATGGACATCGAGCACGATGTTAGGAAGAGCCCTACAATAGCGGTTAGAAGCTTAATTGGAGAATTCGAATGAGCACTGTGAGCGACACCCCCACGACCGAGATGCCTTTGCCCTTCGTCTTCACCGACGCGGCCGCGGACAAGGTCAAGCAATTGATCGATGAAGAAGGCAATCCGGAACTGAAGCTGCGCGTGTTCGTGCAGGGCGGCGGATGCTCGGGCTTCCAGTATGGTTTTACGTTCGACGAAGCCGTCAACGAAGACGATACCGTGATGGACAAGGCGGGCGTGCAATTGCTCGTCGATTCGATGAGCTATCAATATCTCGTCGGCGCGGAGATCGACTATAAGGACGACCTCAACGGCGCGCAGTTCGTGATCAAGAATCCGAACGCCACGACCACTTGCGGTTGCGGATCGTCGTTCTCGGTCTGAGTTCGGTTTAGCGGTCGAATGAAAAACGGAGCCTTCGGGCTCCGTTTTCGTTTCAGGCTTTAGTGGGCTCAGTGCGGATAGATTGCGCCGAGCACGCGTTCGCCCGCTGCGCCCGTCACGGCTGCCAGATTGCCGGGCTTGCGCGCGACGCAGCGCATTGCGAGCCACGCGAAGGCAAAAGCCTCGACCTGTTGCGGCGGCACGCCGAGCGCGTCGGTCGTCATGACGGGAACGCCCGCCACGCCGCTTTCTTCCAGCGCCTGTTGAAGCATCCTGAGCAACACCGGATTACGCGCGCCGCCGCCGCAAACGTAGACCGCGCGGGCGTCGGATGCGTGACGTTCGATCTCGCGCGCCACCGAAGTCGCCGTCAGCGCGGCGAGCGTGGCTTGTACATCGGCGGGAGCGAGGCCCGTGAACGCCGCGCGTTTGGCGTCGAGCCATGCGGGATTGAACAAGTCGCGCCCGGTACTCTTGGGCGGTGCTTCCTGAAAGAACGGTTCATCGAGAAACGCGTTCAAGAGCGCCTGATTGACTTGACCCGATGCCGCGAATTGTCCGCCATCGTCATAGGGTCTTTGCAGATGACGAAGCGCCCATTCGTCGAGCAGCGCATTTGCCGGGCCGCAGTCGAAGCCGCGTACCGCGCCGCTCGCCGAGAGAATCGTGATGTTGCTGATACCGCCGAGATTGCAGACCACGCGCGTTTCGTTTTTCGCGCCGAAGAGCGTCGCGTGAAACGCCGGCACGAGCGGCGCGCCCTGGCCGCCGGCGGCGACATCGCGGCTGCGGAAATCTGCTATTACGTCGATGTTCGTCATTTCCGCCAGCAACGCGGGATTGTTGATCTGGCGCGTGTAACCCTTTTCCGGCCGATGCCGCACCGTCTGGCCATGCACGCCGATTGCGCGCACCTTTGTGGACGAATAGCCGCTCATGCTCTGCAATTCGTGGCAGCAAACGGCGTAGCGCGTGGCGAGCGCGTTGGCGGCGAGCGCCTCGCGTTCAAGCTCGTTGGCGCCGGGCGCTTGCAGTTCGAAAAGCGCGTCGCGCAAACCCTTCGAGAACGAGACGTGAGCCTCGCCAAGAACAACGGGCGTCTTGCCGGTCGCGAACTGCACCGCGACGCCATCGACGCCATCCATGCTCGTGCCGGACATCAAACCGAAGTACACGCCGTCCGCCGCGCCGCTTTCGATTACCTCGGTCTTTTTACCCACGCTGCTCTCCTTCGATTCGCTCGAGTCCGCTAAGCCGCGATTATCCGCGTAACTGGCCGAATCGTTAAGCGGCGTCAAAAGCCTCGTTCTGCAATTCGGGCGTGATTGCTGGCCGAAAGGGCGCGAAAGGGCACGTCATCGCGTAAAATCGTCGGCTCGAACCTGCAATTGCACTCATTTTCGCGAATGTCGCCGCGTTGTTCGGACGGCTTCGTCATCGGCGTTAGTGCCGCCCGCGACCGCTCATTTTGACCTCACAAGCCGCAAAGCATGACCACTGAATCCAACGCACCTGCCGCGCAAGCCTTTCCGATTACCGACGAAGTGCGCAACGCGCTCGCCATCGCCAAGCGCGGTTGCGACGAACTGCTGATCGAAGACGAATTCGCGCAGAAGCTCGCCAAAAGCGCGGCCACGGGCAAGCCGCTGCGCATCAAGCTCGGCCTCGATCCGACGGCGCCGGACATTCATATCGGCCATACGGTCGTGCTGAACAAGATGCGCCAGTTGCAGGACCTCGGGCATCAGGTCATTTTTCTGATCGGCGATTTCACTTCGCTGATCGGCGATCCCTCCGGCCGCAACGCCACCCGCCCGCCGCTCACACGCGAGCAGATCGAAAACAACGCAAAGACGTATTTCGAACAGGCCGCGCTCGTGCTCGACCGCGAGAAGACCGAGATTCGCTACAACAGCGAATGGTCGATGCCGCTCGGCGCCGACGGCATGATCAAGCTGGCATCGCGCTACACGGTCGCGCGCATTCTGGAACGCGAGGATTTCACCAAGCGCTTTCAGGGCGGCGTGCCCATTTCCATCCACGAGTTGCTTTACCCGCTGATGCAAGGCTACGACTCCGTCGCGCTGAACGCGGACCTCGAACTCGGCGGCACGGACCAAAAATTCAATCTGCTTGTCGGCCGCGAATTGCAAAAGCAATACGGTCAAGAGCAGCAATGTATTCTGACGATGCCGTTGCTCGAAGGTCTCGATGGCGTCGAGAAGATGTCGAAGTCGAAACACAATTACGTTGGCATCAGCGAGAAGCCGACGGAGATGTTCGGCAAGCTGATGAGCATCTCCGACGTGCTCATGTGGCGATATTTCGAACTGCTGTCTTTCCGCGGCATCGAGGAAATCGCGGGCTTCAAGAAGGAAGCGGAAGGCGGCCGCAATCCGCGCGACTTCAAGGTGTTGCTGGCGCAGGAGATCGTCACGCGCTTTCATTCGGCGCCGGATGCCGAGCGCGCGCTCGAAGACTTCAATCATCGCGCGAAGGGCGGCGTGCCGGACGATATCCCGAGCGTCACGCTCGCGGGTGCGCCGCTCGCGATCGGTCAGTTGCTCAAGCAGGCGAGACTCGCGCCATCGACGAGCGAAGCGCTGCGTAACATCGAGCAGAACGGCGTGAAGATCGATGGCGTGACCATCACCGACAAAGGCTTGAAGGTCGAGGCGGGCGAGTTCGTCGTGCAAGTCGGCAAGCGCCGTTTTGCGCGGATCACGTTGACCGCATGATTGCGCTCATCCAGCGTGTGGCGCGCGCCGACGTGCGCGTGGGCGAGCGTGTCACGGGCGCCATCGGCGCAGGCTTGCTCGCGCTGGTCTGCGCCGAGCGCGGCGACAACGAAGCAACCGCCGACAAGCTGCTGGCGAAGATGCTTGCGTATCGAGTCTTCAGCGACGCTGCCGGCAAGATGAATCTTTCCGTGCAGAACATGGATGGCGCGGGGCGCGCGGGCGGCGTCTTGTTGGTGTCGCAATTCACGCTTGCCGCCGATACGTCGAGCGGCTTGCGTCCGAGCTTCACGCCCGCCGCGCCGCCCGACGAAGGCAAGCGCCTCTTCGACCACTTCGTGCGCGAGGCGCGCAAGAAGCATCCGGTGGTCGAGACCGGCGAATTCGGTGCGGACATGCAGGTATCGCTCGTGAACGACGGGCCGGTCACATTCTGGCTGCAAGTGCGGCCGCAACCGGAAACGCCATGACCACTCAGGTCCTTTTCATTCGCCACGGCGAAACCGACTGGAATCGCATCAAGCGCATACAAGGGCATATCGACATTCCGCTCTCCGAGCACGGGCGTCTGCAGGCCGAGCAACTGGGCCGGCGCATGGCGCGCGAGGGCGGGCTCGATGCGGTCTATTCGAGTGACCTGCAACGCGCGCAGCAAACGGCGCGTCCTTTCGCGGATGCGCTCGGGCTCGAACTGTGTCTTTCGAAGGGACTGCGCGAGCGCTTGTACGGCGCGTTTCAAGGTCACGACAGCGACGAGATCAGCGAGAAGTTTCCTGCGGAGTTCGTCGAGTGGCAAACGCGGGACCCGGGTTTTACGCCGCCGGGTGGCGAATCACAGCGGGTGTTTTATCACCGTGTCGTGCATGCAATGGAGCCTATCCTAGCCGCGCATCCGGGCGGGCGCATTGCGTGCGTGGCGCATGGCGGCGTGCTGGACTGCATCTATCGGTTTGCTAAGCAGCTGTCGTTGCAGGACGCTCGCGACTGGCCGTTGTTGAATTGCAGCGTCAATGTCGTGGATTACGACGGGGATGCGGCGAGGGTGGTTTCGTGGGGCGACGTTTCGCATCTGGCGACAGATACGGACGACGATGGGTTGCGAAAGCAAGCCTAACCCTCACCCCTTCGCATCCCAAAGCTCCCGAATCGGCCCTGCATCGGGCGCAGCCAGCCCGAAGTGCCGATACGTCAGCAACGTCGCCACGCGCCCGCGCGGCGTGCGTTGCAAATACCCTTGCTGAATTAGATACGGCTCCAGCACGTCTTCGATGGTATCGCGCTCTTCGCCGATAGCCGCCGCGAGATTGTCCACGCCCACCGGGCCGCCATCGAACTTCTGCAGGATGGCTTCGAGCAGCTTGCGGTCCATCAGGTCGAAGCCGACGGGATCGACATCGAGCATCTTCAGCGCGGCATCCGCGACTTCGGCGGTAATGTTGCCGTCCGCTTTCACCTCGGCGAAATCGCGCACGCGGCGCAGCAGCCGGTTCGCGATACGCGGCGTGCCACGCGAACGCCGCGCAATCTCGAGCGCGCCCTCGGGCACGATCTCCGCCTTCAACAACGAAGCCGAACGCGACACAATACGCGCCAGTTCGCTCGCGTTATAAAACTCGAGCCGCGACACAATGCCGAAGCGGTCGCGCAGAGGATTGGTCAACATGCCCGCGCGCGTGGTCGCGCCGACGAGCGTGAACGGCTGCAGATCCAGTTTCACGCTACGCGCGGCCGGGCCTTCGCCGATCATGATGTCGATCTGATAATCCTCCAGCGCCGGATAAAGAATTTCCTCGACGACCGGCGAGAGCCGATGGATCTCGTCGATGAACAACACGTCATTCGCTTCGAGATTGGTGAGGAGGGCAGCGAGGTCGCCCGCGCGTTCCAGCACCGGCCCCGAGGTCTGTCGCAAATTAACGCCCATTTCCCGCGCGATGATGTGCGCGAGTGTCGTCTTGCCGAGACCCGGCGGCCCGAACAGCAGTACATGATCGAGCGCTTCCGAACGGCGCTTGGCCGCCTCGATGAAAATCTCGAGCTGGCCGCGCACCTTTTCCTGGCCGACGTATTCGTCGAGCTGGCGCGGTCGCAACGCGCGCTCGAAGGCTTCTTCGTTCGGCGAGACGGGCGTGGCCGCGATGATGCGCTCAGCGGCGAGTTTGTCGGTTTCGATCATCCGTCGATTGTACAGTGAGCTTTCCCGCGATGAACCTGGCCGAACGGCCTAATGGCGCAACACGCGAAACGCCCGCAGAATCAGCCTTTCGAGAGCGCCTTGAGCGCGAGCTTGATGCCCTCGGAGACGCCGGTTCCGGCAGGCACGTTCTTAATCGCGGTGAGCGCTTCTTTCTCGGAATAGCCGAGCGCAAGCAGGGCATTGAGGATGTCGGAGGCGTGATCGGACTGCGAAGCCGCGCTTGCCATCGCGCCGAGATCGGCGCCGAGCTTGCCCTTGAGTTCGAGCAGCAGACGCTCGGCCGTCTTCTTGCCGATGCCCGGCACGCGCGTGAGGCGCGCGGCGTCCTGCGTCGTCACCGTTTGCGAGAGCTCCTGCACGCTCATGCCGGAGAGCACGGCCAGCGCCATGCGCGCGCCGATGCCGCTGATCTTTAACAACTCGCGAAACGTCGAACGCTCCTGCGCGGTGAGAAATCCGTACAGCAGATGCGCGTCCTCACGCACGATCATCTGCGTGAGCAGGACGACCTTCTCGCCGGCATGCGGCAGGTTGTAGAAGGTGCTCATCGGCACGTCGATTTCGTAGCCGACGCCGCCACAATCGACGAGCAGATGCGGCGGATTTTTTTCCAGCAGAACGCCGGCAATGCGACCGATCATATGTGCAGTAAGTATCGAGGTTGATTAGCCGATGAGACGACCGCGCCTGACGCGCAAGCCTTTTTTCGCCAGCGACGGCGCGATGGTGCCGAGCGCCGCGAGGCCGGTGCCGCCATGCGCATGGCAGATCGCCATGCCGAGCGCATCCGCTGCGTCGGTGCTGGGTACGCCTGTCAGGCCGAGCAGACGCACGACCATCTGCTGCATTTGCTCCTTGGTCGCGCGGCCATAGCCGACCACGGCTTGCTTCAATTGCAGCGCGGTGTATTCGGCGACCGGCAGGCCGCTCGCCACCATGCCGCAGATGGCCGCGCCGCGCGCCTGGCCAAGCAGCAGCGTGGACTGCGGATTCACGTTCACGAAGACTTTTTCGATCGCCGCCTGATCTGGATTGTGCTGCCCGATGAGCGTGGAAATGCCCTCGAAGATGGTGTTCAGACGCGAAGGCAAGTCTGCGTCGGCTGTCTTGATCACGCCGCTCGTCACGTAGGTGAGCGAGTGCCCGGACTTGTCGATGATGCCGAAGCCGGTCACGCGCAAGCCCGGATCGATGCCTAGAATTCTCATGTTTGCGGAAATGCGCTCCGGCGTGGCAGTCGTTCGAAATGAAATTGGCCTGTTTGTGCCGCCAATTAGCAGGCAGCGCAAACAGGCCAATAATAAAGGATGCTGCAGCGATTAATGGCGGAAATGACGCGTGCCGGTGAGAATCATCGCAACATTGTGCTCGTCGGCAGCGGCGACCACTTCGTCGTCGCGCATGGAGCCGCCTGGCTGGATCACGCAGGTCGCGCCTGCATTGACCACGACGTCAAGCCCGTCGCGGAACGGGAAGAACGCGTCCGAAGCCACGGCCGAGCCGGTCAGCGTGAGACCCGCGTTCTGCGCTTTGATGCCCGCAATGCGCGCCGAATCCACGCGGCTCATCTGCCCCGCGCCGACGCCAAGCGTCATGCCGCCGCCGCAGAACACGATGGCGTTCGACTTCACGAACTTCGCCACGCGCCACGCAAACATGAGGTCGTCCATTTCCTTGGGCGTGGGGTGACGCTTCGTCACCACGCGCAGTTCATGCGGCTGCACGTTCTTCGAATCGAGCGATTGAACCAGCAGCCCGCCGCCCACGCGCTTCAGGTCGAACGCGTTATGACCGTCGCCGAGCGCGATCTGCAAGAGACGCACGTTCTGCTTGGCCGCGAACACCGCACGCGCGGCATCGCTGAACGAAGGCGCGATCAGCACTTCGACGAACTGCTTGGCTACGGCCTGCGCCGCCGCTTCGTCCACTTCGCGATTGAACGCGATGATGCCGCCGAACGCCGACGTAGGATCGGTCTTGAACGCCTTCGAGTAGGCTTCGTGCGCGTTTGCGCCGAGCGCCACGCCACACGGATTCGCATGCTTGATGATGACGCAGGCGGGCGCGTCGAAGGTCTTCACGCATTCCCATGCCGCGTCGGAATCGGCGATGTTGTTGTACGAGAGTTCCTTGCCCTGCAACTGCTCGTAGTTAGCGAGCGCGCCAGCGGGCACCGCGAGATCGCGATAGAACGCCGCGCTCTGATGCGGATTCTCGCCGTAACGCAGATCCTGCACCTTCTCGAAAGCGACGTTGAAGGTTGCCGGATACGTATTGCGAGTTGCGTGCTGAAGCTCTTCGGTCAGACTCGTCAGATAGTTCGTGATCGCACCGTCGTATTGCGCGGTATGCGCGAACACTTTGGTGGCGAGACGGAAGTTCGTCTTGTAGGCCACGCTGTTGTGATTCGCGCGCATTTCGTCGAGCACGGTGGCGTAATCGGCCGGATCGACGATCACGGTGACATCGCGATGATTCTTCGCCGCCGAGCGCAGCATGGTCGGCCCGCCGATATCGATGTTCTCGATGGCGTCTTCCAGCGAGCACTCTTCCTTCGCCACGGTCTGCACGAACGGATACAGATTCACCACCAGCAGATCGATGGTCGGAATGTCGTGCTTCTCCAGCGCCGCCATATGCTCCGGCAGATCGCGGCGCGCGAGAATGCCGCCGTGAACCTTGGGATGCAGCGTCTTCACGCGCCCATCGAGCATTTCCGGAAAGCCGGTGTAGTCGGCGACCTCCGTGACGGGCAAGCCCGCGTCGGCCAGCAGTTTCGCCGTGCCGCCGGTCGAGAGTAGCTTGACGCCAAGCTCCGCCAGCGATTTGGCGAAGTCGATGATGCCGGATTTGTCGGAAACGGAAATGAGCGCTTGCTTGATCATGGTGAACACTGAAACCAAAAAGGATAGCCAGGCCAGACCAGGGCGGACGCCCCGGTCCGATGAATCAAATCAATCCGTGCTGCTGAAGCTTCTTGCGTAAGGTGTTGCGGTTGATGCCGAGATACTCGGCCGCAAGCGACTGGTTGCCGCCTGCCTGCTCGAGCACCACTTCGAGCAGCGGTTTTTCCACGCACGAAATCACCATGTCGTAGACGTCGTGCGGGTTGGAGCCGTCCAGATCCTGAAAATAATTGTCCAGGCTCTGGCGGACGCATTGTTCGATGTTATGTCTGCTCATGCGGCTTTTTGTCGGTCTATGTCGTGATGCCCGCCGCACGATTCTTCGGCAGCCGCGTCGCAGTCGTCGCCGCTCTCGTCGACATAGACCAGACGGTCGGACAACGCTTTTTGCGCGTCGAAGAATTCGTTGACCGCGAGCAATTGTTCTTTGGTCGTGTCCAGCGTATTCATCCGGTGCCGGAAGGTGTTGGCGCCGGAAAGGCCGCGAGTGTACCAGCCGATGTGCTTGCGCGCAGTCCGTACGCCCGTGAATTCCCCGTAGAAAGCGTAGTGATCTTCGAGGTGCTCGTTCATCACCTGCTGGATCTCTTCGATGAGCGGCGGCGGCAGCCGTTCGCCCGTCGTCAGAAAATGTTCGATCTCGCGAAAGAGCCACGGTCGACCCTGCGCCGCGCGGCCAATCATGATCGCGTCCGCGCCTGTCACCGTCAGCACGTGCCGCGCCTTCTCGGGCGTCGTGATGTCGCCGTTCGCGACCACCGGAATCTTCACCGCGTTCTTGACGGCCGCGATGGTCTCGTATTCGGCGTCGCCCTTATAGAGGTCCGCGCGCGTGCGGCCATGCACGGTGAGCATGGAGATGCCGGCATCTTCCGCGATCCGCGCGATATTTAGCGCGTTCTTGTTCTCGCGATTCCACCCCGTGCGAATCTTGAGCGTGACGGGCACGGCATCCGGCCCTACGCCGACGGCCTGAACCACCGTCTCGACGATACGCGCCACGAGTTCTTCGTTCTGCAGGAGCGCGGAACCCGCCGCGACGTTGCAAACCTTCTTGGCGGGACATCCCATGTTGATGTCGATGACCTGCGCGCCGTTCGCGACGTTGTGGCGCGCGGCTTCGGCCAGCATCCGCGGGTCGGCGCCCGCGATCTGAACGGAGATCGGCTCGACTTCGCCCGCGTGGTTGGCGCGCCGCATGGTCTTTTCGCTCTTCCACAACTGCGCGTTCGAAGCGACCATCTCCGACACCGCGTAGCCCGCGCCCATGCGCTTGCAGAGCTGACGGAACGGACGGTCGGTGACGCCTGCCATCGGGGCGACGAACAGGTTGTTGCGCAGAACGTGTGAACCAATGCTTGGCATGAAGGCTTGGGCGTGGCGCCGACGACATAAAGCAAGGCGCCATGAAAAGCGCCGCGCTGCGTCGAGCGTTTGCTAGTGCTGAAGGGAAACGCGTATTTTAACGCGAAGCGGGTGCTGAAATTAAGAGCAATCGCGCGCAAGTCTTTAAATCTTCTATGAAAGCGGACGAGCTCATAGAGGATAAGTCGGGCTTTGTGCTGACGAATGAGGCGGCGTCGCGTCGTGCGACGGGCCGCCGAATACAGATAGAAAGCGGATCAGCGTCTTTGCCCGAACATCATCTGACGGGCGAGCGCCGTCTTCAATGGCGGCAGGAACTCGAGCGCCGTCAAAGCAAGCCCGCGCATCGCGGCAAGCGGAGCGAAGTCCACCGTGAAGATGCGCGCGAGCGTATCGGTGGCGCCGATCGTCAGACGCCGGTCGAGCGCGCGGCGTTGAGCGAAGCGCAGAAGCGCAAGCGGACGCGCGCCATCGGCGGACAAGGCATCCGACAGCGCGCGTGCATCGCGCAAGCCCAAGTTCAGTCCTTGACCCGCGACCGGGTGCAAGGTCTGCGCCGCGTTGCCGATTGCGACCGTGCGGCGATCCACCAGCGCGTGGAGCGCGGTGAGCCCGAGCGGAAACGCCGCCCGCGACGCGATGCGCGTGAAGCGGCCCATGCGCGTACCGAAGGCATCGCCGAGTTCGGCGAGAAACGCCGAGTCGTCGAGCTGCATGCGCCGCGCGGCTTCGTCGGGCGAACCGCACCAGACGAGCGAATAGTCCGCGTGACGCGCGCCGCCGCAGGGCAGCAACGCAATCGGACCTTCGCGCGTGAAGCGCTCCCATGCCACGTTCGCCTGAGGCTCCGATACGCTCACCGTACCGACGATCGCCGTTTGCCCATAATCGCGCGCGTGCCGTTCGTTCGAGACGGCGCTCTCGCCCGAAGTCTGCTGATACAGCCCGCCTTCCGCGTTCACCAGCACGCGCACGCGGATCGTGCGTTCGCCCGCCGAAGACTTGAGCGGCAAGGTGACGCCCTCGTTGTCCTGCAGCGGCGGCAGCGCGGAGGTCTCCGTGAGCCAGTCCACGTTCGTTGCGCGCACCCCGCTGGCAAGCGCACTGACGAGCGAACCGTAGCGCACCACGTAGCCCAGCTCGGGCAACTCGTGTTCGTCGTGCTCGATCAGCGTGCGGCCGAAGTGCCCGCGCTGCGACACGTGGATGCGGCGGATCGGCGTGGCATCGGCGGGAAAGCCGAGCGGCTGAAGCATCACGCGGCTGCCATGCGAGAGCGCGAGCGAACGCGGATCGCTCGCGGCGGCTTCAGGCGTGCGTGCGTCGATCAACGCGATCGACAAGCGTTGCGTGGCGCTGCGCCGCGCAAGCCAGCCCGCGAGCGCGAGCCCGACCGGCCCCGCGCCGACAATGGCGATGTCATGGTCGAAATGCCCTTCGTCGTGCACGGGCCTGGTCGTGTCGTTCATATCAGTCTTGGTTCGATTCGCGCATCAGCGCTTCGATTTCGTCGGCATCGACGGGCACTTCGCGGGTGAGTAGCTCGCAGCCATCGGGCGTGACGATGGCGTCGTCCTCGATACGAATGCCGATGTTCCAGTAGCGCTCGGGCACGTCTTCGGCGGCGCGCACGTAAAGGCCTGGTTCGATGGTGAGCGCGTTGCCCGCGGCGAGCGTGCGCCACTCGCGCGCGCCCTGCGCATCGCGCGGGCCGTCGGCGTTGCGATAGTCGCCCGCGTCATGCACGTCCATGCCGAGCCAGTGCCCCGTGCGATGCATGTAGAAGCGCGCGAAGGCGCGTTCGCCGATCACGTCATCGACATTGCCGAACTTCGCTTTATCGAGGATGCCGGTATCGAGCAAACCTTGCGACAGCACTTTCACCGCGGCCTGATGCGGCGCGTCGAAACTGACGCCGGCGCGGGTCGCTTCGATGGCGGCGCTTTGCGCGGCCAGCACGATGTCGTAAAGCTCGCGCTGCGGCGGCGTGAACAGACCGCTTGCCGGGAAAGTGCGTGTGATGTCGGAGGCGTAGCCGTCGAGTTCGCAGGCGGCGTCGATGAGGATCAGGTCGCCATCCCGCGCGATGGCATTGCCCGCCGGATAGTGCAGCACGCAGGCATTCGCCCCCGCCGCGACGATGGAACCGTAAGCGGGCGCCTGCGCGCCGCGTCGGCGGAACGTATAGAGCAGTTCGGCTTCGATCTCGTATTCGTGCATGCCGGGACGACACGCACGCATGGCGCGCCGATGCGCTTCGGCTGAAATCGACCCGGCGCGTCGCATGATCGCGATTTCGTGCGCGTCTTTCACGAGCCGCATCTCGTCGAGCAGCGGCAGGAGATTGCGTGCCTCTTCCGGCGCGCGAACACCGCTGCGGCCTTGCGCGCGCACGGCGGCGAGCCAGCCGCGCACTTGCGCGTCCACTTCCGCCGATGCCCCGAGCGCGTAGTACAACGCGGGTCTGTCCGCGATGAGACGCGGCATCTCCTCGTCGAGCGAATCGATGGCGAAGGTGGCATCGAAACCGAAGGCATCGCGCGCGGCTTCGGGGCCAAACCGAAAGCCTTCCCAGGTTTCGCGCTCGGCGTTCTTTTCGCGGCAAAAGAGGATGGATGCAGGCTCGCCGTCTTGCGCGCTCGCGTTCAGCACGAGCGTTGCCTCGGGCTCGGTGAAGCCTGTCAGATAGTAGAAATAGCTGTCGTGGCGAAAGGGGTAGTCGGCGTCGCGGTTACGCAAGACTTCCGGCGCGGTAGCCACGACGGCGATGCCCCCGCCTTGGGCGCGCATCGCGGCGAGCACGCGTTCGCGGCGGCCGCGATAGACGTCGACGGCGATGGGGCTGGCGAGTTCGGTGAGTGAGTTCATTCGCCGATTGTAGCGCCGGGTTTCGATGCAGGGGGACTCGGCCATTCGGCCTGGTGGTTAGTGCGGTGAGTACGGTGAGGGTAGGGCGGAATTTGCGGTCGAGTGGAGCGCGCGGGGCGTATGTGCTTGCATCGCGGGCGAATCGGCGCGCGGAATGTCGATTTGCGGCGATGCGTAGGGTCTCAGGCCCGATGGATCTACGCAGCATTACGGATTGATTCGTCGCATGTCTTCGACTTCCGTGATGCATGCTGTCGGCAGTCGAGTCACCGAAGCGAAGCGGCGAACGCCGCACTACGACGTGTCGCCTACTCGCAACCAAGCTGCTTACTCTTCGCTCGCTCGATTCCGCACGCTGCCCGCGATCAGATCGAAGCGGAACAAACGGCATTCGAGCGCGCCATTGAAGAGCGGCGTCTTGGTCGATTCGCGCAACCGCAACATGCCCGGCAGCTTGCGGTCCGAAGTCAGCACGTAAGCGCGCCAGCCCGGGAAGCGTTGCTTGAGCGCGTTGCCCAAGGAAATGAAGAATTCGGTATCGGCGGGATCGGGTTGAGCGCGCGCGAAGGCTTCTTCGTCGTCACGATCGTCGCGACGCGAACGCGGCGTGTCGCGAATCTCGCCGCGTGGGCCGCGTCCACGCACTTCGATCCGCTCGCCATACGGCGGATTCGCCACGAGAATGCCGGGCGCTTCCGTGGGCGGCATCATGTTGCGGGCATCGACCTGTTTGAGCTGCAGGTTCGATACACCGGCGCGGCTCAGATTGGCGCGCGCCTTTTCCAGCATGTCGCCGGAGATGTCGCTGCCGAAGATGTTCAACTCCGAGCGCGCCGAGCGCGCGGCGCGCTTCGCTTCGCCAGCGGCCGACTTGAGCTTCTGCCACATGCCCGGATGAAACGGCTTGAGCTTCTCGAAGCCAAAGCGCCGTTCACTACCCGGCGCGATATCGAGCGCGGTCTGCGCGGCTTCGGCGAGGAAGGTGCCGCTGCCGCACATCGGATCGAAGAGCGGCGTGCCGGGCGTCCATCCCGTGAGACGCAGGATGCCGGCTGCAAGATTTTCGCGCAGGGGCGCCGCGCCCTTGTCCAGACGCCAGCCGCGCTTGAAGAGCGGCTCGCCGGAGGTATCGAGATAGAGCGTGCATTCGTTCACCGTGAGGAACGCGAACACGCGCACGTCCGGCTGCGCGGTGTCGATGCTCGGGCGCGCGCCGGCAACATCGCGCAGGCGGTCGCAGACGGCGTCCTTTACACGCAGCGTCGTGAATTCGAGGCTCTTCACCGGCGACTTGATGGCGGTGAGATCGACGCGCATTGTCTGGCTCGGCGTGAACCATTGCTCCCAGCGCTGCTGGTGCGTGAGTTCGTAGATATCGTGTTCGTTGCGATACGGGCCCTGCGCGATCTTCAAGAGCACGCGGCTCGCAATACGCGAATGCAGATTCGCCGCCATGCCCGCGACCCAGCCGCCCCGGAAGTGCACGCCACCGGGAACCTGTGCGCCGACGGCAAGCGTTCCGCCGCCGGATAACGGCGCGCTTGCGACATGGCGCTCCCCGATCTCGGCGAGCTCGGCGGCAAGCGGCGCTTCGAGACCGCGCGGGCAGGGGACAAACCAGTCGAAGAGGGGGGAGGACATGAGGCGGATTCTGGATGGCGTAAAGGCGGTATTGTACGCGGGGCCATCCGAAGGTCGCGCACCGTTGGTGGGCGTGAACCCGTAAAGCCGGCTGCGCCAGCGTTCTTCGATTGAAGCTGGCGCGTTTATCGCTGTCGTCGCGGCGGCTTCATGCGATCAATCCACCGCCTTCATCATATCCTCCACCACCTTCTTCGCGTCCCCGAAAACCATCATCGTCTTGTCCATATAGAACAGTTCGTTATCGAGCCCGGCGTAGCCCGCCGCCATTGACCGCTTGTTCACGATGATCGTGCGCGCCTTGTACGCTTCAAGAATCGGCATGCCCGCAATCGCCGATTTCGGGTCGGTCTTCGCCGCAGGATTCACCACGTCGTTGGCGCCGAGCACGAGCACCACATCCACCTGCCCGAACTCGCTGTTGATGTCGTCCATCTCCTGCACCATTTCGTAGGGCACTTCCGCTTCGGCGAGCAGTACGTTCATGTGCCCCGGCATGCGCCCGGCGACCGGATGAATCGCATAGCGCACGTCGATGCCTTTCTCCACGAGCTTGTCCGTCAATTCCTTCAGCGCATGCTGCGCGCGCGCCACCGCAAGCCCGTAACCCGGCACGATCACCACGCTTTCCGCATTGCCGAGCATGAAGGCCGCGTCATCGGCGGAACCGGATTTCACCGGGCGCTGTTCCTGCGCGCCGCCCACCGCCGGGCCGCCCGCTTCGCCGCCGAAGCCGCCGAGAATCACGTTGAAGAAGGAGCGGTTCATCGCCCGGCACATGATGTAGGACAGAATCGCGCCCGACGATCCCACCAGCGAACCCGCGATGATCAGCATCGGATTGTTGAGCGAGAAACCAATGCCCGCCGCCGCCCAGCCCGAATACGAATTGAGCATGGACACGACCACCGGCATATCCGCGCCGCCAATCGGAATGATGATGAGCACGCCCAGCGCGAACGCGATCAACGTCATCACGATGAACGGCAACCATGATTGCGTCAGCATGAAGATCACGCCGAAGCCGATCATCGCCACGGCAAGGAGCAAGTTGATGAGATGCTGTCCCGAATACGTGACGGGCGCGCCCTGAAAGAGCCGGAACTTGTACTTGCCCGACAGCTTGCCGAACGCGATCACCGAACCTGAAAACGTGATCGCCCCGACGAACGTGCCGATGAACAACTCGACGCGATTGCCATACGGCATGTAATAGCCCGGCGGCGCAAGGCCGAACGCCGAAGGTTCGGACACCACCGCATACGCAATGCAGACCGCCGCGAGCCCGATCAGCGAGTGCATCGCGGCGACGAGTTCGGGCATCTTCGTCATCTCGACTTTCGCCGCGATATAGGCGCCCGCCGCGCCGCCGATCAGAAGCGCCGCGAACAAGAGCGTGAGTCCGAGCGAGAGATTGGAACCGAGATAGGAAGCCTGCTTCGCAATGAGCGCGAGCGTGGTGACGATGGCAATCGCCATCCCCGCCATGCCGAACGTATTGCCGATGCGCGCGGTCTTCGGATTGGACAAGCCCTTCAGCGCCTGAATGAAGCATACCGAAGCGACGAGATAAAGAAGAGTGACGACGTTCATGCTCATTTACGCGCCCTCTTTCTTGATGAGTTTTCTCGGCTCTTTGCGCTTGAACATTTCAAGCATTCGCCGGGTCACGAGAAAGCCGCCGAACACGTTCACCGCCGCAAGCAGCACCGCGAGCGTGCCGAAGAACTTGCCAGCGCCGCCGATTGTCAGACCGACCGCAAGCATCGCGCCAACGATGACGATTGCCGAGATTGCATTCGTCACCGCCATCAAGGGTGTGTGCAGCGCGGGCGTGACGTTCCAGACCACGTGGTAGCCGACGTAAATCGCCAGCACGAAGATGATGAGATTGATCACCGTGTGATTGATGACGTCCATGTTGATCTCCGTGTGCTTTTAAGCCGCCGGGCGCGTGACTTGCCCGTCGCGGCACTGAAGCGTGGCCGCGACGATATCGTCCGCAAGGTCGATGTTGAGCGTGCCTTCCTTCGTGATGATCAGCTTCAGGAAGTCGAGCAGGTTGCGCGCGTAGAGCGCGGAGGCGTCGGTGGCGACCATCGACGCCAGATTCGTGAAGCCTACGATATGCACGTCATGCTTCATCACCACCTGATCGACTTCGGTGAGCGGACAGTTGCCGCCTTTACGGCCGTCGAATTCGGGTCCGCGTCCCGCCGCGAGATCGACGATCACCGAGCCCGGTTTCATATGCTTGACCGTTTCCACGGACAGCAAGGTGGGCGCGGGACGGCCGGGAATCAGCGCGGTCGAGATGACGATATCCGCCGCCTTTGCGCGTTCATGCACCTGCGCCGACTGACGCGCGAGCCAGCTCGGCGGCATGGGCCGCGCGTAGCCGCCCACGCCTTCCGCCGCCGCGCGTTCCTCGTCGGTTTCGAAGGGGACATCGACGAACTTCGCGCCCAGGGATTCGATCTGCTCTTTCACGGCTGGCCGCACATCCGACGCTTCGACCACGGCGCCCAAGCGCTTGGCAGTCGCAATCGCCTGCAGTCCCGCGACGCCCGCGCCCAGCACGAGCACGCGCGCGGCTTTCACGGTGCCGGCGGCGGTCATCAGCATCGGCATGAAGCGCTGGTAATACTGGCAGGCGACGAGCACCGCCTTGTATCCCGCGATGTTCGCCTGCGACGACAGCACGTCGAGACTCTGCGCGCGCGTCGTGCGCGGCGCGGCTTCGAGCGCGAACGCGGTCACGCCGGTGGCGGCGAGCCGCGCGGTGTTTTCGGTATTGAATGGATCGAGCATGCCGATGACCACGGCGCTCGGCGTGAGCCACGCGAGTTCGTCGATGCCCGGAGACTGAACTTTCAGAACGAGTTCGGCGGAAAAAGCGGTGGCGGCATCGACGAGATCGGCGCCCGATTGCGCGAAGGCGTCGTCGACATAACTCGCTCGCAAGCCCGCGCCGCTTTGCACCGAAACACGATGCCCCTGAGTGACGAGTTTCTTGACCGTTTCGGGCGTGGCGGCGACACGCGCCTCGTTCGCCCCCGTTTCAGCAGGCACTCCGATGTGCATATTCGAATCCTCCTGTCTTCTCGCTTCCGCGCCGGGGCTGGCGTCAGGAAACTCGGGGCTGAGTTTCGTTTCAAATGCTGGAATCAACGGCTGTCTCCACTGTAACCGAAGAATGAGCCGATCCGGCACTCGTTCTTTCCCGCCGAGGGTTGTCACTCGTTTCACGAGCGAGCTTCGAAGGCGCCGGGCGCGATGAGCGTCGGCACGATAAAATATCGAACATGAAATCAGATACTTGGGCTCCTCACGTCACGGTGGCTTCGGTCATCGAAGCCGATGGACGCTTCCTCGTCGTCGAGGAGCACACATCCAGCGGCCTGAAAATCAACCAGCCTGCCGGTCATCTGGAAGCAGGCGAATCGCTGGTTCAGGCAGCTATCCGCGAGACGCTGGAGGAAACGGCGCATCGCTTCGAACCCGAGGCCCTCGTCGGCGCCTACATGACGCACTTCACGCGGGCGAGCGGCGATGTCACGTATCTGAGCTTTACGTTTTGCGGCAAGTCGCTCGGCGAGACGGCGAGGCGGGCGTTGGACGAAGGCATTGTCCGCGCGATGTGGTTGACCGCCAACGAGCTCCGCGCGATCAGCGAGCGGCATCGGACGCCGCTCGTCATGCAGCGGGTTGACGATTATTTATCCGGGCGGCGCGTGCCGCTCGATTTCATTCATACGCATTCGGTCGCGCCGGTCGCGCCTCTTAAGCAGACTTGAGCCGCGGTATTCCTATGAGCAAGCGCAGAGTAGTGGTGGGCATGTCGGGCGGCGTGGATTCGTCGGTCACGGCATGGCTTCTGAAAGAGCAGGGTTACGACGTCGTCGGCCTCTTCATGAAGAACTGGGAAGACGACGACGACGGCGAATATTGCTCGACGCGTCAGGACTGGATCGACGTGGTGTCGGTGGCGGATCTGCTCGGCATCGACGTGGAAGCCGTGAACTTCGCCGCCGAATACAAGGACCGCGTCTTCGCGGAGTTCTTGCGCGAGTACTCGGCCGGCCGCACGCCGAATCCGGACGTGCTGTGCAATGCCGAGATCAAGTTCAAGGCGTTCCTGGATCACGCGATGTCGCTCGGCGCGCAAACCATCGCGACCGGGCACTACGCGCGCGTGCGCGAGCAGGACGGCCTGTTCCAGTTGCTCAAGGCGACCGACTCCACGAAAGATCAGTCGTACTTTCTGCATCGGTTGAATCAGCAGCAGTTATCGAAGACGCTGTTTCCGCTCGGAGAAATTCCGAAGACGCAGGTCCGCGAGATCGCGGCCCGGATCGGTTTGCCGAACGCGAAGAAGAAGGATTCGACCGGTATTTGTTTTATCGGCGAACGGCCGTTTCGCGAATTCCTGAATCGCTATTTGCCGACCAAGCCCGGTCCGATGAAGACGCCGGACGGCAAGGTCGTCGGCGAACATATCGGACTGGCGTTCTATACCTTTGGGCAGCGAAAGGGCATTGGTATCGGCGGCGCGAAGGACGGCAGCGGCGAGCCGTGGTTCGTCGCGGGCAAGGACATGGCGAGCAACACGCTTTATGTCGTGCAGGGGCATGACCATTCGTGGCTCTTGTCGAACACGCTGGAAGCGGGAAACACGAGTTGGGTCGCCGGGTTTGCGCCGGAAGAAGGCGCGGCTTGCGGCGCGAAGACGCGCTATCGGCAACAGGATGCCGCGTGCCATTTCTCGCGCGCCGACGATGCCCGCTTCGCGCTCCATTTCGACGACGCGCAATGGGCGGTGACGCCGGGGCAATCGGCGGTGCTGTATCAGGGCGATGTGTGTCTTGGTGGCGGCATCATCGAACAGGCGGCTTCGGGGCAGACTTCCGCGATGAGCGCGGAGCAGTGGGCCACGCAGGCGCTTTGACGCTTATCGGCGAGTTTTCGGGATCTTCGAAACTCGCCGACTTCCACCGACGCAATAAAGCTTTTTTGATACAAGTGCTTGACTGTCTATCTAGCGATAGATAAATTCTCCGACGTGTGATGCGATAACTATCATCAGTGTTAGAAAATCCGGAGACTGCGCAATGGACAAGAACACCGTACGCGAAGCACTGCTGGAACATGCACAGACGCTCATCATGACGCGCGGTTACAACGGCTTCAGCTATCGCGACTTGTCCGAGTTGGTCGGCGTGAAGACGTCGAGCATCCATTACTACTTTCCGGCCAAGGAAGACCTGGCGCTGGAAGCCGTGAACGCCTACAGCGCGGATGTCATGTCGTCGGTTTATGCCATCGACAGTTCCGCGGCGGCCGACAAAAAACTCGATCGATACACGAAGCTGTTTGGGCGCATTCTCGGCGACGGGAAGCAAGTGTGCCTGTGCGGCATGCTTTCGGCGGATTTCGATTCGTTACCCGAAAAGGTTCGTCAAGCCGTGCAGGGTTTTTTCAAGGCGAACGAGAATTGGCTGGCGAAAGTGCTCGCGGAAGGTGAAGCGCAAGACACGCTCGATGCGGGTGGCAAGCCAGAAGCGGCGGCGCGCGCCTTATATGCCGCATTTCAAGGCAGTTTGCTTGCTTGCCGGCTGTTTCAAACGCGCGCCAGACTGGACGAAGTTGTCGACGCTGTCAGACGGTAGATAACCCTGTGGATAACTATGTGGATTTCATGGGTTTTAGCGTTGCGTAATCTATCTCTAGATAGATAGATTTTGACGAAAAGTGTTTTAATTTGCCTTTGAATCGGGTCGGTGCGGACAAATGAGCGGCAGTAGCCGCCCGTTTAAAGCTTGCGGCTGGAATTCCGTCGCATATTAATTATGTGCAAAGGCTTAAATATTGCGAAATCTATCTAGCAGTAGATTTAATTTGAATTACGGATTAGCGACGATTTCGTGCAGCAATCGTCGTACGAAGCGAGCCGCAAAACAATCGCAAATTCGCCGCGATTATCGTGACAAGATCGATTTGCGAATGCTGAATGGGCCACGCGCAGCGTTCAACAAAGCAAACGCGGCCGTCGAGGCCGCGTCAATCTGGGAAGCGAAGCGTCCGCTCGCGTTCAAGCCGGCGCCGTATCCACGAACGACTGCCGTTGCGCAAGCCGCGCGTAAAACTTATCGAGCGCCGGATGCGCATCGCGCCAATTCAACTCCGGCAGGCGGAAATCCAGATAACTGAGCGCGCAGCCACAGGCGATATCTGCAAGCGTGAAGCGGTTCGCCGAGCACCATTGCTTCGAGCCAAGACCGCGCGCCATTGCGCGGATGCCGTCGTCGATCTTCAAACGCTGCCGCTTGATCCACGCCTCGCTGCGCTGTCCTTCCTCACGCAGCACTCCTTCCAGGCGAATCAGCACGGCGGCGTCGAGCATGCCGTCGGCGAGCGCTTCCCAGCAGCGCACTTCGGTGCGCTCGCGGCGTTCCTGCGGCAGAAGCTTGCCGACAGGCGTGAGCGTATCCACGAACTCGCAGATCACGCGCGAGTCGAACACCGCTTCGCCGTCGTCCAGAATCAGGCAGGGCACCTTGCCGAGCGGGTTGTAGTCGTGGATCTTGGAATCGGATGCCCATACGTCCTCGAGCACCAGTTCGCAATCAATCTTCTTCTCTGCCATGACGATCCGAACCTTGCGGACGTATGGACTTGTGTGCGAACCGATCAGTTTCATTATCTATCTTCGCGATCATTTCTTAATGCAGTCGAGAATGATCTTAACGGACGCACGCAAGCCATCGGCAAATTACAGGGGACGCCGCGCGTGGGTGTCGTCTGGTGACAACGCCGCCAGATTCCCCGACGGGCACGGCAAGAGCGGCGCACTCGGCGTGCTGGCGGCCGTCTTGCCCTTTGCGGACGACGAGACGGCGGGCGCGGGCGGCAGCGCGGCGACACTTCGCACGCCGCTCGAAATCGCCGATGCAATCTCGCTCACCGCCTGCCGATGCCCGTCTACGAGCGCATCGAAACCATCGCCGACGCGTTCCTGCGCCACGGTCCGGCACGTGAGCGTCGTCTGCGCTCCCGCCGATGTCTGCACGCTCCACACGGCGTCGATCACGGCCCGCGAGCCCGGCCACGATTCGAAGCGCTGCACGTTCACCTTCACGCGATACAGCGGCGTTCCTTCCGGCCGCGCCGTGCCCGAGACATCGATTGCCCCGAGCTGGCGTGTCAGATCCGCGGACAGCGCGCGCCGCATTTCGTCGGACGGCAGCGAGGCCCAGCGTTCCGTTTCGAGCACCTTGACCTGCGCGGGGCTCGTCTGCACGACCAACTGGTTGCGCGTGACCTGCTGCGGCATGTCCACCGGCGCGAGTTCGAAATAGAGCGAGGCCGGCTGCGCGGGAGCCGCGCCCGGCGCGTCCGTTCCGGTGAGCGTGTAGAAGCGGCTCGACGGCGACGAGGCGCAGGCGGCGAGCACGCCTGCCGCGCCCAGAGTCAACAACGACGCGACGAACCTCATGGTTTTTCTCCCGTTTTCCCGCGCAACAGCGATTCCGGATGGCGTTCCAGATAATCGGCGAGCGCATTGAGCGATTGCAGCGTCCGCGTGAGTTCCTGCATGGCCTGACGCACGTCGGACTGGACCGGCGAATCTTGCGAAAGCGTCGATTGCGCCGCGCCGAAGGTTTTCTGCGCCTCGGTCAGCGTGCTGCGCATTTCCGGCACGACTTCCGTATCGAGTTGCTTGAAGAGCGCATTGGCCTGCTTGAGCGAGCCGTTCAGATTCGTGCCGATCTCGTCGAACGGAATCTTGTCGAGCTTGCGGGCGATGTCGGCGATCTGCAATTGCAATTCGTCGAGCGTGTTCGGCACGGTCGGCAACTCGATCGGGTCTGTGTTGGCGAGCACCTTCGCGGCCGGCGCCTTCGGGAAGAAGTCGAGCGCGACGTAAAGCTGGCTCGTCAGCAGATTGCCCGTGCGCAACTGGCCGCGCAGACCGCGCTTGACGAGCAGATTGAGCATGTCCTGGCTCGCCGGCGAACCCTTGTCGGGCAGCGCTTCCTTCGCGCGCCGGCCGAGGCGGTCCGGATAGAGGTCGATCGTCACCGGCATCATGAAGGAATGCGATTCCTGGTCGTAGCGCACGCCGATACCCGTCACCTGACCGAGCACGATGCCGCGGAAATCGACCGGCGCGCCGACCGACAAGCCGCGCAGCGACTGATTGAAGTTCATCACCACGTGCACGGGTTCGCCGTCCGGATCGCGCATGGCGTCGGCCTGGTCGGCGGCGAGGCGGAACGTGGAGTTGTCCTTTGCCTGCGCACCCGACTGCTGGTTCGGCGGCGTCTGGAACGCAATGCCGCCGAGAATCACCGTCGCGAGCGACTGCGTGTTCAGCGTGAAGCCGCTCGAATCCAGGCGCAGATCCACGCCGCTCGCATGCCACCAGCGCGAATTGCCGCCTACGTATTGATCGTAGGGCGAATTGACAAACACTTGCATGGTGACGCCGGTGCCGTCCTTGTCGAGCGAAAACGCCGTCACCTGACCGACCTGCACGCGCCGGTAATAGACCGGCGAGCCGATATCGAGCGAACCGAGAGATTCTCCGTGCAGCGTGAAAGTGTGGCCCTTCTGATCCGCCGTGACGGCGGGCGGCGTCTCCAGCCCGACGAAATAGCTCTGATCCTCGGAGGACTTGCCCGCATCGACACCGATATACGCACCCGAGAGCAAGGTGGACAACCCCGTCACCCCGCTCGCCGCCACGCGCGGGCGCACGACCCAGAAGCGCGTGTCCTTCACGGCGAAATCGGTGGCTTCCTTGGTAAGTTGCACATCGACGAGTACGCGTGAATGGTCTTTCGACAACGTGATCGATTTGACCGTGCCGATATCCACGTCCTTGTACTTCACCTTGGTCTTGCCGGTCTCGAGCCCTTCCGCGCTGACGAAGCTGATGGTCACCGTCGGTCCACGGCTCGTCACGGTCTTGACCACCAGAAAGATGCCGATCAACGCCGCCACGAGCGGAATGACCCACACGAGCGAAGGCAGCCAGCGGCTGCGTGGCTCGATCACCGGTTCCGGCAGATTGGGCGGCAGTCCGCCGCGTTGTTTCGACGGCTCGTCACCACGCGTGGATTCGTTCGGCCCGTTCGGCCCCTGGCCACTAGTCATGTTTCTTTCCTGACGGTTCTATGTTGTCCCATATGAGGCGCGGGTCGAATTGCATGGATGCGAGCATGGTAAGCACGACCACCGAAGCGAAGGCGATGGTTCCCGGTCCCGCCGTGATGACCGCGAGCGACTTGAAACGCACCAGCGCGACGGTGAGCGTGACCACGAAGACGTCGAGCATCGACCATCGTCCGATGCCTTCGACGATTCTAAAGAGCGTGGTCCGCTGGCGCGGTCGCCACACCGAGCGTCGCTGTACGCTGATGAGCAGGAAGCCGAGCGTGGCGAGCTTCATCATCGGTACGAGAATGCTGGCGATGAAGATGATTGCCGCGAGCGGATAGTCGCCATCGTTCCAGAAGAGCGCGACGCCCGACATGATGGTGTCGTCCTCGGAGCCGAGAATGGACGACGTGTGCATGACCGGAAACAGGTTCGCCGGAATGTACAAAATCGCCGCGCTGATAAGAAGTGCCCACGTGCGCGCGATGGCATCCGGGTGCCGCCGGTGCACGACCGCGTCGCAGCGCGTGCAGCGCTGTCTTTCGATGGTATGCGCGAGCGGCTGCACCAGACCGCATGCGTGGCACGCCACGACGTTCTGGCGCGATGCCGTGGTGTAGAGCGTAGGCGGCGCTTCGGGTTCATCGACGGCCGCGCTGGTTTGATCCGGATTCATGATTTCTGCCTCACCGTCGGTGCGATGCGTTGTCTGCGTTCCGCGCGCTTGGGCAACCTTTCGGCGATATCCCACAGCCGTTGCGGATCGAAGCTCACGACCACGGCGACCATCAGCGTCAGCGCGCCGAAAGCGAACAGCGCGGCTTCGGGAATCACGCGCGCGAGACTCACCATCTTCACGAGCGTGACGAGCACGCCGAGCATGAACACCTCGATCATTCCCCACGGACGCACGAACTGAATGGTGCGTAACGTGGCATTGAAGCCCGGCGGCACGTAACCCGCGCGCAGCGGCACGAGCACGTAGAGCAGCGCGAGCAGTTCGGCGAGCGGCGCGAAGATGGTGGCGAAGAACACCAGCACCGCGATGATCTCCATCTGCTCGTTCCACAAGGAAACGATTGCACCGATCAGCGTGGTCTGCGAAGTGATGCCGTTGGCGTCCAGTTCGACGATGGGAAACGCCTGCGCGATCACGAAGGTGATCAGCGCGGCGAGCGTCATGGCGCTGATGCGATCGAGATTGCCCGCGATACTGCGATAGAGCAGCGCACCGCAACGCGGACAGCGCGCCGACGTATGCCGGGGCAACGCGCGCTTCTTGAAGAGCGCGTCACACTCGTGGCACGCAATGAGTTCATCCGGTTCGTTCTCGTTCATGGTCTGAAGCCGAGCCTTCTGATGCGGGTTGATCTGGCGCCGCGAAGATCGGCTCGGAGCGAGCACAGCAAATTACGAGCCAGCGCGATCGGAAGCAGCATGGTAACAAACGTCGCGGGACTGACGCTTATCTGGCGGCGCGGACAGGTGGTGGACGCGGTGAAATGAGCGCGGGAATATTGGCGCATGCTCCATCGTTATTCCTCATTGGGCGTCGGTCGGGCGTGTAATAGGCGTCTTGCAGGGCGTGCGGGCGACTGAAGCCGAATGAATCAATCGACCGTTGCATGGGCGGAATAGTTCGTTGCAACAGTGCGACGTAGCAGCAAAAGAGCGCGCAGCGTCAATGGCGGCGGGGCTTTGCGGCTATTGGGCAGACACCTCGCACGCGCTGGCAATTCCGTATTGTTGATGTAGGATTGCGGCCTTGAAGACCCGTCGTTCCGGACGGCCAGCCGCATAACGATGAATATCAGGGTGAAGCAATATGGAAAGCAGCGTTCGCATCGCGTCGGCTCAGTCGACCGGACGATACAGCGCCACGGCAATCGGCCTGCACTGGCTGATTGCGTTGCTGATCGTATGCGGCTTTTATCTCGGCTGGATCATGACGGACATACCGGGTTTCACGCCGACCAAGCTCAAGTACTTTTCGTGGCACAAGTGGATTGGCGTGACCGTGTTCGCGCTTGCCGTTCTGCGGCTCGTGTGGCGCGCCACGCATCGCGCGCCGCCGATGCCCGTCGACATGCCGGGCTGGCAGAAGGGCGCGGCGCATCTCACGCATTTCCTCCTTTACGCACTCATGCTGGTGATTCCCGCATCGGGTTATCTTTATAGTTCCGCGGCCGGCTTGCAGGTGGTTTATCTCGGCGTGTTGCCGTTGCCAACCATCATCGGGCCGGACAAGGCTTTGAAGGCGACGCTGAGAATCGTGCATATTGCGCTGAACTACACGTTGCTCTTCTTCGTCGTGATGCACGTGCTCGCGGCACTCAAGCATCATTTCGTCGATCGCGATGGCTTGCTCGGCCGCATGCTTCCGTTTCTGCGCTAAGCCGCCGATGCGATTGTTTCCTGTGCGTTGGCAAGGCGTTTCCCGCCTGCTGTTTGTTCCAGCATTCTTTTGATTTCCAATACCGGATGTTCGTCGGACCCGATCAGGAAAAGGTACACATGAAAGTGAAACTCAATCGTTGGATGCTGGCCGCCGTATCGGCAAGCTCGCTTGCGCTCGCCATCGGCGCACATGCGCAAGTGGACGTGAGCAAGAGCAGCGTGACCGCGACATCGAAGCAGATGAACGTGCCCACGGACGGCAAGTTCAACAAGTTCACGGCGCAGATTTCGTTCGATCCGGCCAAGCCCGCCGCCGGCAGCGCGAATATCACGATCGATACCGGCAGCTACGATCTCGGCGACGACGACTACAACAAGCAGGTGCGCGGCAAGGAATGGTTCGATGCCGCGACCTATCCGACCGCCACGTTCGTTTCGAGCGCCATTGCGCCGGCGGGCGGCAATCAATACAAGGTGACGGGCAAAATCACCATCAAGGGCAAGTCGCAGACGGTCACGGTGCCCGTGACCATCACGCAGCAGGGCGCAACGGAAACGTTCGACGGCTCGCTGCCGATCAAGCGCAACCAGTTCGACATTGGAACGGGTGAATGGAAAGACACGTCGGTGGTCGCCGACGATGTCGTCATCAAGTTTCATATCGTCGCCGCGAAGAAGTAAGCGGCCGACTCAAGCAAATTAAAGCCAACTCATTGCATCGCAACGATTCAACCAGGAGAAGCACTTGAACAAACTTTCCGTTTTCGCCGCAGGCGCGCTTGCAGCCAGCCTCTCGTTCAGCGCAATGGCCGCTGATACCTACCAGCTCGATCCCAACCACACGTATCCGAGCTTCGAATCCGATCACTTCGGCGGCGTGTCCACGTGGCGCGGCAAGTTCAACAAGAGCAGCGGCACCGTCGTGCTCGATCGCGCGGCGAAGACCGGCACGGCTGAAGTGACGATCGACATTGCATCGATCAACACCGGCAACGCGAAGCTCGACGAGCATCTGCAAAAAGCCGAATTCTTCGATGTCGCCAAGTACCCGACCGCGGTGTACAAGGGCACGTCGATCCGCTTCAACGGCGACACGCCGGTTGAAGTCATCGGCACGCTGACCATGCACGGCGTGACCAAGCCGCTCAACCTGAAGCTCGACACCTTCAAGTGCTTCGTCAATCCGATGATGAAGAAGGAAGTGTGCGGCACGGAAGCGTCGGCGACGTTCGATCGCGGCGACTTCGGCATGGACTACGGCAAGTCGTACGGCTTCAGCCTGAAGACGACGCTGCATATCCAGGCCGAAGGCGTGAAGCAGTAAGTTTCATCGAGTGTGGGATGAAACCGCCTCGCGTGCTGTACGTGAGGCGGTTTTTTTGCGCCCGCGCCAAATGCAAAGGGCCGGTCTCCTTTCGAAGACCGGCCCTTTGCTTGTCCATCGTTACGACGCGCCTTAAACCTGAGCGCCCGCGTTCGGATCGTTCGGATCGAACCTGTCCTTCTTGTCCTTGACGAGATCTTCGCGCTTCACGCCCAGCCACATCGCAAGCGCGGCGGCCACGAACACCGACGAGTAGATACCGAACAGAATACCCACCGTCAGCGCCAGCGCGAAGTAATGCAGCGTCGGACCGCCGAAGAAGAACATCGAGAGCACCATCATTTCCGTACAGCCGTGAGTGATGATGGTTCGCGACATCGTGCTCGTGATCGCGTGGTTGATAACCTCGATCACCGTCATCTTGCGCTGCTTGCGGAAGGTTTCACGAATCCGGTCGAAGATAACCACCGACTCGTTCACCGAATAGCCGAGCACCGCGAGAATCGCCGCCAGCACGGACAGCGAGAACTCCCACTGGAAGTAAGCGAAGAAGCCGAGAATGATCACCACGTCGTGCAAGTTGGCGATAACGCCCGCCACCGCATACTTCCACTCGAAGCGGAACGACAGATAGATCACGATGCCGATCACCACGCAAGCCAGCGCCAACAGCCCGTTGGTCACGAGTTCCTTGCCCACCTGGGGCCCGACGAACTCGACACGTTGCAGTGTGACTTGCGGGTCGTTGACCTTGAGCGCGGTGATCACCTGATCGCTCTGCTGCGCCGACGTGAGGCCTTGCTTGATCGGCAAACGGATGAGCACGTCGCGCGATGTGCCGAAGTTCTTCACTTGCGCATCGGCGTAACCGAGCCTGGCCATGGTGCCGCGCACGGGTTCGAGCGGCACGGCTTGCGGATACTGCACCTCGATGACCGTTCCGCCCGTGAACTCCACCGACAGATGCAGGCCTCGATGCACGAGGAAAAAAACGGCCGCGAGGAACGTGATGAGCGAGATCGCGTTGAAGATCAACGCGCGCTGCATCAACGGCAAGTCGCGGCGAATGCGGAAGAATTCCATGTTTCGTTTCTCCGGGGTTCAGTCAATCAGCGGGGCGAACCCGGTTTTTCCTCATCGATGCCAGGACCAGAACGGCGGCGCACGCTCGGCTTGCCACCGCGCGCAGGCGTCTGAACCTGAGCACGCGGCGCCGCGACGGGAACAGCCGTCTTGGTCTTGCCTTTCGCCGTCTTGATGATTTCGTCGACGGGCGAATCGTCACCGCGTTGGGCGGCGAGATACGCGGCCGCCGCAGCTTCGGTGTTGCCGCCTTCCGGGCGCCACACCTGACCGATAGCCAGCGACTTCAGCTTCTTCTTGCCGCCGTACCACAGGTTCACGAGGCCGCGCGAGAAGAACACCGCCGAGAACATCGAGGTCAGAATGCCGATACAGTGCACGACCGCGAAGCCGCGTACCGGACCCGAGCCGAACGCGAGCAGCGCGAGACCGGCGATCAGCGTGGTGACATTCGAGTCGAGAATGGTCGCCCAGGCGTGCTTGAAACCTTCCTGTATCGCCGTTTGCGGCGGCGCGCCGTTACGCAGTTCTTCGCGGATACGTTCGTTGATCAGCACGTTCGCGTCGATCGCCATGCCGAGCGCAAGCGCAATAGCCGCGATACCCGGCAAGGTCAGCGTGGCCTGCAGCATGGAGAGGATCGCGACGAGCAGCAGCAGGTTGACCGACAGCGACAACATGGAGATCAGGCCGAACAGCATGTAGTACACGATCATGAAGATGGCGATCGCGGCGAAACCGTACTGCACCGAATCGAAGCCCTTCTTGATGTTGTCGGCGCCAAGGCTCGGCCCGACCGTGCGTTCCTCGATGATGTCCATTGGCGCTGCGAGCGAACCGGCGCGCAAGAGCAGTGCGAGATCCGTGGCGGCTTGCGGCGTCGGCTGGCCGGTGATCTGGAAGCGGTCGCCGAGTTCGGACTGAATGGTCGCGACCGTCAGCACTTCGCCCTTGCCCTTTTCGAACAGAACCATGGCCATCGGCTTGCCGATGTTGTCGCGCGACACGCTCGACACCGCGCGGCCGCCGGCCGAGTCGAGGCGAAGATTTACGGACGGACGCTGATGATCGTCGAAGCCCGTGGACGCGTCGATGATGCGGTCGCCCGTGAAGATGATCTGCTTGCGCAGGAACACGGTGCGGTCGCCCTGCTTGAACGCTTCGTCGCCCGGCGGCACCGGATCGGTCGCGTTTCCGTAGGTGTTCACGGGATCGGCGAGACGTGCTTCGAGCGTCGCCGTGCGGCCGATGATGTCCTTTGCCTTCGCCGTGTCCTGCACGCCCGGCAGCTCGACGACGATCCGGTCCGAACCCTGCTGCTGAATCACGGGCTCGGCCACGCCGAGTTCGTTGACGCGGTTATGCAGCGTCGTGATGTTTTGCTTGAGCGCGCCGTCTTCCACCGTGCGCTGCGTGCCCGGCGTGAAGGTGCCGACCACCTGATAGCCGTCGCCGCCCTGACGCGTGGTCCATTGCAATTCGGCGACGCCCGTCGTGAGCAACGTGCGCGCGTTGTCGGCCGCGGCCGCATCGGCGAAATTCACCACCACCGATTGCCCCACGCGATTCACGCCGCCATCGCGGATATTGCGGTCGCGCAGGTAAGTGCGCGCGTCGGCGGCGTCGGAATCGAGCTTCTTGTTGAGCGCGCCAGCCATGTCCACTTGCAGCAGGAAGTGCACGCCGCCGCGCAAGTCGAGACCGAGGTACATCGGCAATGCATGCAGCGCGGAGAGCCAGCGCGGCGATGCGCTCTGCAGGTTCAGCGCGACGATGTACTGCGGGTCGGTCGGGTCGCTGTTCAGCGCCTTCGTGATGATGTCTTTCGCATGCAACTGCGTGTCCGTGTCTTTCAGACGCACACGAATGTTCGCACTCGCCGACGAGTTGTCGAACGTGACTTCGTCGGACTGGATCTTTGCCGCGGCGAGCGCGCTCTCGACAGTCGAAAGCGTGGCGGAGTCGAGCTTCACGGTTGCCTTGCCGCTCGATACCTGCACGGCAGGCGCTTCGCCGAAGAAATTGGGAAGCGTGTAGACGAGACCGATGACGAGCGCCACCAGCATCACGACATACTTCCAGAGGGGATAACGATTCATGGGGATGGCCGAACGGAAAGTTGGCTGCGGGGGAGGGGGCGTCCGGCGTCATGCGCTGCGAACCGCATGGGAAGACCCGGTGGCTCGGTGGCGAGGCCGCGCCGGACGCGAAGGAACGTGGCCTTACAGCGCTTTGATGGTGCCCTTCGGGAGAATGGTCGTGACGGCAGCCTTCTGCACGGTGATTTCCGTGCCTTCGGCGATTTCCACGCCAACGTAAGCTTCCGACACCTTCGTGACCTTGCCGACGATGCCGCCGTTCGTGACGACTTCATCGCCCTTGGCCATGGCCGACAGCATGTTGCGATGCTCTTTCTGACGCTTCATCTGCGGACGGATCATGATGAAGTACAACACGGCGAACATCAGGATCAGCGGCAGGAAGCTCATCAGGCTCGATTCCGCGCTGCTGGCGGTGCCTTGTGCAAAGGCATTGGAAATGAACGACACGTTGGTCTCTCCGTTAATACGTTCAGAATTGCGTTCGAAATGACGTTCGCAAATGCGTTTGAAAACCTGGGCCAGAAATTAGCCCGATATTCTACCACTCGCCGCGCCCCTCAAATGGCTGGAATGCGCTTTGGCATCAAGCCGTTACCGCGACTTTCGAGAGTCCGTTGCGAGCGACGGAAAGGCGATTGTAATGCCTGTCCGGACGATATCCGTCCCGCCTTAGTCGACGCCGCGCGCACGATTCTCCGCGAACGTCTTGCGAAATGCCTCGAACGTGTGTGTTTCGATCGATTGGCGCACTTCGCCGATAAGTTCCAGGTAGTAATGCAAGTTGTGAATGGTGTTCAGCTGCGCGCCCAGAATTTCCCCCACGCGATGCAGATGGTGCAGATAAGCGCGCGTGAAATTGCGGCACGTATAACAACCGCAGCTTTCGTCGAGCGGCTTTTGCGAGTTCTTGTGCGTCGCGTTCTTGATCTTGAGGTCGCCGAAGCGCGTGAAGAGCCAGCCGTTGCGCGCGTTGCGCGTAGGCATCACGCAATCGAACATGTCGACGCCTGCGGCCACGCCCGCGACCAGATCTTCCGGCGTGCCGACGCCCATCAAATAATGCGGCTTGTCGGCGGGCAGCTTCGGGCCGATGTGATCGAGCACGCGCAACATGTCCTCCTTCGGCTCGCCGACCGAAAGGCCGCCTATCGCGAGCCCATGGAAGCCGATTTCCGAGAGACCCGCGAGCGACTCGTCGCGCAAGTCCTCGAACATGCCGCCCTGCACGATGCCGAACAGCGCGTTCGGATTGCCGAGCCCGTTGAACTCGTCGATGGAGCGCTTCGCCCAGCGCATGGACATGCGCATGGAGTCGGCGGCTTCCTGGTGCGTCGTCGGTACGCCGTTCGTGGCGTAAGGCGTGCACTCGTCGAACTGCATGACGATGTCTGAATTCAGCACCTTCTGGATCTGCATCGACACTTCGGGCGAGAGAAAGAGTTTGTCGCCATTGATCGGCGAAGCGAACGTCACGCCTTCTTCCGTGATCTTGCGCAGTTCGCCCAGCGAAAACACCTGAAAGCCGCCTGAATCCGTGAGAATGGGACGGTTCCATCCCATGAACCTGTGCAGCCCGCCATGCGCGCCGATGGTCTCGAGACCCGGACGCAGCCAAAGATGAAACGTGTTGCCGAGGATGATCTGCGCGCGAATCTCTTCGAGTTCGCGCGGCTGGATTGCCTTGACGGTGCCGTAGGTGCCGACCGGCATGAAGATCGGCGTTTCGACGACGCCGTGATTCAGCGTCAGACGGCCGCGACGCGCCTGTCCGTCGGTGGCGAGCAGTTCGAACTTGAGGCCGTTGTCGGGCGGAGTGTGATTCTCGGTCATTGTGGTTCCTGGGCCGCCGGGGAGCGCAGAGATTGTCGCCATGGTAAGCGCTGTCGCTGGCCATGGAAGTCAAGCCGTCAGCTTCGGTCGATACGTCCGGCGCGTAGATGGTTAAGTTTGGGAATGGCGAGTCAAAAGCATGGCATCGCCATAACTGAAGAAGCGGTATTTCTCGTCGATGGCGTGCTGGTAAGCCGCGCGGATCGCGTCCATGCCGGCGAAGGCGGACACGAGCATCAGGAGCGTCGACTTCGGCAAATGGAAATTGGTGACGAGCCGGTCGACTACGCGGAAGGTGTAACCCGGCGTGATGAAGATATCCGTCTCGGCGCTCGTTGCGGCGAGCGGGCGGCCGGCTTCGGCGGCGTCGCGGGCGGCGGCTTCCAGCGCGCGCATGGACGTCGTGCCCACGGCGATCACGCGATTGCCGCGCGCCTTCACCGCCGCGATTTTATCGACGAGCGACTGCGGCAACTCGTACCACTCGCTGTGCATCTTGTGCTCGGCGATATTGTCCACGCGTACCGGCTGAAACGTGCCCGCGCCGACGTGCAGCGTGAGCGTGGCGCGTTCGACTCCACGCGCGTCGAGTCGGGCGAAGAGGGCATCGTCGAAATGGAGGCCTGCCGTCGGCGCCGCGACCGCGCCGGGATTTGCTGCGTAGACGGTCTGATAACGCGTTTCGTCGTAGGCGTCGGGGTCGTGCTCGATATACGGCGGAAGCGGCAAGCGCCCGTATTGCTCGATGAGCGTCAGGCATTCGGCCGGAAAATGCAGCGTATAGAACGGTTCGACGCGCTCGCCGACGGTGACATCGAATGCATCGGCGAGGCGAAGGGTCGTGCCCGGCCCGGGACTCTTGCTCGCGCGAATCTGCGCAAGCGCGGTGGTTGCGCCCGTCAGACGCTCTACCAGCACTTCTACGCGTCCGCCACTGGCCTTCTGGCCGAGGAAGCGCGCCTTGAGTACTTTGGTATCGTTGAAGACGAGCAGATCGCCGGCGTCGAGCCGGTTCGGCAGATTGGAGAAACGCCGGTCGATGAGCGTGGCCGGCGAAACGTGATTGTCCACTTCGAGCAGACGGCTCGCGCTGCGCTCGGTGAGCGCACTCTGCGCGATCAGCTCGGGCGGCAGATTAAAATCGAAATCGGAGAGCGTGAACATGGCGTTTGATAGTTGCCCGATGTTGCTTGAGGGCGGCACAGGCGCGCCGACCAAAACCCCATATTGTACTTGCGTAGAGAGCAGATGCCCTTGTCCGACCGCCGCGTGACTTCTCCCGACGAAGCGTTTCCAAGCGCCGAAGACAGCGGCGCGCGTGTCGAAGGGAAGGCCGCGCGCACGCGGAAGAAAGCGCCGAAGCCGGTCATGGCGGGCACGATCCAGCCGGAGGGCGAGGTGCGGGCGTCCGCGCTCGACGACGGTGATTCGCCGCCGACTGCTTCGGCGGCGAAGGCTCAAGACGCGGGTTTCGACAGCACCGCCGAAACCTTCGAGGAGCCGAGCGTGGCGGACGCGCAGTCCACTCGCGCCGCCCAACCCGCGTCGGCCGCGAAAACTGGGAACGCGGGTCTGACCAGCGCCGGCAAAACCGCGCCCAAGCTCGTCAAACCCGCCGACAAGCTCGCCAAGCTCGGCTTGAAGACCGACATCGACCTCGTCTTGCATCTGCCGATGCGCTATGAAGACGAAACGTCGCTCACGCCAATCGCCGAACTCATTCCCGGCGACATCGCGCAGACGGAAGGCGTCGTGTTCGATAACGAGATCGCGTATCGGCCGAAGCGGCAATTGCTCGTGAAGATTCGCGACGATGCCGGCGACGACCTGACGCTGCGCTTTCTCAACTTCTACGGTTCGCAAGTCAAGCAGATGTCCGTCGGCGTGCGCCTGCGCGTGCGCGGCGACGTGCGCGGCGGCTTTTTCGGCCTGGAGATGGTGCACCCGGTCGTGCGCCCCGTCGATGACGACACGCCGCTGCCGCAAGCGCTCACGCCCGTCTATCCGGCGACCGCGGGCGTCTCGCAGGCGTATCTGCGCAAGGCGATCGACAGCGCGCTCTCTCGCGTGTTTCTGCCGGAGTTGCTGCCCGAGCCGATCGCGCGCGCGCATCTCGCCCCGCTCAACGTGCCCGGCCTGCTCGACGCGGTGCGCACGCTGCATCATCCGCGCGCGGATTCCGACGAAACCGCGCTTATCGACGGCACGCATCCGGCGTGGACGCGCATCAAGTTCGAGGAACTGCTCGCGCAGCAGTTATCGCTCAAGCGCGCGCACGCCGAACGCCGCACTCGCGCCGCGCCTGCCATGCCGCGCCGTGCCGCTGGCGATTCCGCCTCGCTCGTCGTGCGTCTACTGAAAGCGCTGCCGTTTTCGCTGACCGGCGCGCAGCAGCGTGTCAGCGCGGAAATCGCGCACGAACTGACGCTCGCGCATCCGATGCAACGTCTTTTGCAAGGCGATGTCGGCAGCGGCAAGACCATCGTCGCGGCGCTCGCGGCGGCGCAGGCCATCGACGCCGGTTATCAGGCCGCGCTCATGGCGCCGACCGAAATTCTCGCGGAACAGCACGCGCGCAAGCTGCGCGGCTGGCTCGAACCGCTCGGCGTGTCGGTCGCGTGGCTCGCCGGCAGTCTCAAAGCCCGGGACAAACGCAGCGCAAGCGAGGCCGCCGCGCTCGGCACCGCGCACCTCGTCATCGGCACGCACGCGATCATTCAGGACTCGGTCGAGTTCGCGCGCTTGGGCCTCGTGATCGTGGATGAGCAGCATCGCTTCGGTGTCGCGCAGCGGCTTGCGCTGCGGGCGAAGGCGCAGAAAGCATCGAACGGGGCGAAAGACTTCCAGCCGCATCAGCTGATGATGTCCGCGACGCCGATTCCCCGAACGCTCGCCATGACCTATTACGCCGATCTCGATGTCTCGACCATCGACGAATTGCCGCCTGGCCGCACGCCGATTCTCACGAGAATCGTCTCCGACAGCCGCCGCGACGAGATCATCGGCCGCGTGCGCGAGGCGGCGCTGACTGGTCGGCAAGTTTATTGGGTGTGTCCGCTGATCGAGGAAAGCGAGACGCTGCAGTTGCAAACCGCCGTCGAGACTTACGAAACGCTCGTCGCGGCGCTGCCCGAACTGCGCGTCGGGCTGGTTCACGGTCGGCTTGCGCCCGCTGAAAAGGCGGCGGTCATGGACGCCTTCTCGCGCAACGAAGTGCAATTGCTGGTCGCGACGACGGTGATCGAAGTGGGCGTGGACGTGCCGAATGCATCGCTGATGGTGATCGAGCATGCGGAGCGTTTCGGGCTCGCGCAGCTGCATCAGTTGCGTGGACGCGTGGGGCGCGGCAGCGCCGCTTCCGTGTGCGTGCTGATGTACGCGAATCCGCTCTCGCAAACCGCGCGCTCCCGGTTGCAAACGATGCGCGAAACGACCGATGGCTTCGAGATCGCCCGCCGCGATCTCGAAATTCGCGGTCCCGGCGAGTTTCTCGGCGCGCGCCAGTCCGGTGAGGCGATGCTGCGTTTTGCCAGCCTCGAAAACGACGGCTGGCTGATCGAACCCGCGCGCGCGGCCGCGGATCGCATGCTCGAAGCGTTCCCGGACGCCGTTACGCGCCATCTCACCCGCTGGCTGGGCGTGCGCGAACAGTATTTAAAAGCGTGATGGGTGAACTTGAGCGGGCGTCGTCGGTCCCTATTTGCTAAATACACAGCCGCGTTTGCAATAGCCGCGAGAGTTGTCGAATTGCGCTTGGCGGGTGTATAAGATAAACCTATCGAATCAATGTATTCCATTGGCCTCCAATGACGCTCACTGAACTGAAGTACATCGTCGCGGTTGCGCGCGAGCGGCACTTTGGCCGCGCCGCCGAAGCGTGCTTCGTCAGCCAGCCGACGCTGTCGGTGGCAATCAAGAAGCTCGAAGACGAACTCAACGTGCAGATCTTCGAGCGCGGCACGAGCGAAGTCAGCGTGACGCCCATCGGCGAGCAGATCGTCACGCAGGCGCAGCGCGTGCTCGAACAGACGCTCGCCATCAAGGAAATCGCCAAACAGGGCAAAGACCCGCTTGTCGGGCCGCTGCGGTTGGGCGTCATTTATACGATCGGGCCGTATCTGCTGCCGACGCTCGTCAAGCAGATGATCAAGGCGGTGCCGCAGATGCCGCTAATGCTTCAGGAAAACTACACGCTCAAGCTGATCGAACTGCTGAAGCAGGGTGAGATCGATGTGGCGATCATGGCGCTGCCGTTTCCCGAAACGGGCCTCATGGTGCGCGCGCTGTACGACGAGCCGTTCGTCGTTGCCATGCCTTCGGGTCATGCGTGGGAAAACCGCGCGAAGATCGATCCGGACGATTTGAAGCAGGAAACCATGCTGCTGCTCGGCAGCGGCCATTGCTTCCGCGATCACGTTCTCGGCGTGTGTCCGGAGCTGATGCGCTTCTCGCAGAACGCGGACGGCATTCAGAAGACCTTCGAAGGCTCGTCGCTGGAAACCATCCGGCATATGGTGGCAAGCGGCGTCGGCATCACGGTTCTGCCGCGTATGTCGGTGCATGAAGTGAAGCCGCACGCGGCGGGCATCGATTCCGGCCTGCTCAGTTACGTCGCGTTCGATGACCCCGTCCCGGACCGGCGCGTCGTGCTGGCGTGGCGCAAGAGCTTCACGCGCGTGCCTGCCATCGACGCGATCAGCGATGCCATCGCTGCCTGCGATTTGCCTGGCGTGAGAAAGCTGGACATACCGGTGGCGGTGAACTGAGTTCGCCGCAAGTTTCACGTTTCATCGCAAAGCCGTGCCTTCATCGAAGTCACGGCTTTTTCATCTGGGTGGCGCCTCCAACTATCGAATAGATAAATTCAATCAAATTTTTGTTTTCGATAGTTTTCTATAAGATTCCTCCATCGACAGCGCTTGGCCACTCCGGCCAAGCCCACGGAGGAACGTCATGCACCGCCACGCCGCCATCGCCAAATCATGGAACGAACTGCGCCACGTCGCCGTGCGCGTTCTAGCGGACTTCGCGCGCGTCGCCTGAATCTCGGCGAACCGTCGCATCACTCATCTCAAGCCAACGCAAAAACAGGAGTATCACGATGACCAACGAACGCCTCACGACTGCCGCTGGCGCACCCGTCGGCGACAATCAGAATTCGCAAACCGCCGGTCCGCGCGGTCCGGTGACCTTGCAGGATTTTTGGCTGATCGAAAAACTCGCGCATTTCGACCGCGAAGTGATTCCCGAGCGCCGCGTGCATGCAAAGGGTTCGGGCGCCTTCGGTACGTTCCGCGTCACGCACGACATCTCGCGCTATACGAAAGCCAAGATCTTCTCGGAGATCGGCAAGGAAACGCCGATTTTCATGCGCTTCTCGACGGTGGCAGGCGAACGCGGCGCCGCCGATGCCGAACGCGACGTGCGCGGCTTCTCCATCAAGTTCTACACCGAGGAAGGCAACTGGGACGTGGTCGGCAACAACACGCCGGTGTTCTTCATCCGCGATCCGCTGAAATTTCCCGACTTCATCCACACGCAGAAGCGCGACCCATACACGAACATGCGCAGCAATGTCGCCGCTTGGGATTTCTGGTCGCGTCATCCGGAATCGCTGCATCAGGTGACGATTCTCATGAGCGATCGCGGTATTCCGAAGAATTATAGGCAGATGCATGGCTTCGGCTCGCACACGTTCTCGTTCATCAACGCCGATAACGAGCGCTTCTACGTGAAGTTCCATTTCAAGTCGCAGCAGCCGCTCGAAAACTACACGGATGCCGAAGCCGGCGCCGTGATCGCGAACGATCGGGAAAGCGCGCAGCGCGATCTGGTCGACAACATCGATCGTGGCGAGTTTCCGCGCTGGAATTTCCGCATTCAGGTGATGAGCGAGGAGGAAGCGGCGCGCTATCGCATCAATCCGTTCGATGTCACCAAGGTGTGGCCGCACAAGGACCATCCGCTGATCGATGTCGGCGTGATCGAATTGAACCGCAATGCGCAGAACTATTTCGCGGAAGTCGAGCAGGCCGCGTTCACGCCCGCCAACGTGGTGCCGGGCATCGGCTTCTCGCCGGACCGCTTGCTGCAAGGGCGCCTCTTCTCTTATGGCGACACGCAGCGCTATCGGCTCGGCATCAATCATCATCAGATTCCGGTGAATGCGCCGCGCGTGCCGGTGGCGAATGCATTTCATCGCGATGGCGGAATGCGCGTCGACGGCAATCTCGGATCGCGCGTCAATTACGAGCCGAACCGCTTTGGCGAATTCGCGCAGGACGCGAGCGTGAACGAGCCGCCGCTCGCGGCGGGGACGGTGTATCGCTTCGATCACCGTGAGGACGACGACTACTACAGCCAGGCAGGCGCGCTTTTCCGTCTCTTCGACGAAGCGCAGCGCGAGCGGTTCTTCGGCAATATCGCGCGGCATATCTTCGGCGTACCGGATGAGATCGTCGCGCGTCAGATCGAACACTTCCGCCGTGCGGACCCGGCTTATGCGGCAGGCGTGATAGATGCTCTTATCAAGCTCGGACAGAAAGTAACCGTGAAGCAGGACGAGGAAGATACCGCGGCCGCGTGATCGGCCAGGGAGAAACGACCATGAATCAGGCATTCAACACCATCGAGCAGGCCATGAAACATATCGAAGCAACTAGCCGCAAAGTGCGCGTGACGCTTGCGTTTGGCGCCGTCGCGATGGGTTACGGGCTCGTCGTTGCTAGTGCATTGCATGGCGCGGGCGCGGGCGTTTTTGCCTGAGGCAGGACGTCTATCGACACGAAGACAGGCCGCTCTGTCAGCACGACGCGGCGGCCTGTCTTCCATGCATGCAAAGCCGCGCCATATAAAAAAGTGACCTTGTTTCTACGATAAACTAGCGGACGGTCTGTAGCTTCGCGCCTCGCTTGAGCAATAGGCGCACTCAACGTTCGAATCACACTTTCACGGAGTCAATATGGCGAACAAAGACGCTGCACCTCCCGTCAACATCGGCATCAACGACGAGGATCGCAAGAAGATCGCCGACGGGCTGTCCCGTCTGCTGGCCGACACGTACACGCTATACCTGAAGACGCATAATTTTCACTGGAACGTCACGGGGCCGATGTTCAACACGCTCCATCTGATGTTCGAGACGCAGTACAACGAACTCGCACTCGCCGTGGATGCCATCGCCGAACGTATTCGCGCGCTGGGCGTGCATGCACCGGGCAGCTACAAAGACTTCGCGCGGCTGTCGACCATTCCGGAAGCGGATGGCGTGCCCTCGGCCGAAGAGATGATTCGCCAGTTGGTACAAGGTCAGGAAGCGGTGGTGCGCACGGCGCGCGAAATCTTCCCCGCGACGGACGCCGCCAACGACGAGCCGACCGCCGACTTGCTCACGCAGCGCATGCAGACGCATGAGAAGACCGCGTGGATGTTGCGCGCCATGCTGGCCTGACGTCTCGGCTTCAAACGCTTGGAAAGCTTCAAACGCTTCGATGAAAAACCCCGTGCGCGGGGTTTTTTTGTGGGCGCAATGCGCGGGCTTGCGCCAGCACGCTGGTCTAAAATAGGCCATCGAACTTTCGCTGCCTCGCCATGCTCGCCCGCCTTCCGCTGTATATGCGCCTCGTGCGCCTGGATAAACCCATCGGCAGCCTGCTGCTGTTGTGGCCGACGCTCAACGCATTGTGGATCGCGTCCAACGGGCATCCTTCGCCAATGCTGCTCGTCATCTTCGTGATCGGCACCATTCTCATGCGCTCGGCGGGCTGCGCCATCAACGACTACGCCGACCGCGATTTCGACCGCTACGTGAAGCGTACAGCCGAGCGTCCGATCACGTCGGGCAAGATCAAGGCATGGGAAGCGGTGGCGCTCGCGGCGGCTCTATCGCTCCTCGCGTTTTTGCTGATTCTGCCGCTCAATACACTCACGAAAGAGCTGTCGGTGTTCGCGCTGTTCGTCGCGGGCAGCTATCCCTTCACCAAGCGATTCTTCGCCATACCGCAGGCGTATCTCGGCATTGCGTTCGGCTTCGGCATTCCCATGGCGTTTGCCGCCGTGCAGAATCACGTGCCCGCGCTCGCGTGGATCATGCTCGCGGCCAACGTGTTCTGGTCGGTGGCCTACGACACCGAATACGCCATGGTCGATCGCGACGACGACATCAAGATAGGCATCCGTACATCGGCGCTCACTTTCGGGCGATACGACGTGTTCGCCGTCATGCTTTGCTATGCCGTGACGCTCGCCATCTATGTGGGCATAGGCGTGGCGCTTGGCTTTGGCTGGGCGTACTGGCTCGGCTGGCTTGCCGCCGCGGCATGCGCCGTCTATCACTACGCGCTGATTCGCGAGCGCGACCGCATGGGATGTTTCGCTGCGTTCAAACATAACAACTGGCTCGGCGGCATGTTGTTCGTGGGAATTGCGCTGCATTACGCGCTGGCTTGATGCGCCGTTAATCTTGCCGACTGGCATCTTTATGACAGTTTTCGGGCCATCGACTGATTGCGCGAAGCCGTCCAATGGCTAGACTCTTGCGGATTTCCGGACACACGTAAAACCGCATGAGTCACATCGAGCGCCCCATCGCCTTCATTCTGGCCGCGTCAAACCATGGCACGCTGATCGTCAATCGCAACGACTTCAACGCCGTGCAGAACACCGTATCGAACTACACCTACGGCGTCGGGCATCAGATCCTCAGCAAGTCCAGCTTCGATCCGCAAGAAGTGAAGTTCGTGCTCTCTCTTCTCGCGCTGCGTCGTCGTTATTTCGGTGACGGCGTATTCGCCATAGACGGCGGCGCGAATATCGGCGTGCATTCCGTGGAATGGGCGCGTCACATGAACGGCTGGGGACGCGTGCTGAGTTTCGAGGCGCAGGAGATCATCTACTACGCGCTGGCCGGCAATCTCGCGCTCAACAACTGCCTCAATGCGCGGGCCAGGCTGGCTGCATTGGGTGAGTCCGTGGGCGAGATCGGCATTCCGCAACCGAATTACTTCTCTTCGGCGAGCTTCGGCAGTCTGGAAATCAGGCCGCGCGAGCACACCGAGTTCATCGGCCAGGCTATCTCGTACGATGCCGCCGCAAGCACGACGGTGCCGATGATCAGTATCGATTCCCTGAAGCTCGAACGCGTCGATCTTCTGAAGATCGACGTCGAAGGCATGGAAATGGATGTGTTGAGGGGCGCGCGCGAGACCTTGCTTCGATGCAAGCCTGCGCTTTTGGTCGAATGGATCAAGGGCAGCGAGAACGATATTCGCGACTATCTGAGAGGCGTTGGCTACGAGACGTTTTATTCGGTCGAACCGAATGTGCTTGCCATCGCCAAGGGTGATCCGCTGCATGCTCATTTGAACGAGCGCGATGGCGTGCTCAATATCGGTTGAGCGAGCTCGCGCGGCGGCGGTGAGCGCGAGCGAATCCTTCAATGCGCGGGTGCGAAGCCCGCGCACCTCGAAAGATTTACGTGTTGCCGTGCCGCCAGTTCCTTTTGTGCGCATGCGAGTTGCCAGTGCACCGCGCACGATTCACGTTTTCACAAGCCGCCCAACTCGTCACCCATCTCCTTCGCGCGCGCCTGCGCCGCGAGCGCGCCACGCACGATGGCGTCCTTCACACCTTCAGCCTCGAACGATGCCAGCGCCGCCGCCGTCGTGCCGCCTTTCGATGTCACCCGTTCGCGCAGCACGCTCGCCGCTTCGCCCGATTGCGCGGCAAGCTGTGCCGCGCCGGTGAAGGTCGCCACCGCGAGTTCGCGGCCCTGGGCTTCGTCAAGGCCGAGTGCGCGCGCGGCTTCCTGCATCGCTTCGATGAAGTAGAACACGTAGGCCGGACCGCTACCGGAAACAGCGGTGACGGCATCGAGTTTCGCTTCGTCGTCGAACCAGACGGAGGAGCCCACCGCTTCCAGAACTTGCGATGCCAGCGCCTTCGCGTCGTCGCTCACGCCCGGCAGCGCGGCGAGTCCGGTCACGCCCATGCCGATCAGCGCGGGTGTATTCGGCATGGTCCGCACGATCTGCGTGTAGCCGTTCAGCCAGCGCGACAGATCCGTCGCGCGAATGCCCGCCGCGATGCTGATGATGGTTTGCTTCGACAGATGCGGCGCGAGCGATTCGGCCACGCTCTTGAGCACTTGCGGCTTCACGGCCAGCAGGATCGCGTCGTAAGCCGCGAGTTTCTCGTCTATGGCCGCGCCCGTTGCAATGCCGAACTGCTTCGCGGTGCGTTCGCGCGCTTCGTCGTTGATATCGACGGCATAGATATCCGCCGGCGCGACGCCGCGCTTGACCAGACCGCCGATGAGCGCCGCAGCCATGTTGCCGCCGCCGATGAATGCAATTTTCATGGTGAAGTAGTCGAGAGTGAAATCAATGCGAATAGTCGCGCGCGCCGAAGATCGCGGTGCCAATGCGCACCATGGTCGCGCCTTCGAGCACGGCGGCTTCGAGGTCGGCGGACATGCCCATGGAAAGCGTGTCGAGATCGAGACCGTCTGCGCGCAGCTTGTTCATGAGTTCGCGAAGGCGCGCGTGCGGCTCGCGTTGCGCGTCGAGTGTGTCGGCGGCTTCGGGAACGGCCATCAGGCCACGCAAGCGCAGGGCGGGGAGCGCCGCGACCGCATGCGCGAGCGCGGCGGCTTCTGCCGGTTCCACGCCGCTCTTCGAAGCCTCGCCGCTCACGTTGACCTGCACGCAGACATTGAGCGCGGGCGTGCCTTCGGGCCGTTGCGCGGACAGCCGCTCGGCAATCTTCAGCCGGTCGATGGAATGCACCCAGTCGAACTGCTCGGCGACGAGCTTGGTCTTGTTCGATTGCAGCGGCCCGATGAAGTGCCACTCGATGCCGCTGCGTAAGTCGGCGAGCGTGGCAATCTTCGCGATGCCTTCCTGCACGTAGTTTTCGCCGAACGCGCGCTGGCCGGCAATGAACGCGGCGCGCACGTCTTCGGCGGGAAAGGTCTTGGAGACGGCGAGAAGCTGCACGGACGCGGCGTCGCGCGAGGCGTCCGCCGCGGCCTTCGCAATACGCTGCCGGACTTCTTCGAGATGTTGAGCGATAGACATGCTGGCCGCCTGAAAAGCAATCCAGCCATTATACGAAGCGCTCAACCGTAAAGCAGATGCTCGAGCAACTGAATCCAGTGCGCGACGGGCGTGGACGTGCCGCTTTGCAAATGCGCGATACACCCGACATTCGCCGACACGATCATCTGCGGCTCGGTCTTTTCCAGCCGGTCGAGCTTTTGATTGCGCAGCGTGTATGAAAGCTTTGGCTGCAGCACCGAATACGTGCCCGCCGATCCGCAGCAGAGATGGCTATCCGCGGGCAAACGCACTTCGAGCCCGAGCGCGGTCAGCAGATGCTCGACGCGTCCGCGAATCTGCTGCCCGTGCTGCAAGGTACACGGCGGATGGTAGGCGACCGTATGCACGCTGCGGCGTCTTGCCAGCGCGATGAGTTCTTCCTCGTACATCGGCAGGATTTCGGCGAGGTCGCGCGTAAGCTCGACGATGCGCGCTGCCTTGTCCGCGTAGACCGGATCGTCGCGCAAAAGGTGCGCGTATTCCTTAACCGTCGCGCCGCAACCCGACGCGTTCATCACGATTGCCTCGACGCCGTTCTCCACATACGGCCACCATGCGTCGATGTTGTTGCGCACGTCGTCGAGCGCTTCGTCGTTGTAGCCGAGATGCAGGCGGATCGCGCCGCAGCAGCCCGCATCCGGCGCGGTGACGATCTCGATGCCGAGCGCGTCGAATACGCGTGCGGTCGCCGTGTTGACGTTGGGCATCATGGCCGGTTGCACGCAGCCGGAAAGCATCAGCATCTTGCGCTCGTGTTTGCGCGTGGGCGCGGCGAGCGGCTTCTCCGGGACGGGAATCTTCGCGCGCAGATTGCGTGGCAGGATGCCGCGGAACTGCTGGCCGAGTTTCATCGCTGGCGTGAAGAGCGTGCTGTTCGGCAGAAAGCTCGCCAGCAAGCGCCGCTGCAAACGCTGGCGCATGGGGCGCTCGACTTTCTCTTCGACCACCTTGCGGCCGATCTCCACGAGCCGTCCGTACTGCACGCCCGACGGACATGTGCTCTCGCAATTGCGGCAGGTGAGGCAGCGATCCAGATGCAGTTGCGTGCTGCGCGTGACCGGCGCGCCTTCGAACATCTGCTTCATCAAATAGATGCGCCCGCGCGGTCCGTCGAGTTCGTCGCCGAGAATTTGATAGGTCGGGCAAGTCGCCGTGCAAAAGCCGCAATGGACGCATTTGCGCAGGATGGCGTCGGCTTCGTCGCCATCGGCCGTGCCGCGGATGAAATCGGCGAGATTGGTTTGCATCGAGGCGCCTAGAAATCGGGGTACAGCCGGGCGCGATTGAACACGCGCGCCGGATCGAACGCCGCCTTCAGCCCGCGATGGATTTTCATCAGCGGCGCGGGCAACGGCGTGAACACGCCCGCATTGCGGTCATACGCGGAACCGGCGCGGAAGATGGTCGCGTGCCCGCCGGCTTGCTTCGCGCTGATACGCACGGTCTGCGGGTCGGTGTCCGTGATCCACCAGCGCTGCGCACCGCCCCATTCCATGAGTTGCGCGCCCGGCAAATGCAGCGGCTCCGCAATGGACGGCAACGCGAGCCGCCAAAGCGCCGAGCGCGGCTGAATGACCGCGAAGAACGGATCGGTCTGCTCGCGCATGCCGATCCAGAAACGGTCGGCTTCGACGGCGTCGACCACCTCGCCGCCGAGCGTGTTGCGCGCGGACTTGACAGCAGCTTCCGCGCCCGCGAGACGTAGCGCGAGCGTGCCGTCGCGCCACGCGCTGCCGGTGATCGGCAAGGGATGACCGCCCCATTCGTTGAGCTTGCGCACGCCGTCCGTTGCATGCATGTCGAATTTGAGCGTGGCTTCGGCGACGGGGCGGGGCAGCACCTTGATCGACAGTTGCAGCATGAGGCCGAGCGTGCCGAGCGAGCCCGCGAGCAAGCGCGCGACGTCATAGCCCGCCACGTTTTTCACCACTTGGCCGCCGAAGTGCAGCACTTTTCCGTGCCCGTTCATCACCACCGCGCCGAGCACGAAATCGCGCGGCGCGCCGGTCCATGCGCGACGCGGGCCGGCAAGTCCCGCCGCGATGCAGCCGCCGAAGGTCGCGTTACGGCCGAAGTGCGGCGGCTCGAAGGGCAGCATCTGCCCGTGCTCCCTGAGCGCGGCTTCGATTTCCGCGAGCGGCGTGCCGCTCTTCGCGGTGATCACGAGTTCCGCCGGATCGTATTCGACGATGCCGCGATGCGCGCGCGTGTCGAGAATCTCCCCTTGGAGCGTCTGTCCGTACCAGTCCTTCGTCCCGCCGCCGCGAATGCGCAGCGGCGTACCGGTCTCGGTGGCGTGTGCAATCCGCTCCGACCAGCCGGCGACGATGTCGTCCTGTTCCATGGGTGTCCCGCTTGATTGATGCTTTTTCTATTCCGTCTCGTCCGGTCGATTGTACCGGGCGCTTAACGCAGCCACAGTCGGACAAACGTGGATAGCGGGATCGCGCACTCGTCAAAAGCGCGGAATCTCCGGGTGCGGCAAAAGCCCGCCGCGAATGTGCATCTTCCCGTATTCGGCGCAGCGCGCGCGCGTGGGAATGCCCTTGTCGGGATTGAGCAGGCCGGGCGGATCGAACGCGCGCTTGACCGCGTGAAAGGCGTCGCGCTCCTCGGGCGAGAACTGCACGCACATCGAATTGATCTTCTCGATGCCCACGCCGTGTTCGCCCGTCACCGTGCCGCCCAGTTCCACGCAGGTTTCGAGGATATCGCTGCCGAACGCCTCCGCGCGATGCCATTCGTCGAGATCGTTGCCATTGAAGAGAATGAGCGGGTGCATGTTGCCGTCGCCCGCATGGAACACGTTGATGCAGCGAAGCGCGTACTTCTGTTCCATCTCTTCGATCCGCTTGAGCAGCGGCCCGATGGAGCGGCGCGGCACCGTGCCGTCCATGCAGTAATAGTCAGGCGACATGCGGCCGGCGGCGGGAAAGGCGTTCTTGCGGCCCGACCAGAACTTGAGGCGCTCGCTTTCCGTGCGCGAAATCTGGATGCGCGACGCGCCGAACTCGCGCAGCACCGCCGTCATGCGGACGATTTCCTCGGCGACTTCGTCGTGCGTGCCATCGGATTCGCACAGCAGGATGGCGGCGGCGTCCAGGTCGTAGCCAGCGTTGACGAATTGCTCGACGGCGCGCGTCGCGGGCTTGTCCATCATTTCGAGGCCGGCCGGGATGATGCCCGCCGCGATGATCGCCGCGACCGCGTTACCGCCTTTGACCACGTCGTCGAAGCTCGCCATGATGACTTGCGCCGTCTGCGGCTTCGGGATCAGCTTGACGGTGATCTCGGTGACGATGGCGAACATGCCTTCGCTGCCGATCAGCACGGCGAGCAGATCGAGGCCGGGCGCGTCGGGTCCGAGCGAGCCGAATTCGACGGCATCGCCGTCCATGGTGACGGCGCGCACGCGCAGTACGTTATGCACGGTAAGGCCGTATTTCAGGCAATGCACGCCGCCCGAATTTTCGGAGACGTTGCCGCCGATAGTGCACGCGATCTGCGACGAAGGGTCCGGCGCGTAGTAGAGCCCGTAAGGGGCGGCGGCCTCCGATATGGCGAGATTGCGCACGCCCGGCTGAACCGTCGCGGTGCGCGCGTACGGATCGACTTCGATGATCTTGCGAAAGCGCGCAAGCGACAACACGATGCCATGACGGATCGGCATCGCGCCGCCCGAGAGCCCCGTGCCCGCGCCGCGCGGCACGATCGGCACGTCGAGGCGCGCGCAGATCTGCACGACGCGCTGCACCTGCGCTTCGGTTTCCGGCAATGCGACCGCAAGCGGCAGACGGCGATACGCCGCGAGACCGTCGCACTCGTATGGCGCCGTGTCTTCCTCGCGAAACAGGAGGCAATGCGTGGGCAGCACCGCCATCAGCGCCTGCACGACATCGCGCTGACGCGCCGCGAGTTGTTCCTCGGAGAACCGCGGCGCGTCCGCATGCGGCAAATTCGGCGAAGTGTCGGTCACGAGTGCGGTCTTGAGCTCGTCGGGTGCGTTCATGTCTCCTCCGGGCGCTCGGCGGCGCTTCGTTCGGTTTGATCGACGCAGATGCTCTTCGTCGACGAATGATTGGGTTACCGCGGTCCATCTTGCCCGCTTGCGGCGACAGCGTCCATTGCCGTCGCCGTGTGCGCGAAATGAAGCGCAAACCGCGCGATTACTGCTCGAACGCGAAGATCTTGCCCGGATTCATGAGGTTTTTCGGGTCGAGCGCGTGTTTGATCGAGCGCATCACGGCGATGGCGTCCTCGCCGTGCTCCTCGATCATGAAGCCCATCTTGTGCAAGCCGACGCCGTGTTCGCCCGTGCAGGTGCCGCCGACCATCAGCGCGCGTTCGACGATGCGGTGATTCAGCCGTTCGGCTTCCGCTAGTTCCTCGGGCTTGGCCGGATCGAGCAGCATGGCGACGTGGAAGTTGCCGTCGCCGACATGGCCGACGATTGGGCAGGGAAGCGGCGAATCCACCAGGTCTTTTTCCGTTTCCTCGACGCATTCCGCGAGACGCGAGATCGGTACGCAGACATCCGTGGTGACGGCGCGGCAGCCGGGCTTCAGTTGCAGCATCGCGAAGTAGGCGTTGTGGCGCGCGTTCCAGAGACGGCTGCGGTCTTCGGGACGGGTCGCCCATTCGAAACCGGTGCCGGCGTTCTCGGCGGCAATGTCCTGCACCGTTTGCGCTTGCTCCTTGACGCCGGCTTCGGTGCCGTGAAATTCGAAGAACAGCGTCGGCGATTCGGCGAGCGTCAGATTCGAATGACGATTGATTGCGCGCACGGCGAGCGAATCGACGAATTCGACGCGCGCAATCGGCACGCCCATCTGAATGGTCTCGATGACGGCGCGTACCGCATCGCCCATCGACGGGAAAGCGCAGATGGCGGCGGAAATGGCTTCGGGCTGCGGATAAAGCCGCACGGTGATTTCGGTGATGACACCGAGTGTGCCTTCCGAGCCGACGAAAAGACGCGTCAGGTCGTATCCCGCCGACGATTTGCGCGCGCGCGTGCCGGTTTTGATGACTCGGCCATCGGCGGTGACGACCGTGAGGCCGAGCACGTTTTCGCGCATCGTGCCGTAGCGCACGGCGTTGGTGCCGGAAGCGCGCGTTGCCGACATGCCGCCGATGCTGGCGTCCGCGCCGGGATCGATCGGGAAGAAGAGGCCGGTGTCTTTCAGCGCTTCGTTCAGTTGCTTGCGCGAAATGCCGGGTTCGACGGTGACCGTGAGATCTTCGGCGTTGATCGAGATGACGTTTTTCATCGCCGACAAGTCGATGGAGACGCCGCCTTGCACTGCCAGCAGATGCCCTTCGAGCGACGAGCCGTTGCCGTAAGGAATGATCGGCGTGTCGTGTTCGGCGCAAAGTCTGACGATGGCCTGCACGTCATCTGTGCTGCGCGCGAAGACGACGGCGTCGGGCAGTTGCGGGTCGAACGGGGATTCGTCGCGGCCGTGGTGCTCGCGCACCGCCTGGGCGGTGGAGACGCGCTCCGCGAATCTTGTGCGCAGCGCATCGAGCAGGGCGGCGGGGAACGGGCGGCGGAAGGCGGTTCGTGCGGCTTCGGCGGGGTGGTTCACGGTGTCTCCGGGGCAGCTTGGGCGCTGCGATTGTTCGGTCGATTTTCGCGGCGGATTCGTCGCGTGTTGCTTATTCGTGCCACTAAACGCTTCAGGCGACGGATCGAGCACGTTGCGTTTTGCGCGCCGGTGCTTAATCGTCGCGCTCGTTGGGCTGCCGCGCTCGGCGTGGTCGAGTGCTTGCTTCACGACTTCCGTCTTATTTTACGCCGATGGGATGGAGGGCGGCAGGCGGGTAAAACCGTGGGACCGCGTGCCTATAATGGGTCGGAGTTTCGGCGCGGTTCAAAGCGTGAACGCGCGTTTCGAGCGATGAATCAACGAGCAAGGAGAAAACGATGGGCAACCGTCTGAGCAAGATCGCCACCCGTACCGGCGACGATGGCACCACGGGGCTCGGCGACGGCCGTCGCGTTTCCAAGGACGATGCGCGGATTGCCGCAATCGGCGATGTCGATGAATTGAATTCGACTTTGGGCGTATTGCTATGCGAACCGCTGCCAACGGACGTGCGCGATGCGTTGACGACGATTCAACACGATCTCTTCGATTTAGGCGGCGAGTTATCGATTCCTGGGCATTCGATGATCGAGGAATCGCATTTGGCGCAGCTCGATGACTGGCTCGCGGAATACAACGGGACGTTGCCGCCGTTGGCTGAATTCATTCTGCCGGGCGGATCGAGAGCGGCGGCAGTGGCGCATGTGGCTCGGACGGTTTGCCGAAGAGCGGAGCGGTCGATCGTGGCGCTAGGGAAAATCGATGAAGCCGGAGTAAACGAATCGCCGAGGCGGTATGTCAATCGGCTGTCGGATTTGCTTTTTGTACTGGCGCGGGTTTTGAATCGCGCGGATGGCCAGAACGATGTCTTGTGGAAGCATCAGCGCGACGCGGCAACCGATTAACCGTGAACAAATAGACAGCGGCCGCTGAGTTAGCGGCCGCTGTCTATATCTTAATTGCCGCCGCCTCGCGCAATGCGCCGCTGTTTAACCGACGCTGCCAATCCTTCGAGTACAGTCACGCTCTCATCCCAGCCGATGCAAGCATCCGTCACGCTTTGTCCGTAAGTCAGCTCGCCTCCTGGCTTGAGGTCTTGCCGGCCGCCAACCAGATGCGATTCAATCATCACGCCGATGATTCGCTCATCGCCGGAGGCGAGTTGCTTGCCAATATCCTCGCACACCGGAATCTGATTCTCGTGTTTCTTCGAGCTATTCGCGTGACTCGCATCGATCATCAAGCGCGCCGCTAATCCCGCCTTGCCGATATCGCTGCAAGCCGCATCGACACTAGCGGCATCGAAATTCGGCGATTTACCGCCGCGTAAAATGATATGGCAATCCTCGTTGCCGGCGGTGGAAACGATCGCCGAATGTCCGCCCTTCGTGACCGACAGGAAATGATGCGGCTGCGAAGCGGCCTTGATAGCATCGACGGCAATCTTGACGTTTCCATCCGTGCCATTTTTAAAGCCCACCGGACAAGACAATCCCGATGCAAGCTCACGGTGAACCTGAGATTCGGTAGTCCGCGCCCCAATCGCGCCCCACGAAATCAGGTCCGCAATGTACTGCGGACTAATCATATCCAGATACTCGGTGCCGGCCGGCAAACCAAGCTCGTTGATATGCATGAGCAATTCTCGCGCAGCCCGCAATCCATCATTGATCTTGAAGCTGTTATCCATGTACGGATCGTTGATCAGCCCCTTCCAGCCCACCGTGGTACGCGGCTTTTCGAAGTACACGCGCATCACGATTTCCAATTCGCCCGCGAAGCGCTTACGCTGCTCGATCAGTCGTCCCGCATATTCCATCGCCGCCTTGGGATCGTGAATGGAGCACGGTCCGACGATCACGATCAAGCGATCATCCATTCCGTGCAGTATGCGATGCATCGACTTGCGCGCGTTGTAAATCAGTTCCGACACGGGTTCGGCGCAAGGGAATTCGCGGATCAGATGCGCGGGAGGCGTCAGTTCTTTCAGCTCACGAATGCGGACATCGTCGGTATTGTGCGGGGGCATTTCTTTTCTCCTGCGTCTCTTTCAATCAAAACCAACGTGTGAAGGGCGAAAAAAAACCGCCAGACTCGCTGGCGGTTTTTCGGGAATTTGGTTTTGCGTACTTACCGTACTTGCAACGACCCCTCTCCATCCGCCAGCGGCTTGAGATGCCAAAAGAAATAAAAATAAAACTTGGCGGTCATGGCTTAAGAGAGAAAAGTCTGTCGCAAAAAATCAGGTAGCTGCTTTTATAACCGCAAACACGCGGCGCTGGCAAGCCTTCCACTCGAAGAACGCGGGAATCCCGCATCGCCGGCCCGTGCAATCGCAAACGCAGCCCGAAGCGACGCGGAAAGCCCGCATCGAAAAACATCAAACCGTGCCGCCCACCGTCATCTTTTCGATGCGCAACGTCGGTTGCCCAACGCCCACCGGCACGCTCTGGCCTTCCTTGCCGCACACGCCGACGCCCGTATCCAGCGACATGTCGTTACCGATCATCGTCACGTATTTGAGCGATTCCGGTCCGCTGCCGATCAAGGTCGCGCCCTTCACCGGATACGTGATCTTGCCGTCCTCGATCATGTACGCCTCGGACGCCGAAAACACGAACTTGCCGTTGGTGATATCCACCTGACCGCCGCCGAAATTCACCGCGTACAAGCCTTTCTTCACCGAAGCCAGAATCTCCTTCGGGTCCTTGTCGCCGTTGAGCATGTACGTGTTGGTCATGCGCGGCATCGGCAGGGCGGCGTAGGATTCGCGGCGCGCGTTGCCCGTCACGGGCATCTTCATCAAACGCGCGTTGAGCGAATCCTGAATGTAGCCCTTGAGAATGCCGTCCTCGATCAGCGTCGTGCACTGCGTCGGATTGCCTTCGTCGTCGATGTTGAGCGAGCCGCGCCGATTCGGCAGCGTGCCGTCATCGACCACGGTCACGCCCTTCGCCGCGACCTGTTCGCCGATACGACCCGCGAACGCCGACGATCCCTTGCGGTTGAAGTCGCCTTCCAGCCCGTGCCCGATTGCTTCGTGCAAGAGCACGCCCGGCCAGCCCGGCCCGAGCACGACGGTCATGGCGCCTGCGGGTGCCGGACGCGCTTCCAGGTTCACCAGCGCCGCGTGCACCGCGTCGTCGACGTAGCGGTTCAGGATGTCGTCGGTGAAATAGCCATAGTCGAAGCGTCCGCCACCGCCGCCCGTGCCGATCTCGCGGCGTCCGTTTTGCTCGGCGATCACCGTGACCGATACGCGCACGAGCGGTCGCACGTCGGCGGCGAGCGCGCCGTCGCTGCGCGCCACCAGCACGACGTCGTATTCACCGGCGAGCCCGGCCATGACTTGCGTGATGCGCGGATCGCGGCCGCGCGCCATCTGTTCGACGCGCTCCAGCAGCTTCACCTTCGCGTCGGAATCAAGCGAATGCAGCGGATCGGCGGGTAAATACAGATCGCGGCCCGACACGCCCGTGAGCGTGCTCGCCGACTTGATTTTGTGCTTGCCGCCGCCCGCCTTGGCGATCGCGCGTGTTGCGTGCGCCGCCTGGCGAATCGATTCGGGCGAGAGATCGTCGGAGTAGGCGAAAGCCGTGCGCTCGCCCGAAACGGCGCGCACGCCGACGCCCTGATCGATGCTGAAGCTGCCCGATTTGACGATGCCTTCTTCCAGACTCCACGCTTCGCTGCGCGTGGACTGGAAATAGAGGTCGGCGTAATCGACGCGATGCGTGAAAATTTCCGCAAGCGTACGTGTGATAAGCCCCTCGTCGAGGCCATACGGCGTAAGCAAAACGTCCTTCGCCGTGACCAGATTCCTAATGCCGGGTTCGATGATGTTCATGCGGTGCCTGTTGCGAGTTCGGTGATATTTCAGACCATTCTAATGGCTGACGGGGTTCGGTCATGTGCGGAGAAAAAATCGCGCTTTCAAGACCGTCGGAAAACCTATTTTCAAGATACTTGGCGCGCGCGTCTCAGCCGATCACGCGATGCCGATACGCCGGCAAGCTCTGTCGCACTGACGCAATGCGCGCCGGATCGATCTGGCCGGCCACGACGCCCGCGCCTTCATCGCGCACGTCGATGATTTCGCCCCAAGGGTCGATCAGGATGCTGTGGCCGAAAGTGCGCCGGCCGTTTTCATGTTTGCCGCCTTGTGCCGCGGCGAGGACGTAGCACTGGTTTTCAATGGCGCGGGCGCGTAGCAAGATTTCCCAATGTGCCTTGCCGGTCGTGTAGGTGAACGCGGAGGGGACGACCATCAACGCGCAGTCGCCCATTTTTCGATACAGCTCCGGGAATCGCAGGTCGTAGCACACCGAAAGGCCGACTCGTCCGAATGGCGCGTCGAAAGTCCGCACTTCGCTGCCGGGGCAGATGGTGCGCGCTTCGTCGAACGATTCCTCGCCTTTCTCGAAATTGAAGAGGTGAATCTTGTCGTAGCGCCCAACCTGCTTGCCGGCGGGGTCGAACACGAGCGTGGTGTTCAATACGCGATCCGGCTCCGCCGACTGCAACGGCAAAGTCCCGCCGATCACCCACACGCGATGCTCGCGCGCCGCATCGGACAAGAATTGCTGGATCGGACCCGCGCCCGGCGTCTCGCGAATGGCGCGTTTGTCGGTGTCCTTGAAGCCCATGTAGCAGAAGTATTCGGGCAGGAGCACGAGTTGGGCGCCGTCGCGCGCGGCTTCCGCGATCAGCCGGCCGGCCTCGGTCAGGTTGCGATCGCGGTCCGGCGCGCTGACCATCTGTAGCGCGGCGACGCGGAAATTCGCGCTTTCGCTCGATTTATCGTTCATATTTTTGTGCGCATTTGCCAAAAAAGGTGACGAAAATAGGGCGGAACCGTGTCGCCTTCACGGAGCGACTGCTGGTACGGCAGCAGGGACAGCGGCGGCGGCAGGTGTTTCGATCTTACCCTGATCGCCCCGCAGGCGCTGAACGACCGGTTTGGACCAGGGACCGGTGATCGAATAGTCGAGTTCGAACGCCTTCTGAATGGACTTCGACAATGCGAGATCGGCGGCCAGCGCGCCCAGACCGAGCAGCGGATTGATGACCGCCGCGCCGATTGCGACCGCGCCCGCGCCGACGGTCGGTATGACCTTAACGTGCAAATCCTGCGTGCGTTGCGGCAGGTCGACGAGTCCTTGCATCTGCACGCGCGCGGGCGATGTGATCATCACCAGATCGTCCGTCCTCGCGATGCCCTGTTCGATATGCGCGTCGCCCGTGACTTTCTCGAACGGCAGTCCCTTGCCGACGACATCCTGAAAATGCAGCGTGAGCAGATTCGCAAGGCTGCGCAAGCTGAAGATGCCGAGCCATTTCGCGGCGCCGGGCGCGCGCAGAATTTGGCCGTGACGCAAATCGACAGCGACGTTGCCATCGAGCGAATTTGGATCGACTGTCGTCGGGCCGCCGTTCCACGCCGCGTGACCGGACACCGTGCCCGCGCCGTGATTGACCGTGCGCGGCAGACCGAAGCGGTCGATCAACTGACCGGCGTCGTTCACGTCGAGCTTGAAGTCGAGTGCCGTGCGGCGCGGAAAGGTGTCGTCGTTCGCGGGTTTCACGGCGGTCGAGACCACGCCGCCCGGCAGCGTGCGCCACGTCGCGTTTGCGGTGAGCGTGGCGTCGGGGTTCGCGAGTTCGAGCTTGTCGAGCGTCCAGACGGGTTGATCGGCGATGACTTCGTTATGCGCATCGACCTGAAGCCGGCCGAGATCGTGCTCGCGATATACGAGCTCGTTCACGATGAGATCGATCGCGGGCATGTTGCGCGGCGGCTTGCTCACGATGCGTTCGTCCGGCGCGTTCGTCGCCGCTATCTTCTCGGGAATGACCACTTTGTCGAGGCGCGCCTGCAATGCGCCCGGACTTCCCTTGAGCGCGCCCGGCGTGAACGCGAGCGTGCCCGTCACCTGATTCGACGCCACGTTCGCCTGCCATTTGCGATTCGCCGGCTCTTCGTTCGCGCCGATCCGCACGTTGTCCCAGCGGCGGTCGAGCAGCTTGAGCGTGGTGAAGCGGATGTCGGCACGCGTCGGGATGAACTGCCTGACCATATCGCTCATCGGTGGCGAGGCGGGCGCGGCTGTATCGGCCGCGGGTGAAGCGCTCGCGGATGCGTTGATATCGGCGATGAACTTGCGCCACGCGTCGGCATCGAGCGTGTTCATATCGACGGATGCCGACACGCCTTCGGCGGGCAACGCCGCCGGCTTGTTCACGGCGATGGCGCCGCGCGCAACCTTCAGCCGGGCGCGCATGTTCATCGGCTCGGCGGGGTTCTGCGGATCGACCGTGACCTGCGCGCGGCCGATTTGCTGCAGCGAGTAATGCGCCTGCACGGGCCCGAACGTGAGTTGCGCGTCATGCAGATCCGAAGGCCCGCCAGGCGCGGGCTGAAAGGTGAACGCGAACGGCATGGGCGTGCCCTTCGCCTTCCCGAACGGCGCGGGCAGATCGAAGCCGATGCCCGTCAGATCCGAACTCGCCTGCACGACAGGCAACGCGTTCTTCACGCCATGCACGTGCGCCTGATACGGCGCGGAACCGTCGATGCGCTTCAGGAACTGCGCGACCTGCGGCGTGATGCGCGTGTTCAGACGCTGTGCCGCGTCCGCGCCGATGCGCCCGTTCACATCGAACGTGTAGCTGCCGTCCGGTTGCACGCCGCCTTTCGCGCGCACGTCGCCGCCGAGCAGTTGCGCGTTCAGTCCGTCGAGCGTCACGGTCTTCGCCGCGAAATTCGCCTTGCCGCGCAGATGTTCGAGCGGCGGCAGATTGCCATAAGCGACTTCGTTGTCTGCGAACGTGAGCGAGCCTTTGTATTCGGTGCGAAGCGGCGGCGCGGGCGGCGGCGGCCGGAATCGCGGAATGCCGAGCGTAAGCGCGAGCGCGGCATCGCCTTTAGCTTGCAGTTTGCGCGTGGCGTGCTTGGCCATCAGGCCGAGCGAACTGTCGTCGACATACTGAAGCATGTCCGAGAGCGGTCCGCGTGCTTGCCCGTCGATCCACAGTTTCGATTCGCGGTCGCCGGTATCGTCGATTCGCCCGCTCAGATTCGATACCTTCACGCCACGATAATGTCCGCGCTCGACATCGAAGCGCAGTTTGTTTTGCGCGAGCTTGAACGTGCCGTCGATCCCGTCGAAACCCGGCCAGATGCTCGGCATGCCGTTGGCGAGTTTGCGCGGCGGGAACGGCGTCGGATCGAAACGGCCGCCGGTGAACGGCGCCTCGATGCGAAACACGCCCGCGTCCGGCGCCTTCGCATACGGGAACTTGGTGAGGTCGCCATGCACTTCGAGCACGCTGTTGCGCGCCACGCCCGCTTGCAGCGCATGCCCGAGATAGACGCGCACGCGTTCGTTGAGACTCGTCGGCAGATAGCGCACGAGCCTTGTGACCTGCATGTGCGCGATCTTCGCCTTGAGATCGAGATTGCCGCGCCCGTGGCCCTGATTCCAATATGAAGCAGTGACGTCGCCTTCGGCATCGGCGTTCTTCACACGCAGCGTGTCGAGGTGAATGGTGAATGCGCGGCGCAATTCGCCGGGCGCGATTTCATCGGCGACGGTCCAGGTTGCGTGGCCTTGCAGCGTATCGAAGGTCAGACGCGGATCATCGAACGCGCCGGGAATGGTGATGGCCGCATTTTTCGTATCGATGTCGATAGCGCCTTGCGCCTCGTTGGCATCGACATGACCCCACAGATTTTCGATGCCCGGAATGCCCGCACGCGGATGGTTGTTCACGGTAAGTCCCGGCGGCGGTTCCTGCGCCTGCACGCTGATGCCCTGCAAGTCGGCCTTGAGCGTGAAGTGCAAGAGCTTGGCGTCGCCTTTTTCGTGCTGCTGCTTTACCTCTTCTTCATTGCGCGGCGCCGCGCGCTCCGTGTAGATCGAGTAGTTCGCAATCTGCCCGCGCGGATTGAAGCGCACGAGTTCGTTGAGCACGCGCGGCGGCACGGGCAGCGCCCGCACGAAGTCCGCGAGGATGCCGAGATCGACGTGATCGCCCGCGACGCGAAACATCAATCCCTTGCCAACCGATCCCGGCCGGTACGTGCCCGTGAGCGTATGCGCCGCCAGAAGACGCGCGACCGGCGTGCCGTCCGAGAGCGCGGGCTGACCGAGTTCGGCATGGATGTCGGACAGATTCAGCGTGTAGGCCGTGTCGTTCTTGTCGATGGTCCAGTCGAAGCGCGCAATCGGCAATTCGAGGCGCGGCTGGGTGGCGCGCACGCGCAGCGCGACGTTGCCGCCGTTTAGATCGCCGCCTGCCTTTTGCAACTGGCCGCGCGCGAAGTCCACCCAGATACGGTTTTCGACGCGGCCATCGTAGATCTGAAAAGGCAGCTTCACGTAGCGGCCGAGCGTCGGCAGGTCGAGCGGCCCGGTGGAAACGTAGAGACGTCCGGTCCAGTTCGCGGGTGCGCCCATCGCGGTGAACGGCTCGTGGCGAAAGTCCGCGCGCACATCGAGCGGGCCGTGCAGCACGTCGCCGTCGGCGGGTGCATCGAGTGCGAGCCGATGCCGCAAGCCGTCGTTGAGGATGGTCAGTTGCAGGCGCTTGAACGCCACTTCGGGCGCGTCGCGTTCGGCATCGCGCCAACGCAGCGTGCCGTCGCGCAGACGAATGCGGTCTTGTCCGAGCAGCCAGTTCGTGAACGCACCAGAACCCGTGCGATGCGTGGGAACAGGCACGCCCGCCACGGTCAGTTCACCCTTGGCATTGCGCGCGACGATGACATCGGGACCATCGACGGTGAGATCGGCAAGCTTCGGCCGAAGATGCAGCAGCGAGCCCCACGCGATGCTCGCGCGCGCATGCGGCACCGCCACGCCGGGCGATCCGTCGGCGGCGTCGATACGCAGATTGTCGATCAGAAAGGTGGGTTGCGAACCCGCCATGACCGCCGTGATCCGGCCGATATGTAGCTGCGCGTGAATGCGCGAGGAAACGAGTTGCTCGATGCGCGGCCGGAACGAATCGACCTGCGGCAACACGATATAGCGCAGCGCGAGATAGATGCCCGCAACCGCGAAGTACACCACGGCCGCGAACACGAGAACGATTTTGAAGACGCGTGAAAGCACGCGCTCGGCGTTGCCGCTGGGCTGGGCTTGTCCAACTTCGGTCGGGTCGACGGATCGTCTGCTGTCGGACATGCTGCGGCTAGTCGGCGATATGGTAGTTTTGCGTGTTTGACGCTGCAATGTAACACAGGGAAAAGCGGGCAAGGCTTGGCCGCGCCGCTCTGGAAAAGTCTCTCGGAGCCGCTTCGGATAAGCCTCGCGGACCATTGGTTCAAACCGCTTCGCTGCCCGTGTACGATCAGCATCTGTACCAAGCAACGAGCGAGCCTACCCTTTCATGACCGACGCGAAACTCCTCAGTTCCAGCTATTCCAACTACGCGTCGCGCGCTTATTCGGCGCGTCCGGAACTAGCCTCCGATGTCGCCCAGTGGGCAAGGACGCCGATCACGCGGCAATGGATCGAAGCGCGCCTCGACGCTCATTGCGTGCCGTGCGTCGAGACCGGCACGCTCGATGAAGCCGCGCTCAAGACGGCGTTGCGCCGCTTACGCATGGAGGTTTTCTGCACGGCGATGGAGCGCGATCTAGCGGGCACGGCGGATGTCGCCGAAGTCACCGGCGCAATGACGGATCTCGCCGAAGTAACGATCCAACGCGCCATCGCGGTACTCGCGGCCGACCTCGAAGCGCTCTTCGGCGAGCCGCGCTCACCCGAAGGCGAACGGCTTACGCTCGGCGTCGTCGGCATGGGCAAGCTTGGCGGGCGCGAACTGAACGCGTCGTCGGATATCGATCTGATCTTCGTTTATGAAGACGATGGCGAAACCGCCGGCGGCAAGCGCTCGCCGCTCTCGGTGCAGGAATTCTTCACACGGCTCGGGCGGCGCGTGATCGGCGCGCTCGCGGAGATGACGCAAGACGGCTACGTGTTTCGCGTCGACATGCGGTTGCGTCCCAACGGCGATTCGGGTCCGCTCGTGTGCAGTCTCGGCATGCTCGAAGAGTATTTCTATGTGCAAGGGCGGGAATGGGAACGCTACGCGTGGATCAAGGGGCGCGTCGTCTCGGAGACGAAGAGCGATGCCGCGCGCCGTCTCGTCAAACAACTCGAAGCCATTGCGACGCCTTTCATCTATCGGCGATACCTCGACTACGGCGTGATCGCCGCGATTCGCTCGCTGCATCTGCAGATTCGGCAGGAAGCGCGGCGGCGCGCGTCAATGCGTCCCGACAAGGCCGACGACATCAAGCTCGGACGCGGCGGTATCCGCGAGATCGAGTTCAGCGCGCAGGTTTTCCAGTTGATTCGCGGCGGACAGGCGGCGGATTTTCGCATTCGTCCGACGCTCAAGGTGCTCGAACGCGCCGCCGCGCACGGGCTGATCGCGCAGAACGTGTGCGACTCGCTCACCGACGCGTATCTGTTTCTGCGCACGGTGGAGCATCGGCTGCAGTATCGCAACGACGCGCAGACGCATGCCATGCCGGTTGCCGACGACGAGCGCGCGTTGCTCGCGTCATCGCTCGGATTTGCGGACTACGCCGCGTTGATGGACAAGCTCGATGCGCATCGCGAATTCGTCGAACAACAGTTCGATGCCATCTTCGCCGACAAGATCGGCGGTGAAAACGGCTGCGGCGTGTCGGACGATTCGGCTGCATCGTGGATCTGGAGCAGCGCGCTCGCCGACGATTCCGCGCAGGAAGAACTCGCCGGCCGTCTGTCCGAACTCGGCTTCGCGGACCCGGCGCCGGTGCTCGCGCGTCTAACGGGCGTGTGGAACTCCACGCGTTACGCGAGCCTGAACGAGCACAGCCGCGAGCGCTTCGACGTGGTCGCGCAGCGCGCGCTCGAAGTCGTGCAGTCGATCGATGCCGCGCGTCGCGGCGATGTGATCGCGCGGCTTTTCGACTTGCTCGAAGCCATCGGCAAACGCGGCGCGTATCTCGCGCTTCTGACTGAATATCCGGCGGCGCTCGAACGCGTGCTGTCCGTGTTGTCCGGCTCGCGCTGGGCGGCGGGTTATCTCATTCGCCATCCGCAATTGCTGGACGAATTGCTCGATGACGAAGCCATTGCCAGCCCGTTCGACTGGGACGGGTTCAAGCGTTCGCTGCTCGCCCGGCTTGCGGCAGCGGAGGACGCGGAGCATCAGATGGACCTGCTGCGTCACGCGCATCAGGCCGAAGTGTTCCGCATTCTGCTGATCGATCTGGCGGGACATCTGTCGGTGGAACATGTGAGCGACCGTCTGTCCGAACTCGCCGATGCCGTACTCGACGTAACCGTGCAGACGGTTTGGCGGCAGTTTCCGAAGCGGCATCGCGATACGCCGCGCTTCTCCGTCATCGCGTATGGAAAGCTCGGCGGCAAGGAACTGGGTTATGCGTCCGATCTCGATCTGATCTTTCTCTACGACGATCCCGACGATTCGAACGACAGCGCCGCCGACATTTACGCGATGTTCGCGCGCCGTCTCATCACGTGGCTCACGGCGGCGACCGGCGCGGGCACGCTGTTCGATGTGGACTTGCGTCTACGGCCGAACGGCGAATCGGGTTTGCTGGTGACGAGTCTGGAGTCGTTTCGCCGCTATCAGATTCGTGAAGGCGATGCCGCGAATACCGCGTGGGTCTGGGAGCATCAGGCGCTTTCGCGCGCTCGCTACAGCGCCGCCGACGCCGAGATCGGCGCGCAATTCGAAGCCATTCGCGCGGACGTGCTGGTGATGGAGCGCGATGCGGCATTGCTTGCCCGCGAAATCGTCGCGATGCGCGAGCGTGTGGCGGCGGGGCATCCCAATCGCAGCGAATTGTTCGACCTGAAGCACGATCGCGGCGGGATGGTGGATATCGAGTTCATCGTGCAGTACTGGGTGTTGCTGCACTCGCGCGAGCATCGCGAGTTCGTGCGCAATGCGGGCAATATCACCTTGCTCAAGATCGCGGCGCAGAGCGGGTTGATCAGCGCGGACGAAGCGGAAACGATTGGCGCGGTGTACCGGCACTACCGCAAGCTGCAGCACACGCTGCGGCTCGATGGAATGGAGAAGGCGCGCGTCGCGCCGGATGCGGTAAAGGGCGAAAGGGAAGCGGTGACGGCGTTGTGGAGACGCGTGTTCTCGATTGCCGAGTAAGGTGGAAGGCGGCGCAGCGTTTTTGCGCCGCCTCGTTCGCCCGCGCCTCAAGCCGCGAGCATCTCCTTTGCATGCTTGCGTGTCGTCGCCGTGATTTCGATTCCTCCAAGCATCCGCGCCACTTCTTCGATGCGTTTCGACTTGTCGAGCGGCGTCACCGTGCTGACCGTGCCGCCGGCATCGTCGGAAGTTTTCGCCACCTGGAAATGCTGATCGCCGCGCGCCGCGACTTGCGGCAAGTGCGTGACGCACAGCACTTGCCGGTCGCGTCCGAGTTGATGCAAGAGCCGTCCGACCACTTCCGCCACGCCGCCGCCAATGCCCGTATCCACTTCGTCGAAGATCAGCGTGGGCGTCGGGCTCGCGGTGCTCGCGATCACGGCGAGCGCGAGGCTGATGCGCGCGAGTTCGCCGCCCGATGCGACCTTCGCGAGCGGCCGTAACGCGACGCCAGCGTGGCCCGCCACGCGAAACTCGATCTGTTCCAGCCCGTTTGCGCCGCCTTCCGCAAGCGGCACGAGCGCGACTTCGAAGCTGCCGCCCGCCATCGACAATTCCTGCATGCCTTCGGTGACTGCCTTCGACAAAGTCTTGGCCGCTTTCGCGCGCGCCTTCGACAGCGCTCTTGCATCCGCGAGATAAGCGTCCTTCGCTTTCTCGGCGACGGCGTTGAGCGCGTCGAGGTCCGCGGCGGCATCGAGTTCGGCTAGCTGGCTGCGGCGCGCTTCATGTTCCTCGGGCAGCGCTTCGGGCTGAAGGCGGAACTTGCGCGCCGTCGAGTGAAGCTGATCCATGCGACGCTCGACCTGCGCGAGCCGGTCAGGATCGAGTTCGAGGCGCTGCGCGTAGTGCGAAAGCGAGTACGACGCTTCCTGCAACTGAATCTCGGCGGGTTCGAGCGAGGCGAGCACGTCGCTCAACGCGGGATCGATATCGGCCAGATCGCGCAGCTTCGTGATGATGGCGGCGAGTTGGGAAATCATGGCTTCGTCGGATTCGGACAATGCGGACAGCGCGCTTTGCACGCCGTCGATGAGACTTGCCGAGTGCGAGAGCCGATGATGCTCCGCGCTCACTTCCTCCCATTCGCCCGGCTGCGGCGCGAGCTTGTCGAACTCGCTCAACTGCCATGCGAGACGCTCGCGTTCCAGTTGCAGTTCGCGGTCGCGGCTTTGCGCGGCTTCTACGGCCTGCTGGGCCTCGCGATACGCACGCCACGCGCGACTCACGGTGCTCGCTGTGTCGACGAGACCGGCGTGCGTGTCGAACAGTTCGCGTTGCGCGTCGGGGCGCATCAGCAATTGATGCGCGTGCTGGCCGTGGATGTCGACGAGCATTTCGCCCACTTCGCGCAGTTGCGTGAGCGTGGCCGGCGTGCCGTTGATGAACGCGCGCGAGCGGCCGCCGGAATCGATCACGCGGCGCAGCATGACGGTGTCGCTGTCTTGCGAGAGCGCGTGCTCGTCCAGCCAGCGCGCCACTTGCGCGTGCGTGGTGAATTCAGCGGTGATGTCGGCGCGCGCTTCCCCCGTGCGCACGACGCTCGCGTCGGCGCGGGCGCCGAGCGTGAGCGCGAGGGCGTCGATCAGGATGGATTTGCCTGCGCCGGTTTCACCCGAAAAAACCGTGAAGCCGGAGTCGAACTCGATATCCAGCGCGGCAACGATGACGAAGTCTCGAATGGAGAGATGACGGAGCATGGACGCTTGGAAAGGGCGTGGTGAGCGCTTCAGAGGGCGGAGTCTTGCGAGGGATGCTCGTTCCAGTGCAGCTTTTTGCGCAGCGTGGCGTACGTGCTGTAGCCGACCGGATGCAGCACCGGCACCGTGTGCCGTGAGCGCCGCACTTCGATGGCGTCGTTCAGTTCGACGGCCGTGAACGACTGCATGTCGAAGTTCACGTTGACATCGCGCCCGCCGATGAATTGAATGGTCACCTTGGAGTCGTCGGGCAGCACGATCGGACGGTTCGAGAGCGAATGCGGCGCAATCGGCACGAGCACGAAGCCCTGCAACTGCGGATGAAGAATCGGCCCCGCCGACGAAAGCGCGTAGGCGGTCGAGCCGGTGGGCGTCGCGACGATCAGACCATCCGAGCGCTGGTTGTACATGAAGTGGCCATCCACCGACACGCGCAGTTCCGCCATGCCTGAAAAGCCGCTGCGATTGACCACGACATCGTTGAAGGCGAGCGCGTGATAGATGGGCTTGTCGTTGCGCACGATACGCGCTTCGAGCAGGCTGCGTTCCTCGCGCTCGAACTGTCCGGCGAGCATCTGAGGCACGATCTCGCGCATCTCGGTGAGCGGGATGTCCGTGATGAAGCCGAGCCGCCCGTGATTCACGCCGATGAGCGGCGTCTTGTACGGCGCAAGTTGGCGGCCCACGCCGAGCATGGTGCCGTCGCCGCCCAGCACGACCGCCACGTCCGCGCGCGCGCCGATTTCGGCGACCGAGAGCGCCGGGTAATCGGTCACGCCGACATCCTTCGCGGTGCCGGCCTCGAACACGACCTCGAAACCCTGCTTCGAGATCAGCTCCGCGAGCAGGCGCAGCGGCGTCTCGATGCCGGGCGTATTGGTGCGCCCGATGAGCGCGACAGTCTTGAATTGGCCAATTTCCATGCCGGCATTACACCATAGGTGGAAGGCGAAAAGAACCGTGCGCGAAGGGTGGTTGCGATGCCACCCGATCACGCCGGGGCACGCCCGTTGTTTATCGCTAGAATGGAGCGGACATTGAATCGCTCGACAAGCGATTCATCGCGGCGGGTACGTTCGCCGCGCCACGACACGTTAGGCTAAAATTTCCCCATGCTAGACCCACGTGCACAAACCCTCCTCAAAACGCTGATCGAGCGCTACATCGCCGAAGGTCAGCCGGTCGGTTCGCGCACGTTATCACGGCATTCCGGCCTGGAGCTGAGTCCCGCGACCATTCGCAACGTGATGTCGGACCTGGAAGACCTCGGTCTCGTCGTCAGCCCGCACACGTCGGCGGGACGCATTCCCACGCCGCGCGGCTATCGGCTCTTCGTCGACACCATGCTCACCGTGGAAGCGCCGCAAGACGAAGCCATGACCACCGCCGTGAAGACGCGCCTGCAAGGCGAGGAGCCGCAGAAGATCGTCGCGGCGGCGGCGAGCGTGCTGTCGAGTCTCTCGTCGTTCGCTGGCGTGATCCTCACGCCGCGCCGCAGTCACATGTTCAAGCAGATCGAATTCATGCGGCTGTCGGACAAGCGCATTCTGCTTATCATCGTGACGCCCGAAGGCGACGTGCAGAACCGCATGATGGCGACGCAGCGCGACTATTCGCCGTCGCAACTCACGGAAGCCTCCAACTACATCAACGCGCATTTCGCGGGCCTGTCCTTCGACGAAGTGCGTCTGCGGCTGCGTCAGGAAATCGACGAATTGCGCGGCGACATGACCGCGCTCATGCAGGCGGCCGTGGTCGCGAGCACCGCCGAAACCGATCCGGGCGAGACCGTGCTGATTTCCGGCGAGCGCAACCTGCTCGAAGTGGCGGACCTTTCGTCCGACATGGCGCGGCTGCGCAAGCTGTTCGATTTGTTCGACCAAAAGACGAGCCTCCTGCAATTGCTGGATGTTTCGAGTCACGCGCAGGGCGTGCAGATTTTCATCGGCGGGGAATCTAATCTGGTGCCGATCGAGGAAATGAGCGTCGTGACCGCGCCGTATGAAGTCAACGGCAAGATCGTCGGCACGCTCGGCGTGATCGGACCCACGCGCATGGCCTACAACCGCGTGATTCCCATTGTCGATATCACCGCACGCCTGTTGTCGATGTCGCTCAGTTCTCAATAGCTTTTCCTTCAGCCCATCATGCCGGCCCGCGCGCCGCGCCGCCACTAGGCCGTTCGGCCAATGATGCGGCGTGAAACGCGCCGCTATAATGGGTTTCACCTTTCGACCACTTCCGGCCGCCTTGCCCTATGCGTTTCGATCTCGAGTTGCCTTCGCAGCCTAGCGCTTCGCATCGTGTCGCGGTGCTGCTGATCAATCTCGGCACGCCGGACGCGCCCACGCCGCGTGCCGTGCGCAAGTATCTGGCGCAGTTCCTCTCCGATCCGCGCGTGGTCGAGATTCCCTCCTTGCTCTGGCAGATCATTCTGCGGTTGATCATCCTGCCGTTTCGCGGGCGCGCGTCGGCAAAGAAATATGCGCAGGTGTGGATGGCGGAAGGCTCGCCCTTGCGTGTCTATACGGAGAAGCAGGTCGAGGGCTTGCGGCGCCTCTTCGCTGCAAACGACTACCACGTGCTCGTCGACTACGCGATGCGCTACGGCACGCCGGGCATCGGCGTCATGCTCAATCAGCTCAAGCTCGAAGGCGCCGAGCGCATTCTCCTGGTGCCGATGTATCCGCAGTACTCGTCTTCGACCACCGCGACCGCTTTCGACGACGCCTTTACCGCGCTCAAGCGCGTGCGCAATCAGCCCGAGATTCGCACCATTCGTCATTACGCGGATCATCCGGCGTATATCTCCGCGCTTGCAGAGCAGGTGCGCGATTACTGGCGTCATCACGGCGTGCCGGATTTTGCCGCCGGCGACAAGCTCGTGCTGAGTTTTCACGGCGTCCCCAAGCGAACCATGGATCTCGGCGATCCGTATCACGACCAGTGCCAATTGACGGGCTCGCTGCTCGCCTCCGCGTTGGGGCTCACGCCGGTGGAATGCCGCGTCACGTTCCAGTCGCGCTTCGGCCGCGCGGAATGGCTGCAGCCATACACCGCGCCGACGCTCGCGGAACTCGGCGCGGCGGGTGTTGCGCGCGTGGACGTTTTTTGTCCGGGCTTCACGGCGGATTGTCTTGAGACGATCGAGGAAATCGGCATCGAGGTGCGCGACGAATTTCTGCACGCAGGCGGCAAGCAGTTTCACCGCATTCCTTGCCTGAATGCATCGCCGGCGTGGATCAAGGCGCTGGGAGAAATCGCGGCGCAGAATCTGCAAGGCTGGCCGGTGCAGGCCGTGCAGCCATTGACGGTTGCCGCCTGAACGAACGGTAATTCATGAACTACACGATTTCGACGGAACCGGGCGCGCGTCTGCGCATCGACAAATGGCTTTGGGCGGCGCGCTTCTTCAAGACGCGTTCGCTCGCGAGCGACGCGGTGGAAAAAGGCCGCGTGAAGATCGGCGGGGCGAACGTGAAGCCGTCGAAGGACGTGCGCGTCGGCGATCTCGTCGAGATCGATATCGAGCGGATCGTCTGGCAAGTGGAAGTAAAGGGCGTGTGCGACGTGCGCGGACCGGCTAGCGTGGCCCAGACGCTTTACGCGGAAACGGAAGAGGGCCGAGTGAAGCGGTTAGCCGAAGCCGAGCGGCGCAAGACGTTTCGCGAGCCGGCTGCCGGAATTCAGGGCAGGCCGACGAAGCGCGACCGGCGCATTATCGACAAACTGGCAGGTTCGGATTGAAGTAGTTTTCGATGGTCGCATGAACCCCGCCGTACTCGGTGTTACGGGCGGTGACAGCGCCGGACATACATATGGTGGTCGTTCCCGCAACCAGTACCAGAGCGACCACCGCGATAGCAAAGGTCAGTTTCATGGTACCCCCGGTGAGCGGGATAACCGGTCGTGAAAACCGGAAGGAAACAGGCAAGGGCTGAGCGGTTACTGCATTCGTAGGATTAGGGTTAACGTGTTCCTGCGACGCATGTTCGAAGTGTAGGCGAACAACGCAATCGCCTCAATCTGATTTTTGCGTACTGCGACGAAACGCCCATTACGAAGTGTTTCTCGCAGTTAAATGTGGCGAATTTGCACTTAACGCTTCACGCCGCCGACAAGCGTGGCCCGCCGTTGTCCGATGTTTGATGCGCACGCGAAAAAAGCTAAATTTCGTCCGAAAAACCGCTTCTGGAGCCTTGAAAATCCCTCGGATGCCCCAAATTCCGCCGCTAGTGCGAAAAAGCCTGGCCTGGTTCTCGGCGGTAAGAGGACTCCCGGCCGATCGCATCCATTTCACTCACAGCAATACATTCAGCGACATGGAAAACACGCAAGAGAATCCAGCGAGCCAGAACCCCACGCCCGCAGACGAAACCGCGCGCCAGGCCGCCGACCCGACCCAAGCCGGCGCAACCGGAGCGCCGACGGGCGCCGATGCGCCGCAAGTCGCGCCGGACGCGAACGAAGCCGCGCTGGCCGAAGCGCAGGCGAAGATCGCCGCGCTCCAGGAAGAGTTCCTGCGCGCCAAGGCGGAAACGGAAAACGTGCGTCGCCGCGGTCAGGACGATGTGCAAAAGGCGCACAAGTTCGCCATCGAAAGCTTCGCCGAACATCTGCTGCCGGTACTCGACAGTCTCGAAGCCGCGCTTGCCGATCAATCGTCCGATCTCGTCAAGGTGCGGGAAGGCGTCGAACTCACGCTGCGTCAACTGACCGCCGCGCTGGAAAAGGGGCGCGTCACCGCGCTGAATCCGGTAGGCGAGAAGTTCGACCCGCATCGTCACCAGGCTATTTCCATGGTGCCGGCCGAGCAGGAAGCGAATACCGTCGTGTCCGTCCTGCAAAAGGGCTACGTGATTTCGGATCGCGTGCTGCGTCCGGCTCTCGTCACCGTCGCCGCACCGAAGTAACGCGCCGCGAGAACGCCATGGCCGCCTCGGAGAATCGCGTTCCCGTCGATGCCACCGCGTTTTCGGTCTTCGCCATGCAGGAGTTGGACGCCCCCGGCTTCGACGCCAGGCTGGCTTCGACGGGCGATGATCTGGCCGTCGTGTTCTTCTGGGGCGTCGACTGCTTCAACTGCGAAATCGCCAAAAAAGCGATGCTCGCGAGGCCCGATGAAATCCGCGCGCTCGGACTGAAGTGGTTTCACAGCAATGTCTACGAGCATCGGGAACTGGGACGGCGATTTTTGCTGCATGGCGTGCCGACGTGGTTTTTCTTTCATCGCGGCAAGCGTCTTGGGCGCGCCACCGGCTGCATGGGCTCGCGCAATTCGAAGCGGCGGTCGCGGCGGCACGGGAAAAGATCCGCGGCAAGGCTTCCGAGTGAAAAAAGATATAGACCGCATCGCTTTCAGGGTCTTGAAAACGAAATCCGCGTTCTTATCTTGCGTACAGGTATGAATATTTGGGCGTTCGGCCCGGTAAATCGGCCGCAAAAGCCGGCGTTTTCCGGCCGCAGCGCTAAAGCGATCAAAGCTAGGAGAGTATAAAAAATGGGCAAAATCATCGGTATCGACCTCGGCACCACGAACTCGTGCGTGGCGCTGATGGAAGGCAATCAGGTCAAGGTCATCGAGAACTCGGAAGGCGCGCGCACCACGCCGTCGATCATCGCGTATGTCGACGACAACGAAATCCTGGTTGGCGCACCTGCCAAGCGTCAGTCGGTTACGAATCCGCGCAACACGCTTTACGCAGTGAAGCGCCTGATCGGCCGCCGCTTCGACGAGAAGGAAGTGCAGAAGGACATCAGCCTGATGCCCTACAAGATCGTCAAGCACGACAACGGCGACGCATGGGTCGAAGCGCACGGCAAGAGCCTCGCGCCGTCGCAGATTTCCGCTGAAGTGCTGCGCAAGATGAAGAAGACCGCTGAGGACTACCTCGGCGAGCCGGTTACGGAAGCCGTCATCACGGTCCCGGCGTACTTCAACGACAGCCAGCGTCAGGCAACGAAGGACGCAGGCCGCATCGCCGGTCTGGAAGTGAAGCGCATCATCAACGAACCGACGGCAGCCGCGCTCGCCTTCGGTCTCGACAAGGCCGAAAAGGGCGACCGCAAGATCGCCGTGTTCGACTTGGGCGGCGGCACGTTCGACATCTCGATCATCGAAATCGCGGACGTGGACGGCGAAATGCAGTTCGAAGTGCTCTCGACCAACGGCGACACGTTCCTCGGCGGTGAAGACTTCGACCAGCGCATCATCGATTACATCATCGGCGAGTTCAAGAAGGAACAAGGCGTCGATCTGTCGAAAGACGTGCTCGCGCTGCAACGCCTGAAGGAAGCGGCTGAAAAGGCGAAGATCGAACTGTCGTCGACGGCTCAGACCGACATCAACCTGCCGTACATCACGGCTGACGCGTCGGGTCCGAAGCACTTGAACCTCAAGTTCACCCGCGCCAAGCTCGAAGCGCTCGTCGAAGAGCTGATCGAGCGCACGATCGAACCGTGCCGCACCGCCATCAAGGATGCGGGCGTGAAGGTCGGCGATATCGACGACGTGATCCTCGTCGGCGGCATGACGCGTATGCCGAAGGTGCAGGAGAAGGTGAAGGAATTCTTCGGCAAGGAACCGCGCCGTGACGTGAACCCGGACGAAGCCGTGGCCGTTGGCGCCGCGATTCAAGGGCAGGTTCTGTCGGGCGACCGCAAGGACGTGCTCCTGCTCGACGTGACGCCTTTGTCGCTCGGCATCGAGACGCTCGGCGGCGTGATGACGAAGATGATCAACAAGAACACGACCATCCCGACGAAGCACGCGCAAGTGTATTCGACGGCGGACGACAACCAGGGCGCCGTGACCATCAAGGTGTTCCAGGGTGAGCGCGAGATGGCCGCGGGCAACAAGCTGCTTGGCGAGTTCAACCTCGAAGGCATTCCGCCTTCGCCGCGTGGCGTGCCGCAGATCGAAGTGACTTTCGACATCGACGCGAACGGCATTCTGCACGTCGGCGCGAAGGACAAGGCAACGGGCAAGGAAAACAAGATCACCATCAAGGCGAACTCGGGTCTGACGGACGCGGAAATCGACAAGATGGTGAAGGACGCCGAAGCCAACGCCGAGGAAGATCACAAGCTGCGTGAACTGGCCGATGCCCGCAACCAGGGCGACGCGCTGGTCCACAGCACGAAGAAGGCGGTTGCCGAGTACGGCGACAAGGTCGAAGTCGGCGAGAAGGAAAAGATCGAAGCTGCGTTGAAGGAACTCGAAGACGCGCTGAAGGACAACGCGAGCGACAAGGCGACCATCGAAGCGAAGGTCGAAGCACTGGCGGCGGCATCGCAGAAGCTCGGCGAAAAGATGTACGCCGACATGCAGGCGCAGCAAGGCGCGGCGGGCGCGGCGGCAGGTGCGGCCGGTGCGGCGGGCGCGGGTGCATCGGCGGAAGCGGGTGCGAGCCAGCAGCACGATGACGTGGTCGACGCCGACTTCAAGGAAGTGAAGAAGGACTAAGCCGAAGGGCGCGTGAGTGGCGACATTCATGCGCCCTTGGTCGTTTCGCGGCGCGTATGCGTCACGCGAAGACCGGCATCGGGACGCGTCTAGCGTCTGACGTGGAACGCGCCTGGCGAGCCTGACGGCTCTCCGGGCACGTTGTTTTTAGAGGCGTCTTGCTTCGAGCCGAGTTTTGGGGCGAGGCGTCAGAGGTTTCAAGCGCGGGTCGAATGGCCCGGAGCATCTCAGAGGAACCGTCGGGTTAGAAGCGCGGCGGAATCGAACCGACATGGCGAAACGGGATTACTACGACATTCTGGGCGTCGCGAAAAACGCGAGCGACGAAGAGATCAAGAAGGCGTATCGCAAGCTCGCGATGAAGTATCACCCTGACCGCAACCCGGACAACAAGAAGGCCGAGGAGAATTTCAAGGAGGCGAAGGAAGCCTACGAAATGCTCTCCGACCAGCAGAAGCGCGCGGCCTACGATCAATACGGCCACGCTGGCGTCGATCCGAACATGGGCGGCGCGGGCGCGCAGGGCTTCGGCGGTTTTGCCGATGCCTTCGGCGACATCTTCGGCGACATCTTCGGGCAAGCCGCAGGCGGCGCGGCGCGTGGCGGCCGCGCGGGTCCGCAGGTGTATCGCGGTGCGGATCTGCGCTACAGCATGGAAATCACGCTGGAGCAGGCGGCGCACGGCTACGACACGCAGATTCGCGTGCCGAGCTGGGCCAACTGCAATGTTTGTCACGGCTCGGGCGCGAAGCCCGGCACGAAGCCCGAGACTTGCCCGACTTGTCATGGTCAGGGCCAGGTGCGCATGTCGCAGGGCTTTTTCAGCATCCAGCAGACGTGCCCGAAGTGTCACGGCAGCGGCACCTATGTTCCGGACCCGTGCACGAACTGCCACGGCGCGGGCAAGGTGAAGGAAACGAAGACGCTGGAAGTGAAGATTCCGGCGGGCATCGACGACGGCATGCGTATCCGCTCCGCCGGCAACGGCGAGCCGGGTCTCAATGGCGGTCCGAGCGGCGACTTGTATGTGGAGATCCACATCAAGCAGCACTCGGTGTTCGAGCGTGACGGCGACGACCTGCATTGCCAGATGCCCATTCCGTTCACCACGGCGGCGCTGGGCGGCGAGATCGAAGTGCCGACGCTGGCGGGCCGCGCGAGCTTCACGGTGCCGGAAGGCACGCAGTCGGGCAAGACGTTCCGGTTGCGCGGCAAGGGGATCAAGGGTTTGCGTTCGAGCATCGCGGGCGACTTGTATGTGCATGTACAGGTCGAAACGCCCGTGAAACTCACCGATCAGCAGCGCGATCTGCTCAAGCAGTTCGAGAAGTCGCTGACGGAAGGCGGCGCGCGCCACAGCCCGCAAAGCAAGAGCTGGTTCGACCGCGTGAAAAGCTTCTTCGATTGATGTGTAAGACGTGGCACGACCGGCAGCGAGTGTTGCCATGAAGACTGAAGAGCGCGGCGCGGTGTTCGCGCTGCTCGACGACTGCGAAGCGACCGCCGAAAGGCGGTCGAGTCGTTTGTACACGGGATTCGTGCGCGCCCATGTCTGCGAAGACGGGCGCATGCTCGACGCCGTATGCGCGGCCATCGATGCCGATTTGCAGAGCGGCCTGCATGCGCTCGTCGTCGCGGATTACGAGTTCGGGCGCAATCTCCAGTTCGGCGGTATCGGGCGCGGCGAGGATCGTGCGTTGCGAGTGCTCATGTTCCGCGAGTGCGCGCCCATGTCTCGCGACGAAGCCAGCGCGTGGCTTGCATCGCGAGATGGCGGTTGTGAGACGCCCTCGGTGGCGGGCGTGGCGGGCATCGAGCCGAGCATCACGCGCGACGAATTCGATACCGCCATCGCCGCCGTTCATCACGCGCTGCGCGAAGGCGAGTCGTATCAGATCAACTTCACGTTCCGGTTGAATTTCGATGTATTCGGCACGCCGCTCGCGTTGTATCGGCGTTTGCGCGAGCGTCAGCCGGTGCGCTTTGGCGCGTTCATCGCCATGCCGGACGGCCGCGTGGTCGTCTCGTGTTCGCCGGAGTTGTTCGTCGAGAAGCAAGGAGCGCTTTTGCGCGCGCGGCCGATGAAAGGCACCGCGCCACGCGACTCCGATCCCGCCGCGCTCCACGACGACCCGAAGAATCGCGCGGAGAACGTGATGATCGTCGACCTGTTGCGCAACGACATGTCGCGCGTGGCGGCGACGGGCTCGGTGCATGTGCCGGCGTTGTTCTCGGTCGAGGCTTATGCGTCGGTGTGGCAGATGACGTCGACCATCGAGGCGCGTGTGAAACCGGGCGCTTCGTTCGCCGATATCGTCCGCGCGCTGTTTCCCTGCGGCTCGATCACGGGCGCGCCGAAATACCGCACGATGCAGCGCATCGACGAGATCGAGAGCACGCCGCGCGGTCTTTATACCGGCGCGATCGGCTGGCTCGATACGCGCGGCGACTTTTGTCTGTCGGTCGCGATCCGCACGCTCGTCGTGGATGCCGATGGCACGCGCGGCGTGATCGGTATCGGCGCGGGAATCGTGCTCGATAGCGATGCCGCGAGCGAGTACGAAGAGTGTCTGTTGAAGGCGCGCTTTCTGACGGGCGCGGACCCTGGCTTCGAGTTGTTCGAGACGACGCACGCCACGCGCGATGACGTGCGCCACGCCGCGCGTCATCTTTCGCGTTTGAAGGCGAGCGCCGCGTGGCTTCGTTTTCCGTTCGATGAGCGCAAGCTGGACGCGCAACTCGCGCAACATCGTGCGGGCTTCGAGGCGGGCACGCCGTATCGGTTGCGGATCGCGCTCGACAAGAGCGGACGCTTTGCATTGACGAGCGCGCGGCTTGCGCCGTTGGCGTCGGATAGCGTGGATGTGTTGCTCGCTTCGGATCGCGGGTTTGCGCCGCGATACTCCGGCGACGCGCTGTTGCGTCACAAGACGACGCATCGTGCCGACTACGATCGCGCGTGGAAAGCGGCGGAAGCGGAGGGCGCGTTCGACATGCTCTTTTGCAACGAACGCGGCGAGATTACGGAAGGCGGGCGGTCGAGCGTGTTTGCGCGCATCGACGGAAAGTGGTGGACGCCGCCCATCGAGGCGGGCGTGCTGCCGGGCGTGATGCGCGCGGTGTTGATCGAAGAACTGGAAGCCGCCGAGCGCGTAATGACGACCGAAGACCTCGAGGGCGCCGATGAGTTGCTCATCAGCAATGCGTTGCGCGGAGGGGTGAAAGCGCGTCTGAGACGGTGACGGCTCGCGATCTCGACAAGCCGTCAGCGCGTCAGGAAATCACCACTCGGCTACGCTTCCATCCGCATGCCGCCAGACCGGATTGCGCCACCGGTGACCGATTTTCGCCATTTCGCGCACCTTCTCTTCATTGACCTCGATTCCCAGCCCCGGTCCTTGAGGAATCGCGACCATCCCGTCCGCATAAGCGAACACTTCGGGATTCTTGATGTAGTCGAGCAGGTCATTGCCCTTGTTGTAGTGAATGCCGAGGCTCTGTTCCTGAATGAACGCGTTGTAGCTCACGGCGTCGATCTGTAGACACGTGGCAAGCGCAATCGGCCCGAGCGGACAATGCAGCGCGAGCGCGACGTCGTACGCTTCGGCCATCGAGGCAATCTTGCGGCACTCGGTCAATCCGCCAGCATGCGACGCGTCCGGCTGAATGATGTCCACATAACCGCCTGCCAGGATGTGCTTGAAGTCCCAGCGCGAATAGAGCCTTTCGCCGAGCGCGATGGGCGTGCTCGTCTGACTGACGATATCGCGCAGCGCCTCGACGTTTTCCGACAGCACGGGTTCTTCGATAAACATCAGCTTGAACGGATCGAGTTCACGCGCGAGCACCTTCGCCATCGGCTTGTGCACGCGGCCATGAAAATCGACGCCGATGCCCACGTTCGGTCCCACCGCTTCACGCACGGCGCGCACGTTGTCGATGACGCCTTGCACCTTGTCGAAGGTATCGATCATCTGCAGCTCTTCCGAGCCGTTCATCTTCACGGCCTTGAACCCGCGTTCGACGACCGCGCGCGCGTTGTTCGCGACATCGCTCGGACGGTCGCCGCCGATCCACGAATACACCTTGATTTTGTCGCGCACTTGTCCGCCGAGCAGCGCGTGAACCGGCACGCCATGATGCTTGCCGAGAATGTCCCAGAGCGCCTGATCGACGCCTGCAATCGCGCTCATGCCGATAGGCCCGCCGCGATAGAAGCCCGAGCGATACATCACTTGCCACAAGTCTTCGATATGTCGCGGGTCTTTGCCGATGAGATAGTCGGCGAGTTCATCGACGGCGGCGGCGACGGTATGCGCGCGTCCTTCGACAACGGGTTCGCCCCAGCCGGTGATGCCCTCGTCGGTTTCGATCTTGAGGAAGCACCAGCGCGGTGGAACGATGAAGGTTTCCAGTTTCGTGATTTTCATGGACGTCTCCTGAACGGGTTCGCTATCTTAGCAAAACGCGGCTTGATGTAGTATTAATAGTACTATTGGCGGATTGGCAGATTGGCAGATTGGCAGATTGGCGGATTGGCGGATTGGCGGATTGGCGGATTGGCGGATTGGCGGATTTGCCAATCTGCGGATTCGCGGATTCGCTAGATGTTCGGTGGTGAGTTGGTGTAGTGGGAGTTGTGGGAGTCGTGAGTAGCTTGGTGGTTAAGTGACCGAGGTGCGAGTAGTGAAACAGCAGAGTGGCGAAGTCGCGGATCGGTGCACGAGCAGTCGGATGGTGGAGCGGTGGAAATATGGCGGCGCTCGCGCATGCACTATCCGCTATCCATGCAAAGCCGCTTTGTTCCAAGGAAACCGCTTCAGCACACCCGGCCAATGCCCGATAATCGTGCGCAAACGAGCAGGAGAACGAGATCATTCATCGCGATTTACACGGCCGCGTCGCTCACGAACTCGGCATGGCCATTTTGCGCGGCGATTTCGCGCCGCAGACTTCGTTGCCGCGCGAGGCCGAATTGATGGAGCGCTTCGGCGTGAGCCGCACGGTGCTGCGCGAGGCGCTGCGCACGCTCACATCGAAAGGGCTGATCGAATCGCGGCCCAAGGTCGGCACGCGCGTGCGCGCAAGGGATGCGTGGAATCTGCTCGATGCCGACATGCTCGATTGGTACTCGCGCGTGGCGCCGCCGCTGCAATTCGCGCTCAAGCTGCAGGAGATGCGCGAGATGATCGAGCCATACGCAGCCGCGCTCGCCGCTGACAATCACGAAGTGCAGACGCGCGAGCGGCTCACGAACGCGCATCAGGCGATGGTCGGTGCGCAGAACGTCGACGAATGGGTACGCGCCGATCTGGATTTTCATTTGTGCGTGCTGGCCGCCTGCAGCAACGAGTTGCTGATTCCGCTTGGCGCGCTGATCGAACGCACGCTGGAAGGCCAGCTCCGGCTGAACGCGAAGCGCGCGGAGGTGTACAACGCGTCGCTTGCCGAACACACGGCGGTGTTCGATGCGATCATCGCGCGCAATGCTGGCGCCGCTCGCCGCGCAATGGCCGATCTGCTCGGCGTGACGCGGTCGCGGATCGAGAGTTGAGGCGTGCGTCGGTGGATCATCGTGCGCGATGCCGCACGGCGCACGACGCACGACGCACGACGCACGACGTACGGCGCACGGGGCACGGCGCACGGCGCACGGCGCACGGCGCACGGCGCACGGCGCACGGCGCACGGCGCACGACGCACGACGCACGGCGCACGACGCACGGCGCACGGCGCACGGCGCGCGGCGCACGGCGCACGACGCACGGCGCACGGCGCAGACGCACGGCGCACGACGCACGACGCACGGCGCACGACGCACGACGCACGACGCACGGCGCACGCCGCACGCCGCACGACGCGCGCCGGCCAATCGGCTTTGGCGTGACGCAATCGCAGATAGCAGACAGCAGATCGAGGCGTACATCGGAGGCATGAACCATCTGTCCTGCGACCTCGGCATGTGTCGTCGCCGAACCGGCTGGCGTTCATCGGCAAGAAGGCAATGCGCGCTTCTTCCCCGCACATCACACCGCAGTGACAGCGCCACGCACGCACGACCCAAACGCCCCGCTGACACCGCTACATTCAGGCAAACCATTCACGATCGCGATAAAGTGGAGCCCTCGCGCACCGCACCGAAAGCACGCCCGCATCGAAGAACCGTGCGCTAGCTCGTGAAGGAGTTTGAATGCCGCACGTCCCGACTTCGCTTGCGTCGTCGTGGGGCGCGTGGGCCGTGTTCGTCAGCGTCCTCGCGACGCAACTTGGCGTGCCGGTCCCCGCCGCGCCGATGCTGATTCTCGCCGGCTCGCTCGTCGCGTCCGGCGAGTCGTCCTTCTGGCCGATGCTTGGCGCGGCCGTGCTCGCGGTGCTCATCGCCGATTCGCTCTGGTTCGCGGCAGGCCGTCTCTACGGCCGACGCTTCCTCAACTCGCTGGTGCGCTTCTCCCTCTCGATCGACTCCACGCTGCGCACCGCGCGTCGCTGGTTCGAACGCTTCGGCGTGCCGCTGCTCGCGTTGTCCAAGTTCGTTCCCGGACTCGGGCTCGTGTCGGCGCCGCTGCTAGGCACCACGCAGATCGACGTGCGCGTGTTCGTGTTGTGGGACTTGATCGGCGCGACCGCCTGGGCCAGTTTCTGGATTCTGGGCGGCGCGGCGCTGCAGGAGCAGATCGCGCGCCTCGTCGTGCTGGTTCGCGCGAACGGCGCGACCGTGATCGATATTCTCGTGCTCGCGGGCGTCGGTTTCATTCTGTATCGATGGGTGCGGCGCGTGCAGTTTCACCAGTGGCTGGAGAAGTATCACATCACGCCCGACCAGCTCGACGCCATGATGCAAAGCGATACGCCGCCCGTCATCTACGATGCACGGCCAATCGACATACGCCGCAAGGAGCCGTATCGCATTCCGGGCGCGGTCGCGCTGGATCTCGATTCCCCCGGCCGCGTCGATCAGTTGCTGTCGGAGCACGAAGTCGTCGTGTATTGCGTCTGCCCGAACGAAGCGACGGCCAAGTCTATCTCGCGTCGGCTGCGCGCCAAGGGTTTCACCAACGTGCGTCCGCTCAAGGGCGGCCTGGACGCGTGGGAGAAGCACGGCTATCCGATCGAATCCATTCCGCCGGAAAAGCCGCACGTCGATACGCACGAAGACAGCGACATGGACGACATGGTCACGATCCGCGCGACGGCGCCCGAGTAATCGAAACTCGGGCGGTCCTGCCGCGCCGGCTTACTCGGGTGATAGCCGCAAGCGCCCATGCTCCAGGTCGGCGCTCGAATCGAAACTCAAGCGTTCCCGCCGCGCCGGTTGACGAGCGCGATGCCCGCAAGCACCATCGCCGCGGCGACCATGAAGCGCGCGGTGAAGTGCTCGCCGAGCAGCAATACGCCGAAGGTCACACCGAAAATCGGCGTCAGAAACGAAAATACGGAGAGCCGCGACGCCATATAGCGCGTGAGCAGCCAGAACCAGGTCAGATAGCTCACGAACGCCACCACCACGGCCTGATAAACGAGACTTGCGATAGCGAGCGGCGGCAGCGCGTCGACATGGGTTTGTCCAGTGACGGCCGCGAGCGCGAGCAGCATGACCGCCGATACCGCGAGCTGATAGAAGAGCGTCTTGCTCGCACTCGTTCGCGAGAGTGACGAGGCGCGCACGACCACCGTCGTCGCGGCCCAGAAAAGGCTCGCCATGACGCCGAGCGCATCGCCTGCGATGCCGCGCAAGGTCGATGCGCTTTGCGGCGCGCCGTGCAGAAAACCATCCGCGAAGGCAAGCGCCATGCCGCAAAACGCGAGCATGATGCCGCACCACTGCGTGCGCGCAAGCCGCTCGCCGGCGACGAACCAATGCAGGCCAAGTGCGGTGAAACAGGGGGCGGTATAGAGAAAGACGGCCATGCGCGAGGCTGTCGTGAGACTCAGGCCGAAGAAAATGCAGACGAATTCACCGCCGAACAATATGCCGGCAAGGATTCCGGCGGGCAGGGTATCGTCGCGCTGAAAGAGCGGCACGCCGCGCGTGCGCGTCCAGATCAACACCAGAAAAGTGGCGATGAGCGAGCGTACGCCCGCTTGCAGCATCGGCGGAATGAAGCTGTTTGCTTCCTTGATGGCGACTTGCTGAAAGCCCCACACGCCGCACAGCGCAATCATCACGGCGACGGCCGTGAGGTCGGGCGCGCGGCGCAGGGCGAAAGAGGATGTGCTCATGTTCACGCATCGACGTCGCACTGTTTTGGAGCGTCGATTGTGCCAGCGAAGTGGTGACGCTGCGCGTGAAAAACCAGAAGTAGCACGACGGTGATGCGAAAGCGTGACCGGCCTTACGTTCGAGCGCGATGATTACGGCCGGCTTAGCCGTGGTCGGTCGTGCGCCCACAGCCTGACGTTCGAACACGCCGAGTTCGGCTTGACGACAAGCGCCGTCGTGCGCAAGCGCACGTCGTTTGGAAGCGGTAAGCACGGTCTGCTTGAGCAAACGGCATCACTTCGCCGCTTCCGATTGCCGCAATTGCCCTGAATCGAACGTCCAACGTCGGACGTCGATCAAGAATGTTTTTCGATCAACTCGACCTTGTACCCGTCCGGGTCTTCGACGAACGCGATCACCGTCGTGCCGCCCTTCACCGGGCCGGCTTCGCGCGTGACCTTGCCGCCGGCTTCGCGGATACGGTTGCACGCGTCGGCGGCGCTGTCCACTTCCAGCGCGATATGACCATATGCCGTGCCCATCTCGTACTTCTCGACGCCCCAGTTGTAGGTCAGCTCGAGCACGCTGGTCTCGCTCTCATCGCCGTAACCGACGAACGCGAGCGTGTACTTGTACTCGGTGTTCTCGCTTTGACGCAGCACTTTCATGCCGAGAATGCGCGTATAGAAATCGATGGAACGTTGCAGATCGCCGACGCGCAGCATCGTGTGAAGGAGTCGCATGGTGGGGTTCCTGTTGTTTGATTGCGAAAAGACGACGCGCCCGGTTCGTTTTTATCGATTGGTCGGGCGGCGCGGTTCTCGTCTCGAATTGTACCGGGCACCCGCGGCGCGCGCTGACGGGCGCTCAAAGCGCGGGCAGCAGATCCGGCGGATGATGCTTGAGCGTATGCCGGGCTTCGCGGAACTCGGGAAAGATGGATTCGACGGTCTGCCAGAAACGCGGACTGTGGTTCATCTCGCGCAGATGCGCAAGCTCGTGCGCGACCACATAGTCGATGATCGACATCGGAAAATGAATGAGCCGCCAGTTCAGGCGAATCTTGCCATCGCTCGAACAACTGCCCCAGCGCGTCGCCGCCGACGAAAGCGCATACGCCCGGTATTCCACGCCGAGCTTTCGTGCATAGACCGCGAGCTGCTCGCCGAAGATGCGCTTCGCTTCGCTTTGCAGCCAGCCTTGCACGCGGTCCTTGATCTGCTGCGCATCCGCGAGTGCGGGAAGCGGCACACGCAGCACGCCGGTCTCGTCATCGAACGAAAGCGATCCCGCGCCCGCATTCAGCGCCACGCGTATGGTCTTGCCGAGATACGGAAACTGCGCGCCGTCTTTCCAGTCGATGCGCGGCAACGCGCGCTCTTCCACACGCGTCTGCCATTCGGTCAGCTTCTTGAAGATCCAGCTTTGCTTGCCGCCGATCGCGCTTTCGATATCGGCGATCGTCACCCAGCGCGGCGCGGTGATGGTGAGTCCGGTGCCATCGATGCAAAAGCCGATGGTGCGCCGCGCCGACCGCTTCAGCCGATAGTCGAGCGCGCGCGCACCCAGGACGATGCGGCGCTGACGCACGCCTTCCGGCAGTGGTGCGCTTGAAGGAGGAACTTCGCCGCGCAGAGGCGCGGGCGCCGTGGATGGCGCACAGAACTCGGGCGCATGCTCGAACGGTAGATCGAGTTGCAGGGTATCGAGCGCGACGGCGGGGCGCTGTCGCGAAGGTTGCTTCTGCATCGGCTCGGCTTTGCGCTCCCGGCGCAGGAATGACGAGAAGAACGAGAAAGGCACGCCGCGGCTCGATCGGATGCGAATGCGAACGACCGCGTCAGCGGCCAGCGCCCGCCGCGCCAGGTTCACCCGGTCGCACGTCGGGCGTCGCATAAGCGAGCGGATCGATGCGGCGCATTTCCATTTCGATCCAGCTCTCGACTCGCGTGTTCACTTCCTCGGGTGTGAGTCCGGCAGTGTCGATCGGCTGGCCAATCGACACCGTGACTATACCCGGATATTTGATGAACGAATTACGCGGCCAGAGCCGCCCCGCGTTATGCGCGATAGGCACGACCGGCGCGCCCGTCGCCACCGCGAAGCGCGCGCCGCCCGTCTTGTACTTGCCCTGCGTGCCGGTGCGTGTGCGCGTGCCTTCCGGAAACATGATGACCCACGCGCCTTCGTCCATGCGCGCACGGCCTTGCCGCGCGACGGAAACGAACGCATCGCGGCCTTGCTTGCGGTCGATATGCACCATCTTCAGGAGTCCGAGCGCCCAGCCGAAGAACGGCACATAGAGCAGCTCGCGCTTGAACACATAGCAGAGCGGACGCGGCATGAGCGCCGGAAACGCGAGCGTCTCCCAGGCCGATTGATGCTTCGACAACAGCACCGCCGGACCATGCGGCAGATTCTCCATGCCGACAATCTCGTAGCGAATGCCGACCAGATAGCGCAACACGACGATGGTCGACTTGCACCAGCCGGCCGCCATCCAGTAACGCTTGTCGGCCCGCATGAAGGGGAACGCGATGAAGCACGCGGTCGCGTACGGCACGGTGTACGCGACGAAGTAAAGCATCAACAGCAACGAACGGATGAAGCGCATGGAAGGTCAGTGATGCGGCGGCCGGTCAGTCACGATGCCGCGCGAGATAGTCGAGCGCAAAGGCGCGCAGATCCTTGTGAACGCTTAAGCCTTCGGGCAGATTGCCTTCCGCGAGCGTAATCGGTCCCTTGCCGGTCAGAACGAGATGCACGGGAAAGCCGAGCGCCGCGCCGGCTTGCAGGTCGCGCAGCGAGTCGCCGACGACCGGCGTGTCTTCCGGGTCGATCTCGAAGCGCTCGATGATCTGCTGCAACATGCCAGGCTTCGGCTTTCTGCAATCGCACTGGTCTTCGGCCGTATGCGGACAAAAGAAGATGGCGTCGATACGCCCGCCGACTGCCGCCGCCGCGCGATTCATCTTCTGATGCATGGCGTTGAGCGCGGCCATGTCGAACAGGCCGCGCCCGATCCCCGACTGATTCGATGCGATCGCCACGCGAAAACCGGCCTGATTCAGCCGCGCGATGGCTTCGAGACTGCCGGGAATGGCGACCCATTCGTCCGGCGACTTGATGAAGGCATCGGAGTCGACGTTGATGACGCCGTCGCGATCGAGAATGACCAGTTTGCGATTCATCATCGTCATGCGGCCAGTTTGGAGATGTCCGCGACGCAGTTCATCTGCTGATGCAATGCGTTGAGGAGCGCGAGGCGGTTGTTACGCAACGCCGCGTCTTCCGCGTTCACCATCACGTCGTTGAAGAAAGTGTCGACGGGAGCGCGAAGGGCGGCGAGCGCGGTCAGCGCTTCGGTGTAATTGCGTGCGGCGAGCTGGCTCTGCACGCGCGGCGTGACACTTTCGATCTGCGCGTAAAGGTCTTTCTCCGCGGCCTCGACGAGCAGTTCCGGATTGACCGCCGTCGGCACGCCTTGCTCGGACTTTCTGAGAATGTTCGAGATGCGCTTGTTGGCCGCCGCGAGCGATGCCGCCTCCGGCAACGAGGCGAATTCGCGCACGGCATCCAGGCGCGCGACGATGTCGTCGAGACGCGTAGGATTCAGGCTCAGCACGGCGTCGATTTCGCTCGCGTTGAAGCCGCGTTCGCGCAGAAGACCACGCAGACGATCGAGGAAGAACGCGTAGATTGCTTCGGTCGAATCCGCGACTTGCGGCATGCCGGCGAATTGGCGTTGGGCCGCGTTGACGAGCTCGCGCAGGTCGATCGGCATCTTCTTTTCGAGCAGGATGCGCAGCACGCCGAGCGCATGACGGCGCAGCGCGAACGGATCTTTCTCGCCCGTCGGCGCAAGGCCGATGCCCCAGATGCCGACGATGGTTTCCAGCTTGTCCGCGAGCGCCACGGCGCAACCGACGCCGGTGGACGGCGTGTCGTCGCCCGAGAAACGCGGCTGATAGTGCTCCGAGCATGCGAGCGCCACTTCCTCCGGTTCGCCGTCGTGGCGTGCGTAGTACGTGCCCATCGTGCCCTGCAATTCGGGGAATTCGCCGACCATGTCGGTGAGCAAGTCCGCCTTCGCAAGACGCGCGGCGCGGCGCGTGAGCGCGGCATCGACACCGACGAGCGGCGCGATCTCGCCCGCGAGTGCTTCGAGACGCTCCACGCGCTGCAAGGCCGAGCCGAGCTTGTTGTGGTAGACGACGTTCGCAAGTTGCGGCACGCGGTCTTCGAGGCGCTTCTTCTTGTCCTGCGTGAAGAAGAACTTGGCATCGGCGAGACGCGGACGCACCACGCGCTCGTTGCCTTCGATGATCTCGCCGGGCGTCTTCGTATCGATATTGGAGACGATCAGAAAGCGCGAGCGCAGCTTGCCGTCCTGGTCCGTGAGCGCGAAATATTTCTGGTTGGTCTGCATCGTGAGGATGAGACATTCCTGCGGCACTTGCAGGAACTCATCGTCGAACCGGCACTGATACACGACCGGCCATTCGACCAGCGCGTTCACTTCGTCGAGCAGCGCTTCGGGCATCACGACGCGATCTTCACCCGCGAACGCCTGCAATTGCGTGCGAATGGATTCGCGGCGGTCGTCGAAATTGGCGACGACATGGCCCTTGGTGCGCAGCGTTTCGGCGTAGTCGTCCGCGCGAGCGATCGCAACGAAGCCTTCCGACATGAAGCGATGACCGATGGTCGTGTCGCCCGCATCGACGCCGAGCGCGCTGACCGGCACGATATCGCGGCCATGCAACGCGACCAGACGCTGCACCGGACGCACGAACTGCACGCTCGCGCCGTCCGGACGCTGATACGTCATGACCTTTGGAATCGGCAACTTGGCCAAGGTTTCGTCGAGCGCGGCTTGCAAGCCTTCGGTGAGCGTTGCGCCCGGCGCCGCGTAGCGCAGGAAGAACGCTTCGGCCTTGCCGTCCTGCGCGCGTTCGAGTTCGCCAACGGGGAAGTCGGGAAAGCCGAGCGCCGCCAGCTTCTTGGCGAGCGGCGGCGTGGGATTGCCGCTCGCGTCGAGCGCGACGGTCACGGGCAGCACCTTCTCGCGCACCTGCTTTTCCGGGGCGACGTTGCGCACGTTTTCGATCAGCACGGCGAGCCGGCGCGGCGTGGCGTATTTTTCGAACGAAGCCGCGCCTTCGATCAGATCGCGCGCGGCCAAACGCTCGACGATGCCTTCGGCGAAAGCGGTGCCGAGACGCGCGAGCGCCTTCGGTGGCAGTTCTTCGGTCAACAGCTCGACGAGCAGAGAAGCGGAAGTGGATTGCGTCATTGTTCTGTCGTCTCTCGTCAAGCTTGTTCGGTGTTGCCGGGATTGCTTTCGACTTTCAACGCGGGCGCCCAGGCGGGACGCGCCGCTTCCTCGCTGTCGGTGATGAGCCCGGCTGCGGCGTGCACCGGATTGCCGAGCATCGGGAAGCCGAGCGCTTCGCGCGAATCGTAATACGCCTGCGCGACGAGTCGTGACAACGCGCGGATGCGGCCGATATACGCCGCGCGCTCCGTCACGGAAATGGCGCCGCGCGCATCGAGCAGATTGAATGTGTGGCCGGCCTTGAGCACGAGTTCGTAGGCGGGCAGCGCGAGCTTCGCTTCGATCATCTTCTTCGCTTCGGCTTCGTAGCTATTGAAGAAGGTGAAAAGCAGATCGACGTTCGCGTGTTCGAAGTTATACGTGGACTGTTCGACTTCGTTCTGGTGATAGACATCGCCATACGTAAGGCGCCGCAGTTCGCGGCCATTCGGGCCGTCTTCCTGCCATTCGGTCCAGATGAGGTCATAGACGTTATCGACCTTTTGCAGATACATCGCGAGACGTTCCAGACCGTAGGTGATTTCGCCGAGCACCGGCTTGCAGTCGAGACCGCCTGCTTGCTGGAAGTACGTGAACTGCGTGACTTCCATGCCGTTCAGCCAGACTTCCCAGCCGAGACCCCAAGCGCCGAGCGTGGGATTTTCCCAGTCGTCTTCGACGAAGCGCACGTCGTTCTGCTTCAGATCGAAGCCGAGCGCTTCGAGCGAGCCGAGGTAGAGATCGAGGATATTTTCCGGCGCGGGCTTGAGCACCACTTGATACTGATAGTAGTGCTGCAGGCGGTTCGGGTTCTCGCCATAGCGGCCGTCCTTGGGGCGGCGCGACGGCTGCACGTAGGCGGCACGCCACGGTTCCGGGCCGATGGCGCGCAAAAACGTATGAACGTGCGAGGTACCGGCGCCGACTTCCATGTCGATCGGCTGAAGAAGCGCGCAGCCCTTGTCGTTCCAGTAGGACTGCAGCGTCAGGATGATTTGCTGAAAGGTGAGCATGATTGCCTTTGATGCGGACCGGACGCGGCCGTGGACGCAGACGTCATGGTGCTCGTGACGGCACGGACCCGAGGCTCGGCGGAATACCGAAACTCTCAATTCTAGCGTATGGCGGGGTGGGGGAGCTTGCGTATGGGTTGCCGAGCGCGGATAGGGTGTTGGACCGATCCCATGCGCGGTGAGCCTTCGCGTGACTCGGCAGCTTGGATCGATGCGGCGCGCGCACCGGCATGAGCGCACGCCACAGTCGTGTTTACGAGCGTTTTCTCCCCGGCGCAAATGCAAATGCCAACGCCAGCAACAACAACGAAACGGCAATCACGGTGACGTTCCCGCTCGTCACATAAGGCGTGCGCCCCGACATTCCCTGCACCGTCGCCTCCAGCACGCCTGTCGTGAACGTCGGCAGACGCGAGACGACATCGCCGTTCGCCGCGATCACCGCGGTCATTCCCGTGTTGGTCGCGCGCAGCATTGGCCGGCCGGTTTCGATCGAACGCATGCGTGCGATCTGCAAGTGCTGGTCGAGCGCGATCGTATTGCCGAACCACGCGAGATTGGTCGAGTTCACCAGCACGCCCGCAGGCGCTTCCTGCTCGCGGATCGTATGCGCGATCTCTTCGCCGAAAATGTCCTCGTAACAGATATCGACGGCTACGGGCTGGTTATGCACGAAAAACGCCTTCTGCGCGATCGGCCCACGCGCGAGATCTCCGAGCGGAATGCCCATCAGTTGCACGAACCAATGAAACCCGAGCGGCACGAACTCGCCGAACGGCACGAGATGATGCTTGTCGTAGCGATAGACATCGAGCGTCCCCGGCGTGATGCCAAAGAGACTGTTCGTGAAGTCGGTCACGCGGCCATCGGGCAGAACCGTTACGCCAATTGCACCGAACAGGATCGATGACTTCGTATTGTCGGCGAAGCTGCGAATCTTGGCGGCGAAATCATGCGGCACCTGGACAGCCAGTACCGGCAGCGCGGTTTCGGGTGTCACGATGAGATCGGCGGATTTCTCCGTGATGAGCCGCTCATAAAGCGCGAGCGATGCATCCACGCCCGCCTGTTCGAACTTCATCTCCTGTTTGACGTTGCCTTGCAGGAGCCGCACGGTGAGCGGCGCGTTGGCGGGCGTCGTCCATTGCACGAGCGAGAGCAGCATGCCGGCGACGATCAGCGCGAGCGCAACCGCGCCCGGTACAAAACGCGCAGCGCGCGCTCGGCTGACTTGATAGACCGTTTGAACGATCAGCGCGGCGACGAGCGCCAGCACCCATGCAACGCCATATACACCGACGACCGAACCGAAGCCCGCGAGCGGTCCATCGACTTGCGCATAGCCGCTTGCGAGCCACGGAAAGCCCGTGAACACGAGCCCGCGCAACCACTCGCCAATAGCCCATGCGCTCGCGAAGGCGAACGCGCCGTGCCAGGTGGGCACGTAGCGCGACGCGGTTTCGATATCTTGCACGGTGGCCGCATCTTCATCGCCGAAACGCGCGCGCCCTGCGACGAGCGCCCAGAGCGCGCTCGATAACGCCGGATACATCGCGAGATACAGGCAAAAGAGCGCGACGGCGGCCGCCGCGAGCGGCGCGGCCATGCCGCCGTACACATGCATGCTGACATAGAGCCACCACACGCCCGTGACGAAATTGCCGAAACCGAACGCCCAGCCGGTTGCCGCCGCGCTCTTCCAACTGGTCGTGCGTGAGAGCCACGCGAAGAACAGCGTGAAGAGCAGGAGCTCGATCCAGCCGCCATGCGGCGTCGGCGCGAACGAAAGCGTGTTGGCCGCGCCGAGCACGGCGGCCACGAGGTAATGCCAGAAGGGAAGAGCGCGGGGCGTATTGCCGGTTGCGGATTCAGATGCCGCGCGTCGGCGCGAAAAAAGACGGAACGATGAGTCGGTCATGGAATACGTGGTTGACGGCGGAGCCGTGCGGGAGCGGAGGCGTGGTTGTGGTTTGCGATCGAGACTTTATCAATCGCGCACCCCTCAATCCCGCAGCTCATCCTCGTCATCGGCATCATGCCGGCGATGCTGCGCCACGCTCGGCACGCGCCTCACGAGCAGCACGTGAATCTGCCGCGCATCGCCACGCAGTATCTCGAACACGAAGTCGTCGATGCGCACCTTCTCGCCGCGATGCGGCACGCGCCCGAAACGATGCGTGACGAGCCCGCCGATGGTGTCCACTTCCTCGTCAGAGAAGTCGCTGCCGAATTGCTCGTTGAATTGTTCGATGCCCGTCAGCGCGCGCACCCGATACTTTCCGTCCGGCGACGCGATGATATTGCCCGCTTCCTCGTCGAAATCGTATTCGTCCTCGATATCGCCGACGATCTGCTCCAGCACGTCTTCGATGGTGATGAGGCCCGCGACGCCGCCGTATTCATCGACGACGATGGCAATGTGATTGCGGTTCACGCGAAAGTCGTGCAGCAGCACGTTCAGACGTTTCGATTCCGGAATGAACACGGCGGGGCGCAGCATGCCGCGCACATCGAACTCTTCTTCCGCGTAATAACGCAGCAAATCCTTCGCGAGCAGGACGCCGATGATGTTGTCGCGATTGCCCTCGAACACCGGATAGCGCGAGTGTGCTTTTTCCAGCACGAACGGAATGAATTCCGCGGGCGTTTCGGCGATGTTGATGGCGTCCATCTGGGCGCGCGGCACCATGATGTCGCGCGCGCAGAGATCGGACACCTGAAAGACGCCTTCGATCATCGAAAGCGAATCGGCGTCGAGCAGGTTGCGTTCGTGCGCGTCCTGCAGCACTTCGAGAAGCTCGTCGCGCGACTCGGGTTCGTGCGAGATGAAGTCGGTCAGGCGTTCGAGCAACGAGCGCTTTTCCGGCGGTTTTTCGGAGTGTCGTCGACTGGGATAGGGTTCGTTCATAGCGGAGCGCCCGGGAATGCCCGGGCGCGTTTTAGCGGAAAGTTAAGCATACACCAAGGAAAATAGCGGCCGGGGTGAAGCGGCGCGCGCGCTTCTCCTGCGAAGGAGATGCTAGCCGAGAATTATGCGAGATGTGTGTCTCGTGCGCGGATTGGCCATCCGGACGATCTTCGTACGATGCCCGAGCGCGCGCCTTCACTCCGCGTTTTGCCCCTTGCAGCGCCGCAACAGCGCTTCCAGCGCGCGGTCCGGCATGCCGCTTTCGCGCAGCGCCACGACCGTGCGGCTCACGTAATCGAGCGTCGTGCCATAACGGCCGCTCGCGCAGCCGAGCACGGTCCGAACGATCGGGTCCGCGAGCTTGCCCGTGTACGACACCACGTCGCGACGCATCACGAAGGCAAGCGCATCGACGCGCCGGCCGTCGATCAGCGTGCACGGCAGCCACGCGGGACGGTACGAGCCCATTGCCATTTCGCGTCGCCAGAGCACTTCGAGATGTTCGTGCGCCTCGGTTCCGGACAGGCGAAACGCCATGCCGGTGCACGAGCCGCCGCGATCGAGCGCGAGCACGAGGCCCGGCTGTTCCGGCGTGCCACGATTCACACGCGACCACAAATAGAGCCCGCGATGATACCCATGCACCTTGCCGCGCACGGCTTCGAGCGTCGGCAAACCGGGGTTCCAGATGAGCGATCCATAGCCGAAAAGCCAGATGTCGGATTTGCCGTCCCAATCGGCGAAAGTCACCGCGCGCGAGGCGGCGAGCTCCTCGTCGGTGAGAAGCGCGGAGTTGCCCAGCACCGGCGGATAGTCGGGGCACGGCGTGGCGGGTTCGTAAAAGGGCGTGGGTTCAGGCGTCTTGTCGTTCACGGCGCGTGGCAAGGCATCTCGATGAAGACCGGGGATCAGACGAGCGGCACGTAGGGATCGGTGAAACCCAGAGACTGCATGATATCCGTCTCGATCGATTCCATCTCTTCCGCCTCGCTTTCGACCTCGTGGTCATAGCCTTGCGCATGCAGCGTGCCATGCACGATGAGATGCGCGTAATGCGCGGCGAGCGGCTTGCCTTGCTCGGCGGCCTCGCGCTCGACGACCGGGCAGCAAAGAATCAGATCGCCGGCGACCGGATCTTCTTCCGACTCGGCATAGGCAAAGGTCAGCACATTGGTCGCGTAATCCTTTTGCCGATACGTCCGGTTCAGCATGCGGCCTTCTGCTTCATCGACGAAACGCACGGTCAATTCGGCGTCAGCGAAGAGCGAAGCCTTGATCCAGCGCGCAACCGTCGCACGCGGCAACAGCGCCTTGTGCGACGGATACGCTTTCGCGGCAGGAAACTGCAGCGTCAAAGTGAGGCGAGGCATGACTTCACTCGGACCTTTGCCGCGCTTCCGCGATTGCCGCATCTTTCTGCGATTGCGCGTCGTAAGCCTCGACGATGCGCGCGACCAGCGGATGGCGCACCACGTCCGCCGACGTGAAGTGCGTGATCGCGATGCCACGCACTTCCGCCAGCACATGCTGCGCTTCGATCAGGCCGCTCTTGTGTCCGCGCGGCAAATCGACCTGCGTGGTGTCGCCGGTTACGACCGCCTTCGAGCCGAAGCCGATACGCGTGAGGAACATCTTCATCTGTTCGGGCGTGGTGTTTTGCGCCTCGTCGAGAATGATGAACGCGTGGTTCAGCGTGCGCCCGCGCATGTAGGCGAGCGGCGCGATTTCGATCATCTGGCGCTCGAACATCTTGGCGGTCTTGTCGAAGCCGAGCAGGTCGTAGAGCGCGTCGTAGAGCGGGCGCAGATACGGATCGACCTTTTGCGCGAGGTCGCCCGGCAGGAAGCCGAGCCGCTCGCCCGCTTCCACGGCGGGTCGCGTAAGCACGATGCGCTTGACCTGATCGCGTTCGAGCGCGTCCACCGCGCACGCGACCGCGAGATAAGTCTTGCCCGTGCCCGCCGGCCCGATGCCGAAGGTCACGTCGTGCGCGATGATCTGCTTCAGATAATCGCGTTGCGCGGGCGTGCGGCCGCGCAAATCGGCGCGGCGCGTGTAGAGCTTGGGACCGTGGTCTTCTTCGTCGCCCAGGTCGATGGTGGCGCTGGGTTCGTCGAAGGGATGGTCCGGATCGCCGCGAAAACGCGGATCGATCGGCGTTTCTTCTTCCTTCGCCTTCGCGCGGCGCGTTGCGTGGCGCGCTTCGACCAGCGCGAGCTGGATGTCGTCCACCGAGAGCGGATCGCGCGCGCGGTTGTAGAAGTTTTCGAGCGCGGTAAGCGCGACCTTTGCGCCACGGCCGCGAATGGCGATCTTGTGGCCGCGCCGCGAAAGCGTCACGTCGAGCGCCTGCTCGATTTGCCGCAGGTTCTCGTCGAGCGGACCGCAGAGGTTGGCGAGCCGCGCGTTGTCATCGCGCGGAGCGGTAAATTCCAGATGCTGCTGAGGAGCGTTCTTCAAGGCGAAGTGGGTGTCCTTAACTTAGTTGGCCAACTCGGGCGTCGCCGCCGTATCCGGCGCGAGCACCAGCGCGCCGCGCAACGAGTGCGGGTACGCGTGATTGATCTCGACGTCGATCATTTGGCCGATCAGGCGCTTGTGAGCCGAAAGCGGCGCCGGGAAATTGACCACGCGATTGTTCTGCGTGCGTCCGGCGAGCTCGCTCGGGTCCTTGCGCGACGGGCCTTCCACGAGAATACGCTGCACCGAGCCGAGCATGGAATTGCTGATCTTGACGACGTTTTCCTCGATAGTCGCCTGCAAATGTTGCAAGCGCTTGAGCTTGACTTCGCGCGGCGTGTCGTCGTGCAGATTCGCGGCGGGCGTGCCGGGACGCGGGCTGTAGATGAACGAGAAACTCGTGTCGTAGCTCATCTCGTGAATGAGCGCCATCATCTTGTTGAAATCGTCTTCGGTTTCGCCGGGGAAGCCGACGATGAAATCCGTCGACAGCGAAAGGTCCGGGCGAATGGCGCGCAGCTTGCGGATCACCGATTTGTATTCGAGCACGGTATAGCCGCGCTTCATCGCCATGAGAATGCGGTCGGAACCATGCTGCACCGGCAAATGCAAATGGCTCACGAGCTTCGGCACCTTGGCGTAGGTATCGATGAGGCGCTGCGTGAATTCCTTCGGATGCGACGTCGTATAGCGAATGCGCTCGATGCCCGGCACTTCCGCGACATACTCGATGAGCGTGGCGAAGTCGGCGATTTCCTGCGAACCGAGCGTCAGCGCGCCGCGATAAGCGTTCACGTTCTGGCCGAGCAGCGTGACTTCGCGCACGCCCTGGTCGGCCAGGCCGGCGATTTCGGTGAGCACGTCGTCGAGCGGGCGCGAGACTTCCTCGCCGCGCGTGTAGGGCACGACGCAATAGCTGCAATACTTGCTGCAGCCTTCCATGATCGATACGAACGCGCTCGGGCCTTCGACGCGCGCGGGCGGCAGGTGATCGAACTTTTCGATTTCCGGAAACGAGATGTCCACCTGCGCGCGGCCGGTCGAGCGGCGCTTGTCGATCATGGCGGGCAGGCGATGCAGCGTTTGCGGACCGAACACGAGATCCACGTAAGGTGCGCGCGAAACGATGGACGCGCCTTCCTGGCTCGCGACACAACCGCCTACGCCGATCAGCAGATTCGGGTTTGCTTCCTTCAATTCGCGCACGCGGCCGAGGTCGGAAAACACTTTTTCCTGGGCCTTCTCGCGCACCGAGCACGTGTTGAACAGGATGACGTCCGCATCTTCAGGCGTGTCGGTCTTGACGAGCCCTTCCGCCGCGCCGAGCACGTCGACCATCTTGTCGGAGTCGTACTCGTTCATCTGGCAGCCGAAGGTCTTTACATATACTTTCTTGGTCATGAATGGTCGCCGGTCGCAGTGGTTAACCTGGGGGCGCTAAAAGAGATTGAGAGGGTTTTGCGCGTGAGTTGCCGCGCTTTTGCAGCAATCTGCACGGCTTCTACTTGTAATTAGGCCGATATTATAGCTCTGGCGACCAATCCTGACGAAGCCCGACGCGCTCGGGCGGATACGCCAGATCGCCAAGCAGTTCGCCCGTGGTCGTCTCGAAGCGTTCGATCAGAAAATCCAGCAGCACGCGCACGCGCGGCGCCATATATCGATTGGCGTGGAAGAGCCCGTGTACGGGCGCTTCGTGCGTGCACCAGTCGGGCAGAATCAACTGCAGCGCGCCCGAGCGCACGTCGGCGGCAATGTCCCAGATCGACTGATGCGCGATGCCATGTCCCGCCAGCGCCCATGCGCGCGCGATTGCGCCGTCGTTGGTTTCCCAGGCATTGGCGACGGGCAAGGTGTAGGAATAGCGCTCCTCGCCGCGCACGAAAGCCAGTTCGTTGAGGGTTCCCGCAGCGGTGAAAATCACGACGAAGTGGTGCCCGGTGAGTTCGGCGGGCGTTTGCGGCACGCCTTTGCGCGCGAGATAGTTCGGCGACGCGCACAGCACGCGCCGGTTCGGCGCCAGCGAGCGTGCCGCGAGCCCGCTGTCCGGCGGCGCGCCGAAGCGAATCGCCAGATCGATTTCCTCCTGCAGCAGATTCGACACCGAGTCCGACAGCGTGAGCGCGAAGCTCACGTCCGGATGCAGGCGGCTGAAGTCGTCGAGCCAGCCGCGCAGCATGTGCCGGCCGAAATCCGACGTCGCGGAAATGCGGACTTTGCCGCGCACGCGATTTTGCCCCGCTTGCAGCGCCGCTTCGGCGTCGTCGATAGCCTGCAGCGCGATACGGCAATGCTGCAAGTACAGCCGCCCTTCGTCCGTCAGGCGCAATTGGCGCGTGGTGCGCTCGAAGAGCCGCGCGTGCAGCGCTTTTTCCAGCTTGATGAGCCGCGCGCTCGCCGCCGCTGGCGACAAGCCGAGTTTGCGTCCCGCCGCCGACAGGCTGCCGAGCGTGGCGGCTTCGGTGAAAAGGCGCATGTCGCCAAGCCGATCCATTGTCATCTTCAAATCCGGTTTGACAATGATTCAAAGGCTAGCCCAATTATCAACGGCGCGCCATGCGGTCACAATCCGTCCAACTCGTTTCAGGTTCAACGCCATGCAACTCGATCACGTGACTATCGTCGCGCCGGACTGCGATTCGATGATGCGTTTCTTCATCGATGTCGCCGGTATGTCGGTGGGTCCGCGACCGCCATTCGGTGTGAGCGGCTACTGGCTGTATCTCGGCGCGCGGCCGGCCGTGCATCTGATCGCGACGGGCGATGCGTCTGTCGCCGCGCACCCCGATGCGACGCGCATCGACCATCTCGCGCTGCGTATCGACGACGAAGCCGAGTGGCGCACGCTCATCGACCGTCTCGACTGTCGCGGCTACGCCTATCGGATCGCGGAAGTGCCGCTTGCGCGCGAACGTCAGCTTTTCGTGCGGTTTGCGCCGGGCGTGGTCGTCGAGTTCGTGACCGCGCGCCATTGATCTATTTCGGAGCATGACCATGCCTTTACCTCTTCTCGCGCTGGCGATCAGCGCGTTCGCCATCGGCACGACCGAGTTCGTCATCATGGGCTTGCTGCCCAATGTCGCACGCGATCTTTCCGTGTCGATTCCATCGGCAGGGCTGCTCGTCACGGGCTATGCGCTCGGCGTGGCGGTCGGCGCGCCGCTGCTCGCCGTGCTTACGAGCAAAATGCCGCGCAAGCTCGCGCTGCAATTGCTGATGCTCGTGTTTATCGTCGGCAACGTGTTTTGCGCGCTCGCACCGAACTACGGTTTGCTGATGATCGCGCGCGTCGTGACCTCGTTCGCGCACGGTTCGTTCTTCGGCATCGGCGCGGTGGTCGCGGCGTCGCTCGTGCCCGCCGACAAACGCGCGAGCGCCATTGCGCTCATGTTCACCGGCCTCACGCTCGCGAACGTGCTGGGCGTGCCGTTCGGGACGTTCGTCGGTCAGGAACTGGGCTGGCGCGCGACGTTCTGGATCGTCGCCGGTCTCGGCTTGCTGTCCGCGCTCGGCGTGACCGCGCTCGTGCCGAATCGTCACGATGCGGCACCAAGCGGACTCGGCCGCGAAGTACGCGTGTTGCGCGACCCGCAGGTCTGGCTCGCGCTGACGATGACCGTGCTCGGCTTCGGCGGCGTGTTCGTCGTGTTCACGTATATCGCGCCGATTCTCGAACAGGTCGGCGGCTTCTCGCCGCGCGGCGTGACGCTCGTGCTCGTGCTGTTCGGCATCGGGCTTACGGTCGGCAATACGATTGGCGGCAAGCTCGCGGACCGCGCGTTGATGCCTTCGCTGATGGGCATTTTGCTGGCGCTTGCCATCGTGATGGCCGTGTTCGCAAAGACGAGCCACAGTCAGGTCGGCGCGATCGTGACGATCTTCGTCTGGGGCATCGCGGCGTTCGCGACGGTGCCGCCGTTGCAGACACGCGTGGTCGAGAAGGCGAAGGACGCGCCCAATCTTGCTTCGACGTTGAACATCGGCGCGTTCAATATCGGCAATGCGGGTGGCGCCTGGCTCGGCGGCGCGGTATTGATGCATGGTTATGGGCTCGATGTGTTGCCTTGGGCGGCGGCGATGGTCGCAGTGGCCGCTCTTGGGGTGACGTGGTTCGCGGCGCGCTTCGATGCGCCGCAGGTCAGGTCGGGGGTGAAGGCGGCGGATTCGAATGCTTAACCATCCGCCCACGCCTTCGCCGCCTTCACCGCCCGCTGCCATCCCGCGAGAGACGCCTCGACATCGGCGGCGGGCATCGTCGGTGTGAACTGCCGCTCGAGTTGCCACTGCGATTTCAGCTCGTCGATGTCCTTCCAATATCCGACCGCGAGCCCCGCGAGATAAGCCGCGCCAAGCGCGGTCGTTTCGGCGATGCGCGGTCGCACCGCATCCACACCCAGGATGTCCGCCTGAAACTGCATCAACAGATCGTTGGCGCAAGCTCCGCCATCCACCCGCAATTGGGCGATGCGTATGCCCGAATCCGCTTCCATCGCGCGCAAGACATCGACCGATTGATAAGCGATCGAATCCAGCGCCGCCCGCGCGATATGGGCGGAAGTCGTCCCGCGCGTCACGCCGAACAGTGTGCCGCGAGCCCGCGCGTTCCAGTGCGGCGCGCCCAAGCCAGCGAAAGCGGGCACGAGATACACGCCATCGCTATGCGGCACGCCGCGCGCAAGGGCTTCGACGTCACTCGCGCGGCGAATCAGACCCAACCCGTCGCGCAGCCATTGCACGACCGCGCCCGCAATAAAAATACTGCCTTCGAGCGCATAGTTCACCGTATCGCCGATTTGCCAGGCAATCGTCGTCACGAGATTGTTGCTCGACTCGATCGGCGTTTCGCCCGTGTTCATCACGAGGAAGCAGCCGGTGCCGTAAGTGTTCTTCACCATGCCGGTATCGATACACATCTGGCCGAACAACGCGGCATGCTGGTCGCCGGCAATGGACGCGAGTGGAAGATCGGCCGCGAACACGGTGCCCTCTGTCGTGCCATACACCTCAGATGAACTGCGTACTTCCGGCAGCATGCTGCGCGGTATCTCGAATGCATCGAGCAGTTCGTCGTCCCAGCGGCGCGCGTGGATGTCGAACAGCATGGTGCGCGACGCATTGGTGATGTCGGTGACATGCAAACCGCGCCGCGTGAAATTCCACACAAGCCAGCTATCCACCGTGCCGAACGCGAGCCGTCCCTGCTTCGCCTTGTCGCGCGCGCCTTCGACGTTATCGAGAATCCAGCGGATCTTGCTCGCCGAGAAATACGCGTCGATGGGCAACCCCGTCTTCGCGCGCACCATGGCTTCGAGCCCGCGCGCCTTGAATTCGTCACACAGCGAGGCCGTGCGCCGGTCCTGCCAGACGATCGCGTTATAGATCGGCTTTCCCGTTTCCCGATCCCACACGATGGTCGTTTCGCGCTGATTCGTGATGCCCACCGCCGCAATCGACGACGCGCTCAAACCCGCCCGCGTCACGGCTTCGGCGGCGACGCCCGCCTGAGTCGACCAGATTTCCTGCGGATCGTGCTCGACCCAGCCCGCTTGCGGATAAATCTGCTGAAACTCCTTCTGCGCCACCGAAACGACATTGCCATTCCTGTCGAACAGCATGGCCCGCGAACTGGTCGTGCCCTGGTCGAGCGCGAGGACGTACTGATCCTGCATGGTCATCTCCCGAAAGTGCACGGATCGGCGTGCTTGTGAAATCGAGCGATGCCGTGCGAGGTCTGCATGCGCAATCTATCGGACGCGCGGCGTGCGTACAACCTGGCCGGATGGCATAGGCCGTTAGCACATAGCGCCGTAAGGAGCCGTTCGCGCCAAGGAAACCGTAAGAATGCCTATGCCATTTGGCCGAGTGGCGCGAACTCGCGGTTCGTCCGATACTGGCAACTCGAAATCGGGCAACGGGTGAATGCAATGCGAATGCGGGTTCTGTCAGGCGTGCTGGGCGTGGCCGTGCTGGCCGGCTGTGTAGCGACGCCGAATATCGACGGATCGAGCGGTGCGCCGTCGTTCAGCGCGTTGCAGGAAATGTGCGGGACCACGCAGGTGGACTACGGCGGGGACGCGCCGTCCGTCTACACGGCGTTCTTCGACGCTTACGTGGCGCAACGGCGCGGCGGGTTATCGAAGGATCGCTATTGCGCGTTTCAGGGGACGATCGCCGCGCGCTACGGCGTATATCGCGCGAATCCGGGGCCGGAGGCGCAAAGTGCGTGGGCCAGCTTCTTTCTGGACCAGCGGGCGCAGGCTTTGAGTTGGCGCGCGGCAGTCGACCCGACGCTGCGCGCAGGATAGGACGCGGCGCAGATAAGTCCGCGTCCGAAATCGCTTCGGAAGCGAAGGCTAGGAGAACCGCTTGAATGCCTTGATGGTGGAGTCGCCGGTTGCGGTAAGGCGCCATTGTTGTCGGCCCGAAGCCAGGTTCTCGAGTTGAACGAGTTGACGTTCGAGCAATGCATCGAGTTCATCGCGTTCCATGTCGACCTGATTGGGCTCTTCCTGAACCAGCAGCAGCGTGGCGAATTCGTGCGGACTCAGCATTCGTGTTCTCCATTAAGACCGAACGGCAAGTCGACCGGCTTTGTGAGCCGGGTCTCTTTGCTTCTAAGCGTTTATTTGGAAGACTTCAATCTGCCGGGCAGTCGCGTTGTCGTGTGCTGCGTTTGCCGGGAATTCGGATTGTAGGCAAGCGTCTGAAGAGTGCCAAACTCCCGGTGAAAATTTTGGCTTTGACATTTCCTCGTCGCGCAAGCGGGTCCCAAGTCAGCCGAACTTGAAGAAATTACTTGAAGGTTTTGCCGCACTGCAAACACGCCAAAACAGGTTTATTCAGCGCCATGCCATTGACTCATCAATTGCGGCGACAAATGAATTTGCTTTGAATTAAGCAGACAATGCACCATTTGTTCTTTTGAACTGTCGGCTGATCGACGCGGCAAGCCGTCAGACCAGATCGGCTCGCTGTTAATCCGGACATCAATCACATGACTCGTTTCAACTGGCAGAACCCTTATCCGACACCGCGCTTGCCGGTTTTTGCGCGCAATATCGTTTCGACGTCGCATCCGCTGGCCGCTCAAGCTGGTTTGCGCATGCTCTGGAAGGGCGGTAACGCCGTGGACGCGGCCATCGCCGCAGCGGCCGCTATCACGGTCGTCGAGCCGGTTTCATGCGGGCTCGGCGGCGACGCGTTCGCGCTGGTCTGGGATGGCAACCAATTGCATGGACTGAACGCTTCGGGCGTGGCGCCAGCGGCCTGGAACGTGGACTACTTCCGCAACAAATACGGCGAAGAGAACGGTCTTGCCCGTCAGCCCAAACGCGGCTGGGACGCGGTGACGGTGCCCGGCGTCATCGCCGGATGGGAAGCGCTTCACGCGAAGTTCGGTTCGCTGCCATTTGCCGATTTGATGGAACCGGCCATCGAAATCGCGGAGCGCGGACACGCGGTGGCCAGCATCGTCGCCTATAAATGGGCGGCCGCCGTGCCTGAACTGAAAGATCAGCCAGGTTTCGCGGATGTCTTCATGCCGCGTGGACGCGCGCCCGAAATCAGCGAACTCGTGCGTTTTCCCGGCCATGCGAACACGTTGCGACGGCTCGCGGACCACGGCCCGCGCGCGTTTTACGAAGGCGAAAGCGCCGAGCGCATCGCTGCGTTTTCGCGGCAGGGCGGCGGCGCCATGACCATGGACGATCTCCGAAATTACCGCGCCGAGTGGGTCGAGCCGATTCAGAAGGATTATCGCGGCTACACCGTGCACGAGATTCCGCCGAACGGACAGGGAATCGCGGCGCTTATCGCGCTTGGCATCCTCGACAAGTTCGATGTCCGCGCACTGACCGTCGACCGCATCGAGTCGCAGCATCTGCAGATCGAGGCGATGAAACTCGCGTTCGCGGATGTATATCGCTATGTCGCCGATCCGCGCTCGATGGAAGTCACGCCCGAGCAAATGCTCGACGACGCCTACCTCACGGAACGCGCCAAGCTGATCGATCCGAACAAGGCAAGGCATTTCGACTTCGGCATGCCGAAAGCGGGCGGCACCATCTACATGTCGGTCGCCGACGAGCGCGGCATGATGGTGAGCTTCATTCAATCGAACTACATGGGTTTTGGCTCGGGCGTGGTCGTGCCGGATACGGGCATCTCGCTGCAAAACCGCGGTTGCGGGTTCTCGATGGACCCGAAGTCAGCGAACGTGGTCGAGGGCGGCAAGCGGCCGTTCCACACGATCATTCCTGCGTTCCTCACGCAAGAAGTGGATGGCCAGCGCGAGGCCGTCATGAGCTTCGGTGTGATGGGCGGCGACATGCAGCCGCAAGGACATCTGCAGTCGATCGTGCGCATGCTCGACTACGGTCAACAGCCTCAGGCCGCCTGTGACGCGCCGCGCTGGAAGGTGAATCACGATTTCACGATCGATATTGAAGCGACACTCGACCTCGAAACGGCCCGCGCGCTCGAAGGGCTCGGCCACACCATCAAGTCGGTCGACGATCCATACATGGATTTCGGCTCGGGACAATACATCTGGAAGCTGGATCGCCACGATCCAGAGCGTGGTTACGTTGCCGCAAGCGACAGTCGACGCGACGGGCTTGCGGCCGGCTTCTGAGCATGCACGCGCCGGCAGCTGATCACGGCGGCAGGCGCGTCGTCGACGCCAAATCGCGCAACCTCCCTTGGCGGCACATTTCGTGCTCCTTCGTGCGCCAGCCGTTCTTGCGCATCGACTCGTAAGAATTTGACATAGACGGAACTGCGCTGATGCAGCGCAAGTCTGTCCCCATGTCTGCAAATTCATTGCAGGACGGCTAAGATGGAAAAACAAGCCGTTAAGACGCGAAGTTGAAGTCGCCCGAGCCGAATGGTTCGCGGCGTCGCCTGAACCTCGGCCCGCTCTTGTTGGCCGATGGCGCGTTCAGTCCATCCAGGGAGCGCGATACATGCACACCGATAGTACCCATGTGATGCCGTGGCGCATCGAAGACATCGATCTCAACCGGATCGATCGTCAGAAGGCGGCATCCAACGAACATCTTCTTTTGCTGTTGTGCGCATGCTCATTCATCGAGAGCGGCACGGATCTCTACACGAGCAATCTCAGCAAGTATTTTCACGACGACCCCGAGATTTCGGCGTGGCTGAACGACGAATGGGAGCCCGAAGAAATGCAGCACGGCCGGGCGCTCAAAACTTACATCAACCACATCTGGCCGGAATTCGACTGGGACCGGGCTTTCAAGAGCTTCTTCGACGAGTACTCGCTAACGTGTTCCTACGAAGCGTTCGAGAAAAAGCGTGCGCTCGAAATGGTGGCGCGGTGTGTTGTCGAAACGGGCACGGCCACGCTGTATCGCGCGATCAACGACTGCTCGGACGAGCCGGTGTTGAAGGAGATCACCGACAACATCCGCACCGACGAAGTGCGCCACTACAAGCACTTTTTCCGCTTCTTCAAGAAGTGGAACAAGATCGAAGGCAACGGGCGTCTCGCCGTGCTTGGCGCGTTGATCCGTCGCGTGATGGAACTGAAGAGCGAAGACTCGGAGATCGCGCTACGGCACGTGTTTGCGGTGCGTTATCCCGAGCGCGTCAAGGACTCGAGCTATAACCGCGAACTGTTCGCGCAGGTGAACGCGCTCGTGCGGCGCAATCTTTCGGCGGATCAGTGCATCAAGATGCTACTGAAGCCGCTCGATCTGCCCGCGCGTATTCAGCCGGGCGTTCACTATCCGCTTGCCAAGATCACGCAGTTGTTTTTCCGCTGATCTGGACGATGCCCGCTCAGGTTCATGCGGGCATTCGGTGGATCTGCCATTCAAGTCATTTCCCCCATGACCGATGCCACGCCGCGTCAGGCCGAACTCTCGTCGCAAACGCCTTTCGATGAATGGCCGCCTGAACTCAGGACGCTCTTCGATGGCACGCTGACCGGCGCGCCCGTCGGCTTCACGGCGTCGCTATGTGCCGTCGACAGCGGCGGGCGCGTCCGCACCGCGCTCCTAAGTGCGGGCGAGCTGCTCGCGCCCGACGCGCGCACGCTCGTGTTCGCGTTGTGGCCCGGCTCGCGTACCGCGCAGGCGATCGCCGCGAGCGGGCGCGCGACCATCGCCTTCGTATTCGACGAAGCGTTCTTTCAGGTTCAACTGGATACGCGCCGCGTGGTGCTCGACGATGTCCCGCTCGCATGCTTTGTCGCCACGATCGAAAGCGGCGAAGCGCAACGTGTCGCCTATGCGCGTTTGAAGAGCGGGATTACGTTCGAACTGACGGAGACCGAGAGCGTGCTCACGCGCTGGCGTGAGCAGCTCGACTGGCTGAAGCGGGCAGCGAGCGCTGCCGCCTGAAACACATCTACGAATACTTAACGTCCGCGGCCGCCCGAGCGCATGCCGTCGCGCCGCGCGCCGCCGCTGTCGCTGCGCGCCTTGCCACCGAGCAGCGCGCCGGGATTACCGGCCTTTGCGTTCGGATTCGCCGCGCGTGCCGCATCCGGACGGCGCGTTGCCGCGCCTGCATTGGCGTTGGGAGCGGCGGGCTTCGCGCCGGCAGGCTTGGGACCGCGTGCATCGCGGCCATCGCGTGAATTCGCCGCTTGCGATCCGCCGTTGCGATTACCGTTCGCCGGCTTGCCACTGCCGCGCGCTTCGCCAGATGCCGCGCCGCTTGCACGGCCGCCATCGCGTCGCGCTTCGCCGCCACCGCGCTTCGCTTCGCCTTCGCGTCGCGGGGCGCTGCTGCGCTTCGCTTCGCCGCCTTCACGCGGACCGCCGCGCCCTTGGCTGCGGCGCTGAATCGGTTCGGGACGGGCATCCGGGTCCGGCTCGAAGCCGGGAATCACTTCCTGCGGAATCGAGCGCTTGATCAGACGCTCGATGTCCTTCAGCAACTGAAGCTCGTCCACACAGACGAGCGATACCGCTTCGCCATCCGCGCCCGCGCGACCCGTGCGGCCGATACGGTGCACGTAATCTTCCGGCACGTTCGGCAAATCGAAGTTGACCACGTGCGGCAACTGATCGATATCGATACCGCGCGCCGCGATGTCGGTGGCGACGAGCACCTGCAAGGTCTGATCCTTGAACTCGGCCAGCGCACGCGTACGCGCCGACTGACTCTTGTTGCCGTGAATCGCAAGCGCGCTAATGCCGTCCTTGCCCAATTGCTCGGCAAGCCGGTTCGCGCCGTGCTTCGTGCGCGTGAACACGAGCACCTGGAACCAGTTGTTCGTGCGGATCAGATGCGTGAGCATCTCGCGCTTTCGGTCGCGATCCACCGGATAAATCTTTTGTTCGATACGCTCGGCCGTCGTATTGCGGCGCGCGACTTCGATCAGCGCGGGCGAATCGAGCAGGCTGTCGGCCAGCGCCTTGATTTCATCCGAGAAAGTAGCCGAGAAAAGCAGGTTCTGACGCTTCGCGGGCAGGCGCGCGAGCACGCGCTTGATGTCGTGAATGAAGCCCATGTCGAGCATGCGGTCGGCTTCGTCGAGCACGAGAATCTCGAGCTGCGACACGTCGATGGTCTTCTGCTGCATGTGATCGAGCAAACGTCCCGGCGTTGCCACGACGATATCGACGCCGCGCTTCAACGCGTCGATCTGCGGGTTGATGCCCACTCCGCCGAACATCACGGTCGACTTGAGCTTCAGATATTTGCCGTAAGCGCGCACGCTTTCCTCGACCTGCGCGGCGAGTTCGCGCGTCGGCGTGAGGATGAGCGCGCGGATCGGACGCTTCGTTCCGGCGGCAGCGGGCGCCAGTTGCGAAAGACGTTGCAGGATCGGCAGCGTGAAGCCGGCGGTCTTGCCCGTGCCGGTCTGCGCGCCCGCCAGGAGATCGCCGCCCTTCAGAACGGCGGGGATGGCCTGGAGCTGGATCGGGGTCGGGACGGTGTAGCCCAGTTCGTTGACAGCGCGTAGCAGAGGTTCGGACAGGCCGAGTGAATCAAAGGACATAAGGGATTTTCGAATTCGTTGTGTCGAACGGCGTGCATGCGAATGACGTTGCGGCGAACCGTGGTTCTGCCGGTTGCGCGCATGTGCGACGCTCGGAAAAAAATCGGGCGGCTTGCCATCGAGCGTTCATCGATTTATCGATGAGCGCGAAGCGTTGCCGCGGGGATTCGACGCGTTATCAAGACACGCCGGCTGGCCGTAAGTTGCATCGATGAAGCCGCGATGCCCGGGCTCACTCGCTTTTCGCCGCTTCACGCGACATAGCGCGCGACGCTCACGAACTGACAAAGACTGCCCGCCAGCACGAACAGATGCCAGATACCGTGGCCGTGCCGGATACGCTCGTCGTTGATGAAAAAGTAGATACCGGCGCTATAGATCACGCCGCCCGCCACCAGCCACGCGGTGCCCGCGGGCGGCAGCGCCGTCACGAGTGGACGGACGGCTACGAGCGCGAGCCAGCCCATCAACACGTACAGCACCATCGAAACGCTGCGGGTTCGGCGCCCGAGCGTGAGTTCCTGCGTAATGCCGAGAACCGCGAGGCCCCAGCTTACGCCGAATAGCGACCAGCCCCAGGGACCGCGCAATGTCACTAGTGTAAACGGTGTGTAGCTGCCTGCTATCAGCAAATAAATTGCCGAATGGTCGCACTTTTGCAGAATCGACTTTAGGCGAGGCGAGCGCGCGCAGTGGTACAGCGTCGAAATCAGGTAGAGCGCGCAGAGCATGGCGCCATAGATGGCGAAGCTCACGACCTTATAGGCATCGCCGTCCAACGCACCCATTACGACGAGCGCCACCAGACCGGCGATCGACAAGACCGTGCCGATCAAATGGCTGATGCTGTTGAACCGCTCGCCTACGTACATGCCCGATCCATACCGAAAGACGCGCCGGTGACGCGCCACAAAAGACAAGGGGCGCGGCCTAAGTTGAAGGCTGCGCCCCAGTGCGTATTGTACGCTGTCTTTCCCGAATGTCAGTCGAGCGGCGCCGAACGCAGATTACTCACCTGCTGCGGCGACACCGGCGTGCCGTGATTGCCCCACGACATACGGATGTACGTCACGACCGCGGCCACTTCCGTATCCGACAGCGACTGCGCGAACGGCGGCATGCCGTGCGGCATCGGGTTGCCACCCGTGCTCGGCGGATAACCACCGTTGAGCGTCATGCGGATCGGGTTGACGGCCGACGGCATCTGGATGGACTGGTTATTCGCGAGCGGCGGATATGCCGGCGGCTTGCCGAGACCATTCTCCTGGTGACACTTCGCGCAGTTCTCGGTGTAGACCTTCTTGCCCATGGTCAGCAATTCGCCGCCGAACTTCTCGGAGGTTTCGAGCTGCAACGACTCCGGCGCTTCCTTCTTTTGCGGAATCGACTTGAGATACGTCGAGATCGCGTTGATGTCGCCGTCGGTCATGTACTGCAAGCTGTTGTGGACGACTTCAGCCATCGGGCCGAACACCGCGCCACGCTGCGACACGCCGGACTTCAGCAAGTCGTTGATGTCCTTGATGTCCCAGTCGCCGAGACCGGCTTCCTTGTTCGACGTCAACGACGGCGCATACCAGTTTTGCAGCGGAATCAGACCGCCGGCAAATGCCGCCGAGCTGACCGGACCGCCCATGGCGTTGATCGACGTATGGCACATGGCGCAATGGCCGAGGCCTTCGACCAGATACGCGCCGCGGTTCCATTCGACCGATTTGGTCGGGTCCGGCTTGTACTCGCCTTCGCTGAAGAACAGGGTGCGCCAGCCGATCAGCAGATTGCGGTTGTTGAACGGGAAGCGCAGTTCATGCGGACGGCTCGCTTCGTTGACCGGCGGGACGGAGCGCAGATACGCGTAGATCGCGTCCGAGTCGGCGCGCGTAACCTTCGTGTAGCTCGTGAACGGGAAGCCTGGATAGAGCAGACTGCCGTCCTTCGAGCGGCCGGTGTGCATCGCGCGGTAAAAGTCGTCCGACGTCCATTTGCCGATGCCGAATTGATCGTCCGGCGTGATGTTCGGCGTGAACATGGTGCCGAACGGCGTCGCCATGGGCAGGCCGCCCGCGAATTCCTTGCCGCCGCGCACCGTGTGGCACGCGATACAGTCGCCGGCGCGCGCGAGGTATTCGCCTTGTTTGATCAGCGCGGCTTTGTCGGTAGGCGTCGCCGCGACGGCGCCGCGCGAATGCAGGTTGTCGCCGCCCGACCAGAGGACGGCGGCGGCTGCGACGGCTGCCACCACGACAGCCGAGGAGAGTGCGAACAGGGACTTGCGTTTCATTATGTTGTCGCTCCAGACGCCTTATTGCGGTTCGCTGCCGCAGGTCAGCGGCATCTTCAACGAGCCAGCGGGCGCGGGCACCGGGTTGGCGGGTGCGGTTTGCGTAGAGAGCCAGGCAGCGACGGCGGTCACGTCGTCGTCGGTCAGGCGCGAGGCGATTTGCTGCATGCAGTCAGGCGCTTTCGCGTGGCGCGTGCCCGATTTCCATGCACCGACTTGCGCGCTGATGTAATCCGAGTGCAACCCGACGAGGCCCGGAATGGCCGGCTGCATGCCGGTCAGACCCTTGCCGTGACAGGCCGCGCAGGCGGGAATGTTCTTCGATGCATCGCCGTTCAGCACGATTTGCTGGCCGCGCGCAAGCGTGGAAGCCGAAACGTTCGTCTTGGCGGGCGGCGGATACGGCGGGCGCTGGCTCGAGAAGTATCCGGCGATCTGATGAAGGTAGTCGTCCGAGAGATACGTGACGAGGTAGTTCATAGGCGGATACTTGCGCCGGCCTTCGCGGAAATTCTGGAGCTGGTTGTACAGATAATCGGCAGGCTTGCCGGCAAGACGCGGGAAATAGTCATTGTCCGTGCCTTCGCCATGAACACCGTGACATGCCGTGCAGCCTTGCACGCGCGCTGCCATGGTGTCCGGGGCGATCGGCTGGTTCTGCGCCTGGGCTTGTGCCTGACCCGCGCCGAATACGCCGGCGCTGCTGACGACGGCCAAAGCGAGCAGCGGACGAAAAATGCGTCTTGAAAACACGCGACACTCCATGAAATTCGGGGACCTGCCGAGCTTCGTGCGGCTCGGTGCGAAGGTGGCGAACCACGGCCACGCGTTGGGTGGCGGAGGGTGGCGGGCCACGGCCATAGTGGCTCGACGAGCCTCTGATGCGACGCGGAATTCTATCATCGATGCATGATGATGACTATTTGACACAACTTTCCGCCCTCACTGAGGCGCAATCGCGACAATCTGCCGCGTCGCAACCAAGAACTTTGACATAGCGCAACACAAGTGCATGTCGACAAAGCATCGACTTCTTCGTGCGAAAAACGGGGTCGCTGCACTCCATTCTCACGGCAAGCTTAGGAAGCTCGATGCACAGGTTCAAGACCTTTCAATGGTGCCGCGCAAGGTGCGTTCGTTTAGACTGCGCGAGCCGAGACTCGCAGGTTCTTCCATGATCTCCCCAGCCTTACATCCAACAATTGGCGTTCCCGAAGCGTCCACGGCGGCGCCATGAACGGCGATTTCGACTTTCTCTGGCTCGCGCAGGTCGTATTCGGAGCATTGAGCGATACCGCGTTTGCCTGTGCGCTTGGCGCGGCGCTCTTCGACGCGTGGCTCTGCGGCGAAAGAGCGCACGCGGTCGTTTCGCCTGCGCATCGGGGTTGGCGGCATGCAGCGCGTGCCGGAACCGTGGCCGCAATTACCTTCGTGGCTTGCAACTTCGTGTGCTTGTGGCTTCAGGCCGCGGCGATGAGCGGTTCGCCTGTCACCGATGCGGGCGCGTCGCTGTGGCTCGTTGCGACTAGCACGCAAGCGGGCATCGGCTGGCTGGTGGCGTTGGCGGGCGGCCTGGTGATCGTGCTGGCCTGCGCGACGGGCAGACCGCAAGGCGCATCGAAGACAGGGTTCGCGATCTTCGGCGCGCTCGTGGCCGCTGCAGGGAAAGCGGCTATCGGCCATGCCGCCGATGCCGGCGCGTTTTCTCTCGCCGAAGCCGTGCAGACGCTGCATCTGCTTGCCACGGGCGTGTGGGGCGGAATCGTCATCGTGGGCGCGCTGGCGACGTTGCCGGCGCTCGGAACATCGGTGGCGCGTGCGTTCTTGATTCGCATCGTCGCGCGTATGTCGCGGGCGGCGACGCTCGCGGTGATCGTCATCATCGCGACGGGCGTGTTCAACGCGTGGCGCGGCACGGACGGATCGGCGGCGGTGCTCGTCGACAGCAACTGGGGGCACGCGCTGATCGTGAAGACGGGACTGGTTCTGGCGGCGCTCGCCTTGGGCGCGCTCAACCGCTGGTCGGTGTTGCCGCGCCTGCAGCGCACGGCATCGACGATGGATGCGCACACGGTCATCAACGTGATGCGCCTTGAAGCGGTGCTGATGCTTTGCGTGTTCGCCACGGCGTCGGTGTTGTCTCACGGCGTGCCGGGCGCGGCGCTCGCCGGCTGAACGCGTTTCGAACGGTTACTCGTATCCCAGCCGATGGCTGACGATCGGCGCGCAGAACAGCGCCACCGCGCAACCGATCACTTTCCCCTGCAATTCGACATAAGCCGTGTGCGAGCTTGCAACGAGCAGCACTTCGAGCATTTGCGGCGCGCAGAAAATGCCCGCCACGCCAATGAACCAGTTAGTAACGACAGGAATGCGCCAGCCACGCTGCGCGCCAATTGCCGCCGCAACGACGCGCGCGACGCCGAAAACGACGAGCGCGCCGACGGCCATCTGCGCGCGGATATATTCATCGGGAAGGACTTGCCACATGGCTGTTCTCGTTCTTGGTGACTGTTCGCAGCTTACTTTGCAAGAATCTCGCCATATGTACGACAAAACGCAATCGGCGTCAAAAAAATCAGAAGGTGTGTTCCGGGCCGGGGAATGTGCCTTCACGCACTGCGCGCACGTAAGCGTCGACCGCCGCGAAAATGGTCGGCTGTCCCTGCATGAAATCTTTGACGAAACGCGGACGCTTGCCGTGGAAGATGCCGAGCATGTCGTGCAGCACCAACACCTGTCCCGAGCAGTCGATGCCCGCGCCAATGCCGATAGTCGGAATCGCCAGACTCTCGGTCACTTCGCGCGCGAGCAGCGTCGGCACGGCTTCGATCACGAGTAAGCGGGCGCCCGCCTGCTGGAGCGCCAGCGCGTCGCGGCGCATTTGCTCGGCGGCCGCTTCGGACTTGCCCTGCACCTTGAAACCGCCGAACGCGTGCACCGATTGCGGCGTGAGACCGACGTGTCCGCATACGGGAATCGAACGCTCGACGAGAAAGCGCACCGTGTCCGCAAGCCATTCGCCGCCTTCGAGCTTCACCATCTGCGCGCCGGCGCGCATCAGTTGCACGGCGTTGGCGTAGGTTTCCTCGCGCGATCCGATGGTGCCGAACGGCATATCCGCGACGATCAGCGCGCCCTTGCTGCCGCGCGCCACGCAAGCCGTGTGATACGCGATGTCCGCGAGCGTGACCGGCAGCGTCGTCGCATGGCCCTGAAGCACGTTGCCGAGCGAATCGCCGATCAGCATGACATCGACGCCCGCGCGATCGAGCAGCGCGGCGAAGCTCGCGTCGTAGCACGTGAGCATCGCGATTTTTTCGCCGGCTTCACGCATGGCCTGGAGTTTCGGGACGGTGATCGCCGAACGGCTCGTTTCCTGCAAGTACGTCATGGTCGTTTCAAAACTCGATTAGGGGAAAACAGCAGCAAGCCTGGCGCTCAGACCGACACGCCTTTCACGAAAGATTCCTTGCGTCCGCGCATGGTCTCGATGCGCTCGACGAGCAACGCGAGATCTTCTTCCGATGTCAGCGGGTTCAGATGCTCCGCGTTCACCGTGAGCAGCGGCGTTGCATCGTAGTGATAGAAGAACTCGTTATACGCATCGCACAGTGCGCGCAGATACGAATCCGAAATCTGCAGTTCCATGGGCAGCGCGCGTTTTTGAATGCGCGAAAACAGCACTTCGGGACTCGCCTGCAGATACACGACGAAATCCGGCGCGGGCCCGGTCGTACCGATGCGTGAGGCCAGGTCCTTGTACAACTGGAACTCGTCGTCGGGCAGCGTGAGGCGTGCGAAAAGCTCGCTCTTTTGCGTGAGAAAGTCCGCGATCAACGGCGTATGGCCGGTGAGCATTTCCGCGGCTTCGCGCGTCTGCGTCACGCGCTGCAACGCGAAACTCAGTTGCGTCGCGAGCGCATGGCGCGTGGTGTCGCGATAAAAGCGTTCGAGAAACGGGTTGTCCTGCGGGCGCTCGAACAGCGTGCGCATGGACCAGCGTTCGGCGAGCAAGGTTGCAAGCGTGGTCTTGCCCACGCCGATCGGACCTTCGATCGCGATATAGCGGTGCGGCGGGCGCAGTTGCGGCGCGGTGACAGTGAGAGGCGGAGCGCTCATCGGCAATTGGGTTTGGTGGCGGCAGCGGGTGCCTCTGCTGCACTGGATGGAGCGGCGCGCGTGAGCACCTGACATTGGCAGGTCGCGACCTGCTCGATACGCTGATCGGCGACGCCCGCGAGAAATGCATTGGCGCGGCCGCGTCGCGGAATGACGAGCTCGGGTTCGAGTTCGAGCAGCGGCACGAGCACGAACGCGCGCTCCGTCATGCGCGGATGCGGCACGATCAGGTCCGCTTCGTCGATGCCCGACTGGCCATACAGCAGGATGTCGAGGTCGAGCGTGCGCGGCGCATTGCGATACGGCCGCTCGCGCCCGAATTGTTCCTCGATGTGGTGACACAAGCGCAAAAGCGCGCGCGCCGGCAACGATGTTTCGAGCTTCACGACGCAATTGAAATAGTCGTCGCCCGAAGAGTCGATCGGCGCGGTGCGGTAAAGGCTCGATTTGGCGAGCACGGTGATCGTGTGCTGCTGGGCGAGACACACGACTGCGTCTTTCAGGGTCTGGCGCGCATCGCCGAGATTCGCTCCCAGGCCCAGATAAGCAATCGTCATGGCAGAAGTCCTACGCCGTCGTTCGGCGAAAAGCGGGTAGATCCCGGCGATACGGCCCGGGGGCAAACCTGTATTCGCTACTGTAACGAAAAGCGGCGCTATTCGTTGTCGGCGCCTTCGACTGGGCCCGAGTCGCTCGCCGCGCCTGCTTCGTGTGCTTCGTGCTCCGCGGTCTCACCGTTCTTGCGCTTTGCGTTGCTGCGCCGCCGGCGCTTCTTCGGACCGCGATCTTTCGTGCCGCCTTGCGTAAGCAATGCTTCGCGATCGGCGTGATCGGCTTCGATGAAATCGGTCCACCATTGACCGATTTCGGCATCCAGTTCGCCCGACTCGCAACGCAGCAGCAAGAAATCATAACCCGCTCTGAAGCGCGGATGTTCCAGCAGCTTCAAGGCGGTGCGGCCGCGCTTTTCGAGCCGATGCTGAAGCCCCCAGATCTCGCGCATATCCGACGAAAAACGCTTGTGAATGGCGAGCTTTTCGGTCTGCATGTCGAGCACGTCGTCCATTGCGCGATGCAGCGCCGGCACCGGATAGTCGCCGGCTGCGGTGAACTGTTGCCAGCGCGTCTGCACGTCGTGCCAAAGCAGCGTGGCGAAGAGAAAGCCCGGCGACACCGGCTTGCCCGCGCGCACGCGTTGGTCGGTGCTCGTCAACGCGAGCGTGACGAACTTCTCGCCATGCGGTTGCTCCAGCACGACATCGAGCAAAGGCAGGACGCCATGATGCAGCCCTTCCTTGCGCAGACGCGTGAGACACGCCAATGCGTGACCGGAAAGCAAGAGCTTAAGCATCTCGTCGAACAGACGCGCGGCGGGCACGTTGTCCATGAGATCGGCGAGTTCCTGAATGGGCGCGCGCGTAGCGTCGTCGATCTCGAAGCCGAGCTTGGCCGCGAAGCGCACGACGCGCAGCATCCGCACCGGGTCTTCGCGATAACGCGTGGCCGGGTCGCCGATCATGCGCAACAGGTGCGCGCGGATGTCGGCCATGCCGTCGTGATAATCCAGCACGGTTTGCGTGGCCGGATCGTAGTACATCGCGTTGATGGTGAAGTCGCGGCGCGTGGCGTCTTCGTGCTGCTCGCCCCACACGTTGTCGCGCAAGACGCGGCCGCTCGCGTCGACCGCGTGCGTGCGCGTGTCGAGTTCGCTGCGCTTGTAGCGGCGCGGCGCTTCGGCGGCGGGCGCGGTTTGCGCGGGCGGTGCATCCACGAGCGCGCGGAACGTGGAAGTCTCGATGATCTCTTGCCCGAACTGCACGTGCACGATCTGAAAGCGCCGCCCGATGATGCGCGCGCGCCTGAAAAGCCGTTGCACTTCGTCGGGCGTGGCGTCGGTCGCGACATCGAAGTCTTTGGGCGCGACGCCGAGCAGGAGATCGCGCACCGCGCCGCCGACGATGAACGCGCGATGCCCCGCCTGTTGCAGCCCGTCGGTCACGCGCACCGCGTTCTTCGGGATGAGCGAAGGATCGATGCCATGAACATCCGACGACAGGATGACCGGCACGCTCGGATCGCGCTTGGGCGGCGCGACGGTTTTCTTGCGCGTGCTCTTGCGAGCCGGTTTCGTTTCTGACGAAGCGCTGGCTTGAACGTCGCCATCGGTGGTATCGGCGCTTTCTTGTCCGAACAGCTTGCGGATGAGTTTTTTAATCACGTGTATCGAAGAGATTCAGAATGCGCCAGCCTTTGGCTTGCGCATGCGCGCGCAGGGTGTCGTCGGGATTGGTTGCGACCGGGTCGGTCACGCGTTCGAGCAACGGGATGTCGTTGTGCGAATCGCTATAAAAATAGCTGTGTTTGAAGTCGGCGAGCGACTTGCCGAGCGTGCCGAGCCATTCCTCGACCCGCACGATCTTGCCTTCGCGATAACTCGGCGTGCCGGTCGGCCGGCCCGTGAGCGCCCCTTGCGGGTCGTTGTCGACGGTTTCGAATTCGCAAGCGATCAGCGTTTCGATGCCGAACGCTTCCGCGATAGGCGCGGTGATGAACGCGTTGGTCGCGGTGACGAGGCAGCAGAGATCGCCATTATCCTGATGCTCGCGCACGAGCGTGACGGCAGCCGGGACGATGCGCGGATTGATCACCTCGCGCATGTACTGCGCGTGCCAGTCGTCTAGTTGCTCGCGCGAATGCTTGGCAAGCGGCCCCAGCATGGCGTGCAAATACGCGTTGATATCGAGCACGCCCGCCTGGTATTGAGCGTAGAAGGCATCGTTTTGCCGCGCGAAGCTGTCTGCATCGACGATACCGAGCTTGACCATGAAGCGGCCCCATTCGTGGTCGCTGTCGGTGGGAATGAGCGTGTGGTCGAGATCAAAGAGGGCTAGGTTCATGGGAGCGCATTTTACTTGAAGCGGGTCGGAGCGTTGTCTGTAGCGGCGTGCGCGTGAGGCTCGCCGAACAGGTCGATGGAATCGGGCGATGCGCTTTCCGTCTCGGACCCGGCCAGGTCCCACGAAGGCTGGCCGAAGCGCGCGAGCACGGTGCGCAAAAGCGGCATGGTCACGGCGCGCTTTTTTTCGAGCGAGAAGCGGTCGAGTTCGTCGAGCAGCGCCATGAGACTCGGCATGTCGCGCCGGAAATGCGTGAGCAGATAAGCGGGCACGCCTTCGGCCAGCACGATGCCGCGCTCGCGCGCCGCGTGCCGCAGCACCGACGCCTTGGCGTCATCCGCGAGCGGCAGCAGATGGAACACGAGGCCCCAGCCGAGCCGCGTGCGCAGGTCCTCGCGCACGGCGAGCTGCATTGGCGCGACGTTGCCGGTCGCGACGAGCGCGCTGGCGGGGTAAGCGCGCACTTCGTTGAAGAGATTGAACAGCGCGATTTGTTGCGCGGGCGAGAGGCCGTCGCAATCGTCGACGGCGTAGAGCGTCACGCGCGGATCGAAACCGAACGCGTTCAGCGCGCTTTGCGGGCTCAGAAAGCGCGCGCGGCCGTTCGCCTCGTACACGAGCGCGTGCAGCAGATGGCTGCGGCCGCTGCCGGCTTCGCCCCAGATATAGAACGTGCGATCCGCGACGGGTCCGGCCGCGAGCGCGCCTTCGAGCTCGCGCAGGCGCGTCACCAGTTCGTGGTTGCTCGCGGCGAAGAAGTTGTCGAAGGTGGCGGGCGGTGGTGTGCCCAGGTCGAGCGTCAGTTGGCGTTGCACGTGAGAAAGGAGTCGGTTCGGGCTGTTTGGGCGGATCGGTTGTGTCTTCGTCTTGTCTTCGTCGTGTCTTGAAAACAGGCGGTTCGGGTGCGCCGATGTTCGAAACGCCGCCGCTGGCCGCCTTTCGCGCGCGGCGCCGCTGCTTTCGCCGGACCGTATTCGATCTCGAAAAGAGCGCCGGCAGGCTTCGATGCACGCGCGGGAAAACCAGCCGGACGGCTGTCATCGGGTAAAATCGCATTTTACCGACCTTCTTGCGCTCCCCCCATGAATCAACCGAAATCCGCCCCTGATGCTCCCGGTTTGTCGTATCGCGATGCGGGCGTCGACATCGACGCAGGCGACGCGCTCGTCGACCGGATCAAGCCGTTCGCCAAGAAAACCTTGCGCGAAGGCGTGCTGGGCGGCATCGGCGGATTCGGCGCGCTGTTCGAAGTGCCCAAGAAGTACAAGGAACCGGTGCTCGTGTCGGGCACGGACGGCGTCGGCACCAAGCTGCGTCTCGCGTTCGAACTGAACCGGCACGACACGGTGGGCCAGGATCTCGTCGCCATGAGCGTGAACGACATCCTCGTGCAGGGCGCGGAACCGCTCTTTTTCCTCGATTATTTCGCCTGCGGCAAGCTGGACGTGGATACGGCGGCGGACGTGGTGAAGGGCATCGCGCAGGGTTGCGAATATGCGGGCTGCGCGCTGATCGGCGGCGAGACGGCGGAAATGCCGGGCATGTACCCGGACGGCGAGTACGACCTCGCGGGCTTCGCGGTCGGCGCGGTGGAGAAGAGCAAGATTATCGACGGCAGCACGATCAAGCCGGGCGATATCGTGCTGGGTCTCGCGTCGAGCGGTATCCATTCGAATGGGTATTCGCTGGTGCGCAAGATCATCGAGCGGGCCAATCCCGATTTGAACGCCGATTTCGACGGCCGTTCGCTCGCCGACGCGCTGATGGCGCCCACGCGCATCTACGTGAAGTCGCTGCTGTCGGCCATGCAGACCGTGACCGTGAAGGGCATGGCGCATATCACGGGCGGCGGTCTCGTCGAAAACATTCCGCGTGTGCTGCGCGAAGGGTTGACGGCTGAGCTGGATCATCGCGCTTGGCCTTTGCCGCCGCTGTTCGCATGGCTACAGAAGCACGGCGGCGTCGCGGATGCGGAGATGCATCGCGTGTTCAACTGCGGCATCGGCATGGCGGTGATCGTCGCGGCGGAAGACGCGCAGGCAGCCACGGGCTTGCTGTCGGCAGCGGGTGAACAGGTTTGGCAGATTGGTGTGGTGCGGGAAAGCGCGGAAGGGGAGGCGCAGACGGTGGTGGTTTGAAGGCTTGCCGCGTTGTGATGTCGGTGTGGAAAACCCTCGCTGGTGGCGGGGGTTTTTGTTTTTTAGCGCGACTGTTCGTCGTTACGGTTCACAGCGCAACACAAAGAATAAAAACAAAAACGAGCAATTCTTGAAGCTATCGTTTTTATCGGTCCCGCGCGCCCACCTTTTCAAGTGGCTTACCCCCCCACCGCCAACACCGTCGCCACCGCCCGCTCCGTTGCATCCCCCGCGCAACAATCCACCACCGCCCGCTCCGGTATCGAACGCAGCCAAGTCAACTGCCGCTTGCACAACTGCCTCGTCGCGAAGACGCCCTTATCGCGCATTTCGTCATAGCGTGTCGCGCCGTCGAGATACTCCCATGCTTGCCGATAACCCACGCATCGCATCGACGGCATCGACAGATCGAGGTCGCCACGGGCGCGCAGCCGCTTCACTTCGTCGATGAAACCGTGCGCCAGCATCGCATCGAAGCGTGCCGCGATACGCGCATGCAGCACCGCGCGATCCGAAGGTTCGAGTGCAATCGGCACGAAGCGATACGGCGCATCGCCCGAAGACTCGCGCGGCGCGGCAAGCAGCGCCGACATCGGCTGCCCGGTGAGCATGAACACTTCGAGCGCGCGTTGAATGCGCTGCGAGTCATTGGGCGCGAGACGCGCGGCGGTTTGGGGATCGATTAACGCAAGTCGCGCATGCAACGCCGGCCAGCTGTCGCGCGCGGCATCGGCATCCAAAAGAGCGCGCGTATCGGCATCGGCGGGAGGCAAGTCGTTCAAGCCCTGCGTGAGCGCCTTGAAGTACAGCATCGTGCCGCCGACCAGCAGCGGCACATGCCCGCGCGCGACGATTTCGCCGACGAGCCGCAGCGCATCGTCGCGAAACTGCGCGGCGGAATAGCTCTGTGAGGGATCGATGATATCGATCAGATGATGCGCGGCCAGCGCGCGTTCTTCCGCGCTCGGTTTGGCCGTGCCGATATCCATCTCGCGATAAACCAGCGCCGAATCCACACTGATAATCTCGACCGGCCGCGCCGAGCGCGCGGCAATCGCAAGCGCCGCCGCTGTCTTTCCCGATGCCGTCGGCCCCAATAAACACGCGATGGAACGAGCCGTCATTGTCCGCGCATGAAGAGGCGGTCGAGGTCCGCGAGCGTGAGTTGAAACCACGTCGGCCGGCCGTGATTGCATTGATCGGCGCGTTCGGTTGCTTCCATCTGGCGCAAAAGGCCATTCATTTCATCGAGCGTAAGGCGCCGGTTGGCGCGCACGGCGTGATGGCACGCGAGCGTTCCAAGCAACTCGTGCTGACGCTCGGTGAGCACGCGCGACCCGCCATACGCCTGCAAATCCGCCAGCACGGCGCGCGCAAGCGCTTGCAGATCGGCATCCTTGAGCAGCGCGGGAACTGCGCGAATGGCAATCGATGTCGGCGAGAGCACGGCCAGATCGAAGCCGAGCGCATCGAGCGTGGCGCGCTCTTCCTCGACAATGCCGATCTCGACCGCATCCGCCGTCATCGATACCGGAATCAGAAGCGGCTGCACGGCGATCGCACGATCCGCAAGCGCATTCTTGAACTGCTCGTAGAGAATGCGTTCGTGCGCGGCGTGCATGTCGACGATCACGAGTCCGCGCGCGTTTTGCGCAAGCACGTAGATGCCGTGAATCTGCCCGACGGCGAAGCCGAGCGGCTGGTCATCGGCGTGATCGAGCGGAGCGGGTCGCGGCGCATAAGCCGGCGCGCTTTCGCCGGCCCATGCCACCGAAGGCGACGCATCGGGCGCGGCGTTGTCCTTGCGGCCAAAGAGCGCGTCGTACAGCGCAAGCGGCTGCGCGACAGGCAAGGTGCCCTGCATCATGCGCGACTGGCGCATCCATGACGTGCCGTTTTCGCCGCGCATCGGCGCCGTATCGCCGCTGCCCGTGGTGTAAGGCTTTGCGCTGAACGAAGCCGGTCCGGTCGGCGACAACTGCGCCGCATGCCCGCCCGACGTGGTTTCCGGCGACGCGCCCGCTTGCCGCGCGAGCGCGCGCTGCACGGCATGAAACACGTATTGGTGAATCGAGCGCGAATCGCGAAAGCGCACTTCGATCTTCGACGGATGCACGTTCACATCCACCGATTCGGGCGGCAAGTCGAGGAACAGCACATAGGCCGGATAGCGATTGCCATGCAGCACGTCTTCATAGGCCGCGCGCACCGCGTGCGTCAGCAGCTTGTCGCGCACGAAGCGGCCGTTGACGAAGAAATACTGTTGATCGGCGCGTCCGCGACTGGCGGTCGGCAGGCCCGCGCAACCATAGACGGCGAGCGGCCCGGCGCGTTCATCGAGCGGCAGATGCGCGGTTTCGAACACCTCGCCGAGAATCTTCGCGACGCGCGTCCGCGGATCGCTCGCGTTCCAATGCTCGACGGCCTTGCCGTTGTGCATCACCGAAATGGCGACGTCCGGGCGCGCGAGCGCCATGCGCCGGATCACATCGAGGCAATGCCCGAGTTCGGTCTGTTCGCTCTTGAGGAACTTGCGTCGCGCGGGCGTGTTGAAGTACAGCTCGCGCACTTCCATGGTGGTGCCGACCGTGCCGGCTGCCGGGGAAATGGCGCCCGTTTGCGCGTCGATGCGCGTCGCGTGCGGACAACTCTCGGTGCGGCTCGTGATGAACAACTCCGCGACGGAAGCGATCGAGGCAATTGCCTCGCCGCGAAAGCCGAGCGTGGCGACGGCTTCCAGGTCCGCGAGCGAGCGGATTTTGCTGGTCGCGTGGCGTAAAAGCGCGAGCGGAAGTTCGTTGGGCGGAATGCCGCTGCCGTCATCGGCAATGACGATTCGCTTCACGCCGCCTTCATCGAGCGTGATGCGCAGGGTGCGCGCGCCTGCATCGAGCGCGTTTTCCAGCAGTTCCTTCACGACCGATGCCGGCCGTTCCACCACCTCGCCCGCCGCGATCTGGCTGATGAGCTGGTCGGGAAGCGGCGCGATGGCGCGCGAACCGCGCGCGGCGTCTGCGGTCAATGTGTAGGCGGAGGGATCGTTGAGTTCGGCCATCCCGAATTATAGCGATTCGCATCCGAGCGTCCCGATGCGCGATTTTGGCGGCAAAAGGGCGTCGAGACGGCGTCTGGATGAGCGCTTCCTAATTGAAGGCGCGTTTGCGTTCGGTATCATGGCGCGACCTTCCACGGTTCTTGACGGCGGGCAGATTCCTGTCGCGCCGGGCCATTTTTTTCGAGGAAAGCTTTTGGACACGCTGCTGCAATTTCTAGGGATGATCCTTCACATCGACAAGTCGCTCGGTGTCTTTATCCAGCACTACGGCGCTTGGGTCTATGCGGTGTTGTTCCTCATCGTGTTCTGCGAAACCGGGCTCGTCGTATTCCCGTTCCTGCCGGGCGATTCGCTGTTGTTCATCGGCGGCGCGTTTGCCGCGTCCCACGCGATGGACTTGAGCGCGCTCATCGTGCTGCTGCTCGTGGCGGCTGTTCTGGGGAACACGGTGAATTACTGGATCGGGCGCGCTATCGGCCCGAAGGTGTTCGACACCAACATTCCCGTGCTGGAGCGCTTTCTCGACCGCGCGGCGCTGCAAAAGACCCATAACTTTTATGAGCATCACGGCGGCAAGACTATCGTGATCGCGCGCTTCGTGCCGGTGGTACGGACCTTCGCGCCGTTCGTGGCGGGCGCTTCGTCGATGAATCACACGCGCTTTCAGTTCTTCAATATTCTGGGCGCGCTGGTTTGGGTCCTGTTGCTCGTGCTACTCGGCTACTTCTTCGGCAACATTCCGTTCATTCGGCAGTATTTGAACGTGATCGTGCTGGTGGGAATCGGCGCGGCAGTGGTGCCGATCGCGCTGGGTGCGCTTTGGAAGCTGACGCGGCGGCGCTCGAAGGCGTAAGCCGTAACGGCAATTGCTGCTTTGGGGCACTGAAATCGAGCGAGACGCGTGTTACTGCGCGCCTCGCTCGATGCGTTTTATCCGCGGCGAATCAGGCGGATAAGGAACAGCAGCACGACTGCGCCGATCACGGCCGTCACGAGCGAGCCGAAGATGCCACCGCCGAACGAGATACCGAGCGTGCCGAACAGCCAGCCGCCGATCAGACCGCCGACCACGCCGACGATAATGTCGACGATCACGCCGAAGCCGCTGCCGTTCATGATGAGACCGGCGAGCCAGCCCGCGACGCCGCCGATGATCAGCCAGAGGATGATTCCGTGTTGCAAGAAATTCATGAGAAAAAACTCCGAGAGATTGGATGATTGCAGGACTGCAGGAAGCTCCTGCTTTCGAGCGCGGTGAATTTAGCCCAAAGAACGGCCACGCGGACCGGCCTGAGTGTCAAGTTTTGTCGATGCCACGGCTCGCGCCAGACACGGCAAGCGCGTCGAAGATAGTGTGTAATTTGATCAAAATTTAGAATGCCGAAACGCCCGGTGCACCGAATGGCCACGTGTGTCGTTTATGTCACGACGGCGGAATTGTTTCGGTAATGTTTTATGCTGGCGGATGTTGATCGTTTCACGTAATGCAACAGGAGCGGCGCGACGCATTGCTGTAATCGGCGCTGTGGGCTTTGAACACGCTGCAAGAGACTAGAACAAGAGAATGAGAACGTTGGTGTCGATGCAAATGGAAGGTTTCAAGCTATTCAGCCGCGCGGGCATCGCGGGGGCAGCGGTCGCGGCAGTGCTCGCCGGATGTTCCTCCACACCGCGCACGCCCGCGCCTATCGTCGAGAGTTCGGCGTCGAGCGCGCCGCCTGTCGTTCAGACGACGTCGCCCGCCGTCATTCCCGCGCCGGTCGTGCCGCTCAACGCGCCGCCAGCGGAGCCGGGCTTCTATCGCGTGAAGCCGGGCGACACGCTTTACGGCATCGCGCGAAACTACAAGCAGAAGCCCGACGACCTCGCCAAATGGAACACGCTGCCCGAAAGCAAGCAGGTGAATATCGGACAGTTGTTGCGCGTGGTGCCGCCGGGCGCAGCCGTGGCATCCGCGAGCACGGCGCAAAAGAAAGACATGCCGCCGCTCATTGCCACACCGCAGAAGTCATCGAGCGACAAGACCGAAAAGTCCGTCGCGCAAAAGCCCGCGCCCGAAGCCAGCGAAGAACATGTGAGCGCCGCCAGGGGCACGTTCGTGTGGCCCGCGAAGGGCGAGGTCGTGCGCAAGTTCGGCGCGAGCGGCAACAAGGGAATCGATATCTCCGGCAAGGTCGGGCAGCCCGTGAAGGCGGCGGCCGGCGGCAAGGTCGTGTATGCGGGCAGCGGCTTGCGCTCGTATGGGCGCATGATCATCGTGCGGCATGGCAACGATTTTCTGACCGCTTACGCCTATAACGACAAGCTGCTCGTGCACGAAGGCGATACGGTCAAGCAAGGTGCGACCATCGCCGACATGGGCACGGGACCGAGCGGCTCTCCGGAGCTGCATTTCGAAGTACGCAAGTCGGGCGCGGCGGTTGACCCGTTGCCCCTGCTTGGCGCAGGTGGTTGAGAATGAAGGTTGAAAAATGAAGGTCGAAGGAGAGTGATGGTGAAGAAAGTCATGGGCGCGGCATGTGTCGCGCTGTCATTGCTTGCTGGCTGCGATCAGCAGCAAAGCGAGGATGGGTTGAACAAGCTCAAGGCAATTTTCAATGCCGTGAAGCCCGACAATCTGCTGCTGAAGGATTTGCAGCCTGGCGTCACGACCGAGGCGCAGATTCGCAGTCAGATGGGCGACCCGGAAATCGAACGGACTTTCACCGACGGGTCCAAGCGGCTCGAATATCCGCGCGGCCCGGCGGGAACGAACACCTATTTCGTCGATCTCGACGCCGACGGACTCTTCGTGTCCGTGACGCAGGTCCTGACCGCGGCGAATATCGCGAAGGTAAGGCCCGGCATGACGCAGGATGAAGTGCGCCGGTTGCTTGGCAAGCCGACCACCGTCGCGGAGTATCGACTGAAGCAGGAACGCGTGTGGAGTTGGCACTGGCTCGAAGATGGCGTGAATCGCGACGCCATGTTCAACGCGCATTTCGATCCGAACGGCATCGTGGTGACGACTTCGCGCTCGGAGGCGGAGGGCGGCGGACGTCATTGAGAGGTTGCAGAGGCAATGAACAATCAGAATAACGACAAGAGACGAAACGCCTTGATGAATGACGCCGCGCGCTATCGCGACCGTTATCTGCAAGACGCGAACGATGCGACGCTCACGCTCTGGGCTTGCGACCGTGGTCATCACTGGGACGACGCGGTAGATGCGGCTCAGAATATTCGTTGCATGAACTGCGCGTCGCACCGGCGCGAGGTCGAGATGCAGCGCTTGCATGGCATCGCGCAGATGCGCGGCGGTGCGCTGTTATCGCCGGGCCGTGCCGACATCAAGGCGCCGCCTTCCTGGCGATGCGCGTGGGGACACGTCTGGGATGCGGATATCGAATCCGCGCAGCGTTCATGGTGTGCGGAGTGCGGCCGGACGGTGTTCTCGAAGTACCGCTGAGTCGCGCAAAAAAGAAAAGCCGGCGAGTGCCGGCTTTTGAGCTTCTTTGTCGGAGCGATGGCGTGGTTCGCCTGCTACTCGCCGGGCTGTTGGCAAAACCGTGCGCTCTTTATTCGTTACCTGCCTGGCGCGCCTGTGCCTTTACCCACAACTCGGTCGAATGCCGCCCATCTTTTTTGTGGTCCGTTTGCGCTTGAATCGACTTCCCCCGTGCGCAGACACAGTATCGAGGCAACGGTTTTGTATGAGTGTTCGTTCTCGAACACACGCAAGCAAGATACGTGGCGGATAAACCCTTAACCGTCCAATCGGCTTTTCGACTAAGCCAGTTCTTCGTGTTTGGCCTCGTGACGCAGGTTCGCCGCGACGAGCGATTGCGTGACCATGCGTGCTTCGGCTTGCGCAATGTGTTCGAGCGTCGCGTCTTCGAGCTGGTCGGCATAGATGGCGAGTGCATCGCACAGGTTGGCGTGCGCTGCGTCGTCGAGCGTCCACTCGCCCGTGCCGGTGTGCCGCTCGTCCAGTTCGACGAGCGCTTCGTAGGCTGCGGTGATGTCGTCGGCGTGATCCGTCACGTGACCGAGCTGGCCGAGTTCTTCCGCGATCAGCAAATGCCGGCACAGCGCCATGAAGAGCGGCTTCGAGCCGTGTCCGCGCCGGAAGGCGTCGAGTGCGGCATAGGCTTGAAGCAGCATGGCGTTGGTCATCGGTTCGCGGGCGGCGCGGCTATAGGTCAGCGCGCGCAACAGCGGCGACATGGCAGGACGGCCGGACTTCATATTCGTCGATTTTTTCTTCACGGAAATCTCCGGAACAGGTTCTTGCTCGCGCACCCGAACCGGCGGGCCGGGACGCTTCGTGCAATGAGCATGGAAACATCATCGCACTCGATAATTAGTGTTGTCTTAAGACGCGTCAGGCTTTGCAAAGGCGCGCCGTTCTCAAGCCGGGCTCAGCGATTCACCCGCCACGCGCACTCGCTCGCCGACCGTGACGCCAGGCGCGCTGTCGTAATTGAAGCTGCGCACGCTGCCATCGTTCATGCGGACTTGCACCTGATACGACGTCGTCTTGTGGACGACATGTTCGATCTGATTGCCCGCGAGCCCGCCGCCAAGTGCGCCGATGATCGTCGCCGCCGTGCGTCCGCGACCGTTACCGATCTGCGTCCCCGCCAAACCGCCGACGACCGCGCCGCCTATTGCGCCGAGACCCGTGGTGGGCTGCGCGGTCTGCACCGCGTTCACCGCCATGACCTGGCCGGCATACGGATCGTACGCCGGTTGGGCTTCGACCGCTGCGGGCGCCGCGGCCGCCACGCTATGTGCCGTCGTCGACGCCGGTTTCAAGTGATGCCCGCGAACCGCACGCGGCAATCGATCCGCGTCGCTCCCAGTCAGAGCCGGCGCGCTTGCGGGCGACGCCTTGGCGACTTGCCCATCTACCAGCGGCGAAGCCGTCACGGCCGTCGCGGTGGCTTTCGATGACGGCAGAAGGCCGGTCATCGCGGCCACGCCTGTACCGCAAGCGAGGATCACCGAGACGGCGGCCGCTGCCATGAGCGGATGAATACGCGAGGGCTTTTGATCGAAGTGGGGTACGGCGTTCATGGCAGCGTCTCCGTTGAGTGCTTGCAAGGCATTGATGCCTGCCTGCTATAACGCCGCGTTTGCTGCCCGGTGGACGCGTTCGGTGTGACATTTGTAAGCAAACATCTCCGCTTGATTCGAACGAGGAGGCGTTTGAGAAGCGTCGCGTCACTTCGCGGCGGGCAAGTCACGCGTGTTGAGTGTCATGGCGACGAGCGCGTAACCAAGGAGATGCGGAAAGGCGCCGGTCATGCATGAAGACAAAAAAACGCTGGCATGCCGGGAAGCGCGCCGAAAGCAAAAAGCCGCTGATCCTTGCGGAACAGCGGCTTCTTTTGATGCTGGTGGCGAATCAGGGAGGGCAACCCACCCAGGGCGATTCGCCAACCAAATCAATCGCTTGGCGCTAGAAAGCCAAAAGTTTGCCAAAATAAGGGTGGCTCACCATCAGTATCACGTGACGTCATCACTTACGCAAGTCTGGAAAGCTCCTCAGCTAACCGTCCTCCGCCTGTTCCAACGGCTCAGAAATAGAGCGCGTGCGTTTCGAAGGTGCCATGGGGAGACCGCGACGTGCGTGCGAATCGTCTCGTGTTACTCTCTTTGCTAATCGTTGAGAGTTGTGTGCGGCAATTGAAAAAAACTGCGGAGGTGTTTTCGCGAGAGACATCGCTTGGAGTGCTTTATGTGGTTGGCTGGAGAATGTAGTGACGACAGCCGACAATCGCTACACGAACTTAATATTGAGCTTCGTGACATATAGAATGAGAGTCGAGAGAAAATGGCCACTCTTGTTGAAAACTTCAAGTTAAAAATTTTTCCTAGCTTTATGACGTGGTTCACGGTTTGTTGCGTAACGTTTTTTATATCCGGGATTTTTAGCGGCAAGGGCGATGTTCTTGATTTTCCAGGTATTGAGGTCATACAAAGATTTGATGAGCCACTCTTCATCTTCATTTTTCCTATTGTTGCTGGATTGTTTTGGTCGTTGATTGACGCGGTCTCTTCGGTCGTGCTGGGGCTTGTTGTTCTTTGGGAAAGGTTGAAGGCTTGGGTGGTGCGATTGATGATAAGAAGAACTGCTGCCCCGAAAAATAATTTGCTCGCAGTAATATCGGGAGGTGGTTCCAATAAGCAAGTCAAATTGATGTTTGCGAAAGAGTCTATATCTCAATTCATCGCGCTAGGCTCGATCGAGATGTCAATAAGTGTTTTGTCAATGCTGTTGAAAACATTAGTTAATGCGCCTATTCTTTGGCGCACTATTTTCAATGGCGCGTGGCCGGCGATGCTGCTCTGGGTGATAGCATTGTTCTGGGATTGGCGCCTCTCGGCATCTTCAATCGCTGCTGTCGGGGTGGCATCCGTTGTGCCTCAAGGACAGCCTGGTCAAACGGTGGCAGGAGCTACGCCAAATCCAAGCATCACCCCGGCGTCTTCACAAAGTGGTTCATCCGGAACGCAAGCGAATAAGCCGGGCGGTGGGGGCGCAGTGCCGTGACTTTTAGAGATTGAAATAAACTCTAATGGCAAGGCCCGCTAACCCCATGAGGACTACGGTCAAGGCAGTTGCTCGGTCAGTCATGTGGAGGCGAGATCTCACGGTCCTAAACATTGTCTTTACGTCCATCATTTTCGAATAACAGTCGGAGGCCGAAGGGGGGTGATTATAAGAAAGCGCTCGGCCTTTGCAACCTCGCAAAAGAAATTGGCGACGGACGGTCTGCGCCTCTTTTCTTCTGCCGAATGTCCCTGCCGATACAGTTCAGACTGGCTGATCCGCTCAACTTTTTTGGCATTCGATTTTTGGCCTGTGCATACGAGAGCCCGTCATATTTTCGTGCGCTCTACAGGTCGATCGTGCTCGACGCTAACCAATGCGCACTGTTATTATCGGAGCAGAAATCAAGAAACCGCACGGCCGCTAGTGTCGATCAACTGACCGAAGAGGAGCCCATCCCATCGCTTAGAAAGCGGAAGGCAACGCGCAGGCTGGGCCTTGTGTGGGAGTGCGACGAGTTTGCTGCGCGCCTCCGGTTAGGTCGCGGAGGGACTTCAAACTCGTGCTATGAGGGGGTCTTTTCACTTCCCTCTCGTTTGGAGATTTCCGGTGCTGCTATCGATTAAACAATTCCGCGCAAAATGCGGTGGTGCTTTTTTCAATGTCAGGTCTGCCGCAAGCCGATGAACGGCGAGCTGCCGGTCAGTTCTCACGCTCTAGGACAGGAGACCGTCGATGATGTCCTGCGAACTTAACCCGTCTTTTTCAGCTCGCTCGGCGAGATCTCTTATTCGCTCGCGCTCGCATGAGTCCAGCGTTCAATCCCATCCGAGCTGCCGCTATAAAAAGCGACCCCGCTTTCGCCGCTTTCGGTGCCTTGGATCAGCATAAAGAGGACATTGACGCGCAATCGTGATTTCGCGAGCAATCGCGAAAGCGCGTCGGTGTCGTCGCGCGACGCGGTTGGTCGCGGCTCGGGATGTGTGTGCCACTCTCCTAGATAGACCAATCCTCGCTGAACGCAACGGTCGATTTCTCGTTGCGCTGAGATCGGATCAGACCGAAACGACGTCCGGGTTCGTTCGTCCTCGCGGCGTGGCCCATTGGCTTCCAAAATTTGAATAACTGAGCCATCAACGGATCCGAACAGTTGTCCCCCAGCTTCTCGCGCACAGGCGCGAATCTGTCGATATCGACGAAGATGCGCCAATGCCTCCGTCGCTATCTCAACATGTTGGTCGAATCGTTCGTGGCGAATGAGCAAGGGCCGCCCCAGCATTTCAGCTAACGCGGCCATGGCATTTCTCGCTCAGTCATGCCCGCGTCGAACGTCGTTGCCAGAGTGGCTCCCGATCTGGCAACGCGGTCGCGATCGCCAAGCCAGACGCGATAGGTCGACGCGGCGCGACGGCCCATCAAAGAATCGAGCGCGAGACGAGTGGCCAGCGCAACGGTGTTAAGCATGTCGAGCGCGCTGTAAGGCTGAAACGACGTTCCGCATCCTGCTTCGGTGACGGTCCCGACCGACGATGGCCAGTTCGACGTCATAGCCAGTTTAGGTCGCCCGGCGATGTCGAACAGCTCCGTCAGGTCGGTGTCGGAAACCAGAAGCGCTGCATGGCCGGCGCAGGCAAGCTCTTCGGCCCACGCGACCAACCACGGGCGTTTGACTGCGGCTCTTTTGCGGCGTTCGTTCACGCGGATGTCGGTCGGCAAGAACAATCCAGCCGTGATCACCAAATCCGCCGCGTCGATTTTCACAAGTTGGTCTTCTGGCAACTGCTCGTAGCGTTGGTCGAACGAGCAGGCTTGCCGGATGGTGGGAAAGTCCCTTTTCAGCTTCTTGGCCAATCCGCTCGCCTTCTTGCCGCCAGTCTCTGCGGAGCCAAGCACATGACGCGAAGTGTTTTCTGAGGCCAAGGTGTCATGGTCGATCAGCATCAGATTGCCAACGCCGGATTGCGTGAGCAGGCGGGCGATTTCAGCCCCCAAAGCGCCGCACCCGATCAATGCGACGGTCTTTTCAGCGAGAATGGCCGCCGCCGGATTGTGGTCGCGACCATGAACCCAAGAGTGGTCCGCTCTCACGACCTGCACACGCTCGACTCGACGACCGGAGTAGGCGGGCAGAACACGAACGTCTGGCAGTCGTGCGCCCGGTCGAAACCCTTTCCACATGTCCCTCTTCGAGGGGCACTGTAATTGGACTGCGACAAACACCGCGCCTGTCTTAGTCGGCATGCCCAGCAGAACGGGGAAAAAGCGCGGAGGATCGAGCATCGGAAGGATTTGCTCGCAACCGATCAGCCTAAGCAGATCGCTCCCGGTCGATGGGTATTGCGCGGGGACCAGCGCTTCGTCAAGCATCGCGAACCACGCGCGCATCGGCTTTGGCGCATCGCCAATGTTGGAATGACGGAACCAAGACAATAGCTGAGTTTCCGAATCTGCAAAGACAAAGGCGCCTCGGTGATTCGCATAAAAAATAGCGCGAGAAACGCCCGCGGGAGGGAATAGCGATCGCCAAGATTTTGTGTCGCCCGATTCGCGTTCCCAATAGGACAGCGCTTCGCGTTGGAATTCCGCTTTGCGCGCGGCTTCGTCCATCGAAAAGAGCATTGCGGCGTCCGTCACAGCCCGCTTAAGGCGCTCATCGATTGGGAGCCCGAGAGGTTGACTGGCCAGACACAGCATCCCTTTTCCTTCCACATGTGGCCATCGCTCCGCCAAGCGGCCTTCGGCTTGCGGCGCGCACACGCGAAATTGCGAGAAAGGAAAGACGTCATCAATGAGCAAAATCACGTGGTCGACGCGAGGATGCAAGTGCTCGCCGAGGGGCATGTCGAGCTTCCAAGCGCCCGCGATCGGGAAGGAGCCCGCGAGCTTCGCCTGAAGTCCGGCCACCTCTCGTCCGCGCAGCTTGCGCCATTCGTCGGGCCACATGTGCCGCAGCGTGTTCTCGATGGCGCGCCCGGCAGACGACGCGCTGGCCGCTGGCGTTATTGGAGACGAGCTCAACCGAATCTTCCGCCGCCGTCATCGCGCCGATCAAGCGCTTCTGTGGAGACAACAACGCGCGACTTGTTTCCGCCGCCTCCGCCGTTGGAGGGCGAGGGCTGTCTGGAAAAGAAGCTCGTCGCGAAGGTTTCGTCCCATGCAGCCCGCGCCTCGCCGCGTGTCGGCTCGTCGTCCAAGACGAGCAATGTGTCGAGAGCTTCGGCCAATTTGTCGCGCAAGAACGCAGCTTTCGCGTCGCCCTCTTTCGCAAGCGGCGTCTCCCCGACGGGATGCTCGACCACAAGGGATCGCTTCAAGCGAGCGTGGACTTTCTCCCATGTGTCGCGCAGCGACTGGTCGTCGCGGTCTTTGGCCGGGACGAACTCGTCGCAAACAAGGCGCGAAATCATTATTCCGCTGCCCGTCCTTTCCTTCCAGTCTTTGCGGCTTCGCGCGTAGAACTTTGTCAGCCTCACGACCTTGCGCAGTTGTTTCGCGTTGTCGCCAGCGTTCGCCACGTGGTCTTGGAACCACCGCGTAACCTTTCGGGCATCAGAGAGCTCCCACGCATTTTCACTGGCGAGCTCGTGCTTTGTGGTCTTTCCCCCGTGGCTGTCGATATCGACAAACGTCCGATACACGGGAATGTCAATGTGATAGCCCTGCGGATAGGGTTGCCGAACGCAATTGCGGTGCACCTCGGCGTCGTTCGCCATGCGTTGGTCTTGGGCAAGCGCGTCTCGCACTCTTTCTTTGGCTTCCCGCGGGGTCAGCGCGCGGCCATCGGCGTCGACGAGGTCGCCTTCTTTGAAATACGCGCCGTCGTCGATGTCGTATTCGTTATCAGCGTCCTGAACCATTGTGTGCATCGCGTAGGACCCTTGCGAGTGATGGTCAGGCAAGGGATGCCCGTCGCGGCCCAAACCTTTCTCCAGCCGTGTTCGCCCGCTGTTGCGACGGTCGTGCATTGCTTGGCGTTGGCTTTGAGCTAGCGTGACTTTCTCGCCGTGAAAGGCGCTCATTTCTTTATGGCAATCAAACATGGTCATTCGCTCGGGTTGTTCCCGATGCGTGTCCTGAACGCATCGAGAAAGGCTGCTGCGGCCGGTTCGCCGCGATCGGCAGAGGCCCACAGGAAATCAACATCAGACACCGCTTGGCGCGCCAGAGCGTTCAAAACTTTCGGGCGAGCGTCGTCCATGTTGGAAAGATAATTTCGAAGCTCGTTGGACGGGCACTGAGCGGGCAGGCGCCACCCACCGCTGCCGGCGCCGCGCAACTCTAGGATTTTTTTCGCGATGTAGTCGTATCCAACAGCTTGCGCGTTTATCGACGCTTCCATTATTTTGAGGCCAGCTTTCCAGCCGCCTGCGCCTCGAAAACGCTTGCTGTCGGGGATTTCTTCGCCGCCTTGCGCGGGGAGAGAGCCAAGCATGAAAAGGTGGATCGGGCGGTCGCCTTGGCTTGCTGCTGCGCAGATTTCAATCGCTTCGATCGCGCCAAGCGCGCCCGGGTTGTTCGCCCAAAGGCCACCGTCTGTGTAGACGACGCCCACGCCGTTGTCCGGCTCGGTCAGCGAGGCGAGCGCGCGCAAAATCGGCGCCGCGGTGCTCGCCATGCAGGCGTCAACGAGAGTTCGGTGATCATCGCGGCCGTTCAAGCGCTGAATGTGCCGCGTCTTGAACACAACCGCCGCGTGCCGCGCCATGTCCACTGTTGGAATCGCCAACGCGATTCCTCGTCTATCGAGCACTTGCGCGAATGTCGTTTCACCCAGCTCGGCGGTCAGCGCTTCCTTCAAAGCGGCCTCGCCGCTGCGATTCCCGAAGCCACACGCCCTCAAGATGTCGCCGATCACCGGAATGGCTCGAAATCGCTGGCCGGGGAAAATGCTCTGGCCATGCGTTTCGTAGAGTTTCCGAACATCTCGCGGGCTCTTGCCCGCCGCAAGCGCGCACGCAACTATGGCTCCCGTGCTCGTCCCCACCAACAGGTCGAAGACGCTGCCAGCATCGATCGGAGGAAATCCCGGATTTGAGTTGGCCATCCGAGAGATCACAGAGTCCAAGTAAGCCGCTTGGTAGACGCCTCGCATGCCTCCGCCGTCGAGACACAGGACTGTAAAAGGGCGTGCTGGCATCATGAAGCTTTCAGCGTGAAGGTTCGGAAAGGTTATTTTATACCGATCCTAGTTGTTGACCATTCAGAGGGCACTATATATAGTGTTGTATGTATTTTGCAACATATAATAAGTGCCGAATTGACCAAGAGCGCCACCGTCGAGTCCGACGATATCCTTTCAGGGCGTTGCGTAGTTTGTGGGACTGGAGGCGGGGACGCTGGACGCGAATAGTCGGCAAATCCGATCGTCCGCCAATGCAGAGCGCGACCCAAGGCTTTCATTGCCTATAGATTCCGAGCGCCATCACAGCTTGGAAATCTAGCGCATCCCCAAAATTGGTTCCCCGCGTTCCGGCCTCGACGCGCGGTTTGAAGACGCATAGCCGACGAGCACTTGGGACAAAGCGGAGGTTTGACTGCCTGCGACGCCTGAGCGGGCGCAGGCGTGATTCGAGGCGAGGCCGGCGGGGGCGCCGGCCGCTTCGGGAGGACAATCTCGACAGGTTGCGTCGGCGGAGGCGCGATGCCCAGCTGTTCGCAGTGGCGCCGCGCCGCTTCGCGGTTTTCGAGAGCCTCTTTGAGCGGAGGAAACGCCATCGGGTTGGCCGCGGCGAGCTTCGCCGGCGCCATTTTCAGGTTGGCGAGGCCCGCCCGCAGCTTGCTTTCGATGGCGACGCGTTTTGCCGCCCACGCCGATTTCGCCGCGCTCTCGGCCTGCGCGTCGGAGGCGTCGCGCAGCGTGTTGTATCGAAAGTTTTTCTCGTGGCTCTGGCGCCACGCGAGGAGCTTCGCCGTGTAGGCCTCGCCGAAGCCGGGCACGAGCAAGACCGCTCCGCGCGTGATGTCGTTCGCGGTCTCGATGCCGAAGGACGCCAGCGTCGCCGTTTTGGCTGGCCCAATGCCGGAGATTTTCGCGCGCCGAATCAGGAACCCGTCGAGATAGGCAGCCCGTTGCCGCGACTCGCGCGAGCTCTGCAAATCGGCGAGGGCGCGCGCAAGCTCTTGGTCAAGCGCTCGATGCTGGCCGACGGCGCTTTCGAGGTCTGCCCGCAGGGCCAAGGCGTCCACGTAGCCAATGCGCCTTAGCCAGTCGACGGCGGCGGCTCGCGCCTGCTCGTCGGCGGCGACGAACGCCTTCTTCAACGGCTCAGGGTCGACCTTCGCCGCCGCCGCAGAAATGGCCGCGGCCAAACCGCACGCGAGCCACAAGCCGAACAGCTTCGGCGCGAAGGCCAACGCGATCAAAGCCGGAATGATCCAAAACAAGCGCGCGTTTCTCCGCTTCCGCCGCTCCGCCAAGGCGTCTTGCGCGGTCGGCTTCGAGACGCCCGCGTCGGCGCACGACGAGGGGATGAGATCCTCCGGGCGTGGCAGCGCGAGCGCCTTGAGGGCCGCCCAAACGCCGTCGACGTCGAAATGATTGGCGCCGGATTGCGCCGTCGACGGGAAGGACAAGGCCGGGAACATGTCGATGCCCGACTGGGCGAGCAGCCGGCACCACGGGCACTCGCCGGAGGATCGCGGAAACCAGTGGGCGGGAACCGCCGCGCATTGCCGCAGGTCGCCTTCGAGCCCGTTGAGCAAATTGACCCACTGCGCGGCGGTTGGGCGCTTGGCGGGGTCGCCGCCGAAGGCGGCCTCGAACGCGGCGATCAGCGGAGCCGGAAAGTCTTCAAGCCGGATCGAGCCCGGAGGAGGAATCGTTCGGGTTTGCGCCCGGCGGGCGATCGAAAAGGCGAAGCGGTTTTGCGCGATCGACTCGCCGAGGCTCAGATCGGCGTCCGAGCAGCGGCCGGCATAGGGATGCCGGCCCATTGCCAACATCTGGAAAATCGCGACGGCGAGCCCGAAATGGTCATGCGCCTTCGTCCGCTCGATCTGTCCCAGGCGCGCGCCGTGCAGCTCGGGCGGCGTGAAGTCCTCGGTGCCGACGATGCATCGATGCAGCCGGCCTTGCGCCCGGAACTGGAAGCTGTCGGCGTCGATCAGCGCCACGGTCGCGCTCGTGCTGACCAGCACGCCCGAATGGTTGAAGTCGCCAATGACGCAATCCATGTCATGGACCGCGGCGACGGCGCGCGCGACGTTGGCTGCCGCCCGCGCGAGGAATCGATAGTCCGCGCTCGGAAATTGAATCTTCCGGGACTTCGGCCCATAGAGCTCGTGAATGGGGCGGTGCTTGGACACCAACCGCATGACGAAGCCGGCGAAGCGCCCCGACTCGTCGGCGGCGATTTCCAGCGGAAAGGCGACCAGGCTCGTTCGCTCCGACAGCCGGCTCCCCACCATCGCCGCCACTTTGTCCTCGCGAGGCGCGCGCAGGTCGCTCTTGTAGAGCTTGACGGCCTCGCCCGGGCGGCCTTCGATGAAATAGACGTCGCCCTCGCCGCCGCGGCCTAGCAGGCCGCCGAGCCGCGCTCTCTTTCCCGAAATCAAGACAGACGGCGCGCTCATAGGCGTGAAAGGAGGACCAAGGTTTTGTCGTCGTCGGTCCGATCGCAAATCGCTTTGCCGTCGAGGTAGCGGCCCAGCGCTCCCGACAAGGCGCCAAGGCGGCCTCGCTCGCTCGCTTGGTCAATCGGCCGCAGCATCGGCTCAAAGAAGCGCGGCGAGGGCGCAAGCGTCGCTTGCTCCAACGCCAGCGACTCGATGCCGTCGGAGAACAATGCGAAAGCGTCGCGCCCCGCGTCGATCCGCCGGGCGCGCAGGCGCGCTTCGGGGTCGTCCGTCACGAAGAACGTCGTCGAAGCGAACTCGCCGCTCTCGGGGGCCGACACGGTCTCCCACTGGCCGCCTGATCGGGCGACCACGGCGCCGTCGCCGATGTGCAGGCACAACGCCTCGTCGCCGCTGGTCGCCAGCAGAACCAGCGTCGCGGCCAACTGCCTTCGGTCGATATTCCTGTTCGAGGCGGCGCGCCCCAAACGGTCGCGCAACTCGTCGATCCAGTTCACGGCTTGGTCGTCGCTTGGCAGGCGCTCGCTGCGCTCAAACCATTCGCGGAACCGGCAAGACAGAACGCGGCAAACCAGCGAGGCGCCTTCTCCGCCATGGCTCGCGCTGCCCGCGCCGTCGGAGACGACGGCGACAAGCGAGCCGCGAGCGGACGCGGAGACGCTGAAGGCGTCTTGCTTGCGCGTCCCATGCCGAACATGCGACGTGCCGACACGCGACGCGGCGGCCCAGCGCCAGCGCGGGTCAGCCCGCAACGGCCCACCCGTCCGGCGCGGTCGGATTGGCGAGCGGCACGGGGTCGCCGGGGCTGGACCGAGACACGGAGCCCAAGGACGCCGACAGCCACGAGAAGAACTCGCGGAACGCGAGGCCTCTGAGCTTCAAAGGCTGGCGCACGGCGATCTGGGAGAGCAGGGCCATGTCGGCCTGCTCGACGCCGACCGCGTAGAACATGAATTCCTTGCGTTCTTCGCCCACGCGCACTTGCTGGGCGGCTTCCTCCCAACGGTCCGTCGGAGCGCCGTCCGTGAAGAGGAACACCCACGGGCGGTAATACTTCACGCCGTTCGAACGGTAGCGGTCTTTGCGCTCGCGCAAAAGTTGAAGGGCTTGCGTGATCGCCTCGCCCATGGGCGTCGATCCGTTCGCCTCGTAGGCCTCCGGGAAGAAGCCGTCCATCGTGGCGAAGTCATGCCGAACCGCGACCGGCCCGAACGTGACGATCGCCACTTCGACACGCTTGGCCGCCATGGAGTCCGCATACAGCTCGTCTTTGAAGAGAGACAGCGCCTCGTTGAGCTGGCGAATCGGCTCGCCCCTCATCGAAGCCGACGTGTCCAGAAGCAGAATGCATGGACAGCGAGGCTCGGGGTTCTCCAAAAGCTCCGCGTCGACGAACGGTTGCTGCTCGAACTCTTCCATGGGCCCTCTCCGTTATTTTTAAAGTCGGACAATTCCAGCAGGCAGAGTATAAAAGGGCTTTTGGGCGCCGAAAAGGAGTGTGCGCCGAAACGACAAATCATCGGATCGTCGCAGAGCTTCGCCGCAATAGGAGCAGCGCGCCACGCCGCATGGCAATGGAATAGAACCACCTGTCGCCTCAAGCGACACCTTTCCAACACAAGTCCCAGAGAGAGCCGAATCGGTAAGTGGCGGACGACTGAGGCAAGCCAGGGGTGGGCGCAATGCACTCAATGCAGTCACCATGGAACTCGCGCTGCATGCGCTTTCATCGATTTGCGCAGCTCGTCGCGAAGCTCGCGCCCGGCCGCAATGCCCGTGGCGGCTTCGGCGGCGTTGAACAGCTTGAGCAGCTGCTCCGGCGCGTTCGTCGCGCTCTCGATTGCGTCATGAAGAAGCGGCAGGACGATCCTTGGCGATTTAAGCAACGCGGGCGTGGACCCATGCTGACGCCACATGGATGCAAAGTGTCTAGCGATAGGCGGAAGCATCGCATCGAACGTTAATTGGCCGCCGGACTTTAGAAGCCATGTCAACGCGACGCCCTGACAGCGCGTGGTCATAGCGGGCTCCCGATTGAAGCCGACCAGCAATCGGAAGGCGGCGCCTAGTCTGTCCACGAAGCCCGCGTTGCGATTGAAGAAAATCGTTTTCGCCATCTGTCCGTCGATCGCGAAGGCGCTGAGGGCGCGCTGGGCCTCCGCATGAAGATGTCGCCCGTCAGGGCTCCCGCCGAGGTCTTCGGCCCAGCTCTCAGCCAGTGAACGCGGCGAGCCGCCATTGAGCTCGCGAAGCCACAGCGCGGCTATAAACACGGCTTCAGTGCCCAACGGAGTTGTCCGGTCGAGATCGTCGATCGATCCGGTGTAGGGCGTCAGAGGACTAGCACCGCTTTTCTTCTGAGCAAGGGAGATCCAATGCGCGCGGCTCAGCCCCATCAACATCGTCGCCAGATCTTCCAAGCGACCGCTCTTGACCGCTTCGTTGCAGCGGATGGCCCAATATTGAAAGCTCGCGGCGGCAATCTTGGTGTCCTCAACGCGCGCTCGCAGGGAATTGGTTTCAGCGCTGGAAACGCCGAGAAGGGAAGCAATTTCAAGCAACATCGCGGCGGCCACGTCGAAGGGGTTGTTGGGCAGCTGCGCGATACTCTTGTCTCGATCCGGATTGCTGCATTGCCCGAAGGCAGGCTGAGCAGGGACTTCGGCGAAGCCTGTTCGCAGCTGCGCAAGCATCCAAAAGATGATATGGCCGCCCAGTTTTTTGGCTGCGAAAAGCGCGAACTCGTCGCTTGGATTGAAGTCATTGCGCAAGGCCTCAAGCCCCGCATGTGCCAGCGCGATCGTCTTACCCCAAGCGCCATTGTTGAACGCGCAATAAGCGGCGTCGAACCAGGCGCCTCCGGCTGTGGCGCGCAACTCCATTTGATGTGCAAGGTCGCCCGCAGCTTCAAACCAAGCAGAAGCGCTCTCGTGATCGGCGATGAGGCCGGACGCTATGCCCGCTTTGCGCAACATGTAGGGATCGCGAATGCCATTGTCAATGGCCGAAGTGGGGCGCCACAGGGACTTCCGCCAGCATCTAAGCGCATCCGGATATCGCTTGCGGTAAAAAAGCGCATTCCCTTCTTGCGCAGTTAGAACGGGCGACTCCCCGAAACGCGCGACCGCGTCGTCAAGACAGGCGATAGCATCGTCGTGGTTGTCCAAGTGCTCGTCATAAATGAGGGCGAGGACCCGAGCTGCGGAAGTTCCAAGCCCAGCGCAGTCCCACGCGGTGGCGAGCTCGATCATTCTGCGCAATGTCGTCACGGCGAAATCCCAGCGCGGTGTCTCGCGTTCCGCCTCTGCGAGCCACGGTCGATTCACAAACAACTGGTTTTGACGGACGAACGGAATGTCGAAGGCCTTGAGCATCCGATTTCGCGCGGGCGGGTCAACCTGTTCCAAAGCCGTTAGCAGTTCATGCTGAAAGTCAACCGTGTTACATCGCGCCTGCATGAACATAAAGAGGGTGGCGACCAAGTCGTCGCCTTCATGCCCCTCCACTGACAAGTCGACAGGCAGTCCTCGACGGGCCTCTGCCGGAACCATATCTTCAAGCAGAATCAGCTCTTCGAGCGCCTGAATAAGCGTCGACGCTTGAAGGAAACCTTCGGTTGACGATGCGATCGAAAAGGACCTTAGCAGCCGGCTGCCGTCGCGCATTGGCCCGGCGGGCAGACGGGCGATCTCTTCTCCCCATTCGAAAGCGATCTCGGCAAGTTGACCAACATCTTGCTGTTGCGCAATCCGGAACTGCAGCAACTTTAAAAGGACAAGGCTTCGGCCGCTGAAACGCGGCAGGGCTTTGGTTTTTGTTCCGCGCGCGATGAGCAACGCGGGCGCGATCCATTCGTAGACAATCTCGCGCGATCTGCCTTCCTCGCTGACAAGTCCCACTAAGCAGTGGGCGAAGCGCGCATCGTCGGCGCTTTGGAAGGCATGCATGAACATCGGAAGCGCTTGGTCGACGCTGAGCTTGCGCTTGCGTGCAATCGCGTCGAAAAGGCATGCGTGCGCTCGTTCGATCTTCTCTGGGGGCCACGCAGAAGTCGCTTGTCCGGTTAGGAGCGCTGTCACTTGATAGGAGCCTGCGCCTCGCGGTTCGATCCAACGACCCGCGAGCCGGTCCAAGGCGTCGCCCGGCGCTGAAAGACCGGCCAGTTCATGGCCAATGGCGAGCACCATGTCGCGGTCGAGGGGAGCCATGGCGAGGCTCATTGCGTAGAGCAAATCCCGATCTTGATCAGGCAGCGTTCTTGATGCCTCTTGACGCGCGTATTGTTTGGCCTCGGAGATGCTCCTAGGCGGCTTATCCAGTGTCGTCACAGTCGGCGGCGGCCAACCTTCATCGCGAAGCTCGAGCCCGCGCAAGTGAACCAGTTTGGGATGGCCGCCGCCCGTTTGAGCCAAGATCATCGAAGCCCAAACGTCACGCAATTTGAAGGGGCATCCAAGGGATGCCGCGAAATCTGCAATCTCCTCCCGTGCCAAGTCAGGCACGTCATGTAAAGCGATTGCCGTGGTGCGCACTCTCGGATCGACCAACTCCGGATTGACGCCTCGCGCCGTGAGAATAAGCACATGTCCGCGAGCTGAACACTCGCCGATGATTGCGCTCAGGCGCGTCCAGAGGCCTTGCTCCATGCCGCTCGCGACGGGAAGGTCGTCGAGAACGACGACTTTGGGCGTGTCGGTGGCCCGCAGTTGCACTAGCAGCCGCTCCAATGTCGTCGACAGAGAGGCGCGATCGAGCGCTGACAGGTCCAACCAAAAATCGGCTTGGTCCAGCGTTCGGCAAACAAGGTTGGCAAGGGTGGTTTTGCCTCGACCCTCAGACCCGACGATCAAAGCAGCGCTGCCGTTACGCAGCGACTCCGCAATGGCTCCGACGAGCGGCATCCTCGGCAACGTGAAGGCTGGCAGCGGCGGCGGCCCGATTCCGAGGGGTGCAGGCTCAAACGCCATGACGCCGCCAGCGAGCGACTGGCTACTTGGCGAATACAAGGCATTGCCCAACTTCGCGAGCACGGCGTTCGTCATTGGCACATTGAGGCTTGTCTTAGCCTCGAAGGCCAATTGCCTGTCTTCAACGGTCAAGCTGCGCAAATGCGGATGGGGTCTAGCCGCCCTTTCGCGACAGAAAGCGAGCAGGCCGTCAACCGCCGCCACTGACGCAATGGCGGAAATTTCCAGAGTGGCTCCCAGCTGAATGGCGAGTCGCTCGACGCTCAGTCGAACTGCTTCGGTGTCGGGTTCGTCAGTGATCCAATAAATGCAAGCGAATAACTGGCTACGCAACTCGGCGGCGCTTGCCGTGGCGAGAAAATGATTGAGCGCGGACGTTTCGAAACTCTGATTGAAGAAGCGACCCACGGCGAGCGCCGCGTCGTCGTCGCCGGTAGCGGCTCGCCGCCAGGCTTCAATGCCTTTCTCATCGCCGAATGGCCTCGACCTCTCGAAGCAGATGCTGCCGCGCGTGAGAAACCGCATCGTCAACGTTGACCGGTCAGGATTTCGCTCGCGCAACAACCAAAAATTTTCGATCGCCTCGCGGACATCCGAAGAGCCCAATGAAATATCCTTTGCTGAGCTCTTTACCTGCGTGGCTTCCGCGCTTCGCTCATCGACGAGGTCGAAGTCTTCGGCGCATTCAAGAAACAAGGTTTGGCCTTCGGTTAGCCGCATCCATGCTTCGACCGATCGCCAGATTTGGTAATCGTAGCCGCGCAGGGAGGCAATCGCTTGGCGCGCGGGGTCGCCCGTCAAAGGAGTATGCGACGATGGGCTCTGAGAGCTCACAGACCAGAATCCTTTGCCATGAGACTATTCGTGCTTTGCTGAATGCAGAGCGCCCGTTCTTTGACGCGCGCCGCGCGAAATGCTCTGAGCCAAGTCGTTGCCTCACATGTAATTGCAATTTCCAGCCTAGAAGCTTCGCTTGTCGACCAGCCGGGATCGAGACTCCGCACAAGTAAGGGGGCGATGATCATTGAAACCGGTTGATTCTACGCGGAGCTCGCAAGACTGCATATTGGTGCGAGTGAGTGCCGCAATTGAAGCGCATTCAGCCTGCGCGCGATGTCAGAAGGTCTAGCGCTTCCCTGAGCAGCCCCACCGAGGCATTCACGTTCGGCGCAAGCTCTTCTGCGCGCTCCGACATCGAAAGATACGCAGAGTGCACCGCCGCCGAGTGCCGAGCCAAGGCGACGAGGTGCGGCCCGCTGGGCCCTCGGGTCCCTGAAAGCCAGTCTTGGACCGTGCGCTCGCTCGCCCCTGTCCATCGCGACAACTTCTTCGCCGCGTGGCGCGAATCGCGCAGCTCCGAGGCCAGCGCCAGAGCGATGAGGGCGGGATATTGCGCGCTGATTTCGCTCGCGCCGCGCAAGTTCTTGCGGGGTTTCGGCAACATTTTTCGGGCCTCCACAACTAAGATCGTCAAACGCAAAGCTTGAAAGAGGAGCGGGGCCGCTCGCCGACGAAAGGCGCGCCGAGCTCGCGCTCGACGCAACGCCGTCCGCCGGAGGGCTCGTGGCAAGATCGACGCGCGCAATCGAAAGCCAAACCGCGAGCCGCGAAGGGCGGGCGGCGGCGTATGTGCGCATGTCGACCGACTTGCAGCAATACTCGACGCATAACCAACTCGACGTCATTCGCGCGTTCGCCGAGACGCGCGGACTTCAAATCGTTCGCGTGTATGCCGACGAGGGGAAAAGCGGGCTCCTTCTCGACGGCCGCGATTCACTGCAACAATTGCTGAGGGACGTCGAGTCGGGGAAAGCCGATTACTCGGCCGTCCTCGTCTACGACGTCAGCCGCTGGGGCCGGTTCCAAGATCCGGACGAGAGCGCGATTTGCGAAATCCGATGCAAGAAAGCGGGCGTCAAGGTGCTCTACTGCGCCGAGCAATTCGAGAACGACGGCACGCCGGTGTCGAGCATCATCAAGGCCGTCAAAAGAAGCATGGCGGGCGAATACAGCCGCGAGCTCAGCGTCAAAGTGCACGCCGGCCAATCGCGCCAAATACGGATGGGTCGACGCCAGGGCGGCCCGGCCGGCTACGGCTTGCGTCGAACATTAATTGACGAATCCGGCGCTGTCAAAGGCGAGTTATCCCGCGGCGATCGCAAGTCGTTGCAAAGCCAACGCGTGATCCTGACGTTGGGCCCCGCCGAGGAGGTGGAGATGGTGCGAGGCATCTACCGCGCCTTCGTCGACGAGGGGAGAAGCGAGGCGGAGATCGCAGGACAGCTCAACGAGCGCGGCGTCGCGACCGACCTTGGGCGCCCGTGGACGCGGGGAACCGTCCATCAGATTTTGGTGAACGACAAATACGCCGGCGACAACGTGTGGAACCGCGTGTCGTTCAAACTCAAACAGCAGCGAGTGAGCAACCCGCCCGCCGCGTGGGTGCGCAAGGAAGGCGCGTTCGCCGCGATTGTTGATCGAATCACCTTCGCGGCGGCTCGGCAAATCATCTTGGCGCGGTCCTGCCGTATGACGGACAACGACATGCTGAACGCGCTTCGCGGGGTGCTTTCGCGGCGCGGGTATCTTTCCGGGATCGTCATCGACGAGGCGTCCGGCTGCCCGTCAAGCAGCGCCTACGCGAGCCGCTTTGGAAGCTTGTTGCGAACTTACAGCCTGATCGGCTACTCGCCGCTGCGCAATTACCAATACGTGGAGATCAACCGGGCGCTGCGCGCGCTGCATCCGGAGATCGTCTCGCAAGCCGAGGCGGCCATGCGCGGGGTCGGCGCGCGAGTCGAGCGCGACGCCGCGACGGGACTGTTGCTGGTCAACGAAGAGCTCAAAGTCTCGCTCGCGCTGTCTCGATGCCAGCGCACGCCAAGCGGCCACAATCGTTGGGTGGTCCGTTTCGACAACGCCTTGAGCCCCGACATCACGGTCGCCGTGCGCATGGAGCCGGACGCGAAGTCGATCCGCGACTACTACTTGTTGCCGGCGATCGACGCCTCCACAAGCTTGGTGCGGCTCGGCGACCACAATCACTTTGCCATCGAAGCCTACCGTTGCGACGACCTTGGGGGCCTGTCTCGCCTCGCGCGCCGCACGGCCCTCAGGAGGATTCGCTATGAATGACCGAGCAAACCGCGTAGTGGCGGGCCTGTCGCGCGACGAAGAGATCACCTTGATTCCCGTCGAGCGGCTGCGAGTGCTGAATCCTCGAACCCGCAACCCCTATTTTTTCTCGCAGCTCGTCGAGAGCATTGCCTCGGTCGGCCTCAAGCGACCCATCACGGTCGCCCGCGGCGGGCACGACGCCGACGGCGAGTGGCACGAAGTCTTGTGCGGGCAAGGGCGGCTCGAGGCGCTCAAAGCGCTCGGCGAAACGGCCATTCCCTGCTGCGTCGTCGAGGCCAGCCAAGTCGATCGGTATCTGATCACGCTGGCCGAGAACATCGCTCGTCGCCGGCATTCGACCGAGGAGCTGCTCAGCGGGCTGCGCGCTCTGCGAGACAAGGGCTACTCGACCACGGAGATCGCCAAGAAGACCAACCTCGACGACGCTTACATCAACGGCATCTTGCAACTGCTGGACAAAGGCGAGCAGCGGTTGATCCAAGCGGTCGAAATGCGCGTCATGCCGCTGTGGCTCGCCATAGAAGTCGCTCGCGCCTCCGGCGAGGAGACCCAGGCGGCGATGGTCGCCGCCTACGAAAACAAGACGCTGACCGGCGAACAGCTGCTGCGCGTGAGGCGGATTCTCACCAAGCGCGAGGCGGTGGGAAAGAAGCTGCATGGCCGATCCCAGACGCGCGACAAGCCGACGCCGCAAAACCTCTTGCGCACTTACAAGAACGAGGTGACCCGTCAGCGATACATCGTGCGCAACGCCAACTTGCAGGGCGAGCGGCTGCTCATCATCACATCCGCTTTGAGAAAGTGCTTGGAGGACGAACACTTTAGAACGCTCCTGCGCGCAGAGGGCGTCAACGATGTTCCAGAGGCCGTCGCCTCGCGCATTCCAATGGAGTTGATGCCATGAGCAACGTGAAGCATGGGTTTGAGAAGAAGGTGGTCGAGATTCCGATAGAAAAGATCTTGTCCGGCGCGAAGCTCGCCCGCCACGCGCTCAACAGCACCAAGTTCCGAACGATTGTCGGGTCCGTGGCCGAGCTTGGGGTCATCGAGCCCCTGGCGGTGTTCCCCTCGTCTCGCAGCCCCGGCAACTTCGACCTTTTGGACGGGCGCCTCCGCTTGGAGGCGTTGAAGCAACTCGGGCGCGCCACGGCGCCCTGCATGGTCTCGACTGACGACGAGGGCTTCACGTTCAACCGCCACATCACTCGCTTGTCGGCGGTTCAAGAGCACCGGATGATCCGCGCGGCGCTTGCCAAGGGGGCCTCGGAGCGGCGAATCGCCGAGGCGCTTCGAATGGACGTGAGCAAAATCCGAGAGCGCGCCTCCTTGCTGGACGGAATCGCGCCCGAGGCTGCCTCGCTTTTAAAGAACCAACAGGTGATCCCGAAAATATTCACCCTTCTCAAAAAGATGAAGCCGTTCCGGCAGATCGAGGCGGCTGAAATGATGCTGGCGGCAAACAAGTTCACGTCGACTTACGCGGAGATGATATTGGCCACCACGCGGGCCGATGGGCTCGTGGACGGCGCCAAGCCGAAGAAAAAAGGCGCGATATCCGCGGAAGACCTCGCCAAGCTGGAAGCGGAAATGGAGCGGCTGCGCCAAGACTGCCATGTGGTGGAGGAGGAGATTGGCGACACCATGATTTCTTTGGTTGTCGCAAAAAGCTTTGTGGCCCGCTTGCTGCGAAACGAAACGATTCACGCGCACTTGCAGCGGCATCACTCGGAGTCGCTGCTGAGCCTTGTCACCACCTTGGAGGCCATCGCGGCGGACAATCGAGCGGGCGAGAGCGAGTGAGCCGAGGCCCCACGCCCGAGCTGGATCGAGGAATTTCCGGCTTCGCCAGCCGCAATTGTCATGTGAAGGATTGGATCGCTTGCACGACAATGCCGCTCCGGCTGCCGCCGTCGGCGGTTGCGTCGCGCAAGGGACCAAGCTGTCGTGCTCAAATTGTCCGCTGGCCGCAGGGGAGAGCGATGTGGCGCCGCCTTTAGCATGTCTGGCCGCGCAGAAATGCGCGTCCTCGCGGGCTTGCAGCCCTTCTACGCTTGACGGCGCAGCGAGAACAGTTCGGCAAGCGTAAGTCCAGAACCAAGCCGTCGCTCTATTCGCTCGAACGCCCGAGCCACGACGTCGAGTCGCGTCTCGCGCAACTGGCGATCATGCTCGTTTATCACGGTTGTCGCGCAGGCGAATTTCTCCGCGTCCAATCCCCAGCCACTAAGATTGCCTGCCGCTAGCACGCCGGAAAGCGCGTCTTCGGCGGCGAGAAGCGCCTCCTCTTCGATCTCGCCATGGCCGGCTGCGGCGATGAGGCCCGTCAGGGCGACGGCCTGCGCCAGGCATCGCAACGTGGCCGCGTCGCCTTGGCCGGCGCGCGCGACTTCCAAGGCCATCCTGACTTGAACAGCGATTTGCGCGACCGAGTCGCGGTCGAGCGGAAGGTAGAGAACCTTTTTGTGTCTCGCCGCCTTCGCGACGCTGCGGATGGGCTTGCGCGATTTCGATTTGGGCATGACGGTTACGGTGTTTGCGGCTATCGGCGCGAGCCGCAATGCGTTTTGGGCTGGCGGCGACGTCGCGACAAAAAGTCGACGTCGCGCCGGTTCTCTTGGACAGCTTTCGCGCCGACCAAAGTCGCGGTAGCATCGCGGCTGAGCGCAAGCGGCGAGCCAGCCAAGGCCCAGCCCCACGCGCAATCTCGCGAATCTTCCAATGAAAAACAAGAACGCGCCGGGCGAAGGGCCGCCCAAGGACCCCGCTATTGAAGCGGAGACGGACGCGCTCGCGCAGCTTGTCGACGCCATCTTCCGCCGGATGCCGCAGGCGCTCGCGGCCGTCGTCGCTTCGCCCGCAAGCGGGCCCTGGCGCGCAATCGCCGCTCGGGGCCGCCAAGAATCTTCTTTCGCCGCCGGGCAGAGCTTGGAGCAGCCCGAGAACGCGTGGATGCGCGAGCTCGGCGAGCCTGCGATCGACCCGCCGCCGCCGGAAAACGGCGCGCTTCGGCTGCGCCAGCCCATCACGCTGCGCGACGGAAGCTTTTTCGGCAACCTGTGCCTTGTGGCCTCTCGCGCAGATTCGGTCGCCGACGCCGGGCTTCGCGACGCGGCGGGAGTCTTCGCGGAGCTCGCGGCTCTTTTGATCGCGCAATCGCGGCGCAGCGCGGAAGCGGAGGCGAGGTTGGGCAACGAGGCGGCCGCCGCCGAGCAGCGGGAGCGCTTTGTCGCCGTCCTCGCGCATGATCTGCGCACTCCGTTGTCCACCGTGCGCGCCTTGGGCGAGACTCTCTCGATCGCGCCCGAGCGCGCGAACTTGCCCCGGATCGCGAAAATTCTCTTGGCCGCTGTCGCGCGCATGGCTTCGCTAATCGACGGCGTGCTGGATTTGGCGCGGGCTCGGCTCGGCGGCGGAATCACGATGCGCTGGCAAAGCTGCCCGGATCTCGCCGAGCGGCTTTCGCAGGTCGTCGAAGAAGTCAGGGAGGCGCGTCCCGGCCAACAGATCGACAGCCAAATCCGCATTGCTCGCGCAATTGACTGCGACCCGACGCGATTGCAGCAGCTTCTCGGCAATTTGCTGGACAACGCTCTGACGCACGGCGCCAGAGATCGCCCTGTTTCGATCGTCGCCGAAACAAGCGAATCGGAGCTTGAAATTCGCGTCGCGAACGAGGGCGCAGAGTTGGACCAGGAGACGCGCGAGCGAATTTTCGAGCCGTTCTGGCGGCCCAAAGGCGCGAAGCGCCCAGACGGCTTGGGGCTCGGGCTGTTCATCGTCGAACACATCGCGACTCGGCATGGCGGCTCCATCCGCGTGGACTCAAAAGACGGGTCCACGATTTTCGTGTTCTCGATGCCCGTCTCGCGAGCCTAAGCGTTTCGCGTCTCGCCCAGCCGCGCGGACTCCGAGTGGAGCGCCACGGTTATTTTCCGGCCACAGCGGCTTGCTTCCACCCTCGGCGCGCCTTGGCCCATTCTCGGGCGTCGGGACAAACGAGATCAATGATGGCGACCAGCTCGGGCGGCGAGATCGGCTTGCCGGCGAAGGCGTCGAAGCCGACGGAAATCGCTTCCGCGCGAATTTCCGACGCGTCCAAGGCTGTGTGGGCGATCAGAGCCGCGTCATGGCGAAGAAGCGAGCGCATGCGCCGGCCGATTTCAATTCCGTGCACGTCGGGCAGGGAGATGTCCAAGATGACGACGTGGGGCCGCCACGACTCGAAGAGCCGCAGCGCTTGCTCTCCGTTGAACGCGCTGCGCGCCTCGAAACATTTGAGCTCCAAGACGGCCACGAGGCTTTCGGCGATGTCTTCATAATCGTCGACCACCAGCACGCGACGCCTGTCGATCGCGGGGCGAGTTTCGCTTGACCACCTTTCAAAGCGGCCGATCACTTTCACCTGCGCGTCCATGGCGATTTCTCTTTCGGGCCGCTCGGGGATCGCTCGGCAAGATGGGCTCAGATCGCAACAACTGGGCCGCATTGTGTCTCGATTTTGTCGGGCGCGCCACAGAAAATGTTTGCGCAGCGCGGGGTCCGCGACGCATAGGGGAGACGCAAGCGCCGTCGGCGAAAGGCTTGCGCAGGAAAAAGCTTAGGCGTCGCGGCTCGCGACCAATTCGTCGATCGCGCCCTTGGCCGCCTCCACGGCCTCGATCGCCGCGCCGAAGGTTTGAAACTTTTGCGCGCCGGAGCAGCCCGCGGCGGCTAGCCGGTTTTCAAGGCCCACCGCTTCGCTGGCGCGGCCGCCTTCGACAAAAAGAGAGAACGAGCCGGCTTTGTTGGGCGAGACGCGAATCAAAAAGCCGTGGCGCGCTTCGCGGTATTCGATCGACGAAGCCGCTTGGTCGGAGACGCTCCCAGCCTGAGGCCAAGACTTCATTCCTGGCGCCGGCTCGGCCGCGTGTTCTTGGCTCAAAGGACGAGCGCGCCGAAGCAGGCGGGCTGCGGCGCGCCGAAAAGCAGTGGAGCACATGGTTCTCTCTTTTCTTTTTAATTGGTCGGTGAAATTTCTGGCGCCAAAAAATCCCCGCGGCGCGCTCTCAATGCTCTCGCGAAACGCGCCCGCGAGAAAGTGTGTTTTCGCACCCGAGTCGGCGACTAGAGCCAACGCTCAAACGCGCAAGGCGAGCGCAAAGACGCGCGAGTCGAGTCGCCTCGATTAAAGAAGCCGCCGCGCTTGCCGACACTCAAGGAATGCGCGCGCTTCCTCCATGCCCGAGCCATCGAAAAGCATTCAACGAACATGAACGAGTCGAACTTTGATCCGCCGGCGCTGCTCGCCGAGCTGCGCGGCGCCCGGGCGTTCGCGGAGCAATCCGCGCGCGAGCTTCGCGCGGCGGAGCTGAAAATAGAGGATCTGCGGAACGAAGCGCTCGCGGCGCTTCGAGCGGCCAAGGAGCGCTCTTCGCCCAGCGCGCAGCGCGCGGGGAAGTTGGAAGAGGCGGTCAAACGCCTCGTTTTGCCGCGGTTTCAATCAGCGTCCGCAGCCCTTCGCGAGTGCGCGCGGGCGGCGGAAAAACTTGAGTCGGTCGTCCAAGACGCGGACGCGAGCGGCCAGCGGTCCGGCGCGGCGGAGGCGGCGAGGCTCTTGCGAAATCACGCGGAATCGCTCGGGGCATTGCGCCAGCTCGCGCAGGCGGCGGCGAGGAACAATCGGGAGACGATCGCAAGTTTGCTCGAAGCTCGCGCAGCGGCCGCTCTAATGTGAGTCGTCGGCTTTATTGACTCGTCGGTCTTTTCGATCTCTTTTTTTGCTATACACCTGACGCACCCTTGACAGGTGAAAAACCATCGGGTGCGCGAACGCGCAAAAACGTGGGGCAAGCGCGCTGTCGTCAAGCGAGAAACGAACCGACGACCGTTTTTGTTTTCCCCTCCTTGTCGAGCGAGCGCGCGGCCACTTGCCATGATCCGCCCGGCAATAGGTTGCACAGAAACAAGTGCGTGTCGAACGAATCGAGCCGTGAGATTGGATCGTCCCACTCAATAAGTTCGACGCGGACAAGCGCGGGCGCGGGCATTTGTCGTTTTTCGGCATTGGACGCCGCGACAAGTTGGCAGCTAAAGTCCATTGAGACGAATGGGCCCGAAGCGCGCGTTTTAGCTTGCCAAACGGCGCGCGCTTGAATGGATTTGCGCCTGATTCCGTCCGGCATTGCAGACGCCGCGTCCAGCCAATCTTTGAGCGATATAGGCGAACTTTCGCGTTCCTGGTCATCAGTTGCGTCGCCGAAACCATTCGCCGCGGCGTCGGCCATCATTCCTCGCATCTCTTCGGCAATCACGCCAGCGCGCTCGACATCAGCAAGAATTTTGCGAGCGCTCTGCTCGCTGCTTTCACGGCAAGCGGCCACGGCGGAATGAAGGCGGCGCTCCATTAGGTCCATCGCAGACAGCGTTTCTGTTCGGGACTCGCGCATCTCGCGCGCCGCATCGATCTCGCTCGCCGGAACGAAAATCGGCGTGGACGCCAGTTCGATGGCCCGGTCAATCGCGTCAGTCGGAGTGGCGATGCCAGGCGACGCCGCAACTAGCGCTTGCAGCTTTTCCTTCCTCTTCGGCGTCAGCCAGAAGCTGACTTGTCGTTGGTTCCATCGATTGCCCGGTGTTGGCTCGCTTGACATTTCTCCTCCGTCTTCATGCGGCGATCTCGGGGGCGCCGCTCGGCGTAACGTGACCTACTAAGAGCGGCTCGAGAGCCACGCATCTCTGCGAACTGCGTTTTCTCGGCGACTATTGGCGCAAATGCTGGCTGCCGTCGCGCTCCCGGTCGCGCCTTCGGCGTGGCTTCGCGCCCATAAGCCGCTGAAGTCTTCTGCGCGCGTTGGCGGAGAGAGGCGCCACTGTGACAGGTTTGTGCTCAGGAGGGCGGCGATCGGTGGATATCGGACGCGCCACGGCGTTCGCGCCGCGAAGCATCGGCGCTTGGCCGCCGGCTCTCTCTAAGGACGTTGTTTCAGCCGGACTTTTCATCGGCGGAGGATACGGTCGCGAGTGGGGCTCGGGTTTTCGCGGGCCGTCGGCCTCCGTCAATGTTGCGTCCCGGAAATCGAGCGTCGTTCCTTTCGCTCGACTTTTGCTCATGCGGCGCGCAAGCGCTTCGACGATCTGCTCACGGCTAAGCGCGCCTTGCTGATTGGCTTGCGCGGCAGCCAAGTGCGAATCGGGATCGAACGCCCCGACGGCTGCCGCGTCGACATAGAGCGTGGTCGCAAAGCGCGAGCGGCTTGCGGCGACATACGACCACTCGCGATCCACGGCGGCCGGGTTGACGACGACGTGCGCGCTGTCAACCGTTTGCCCTTGGCTCTTGAAATTTGTCAGGCAGTAGGAGTGATCCAGCCAACCGAACGACGCGGGCACAGCGACAAGCCCTTTCCCTTCACCGCTCGCGACGTTGGCGGCGTCGAGTTCGACGAGCAGCTCGGGCTCAACCTTGCCGAGCTCTCCTCCAACATTCACTGCAACGATGGTTCCAACGACGCCATTCGTCACGCCGAGCGCTCGATCATTTTTCGTGAAGACGATGCGGTCGCCTGGCGCAAAGCGTTTGCTCTGCGGCTCCGCTTCACGGACATTGACGAGGACGTCGACGCCCAATTCATCTTTGACAAGGCGCTGCTCGGTGAGCGTGGCCCGCGCCATCGCGTTCAGCGCGGCGACTTCCGCGCGAGTGGCGGCGATCATGATCTTTGCCGGCAATTGCGTCCGGTCAGCCGCCCAGCGTTCGACCGCCCCTCGCATGGCCGGCGTGGCCGCGACTTGGCCGCTTGCGTCGACGCCGACGGTTGCTTCGACTTCGTTGCCGGTTGGCTGAGCGCCCACTCCGTGAATATGAAGCCGACCGCGCTGGTCGAGCAGTCGCAACGCTGAGAGCGCTGCGCCCTGGGCGATTTCCGAGACGGCTTCGCGAAGCCATTCATGGTCAAACCGATCACGCCAGCGGGCGAAACCGCGCGCGAGTTTTGGCGAGCTCGCGCACAGCTTCTCCGCTGCGGCAACGCGCGCGTCTTCCGGCGCATCGCGCAGCGTTGCGATTTGCTCCTTCGTGATGCTTTGGCCGGCTCTCGATTGATCGGCAAGCCACTCGACGAGCGGTTCGAAGGCGGTTTTTTGTCGCTGAATCCTTGATATTTCGGCTCCTTCGTGCAGGCGAAGCAGCGAGGCGAATATGCCGCCGCCCTCAATCGGCTGCAATTGCTTGGGATCGCCGACGCAGACGAGCTTGGCGCCGGCCGCCAAGACAACATCTTGCAATGCGGAGAACTCGGGGGAGCCAACCATCCCGGCTTCGTCCAAGACCACGATTGAGCGCCGATTGAGGGGCGTTCGGCCGGAGCGCGCCGCGAGCAGCAAGCTTGCCAACGTTCGAGATTTCGCGCCGGTTTCTTTCGCGAGATTGCGCGCTGCCGAGGCCGAGGCGCAGCAGCCCATCACCGAAAATCCCGCCGCCACATAAGCGCGTGTCGCTGCGCGAAGCATCGTCGTTTTACCGGTTCCAGCCCAACCGACCACGAACGCGTGCCGGCCGGTCTCGCAAGCGACGTGGCGCGCCGCGGCGCGTTGTTGATCCAGAGAAACTGGCACACCAAGTTGTTCGCGCAGAGCGCCTTCGAGCGCGTTGAACTCCTGGTCGACAAGCGCCGGGTCAATCGCGTGATCACGATTTCCTTCCCCTTGGCTCACGCGCAAATCGATGGTCGCCTCAAGGGCTTGCCGCTCTTTGGAGGCGAAGATCTCGGTCAGGCTGGCAGTCGCGCCCAGCCTCGCCACAGAGTCGGAAGCCATCAAGCTGTCGAGCTCTTCGAGGCATCTCGCGGCAGGCCATCTGCCCATCGCGCGAGCGCATATCGCCGCGAGCGCCTCTTGGCGAGTGGCGCAAGATTTCCCGGACATTAGCTCGCCGAGCAGCTCTTCGCGATCGATGGCGAACGAGGCGTTGTTGTCGGCGGCCAATGACTCCGTCACGGACGAGCATTGGCGAAGCTCGTTGGGCGCTGCGCTTTTGCGCTTTGCGTCAGCCATGTTGGCCCTCGCAAGGACCGCGAGCGGCGCGAGACCCGAGCGCATGCGAGCCACCGCCTCGGCGTCGAGGCCGACGCGCTCCGCTTGCTTTTTGAAGCTTTGGAGCAGTTCGGGCAAAGGGGGCTCCGCTTTGCCCGCGCGCGTGTTGAGCGCTGCGAGCCCCTTTGCGGCGGCGGTGTGATCGCCGGCCGAATGTTGGTCCAGATGCTCGCGAATTTGGCGGCTTCGCGTCGAGAGCGCTTCGCGTTGCGCCTCCGAAACGCCGGCGAGTTTGAAGTAAGGCCCGTCGGGCACAACCGAGAAACCAAGCTCGCGCATTCGCCAGGCAAGCTCCGCGCGAAAAATGGCTCCCGTCGCGAGCTTTCGCTCGAACTGGGGGCGCAGCTCCAACGCGCTCCATTCGCTCGACCGCTGGCGTTTGCCGACGTTCAGCAAAAAACCGTGAACATGGAGCTGAGGGTCCATGCAGCGGCTGGCGAAATGGACGTGGCACGCCGCGAGAGTGGCGTCCGCTTCGCGCTGGACGCGGCCGCCTTTCTCGTGCCGCGTGAGCGCTCCCGACTCGGCGTAGCGCAAGGCCGCGATCGAGGCGGCCTTCAACGCGGCGACGATTTCGCTTTGAGTTTGCGGGTCAGCGGCGGCGAAAGCGGCGGACACGTCCTTCGGAGCGGAGAAGGTCATGTCCAATCCCATCACGTGCCCCGGCCCCGCTCCTTGAACCAGCGGCTCTCCGGTGAGCGGGTGGAAGCCGCGCGCCAAGCGCTCGACATGCTCGGGCTCCGGCGTGTCGCCCAATCCAAGGAGGCGAGCTCCGTTGCCCGTCCAAAACGGAAGAGGGTGGCCCAGCTCCGCTGAGCTGCGCAGGTAATCAGAGAATTCGCTTCGCTCTCGCGTCGACGGGCTTTGAAGGTAAAAGAGATAACCGTCGCCGGTCGCGGCCGAGCGCGCTTGGCGCCGCTCCGAATTTATTTTGGCAAGAGAGAGCATGGCGGGGAGCGGCGGCGAAGGGCTTGGGAGAAGAGAGGCAATGCGCCCCGTCGGCGGGGCGCATTGTCGTTTTGGCGGCGTCACTTGTCCATGAGAAGCACGTGCTCATTGGCCCGCAGTTGGGCGTAGCGATGCGTCATCGCCATTGACGCGTGGCCGAAGGCCTGCATCGACGCGAGCATTGGCATTCTCGGATTGTTCACGATGAATCGCGCAACGCCTTCGTGGCGCAGATCGTGAAACCTGAAATCCACGAGGCCAGCTTCTTGAGAAATGCGATGAAAAAAGCCGGAAGCAGAGCCGCAACGCGTCTCCATCTTTCCCTCGCGCGATTTGTTCGTGAACGGGTGGAACACCAGGCTCGATTCGCGCGAGCGGATGCGTTGGAGGAACTTCAAGATCTTCACCGCCCGTTTCGTCAACGGAATGGAGCGCGGCGTGTCCGTTTTCGTGTGCCCAGCCGGGACCTTCCACGTCCGGTGCGTCGGTCGCAGATCGAACTCGCGCCATTCGGCGAGCAGCAGCTCTTGCAGGCGCGCCGCCGTCTCGATAGCCAAGCGGACAAGAAGACGCCAGTGAGACCGTCGAGGCGTGTTCAGCCGCCGAAGCCGGGCAAAGAGAAGCCGCTCCTCTTCCGGAGAGAGTCGTCGCTCTCGCTTGCTCTGCCATTTGACCGGCAAGTTCTTGGTGCTGAAAACGATGTTCGGGTAGTCGACGTCGCATTTGACCGCCCACCAGCGAATCGCCAAAAGCAGGATGTTGATTTGCGTCACGATGGTGTCGTAAGTGAATTGCCTGCCAACGCGCGTTTTCTGCGCGCGCATTTTATCGACATATCGGTCCATCCAACCTTGCCGAACATTTTCGATCTTGTCCGTCGAGTTCAGATTGCGAATCACTGTGGGCAGCACGCGTTTGTGGCGGTCGATCGCCCGCGTGCTTTTCAGAAAACGACGAAGCAAGTCTTTCAAGTTCTCTTGCTTGAAGTCCTCTAAAGTCTGCGTGGCTTCGGGCGAATTTTCTTTTTCCGCTCGAATTCTGAATTCTTTCTCTGTTTCCAACGAAAACCACTCCGCCTCTGCTTTGCTGTCGAAGGTGCGCGTCGTCGCGGGGATGCCCTTGACGCGGACAATGACTTGCCACGACGAAGGACGGTCTTTTCGCTTTCTTTCGATGATTGTTGCCATGGTGTTCCTCTTGGGTCTATTCGCTAATGCGATCGAGAGCCGCCGTTCGGATGAACAGCGGGCCGCGCCCGCTGCAGCGATCTTTCGATCTGACTGCAGCGCTGCGCTGGCGGAGAGTCGTATCTCGCGGAAAGTCCCGCCGCGCAAGGCCCGCAAGGAGGCGAGAAAATGGAGATTGGAGCGTTCGACTCTGGGCGGGAGCACCATAAAGCATTATTACCAACACAAAAAACACAAATCGACCTCATGCAACGGCTTTTTCGCCCGATAAATCCGGTGATTTAGCTTTTTTTGGCAACAATGGCAACGAGGAAAATCAGTCGCTGCAGCGCGCTGCAGCGACTAATTCCGACGAAAGGCAAATAAAATCTTTAAAACGCCGGAATAAAAAAATGCCTATTGAATGCAAAAAGTAAAATCATGGGCATCCGAAAACGCTGCGTGAACAGCATAGGTAAAGCGCGTTGTGCGCATTGCCAGGAGGCCTCATGCAGAAAAGAGAAGTTGTTCCGCACGCCGGTTCTGAATATTCACAAGAAGATGAACTTAGCCGGTTTAGCGTCGATCGAGAAAACACCAAGCAAATGCTTGCGAGCGACTTTGGCATAACGTCCGCGTTCGTGCGGGTCGCAGTTCTTGCCAGGGTGCTGGGCATATCGCAGCCGACGATTTACGCGGCGATCCGGCGAGGATCGTTTTTCCTTCCTGTTCGCGCGCTCGGTTCAATGCCAGTCGTGAAATTCGACGACCTTGTGGACTGGTATTGCCAGCCTAGCCGCATTCCACCAGCTTGCGCGATCTTAGAGGAGGAGGGCAACGCCGCGGTCGCTGGCGCTCCGCAATGCGAGCGCGCTCTGCCCGGAGAAGACAAAGTTGTCGACTTTGATCGTCCACGGAGCAGCCCAAAGGAGATTCGCGACGACATTGTGGCGGGCGTTCTCGCGCGCATGCGAGGTCAACGCCACGGATAGTTTGGACGGACAGCGAAAAAGCCGCGAGCATTGAACTCGCGGCTTTTTCGCTTGGGCGCAACGTTATCGCAATGAGCCCTTCTTCCTTGTCTTCATATGCCCCGAGGCTCTTGACGCGGCCATCACGGCCTCCGCGTGTTCGGGAAAGTGACGTTGAAGCGCGTCGCGGATCCGGCGCCCCACTCGATGCCTAGCCGCGTCGAAGTCTTTTTCGCTGATGCCGTGGTTTTTGCGCGCCTCTTCGGGCGTCGATCCGGCAAGCGCCTCGTCGAGGACGGCGTTTGCGACCGCGTCGTTCTCTATCGCCGACCGGACGGCGGCCATCGCAACGGCCGCCTTCGCAACGTCTTGGCGCAACGAGAGCAGGCGCTCTGTGGACGACTGGAAAGCAGGGTCACCCACGGGCTCTCCCACCCAATCGACCTCCTGGTCAGCGCGCTGCCGATAGTGATAGCCCACGCGCTCCGAACTGGCGATGCTTCTCATGCTCTGGGCCAGATAAGAATGAAACTCGACGTCCCGCGGCCATTTGCGTTGGCCGTCGGCCGTTCGCGTGATGGCTTCATGAAGAAGATCGAGAGGATCGTCGAAACCAGACCCAGCCAGAAAACGAAAACCATAAAGGCGCAGCTCCTCAATTTTTTCCTTGCTTAGTTTTTTGATCGCTTCCTCGATTTCTTTGGCGTTCGCGTGTTTTCTTGCTTTGGGCATAAAAGCTCTCCGGTGTTGTTGCGTTGTTCGAGGACGGGCTGTCCTTGACTTGGCAGGCGCCACAGGGGAATGCGGGAAAGCCCGAGGTTTTGGAGAAACTCTTGGATGAGCGGTGTGTGATAAGGGGCGCGCGGCAGGACATCCGAATTTCTCTCGTTGATCGCATTCAGCCAATGAGGAGGATCGAGATGAGCGACATTCGAGCAGGATCGAAAGGAACGCCGCCAAGCGTGAAACGGTTGGATTGGGCGAGGTGGCTGCGCTTGGCCGCATTGGAGGGCGGCATTGCGGGCGGCATCGCGCTTGCCGCGCTGTGGCGGGATTTGCCGTTGCTGCCCGCGCCGAGGGGCGAGCTCAGCGAGCACGTTTTGTTTTGGGCCAAACTGGCGACCCATGAGGCGGCGCCTTCGCTGTTCGCGCACAGCGCCAAGATTTACGCCGCGCATTGGAGCGCGATCGGCCTCGAGGGGCGGCTTGCGATCGAGTGGCGCGTCGCGTTGGCAAGCGTCATCGCTTGCGCGCCCGGCTTCTTCACCGCACGGCGAGCCCTGACGCCGCGAGACGGACTTCTGTTTTTGCGCGGCCCGGCCCGTTTTGAAGGGGCCGCCGCCGTCCGTCGCCTAAAAAAGACGTTTCGGAAGCAAAACACGCGTCGCCCTGACCATCCCATCGCGCCGGACGTGCCGTGGCCCGCGAGCATGTGGACGCGCCACGTGCTAGTCGTCGGCGGGTCCGGCGCGGGCAAATCGACATTCATCAAGCCGCTGATCGAGGGCGTGATTGCGGCGGGCGAGCCGATGCTGCTGTTCGACCCCAAAGGCGATTTCACTGCTGCGTTTTCGGCGCCGGAAATTCTCGCGCCTTGGGACAGCCGATCGCTTGTGTGGGATGTCGCGCGCGACGTGAGAAACGTGTTGGAAATGCGCCGATTCGCCGCCGCCATGGTGCGCGAAAGCTCTGATCCGATGTGGTCGAACGCGTCCCGGCAACTTCTGGTCGGCTTGCTCGTTTATTTGCGCGGCACGAAAAAATACGACTGGGGATGGCGGGAGCTAAGCGACTTGGTGGCGCTCTCGCAGCCTGAATTGCTCGCGATCATGCGCCGCTGGCATCCGGAGGCCGTTCGCGCAGTGGAGCGCGCATCGGTGACGACTCAAGGCATCTTGATCAATCTTTCGGCGTTTTGCTCGCCCATCATTGACTTGGCGAGAGCCTGGGGCGGCTTGCCCGCTGAGCGGCGCGTCAGTTTCCGCCGCTGGACATCGGGGCGCGGACGACGCCACAAACAAATAATTTTGCAGGGAAACGGCGCATATTCCGAGCTGACCAAGAGCTATCTCGAGGCCGTGATCGGCGTCGTCTCGTCCGTCGTGAACAGCGTCGAATTGGAAGACGACGAGAGTCGCAAGCTGTGGTTCATCGCGGACGAGTTCGCGAAGATGGGGAAGATTCCAGCGCGCGATTTGTTCGAGGTGGGTCGATCGCGCGGAGTTCGCTGCGTTGTCGCGTGCCAGGACTTCGCGCAAATCGAAGAAATTCACGGCGAACATTTTGTTCGGGCGTTGATGGGCATGTGCGCCACTCACGTGGTGGGACAGATGTCGCCTGGCGAGACGGCGGAGAAAATCTGCAAGGCGCTCGGCGCGCGGGAGCACGAGCGGCTGAATGTTTCCTCGTCGAGCGGCGGGGCCAGCGCGACGCAGACAAGCTCGTTTTCTCGCGAAAGCGTGCCGCTTTACTCGCCCTCTGAGCTCGCGTCGCGATTGGGGCCCGCGACCGACGAAGAAAGCGTCACGCTGCTCTTGGCGACGGGGGGCGACGTCTACGAGCTTGTATATCCGCGGATTCGGTGGGAGTCAGCGCGCCCGGCCCATGTCGCCGCGCCCTGGACGCTTGGAGAATCGGACGTGGACGAATCCTTCCTTGTCAACGCCGACGCGCTTGACGATCTCAAGGCCGCCGGCTTGGGGGCCGCTGCGGCCGAAATGGGCGGGACAGCGAAAGCGAGCGCCTTGAGAGACGGCGCAGCCGGCGAAAGCGCCACCGATAAAAGCGCCACTCGCGAAAGATCTGGCCACGGACGAGCGACAAATGGCTGTGGATATCCCGTCGCCGCCAACGGAAGCGGCGGCTGCAAACGGTCTGAGCGCTTCCACGAGAAAACGCGCGACGAGGCAAACGCGGCTGGCGATTGCTTCGATGACGATGACGGCGCCGCGCGAGCGCGTTGACCGATCCGAGGTCCGGCGCGTCAAAAGGAAACAACCAAGGAAGATTGAAACGCGAGCAGAGGAGTTGACATGGAAATCAAATCGCGGATTGCGCCGTGGCGACGCAGGGGCAGGAGTTGCGGCTACGAAGATCCAGCACATTCCCGCTGCGGTCCAGAGGTCAACGATGACAGCGAAAGCGGCTCTGCGCATCTCCGCGAGGTCGGCGTTGACGAACTTGTTGCAGAGCGCCCCGATTTCTTCAAGGAGAGGGCTCAAGCGAGCAAGCGCGCGCGTCGCCGGGCGCGTGTCTTGGCCATGCTTCGCGTGCTCCTGTATTTCGGCTGGTTTATGCTGGGACTCGTCGTGATTGGGTCCATGCCGTTCCTTTGGCTGTGGGGCGCAGCTCAACGAGTTGCCGCAGTGGCACGGGTGCGTTGGACGAGGCGCTAAGCAATGCGACAAGTCATATGCCGCTGGCGCTCGCTTCGCCCGTGTCGAGGGCCGGTCCGCTAAAAAACGCATCCGTTGCCGAGCCCAGCCAACGCAGGCAATGAGGATTTCAGCGCGTCAGAAAATCAAGAAAAAACAGGCTTGCGCGGTCGAAAAATCGCGCTAAGATGGAGTTGGAGGAGGCAAATCGCCCAGCCGCTAACTGGGCGATTTGCAGCTCTTTCGGCTATAACGCCGGAGGCGCCGTCGCGAAGATGAGAATCAGTAACAAGATTCCCATTAGCGCGCGACGGAGCCAGAGTTTGCCTTTGGGTTTGTCCATTGGCCACCTCCGTTCTCCAGGGCAACTGCCCCACGCGGAAGCGGGTGCCACCGCGATGAAGACATGGCAGCGCCCGCGGCCATTATAGACAAACGCCCTCTCGGAGGGCGTTTGTTTTGAAATAGGCAAATTCGAAGGCCGGATCAACGGCCTAGCCGTCGGCGCGCTCGATGAACACAAGATGCGCGAGCGGCCCAAGCAGCACAAACCAGCAGATCGCCCAGTTCGCGGCCGCGTCGGCGAAGAGGCCGAAAGCGGAGAACCCGCTTGATCGGTCTGCGAGGAGAAACGGCAGTGTCCAGCCGGCAATGCACAAGATCGCTCCAAGCAGCAACCAAAGAAGGTCCTTGCCGCGCTGAGCGCTTATCGCGATTACTCGGCCGAAAAGCGCCGCGAGCAAGAAGAAGCCGATCACGATGTTGACGATTGGAAAGCTGAGAAGCATCACGAACATCGAACTCAACGCCCAGCGAGCGAAAGACAGCCCGCGTCGGGCGCGCTCGTCCGGATTCTATTGAAAAACAGTTTTCGGCTTTTCTGACGCCGACTGTGTGGCGCTGCTCTGCATGCGAAGCTCCTAGATTTTTATGGCACGGCTCGCGCTGTCGCCCTTGCAAGCCGTCAAAGATCAAGTTGAGAATGCGGGTTAGCCCTTTTGGGGGTCGGCGGCGATCCATCCGTCGGAGCCTTTGAGCATTCGCACGCGCGTGGCTCCGGCTTTTCCTTCCACGTCGCACAGGTAGGCTTTTTCGCCGTCTGCCTTGCAGCCAATCAGTTTCACCGCGGCCACTGCTTGCTTTTGCTCAGTCAAACGTTGATCAAGAAAAGAGCTCTTGCCCATTATCTGCTCAGCTTGCGCGCGGCCCTCATCGACTTGTTTCGACAATGCCGCTCTGACGTCGGCTTCGCTGGGCGAGCCGCCGCAGGCCGACAAAAGCGTCGAGATCCCGAGCGCGGCGACTAAGCTTAGTCGTTTGGGCCGCTTCGACGATTGGGGAATGACGCTGACCTGGCGATAATTTTGTTTGATTTGCATATCTAATTTATGGGATGTTTGATTGAAAATAAGTAGTTCGCGTTTTTAAGGCGTTGCCGCAGGCGTTGTGTGTCTCAGCAGAAGGAGCCGGGTCGAAACAATTGGCCCCTTGATCGGTGAGTCGCGCAACTCGGATTTGACGATTCGCTTTGCCGAGGGCGCATACCACAGCGTCTCTCGCGTGACGCCCGAGCCGCCGTAAAGCTCGTCGCTTTGCCACAGCGTCTTCTCCGCGATTCGAAACGCCTCGAAAATTCCGGCCGGCGTCTCCACGCGCTCGACGGCCTCGACTTTGGCCTGTCGCTTGCACTCGGAACGCCACGAGCCGTTGCGATAAAGATAGGAAGCCGTCCAGCTCTTGCCGACAAACAATGGGAATTCGAGCCGCTGGTCGCTCGGCTCGAATTCACTTGTCCCCGAGCGTCGATAGTTCGTGTTCGCGTCAATGAGCGCGAACCCCGAGCGGCCGCCCGAGAGCGAGATCGCGGTCTCGCTGGCGGAGACGCTGGAAACGGCCTGCGCGTAGCGCGCGTTTTGAGCGGCGTCCAGATCGCTGCGGTAGTCGAACTCCCACTCTTCTCCGACAGCGAAGGTCGGGGCTTCGGCTCGGACCGGCGCGGGGACGGCCGTCGCCGAGGCGGGAACGGGCGGCGGGAACACGGTGCTTGTGTTCGCCGCGCACGCGGCGAGGCCGGCGAGGACTGCGCATGCGAGCAGTAAGAGCGCTCTCATTGCGGCGCGCCTCAATTGAAGACCGGCGAGCGATTCGCGCCGGCTGCGCCCGGCGACCGTTGCGACTTCGCGGAGGCCGCGACCGCAGGCGTGGCGGACGTGTTCGAGGATCCCGTCGCCGTGCCCGTCGTGAACGACCAGCTCACCGAGAACGGCGTCGCCGTGGTGATGGAGGTGTTCGTCAGCGAGCCCGTCACCGTGACCTTGTAGGTCGTGTTGTTGGCCAGCACGGTCGGCGAAACGCACATCGCAAGACGCGTGGCTTCCGCGTTGTTGCTGTTGTCCGTCTCGTCGCACGGCACGTTGTTGCCCGCCGCGTCCGTGATCGTGAACACGACGTTCGAGAACGCGCCGTTGCCCGCCGCGCTGAGCGTCACCGGGTAACCGACGTTTTGGCCCACCAGGTTCGGGTGCTTCGCTTCGATCGGGTTCGGCGTTTCCACGGCTTGCCATTGCGGCTTGACGTTCGTCTGGCCGTCATACGGGTAAGCGACCAGCTTGTTGTCCGGCGTCGAAGCGACGTAGTCGACAAAGTCGCCCGTGAACGTCGAATACTTCGTCATGTCGGCGCTCGGCGCTTGGCCGAAGCCCACGCCCGTCGTGTCAAACAGGAAAATCGCGCGGTGGAACGGAGCGTCGAAGAGGCCGTCGATCGCTTCGGTCGAGCTCGAGAACGGCCCCAGGAAACCCGCGGCGATTTCGCCCACCGAGTTGGTCGCGTAGCCGGCGGCCGCGACGCGGTCGCTCGGCGAAACGCCCGTGAAGTTCGGTTGGCCTGCGGCTTCATAGTGGCCCACGTTGTTGGTCGCTTGCATGTTCAGCGCATGGCTTGTCGCCGCTTGCGCGACCGCCGGCACGTATTTCAGCGCAGAAAGGCCTAGCTGAGCGCGCATCGCGTTTGTGTAGGCCAGCGAGTCGTTGACCACGTCGCCGGTCGCCGTGAAAGAGCCCGCGCCCGCCGGGGTCAACAGGGAGATTGAGCTTGTGTTCGTGTTGGTGTCCGCGCCGGTGTTCGCGCCCCCTCCCGTGTTCGCTCCGCTGCCGGTCGGCGTCGTGGCCGCTCCGCCGCTGTTTCCTCCGCCTCCGCCGCAAGCTGCCAGGAAGAGGGCAAAGGCGGCCGCCGAGGCCAAGGTTTTAGTTTTCATTTGATCCTCGTTTGCGGCTTGCGCTGTTTCTGGCGCGCCCCGCATGTCTTGATATGTTTATAAATTAACGTAATGCGACTACAGATTAACGTAACTCGTGTATTTTGCGCAGGGCATCCCCTAGAAAATAGACCCGCGTCGCTTTTTCGCGACGAGGGAGCTAGCATGCGAACGGCCGGTGGGAGCGAAGAACTGCTTAAGCGAATTGGCGGAGCGATTGCGGCCGCGCGCAAGCGCGCGGGTCTCACGCAATCGGTCGTGGCGAACGCCGTTGGCGTCGAGATTCAAACGATTTCTCGGCTGGAAACCGGAACCATCTCCCCGACCGTTCACCGCCTCTCTCAATTCGCCGAATTGTTCGACTGCCCCATCGGATCGCTCTTCGGCGAGCATCGAGCAGCCGCAGGCGAAGACGCGCGGTCTTTGAGCTTGTTGATCGCGGATTTGCCGAGGGAGGACCGGCGAGTGATCCTCCGAATCGTCTCGGACGCGGCGTCGCTGGCTCGCGCGAAGGACGAGAGGCAATACCGCGAAGCGGCCATCGAGCGCCGCGAACTGCTCGATGCGACCGGCGGCGACAAAGGCAAGAAACGGCGGGCCAAACGCTTGTGAGCGAATCGGCGCGTTGGCCATGACCATCTTTCGCCACCGCGCATGGCGACTTGTCTCAACAGTCATCTCCCCCCGTCCTTCTCTCGTTCTGCCGCTTTAAGCGGCGCTGTCCAATGGGCGAGATATTCCTCGAAGCCCGCGTGTCGCGCCGCTCATTGCGTCCGGCGTTCCCTCTCATTTCGTCCGGAATCGCGTCGCTTGCTCCATCGAGCCGGCTCCGTCGCCGGCGAGCCCATAGAATGCGAAAAAAACGAACAAGCGATGAAATGCCGAAGCCTTTGCGATTTGACAGCGGAGCCGTGGGGCCGATGGACGCGGAAGAAGTGTGGAGGGAGGCGTTGCGCCCAATCTACGAGTTGCAACGATCAAAGACGGAGTTCGAAGCCCTGATTCACACGTGGAGCCTCGACGGCAGAATGTTGCTGACGAGGCATTTCACGAAAGACGAGGTTTGGTTCAAGCGCACGCGGCGACGCATAGCGACGAGCGGCGTTGAGCACTATCTTGTGCACTGCCTGCTCGGCGGAAGCTTGGCGTCGGAATCCGAAGGCGCGCAACAGCGGGTCGCGCTTAATTCGATCGCTGTGCGCGACACAAGCGTGGAGAACGTCGGCTTCGCCGTGAACGCCCCCATGCTCACGCTGAGCGTTCCGCGCGCGGCCCTTGACCGGCTGATGCCGGAGGGCGCTAGGCTGCACGGGGCGACGTTCGCGGCAGCCGATCCCGTCGGCGCGCTCATGTCGTCGCACATCATGGCGCTCGCGAATGTTTTGACGGACATGTCAACCGACCAATCGCGCGTCGCGGCGGAGGCGACGATCGGCTTGCTGGCCTCTTGCCTGCTTCCGCAAGTTGCGGAGATCGACGAAAGCCGGCCGGACGCCCGCTTGTCTCCGATGCTCCGCGCTCGCGCTTTGGCGATGATTGAGCGTCGTTTGCTGGACCCCGAGCTAGGCGTGGAATCGCTTTGCAAGTCTTTGCGGCTTTCGCGCACTTCGCTTTACGAGTTGTTCGCTGATCGCGGCGGGGTGGCGAACGCGATTCGCGGCAAACGGCTTGACGAGGCGTATAGGCGGTTGGCGGATCCGATGCGAATGCGGGAGCGAATCGGAGAGATTGCCTACGCCAGTGGTTTTTCGAGCGAGTCGACATTCCATCGAGCTTTCAAGGATCGCTTTGGCTGCTCTCCGACGGAGGCTCGCAACGAGAGCGCAGGCCCAAGACGGCCGGAGGCCGACGACACGCCCGAGGCCCTGGCCGCACGATATGAAGCGGCCGTGCGCAACTTGAAGGGATAATGGCGAAGTCAGGGGGCGGATCAAGAGCGCGCCCGTCGCGGGCAAAATCCTTGGCGTCCATGGCCGCCGGGATCAATCCAGCGTCGCGTCAGGCTCCCCGAGCCACGGCAAGTCGATCGGCGAAATGACGAACGCGCGCTCCGGCGTGTTTGCAGTTTTCGGTTGGGTCCAAACAAGGCCAAACCGCAGCTCGTCCCGCTCGGGCAGCGAAAATATGCGTGGCCGCTGCTTGAAGTCGCCGCTCCATCCAGCCGCGCGAGCGGTGTCGAGCGCCCATTGATATTCGATTTCAAGGACGCCGATTTCCGGGCTGTTTTCCTTGCGCGCAAGTTCGCGCGCTTCGTCAAACATCGGCATCCATCCAAAGTTGCTGTGAGAGAGATCTTCCAGAGCGTAAGCGCGCCACGACATGCGAATTCCTTTGTTTTTTAAGCGCGCGCCGAACGTCGCGCTTCCTGAATGTCGGACGCGCGACGATTTTCTTAAGCCTTGCCGAATCCGAAAGAGTCAGCAGCGATTGCCGTGAGGCCATGCAACTTTCTCAGCATGGGAGGGCTCGCATCGTTCACACGGCAAGGAATGAGCAGCCGGAGCGGCCCTAGCGAGGCCACGCGGGTGCCGGTGCGCCACGCGGCGACGCGGAGTCCGCATTCGGAGGCGGCTTTAGACGAAACGCGCCTCGCCAATCGGCGCGGCCGGTGGTCGTCAACGGGCGCGGTCGATTCGGCCGCAGACGGCCTCTCTGAAACGAGCGCATGCGGCGTCGAGATCGGCGATGGCGCCTTTCAGCTCGCTGGCGTGGGCCGGCGAAAGGCGAGCGGGATTCAGGTAAGGCTCGACGGCCCGTTTTGCGCGCGACAAATTTCGAAACTCGGCGAACGCCTGGCCCGCCGCGCCGACGCTCGCGCCGTCGGCGGCGCAATGGCTCAGCCGCGCGAACAACTCCGGCAAAATCCAATGGGACGCGGCGATGGAATCCATCGCGTCGGCGAAGGGGAGCCGGCCTTCGCTCACGCCCAAATGCATGCGGCAGACGCCTAGAAAACGTTTGCTCCAAGAGTCGAAAATGTCCAGCGTCTCTTGCAGCGCGCAGGAGTCGCGCTCGCACACGGCGCCACGGGGCGACGGGCTTGGCGAGTCGACGCGCGCGGGCTGATCGCGAACCCCTTCGGACGGGCTTTGAAAAGTCAGGCGGCCGCTGAACAGTCGCGGCCAGCGATAGGGCTGGGCCATGGTCGCGCTCCGAGTCGTTTCGTCTAAGCATACGCTTTCAGAGCGGACGATTGTTTGAAGGATTTCACGGAGGAGCGGCGCGTCGTCTCGCCGCGCCCGTCGAGCGTTGCCCGCCGCGCCGTCGTGCGAGAATGACGCGTGATCATACAAAATGGCCTTGCCGATGCCGAAAGACTCAAAGGCCAAAGTGAAGCCGGGCTTGGCAAAGCGCGCCCGACACAAAAAGGCGCTGTTTTTGCCGCTCGACACGGCCGCGGCGAACCGCATCTCGCTGCGCTCGTGGACCGCGCTCCAACGCGCGCGCCAAGGCGACGCCAACAACGAGGCCGCCCTTGCGCTCGCGCACGCGGCCATCGTGGCCGCGCGCGTCGCCGAGAAGGGATTCGGCAAAGTGGACGGCGTCGCGATGAGCAAGGCGAAAGAGGGGCTCGCCGAGGTCATCGAAAGAGGCTGCGACAGCGGCGACTGGCGTTTCTCCGCCGAGCTGCTGGACGCGCTCGTCCCTGTGCTCGATGAGCATTGCCGCCAGCTTCGGCAAGTGAGGATGCTCGCCCTGGTCGAGGCGAACGAATGGCTTGAGGCGCGGATTGAGAAGGGCGCGCTGATGTCTGACTTGTTGAGTGGCAAGGCTCAAGGGATCGCTGAGAGGGCCGTTAAGAGCGGGAGCGGAGGCGGGGGCGCCGGAGGGGCGGCGGAGCGCGCAGACCAAGCGCCGGCTGCGCCCTCGGGCACGGATGAGCAAAATCGAGAGCGAAAGTGAACATGGGCGGCGAGCAGCATCGCGCGGAGGCGCGATATCAAGAGTTTCTGGCGACGATGGCGGCGCAGCGGTATTTCCTGACGATCGCAGAGCAGAAGGCCGCCCACGCGCTGCTGGCGCAGGGCTTCGGGTTCGTGGAAGTCGCGGCGCTCCTTGAAGCATCGCCGTGGGTGGCGTTTTATCGAGAATGCCTCAAAACCCATCGCTTGCCCGAATGTCCTCAAACGCGCGAGGCCTTGCGAGAATCGTTTGATCTTGGCGAGCCGATCGCCGTCGCGGCGGAGCGCGCTTTGGAGGCTGTGCGACGACACGTCCAATCAATGGACAGGCCCCCAGTGGGGCACCCGGCGGCCGGGGCTGCGACGATCAAGGCGGCCGCCATTGAGTTCGAGATTGAGCTCTTCGGCCGAAGGCACGTTCGAAAGCAGCGCTGGCCAGACTGGATGGATCAATTAGTGGAGGGAGGCTGCTCTTGAAGGCGGCTGGCTGCAAGGAAGAGCGTCGGCCATTGCGCGATGCCCTGGACAATTGCAGCCCGGCGACCATCGCTGAACCAATCGCGTCGGTTCGCAGGGATCGCGGGCTTCCCCTTATAGCGAGGTGGCTTCTCTTCGGCCAAATTAAGCGTTCCCTAAACAGAAAAAGGAACGTTGATGGCAAACGTCTATGTCGAGCCAATCCCGAAGGGCCGGGAAGGAGCGATTGAGGGTTATGTGCTCGAATTGTCGAGCAACGAGCGGCTCAATCAAACCACTTACAAGCGACAGGAGGAAGCGATCGCGGCCGCGAAAGCGGCTGGCCACAAACCACTGGTTGCTCGCGTGCGAGTCACCAGCAAAGGGAATCCGGATCATTGGCGCTCTGCTCCCTAAAGCGCAAAATCAAGCTCAGCGGGTCGATTCACTGGCCCACGCAGCGAGCGAGCGCCATGGCGCTCGCTCTGTCCGCATCGTCAGCGACGCGCAGCTTCGCTGGCCGGCACGACCCTCAAGTCACGCCAATGCCATGCCGTTAAAGCGTCAATGCGCCAAACGCGGAAAGCGAGGCGGGATTTTCCTGAGAGGGCGGCATGAACACCACTAAGCAAGAAGAGCTATTCAAGGTCTACGTGCAGACCAAAGATCATCCACATGTGCTTGAGATGATTGTGTCGGCCGGCTCGCCGCAAGCCGCAAAGGCGCGGGCTCTCGGGCATGTTAAAGAGGCCAATCCAACCAAGGGGCGATCGCTCGAAGAATCCCAGAGCAATTCAATTGCCCTGTTCGCCAAGAGAGCGGGCAAGAACGGTTGCTTGGTGACCAACAAACTCCCAGTCAAGGCGTTCGAGGCGGTTTCTCGCGCGGTTGAAGCGAAAGCAGCGTCGATGCCAGACGACTCGCCATCGTGAGTTCGAGTAATTGGCTTGTTCGCGCGACGCAGCGCTTAGGCGCTTAGTCGATCTGCGTGAGCAGCGATTTTTCCTTTGAATTCTCGGCACACGGTTTCGAACTCTCTCTTCCGTTGCTCGAATTCAGACACACTTTTGCCGGACTTGCCCGGGTCGTCGAGGAACGGCGTAATGCGTGCGCGCGCCTGTTCGACGCTTGCGCGGTCGGCGGCTAAGGTCGGAAAGTGGATGTTGATTAACATCATCAGCCTTTGATACTCGCCCGGAAGCAAAACCTCTGACTGCTTCGTCAAGTCCATCGCTTGCTGCGCCGTCAACTTTCCGTAGTAGCAACGAGTGAAAGCCAAATAGACGTTCGCATAGGCCATCTCCCACTTTTCGAAGAGCAGATACGTCTCCTCTAATTTGGCGAGCCGCAGGTCCGTCTGTCTTTGCTGGGCCTGCGAAGCGCGCTCCGCGCGCGCCGCCCGAGCGCTAAAAAGGCTTGCGACAACCGCGCCGAGAATCGTGAAGGCCCCCGTGATGGCCGACGCAAACAAAGGCACCCCAGCTCCGGTCAATTCAAGCATTCACTTTCCTTTGTTTCACTGGGTGGGCAGACAAGCCGGCAGCCGCTTTGCATGCAACTCAAAAGGCTAAAGGCAAAGCCAAATCGAATCGATCGAGCGTGGCTTTGAGTTCAGCGAGTGGTTTTGCGTGTTGGTAGTTTGCGAAGTGCGCTGAGCTGAAATCCACTTTTGCCTGATCGTAGTGTCCCACCAACGCCATAAGCATCGCTGGATGCGTGTTTAGCTCGGTCATGCGAGCAATGAATGTGTGTCGAAACGAGTGAAAGACCTTCCGGTCGTCAGTGATAAACCGCTCGTCGAGATAATCCGCAAAGCGGCGCGTGACGTTTTTCCCATAGCCGTTGGCGCCGGGCTTCAACTCGGGGAACAGCTGAGTTGCGCGGGAGTCTCTGAGCTTTTGAACATAGCCGAGAAAGCCAGAGGCCACGACCGTCTGATGCAACGGGATGCGCCGTTGAGAGTTTGCGTTCTTCGCTTTCTCAATCTCGAAGAACCAAATGCCGCCTTCGCATTGAACGTTGTTCAAGGGGAGGCTGGCAAGCTCTTCGAGACGCGCGCCCGAATAGAGCGCGAGAAACGGCAGCCAATGGTAATGGGGCTTGTCCATGCGAGCCGAATAAGCGAGTGGATCGAAGATCGTCGCAAGGTCAGTGGCGGTGAAGGGCTTGTAAGAGCGCTTCTGCTGTTCAAGCTTCGACTTGGACGAAACTTTTGCCGTCTCAAAAGGGTTGGGGCCTTCGCGAACTCCGTTGCTGATCGCATAAGCGAACAAGTCGCGCAAGAACGACAGTTTCGCGTTCACGCGGCTTGCGCTCGCGCCGTCGTCGATCAGCGCGTCTTTATGGGCGATCGCGTCTTCCAATGCATACTCTTCAATGGGCCGGTCGCCGTGCCGCTTTTTAAAATCTGCGAATGCGCTTTCCTTCGCCGTGATGGTGCGAGGCGTGTTGTCGAGCTTCTTTTCTTTCTTGTATCTCGCCGCCACTTCCGAAAACGGTTTGCCTTTCTTTTTCGGCGCGGAATTCGCCGCCTGCGCGGCGATCGCGGCGGCGACGGAAGGGGAGAAGATCGGGAAATCGAGCGGTGGCGATGCCGCGACGGCGGCGCTGAGGCGATCGCCAATCAGAGCCTTCGCAAGGCGCACGTCCTCGTCGGTCTTGATGTCGCGAAGCTGCGTGCCGTCCGGCAGGATCAAGTCGAGCTTTTTAAGCTTTTCGACATTCAAGTCAAAGTCTTCGGGGCTGGGCTGGGTCATGGCCAACTCGAGATTGAAGGCAAGCGCCCAAATCTTAGCCTGCTTGAAGTCTTTCGTGCGAAGAGAACGCTTCGCTTCTTGGCCGTTGCGCTTCAGGCGCAAGTAGTAGACGCCAAGGCGGTTGCGATACAGGTGCGGCAGCTTGTGCATATGGGCGAAGTGGCTCACAAAGCGGCTCACCGAGCGCCCAAAGCAAAAGGCCCACACTCCAATGAGTGCGGGCCTCGCGCTTGATTTGGTGGCGAATCAGGGATTCGAACCCCGGACCTGCGGATTATGATTCCGTCGCTCTAACCGACTGAGCTAATTCGCCGAAAGAAGCGAGATTATGGCGATAGGTGAAACCGCTGTCAACCCCTGCCGTTCGTTTTATTCAAGCGGCAGGAAAGCGCCAGGAAAGCACCATCGTCATCAATCTTCGTCATAGACATTCGTCTTGCGCGTGTCCTTGACGAACAACATGCCGATCACGAACGTCGCCAGCGCAATCACAATCGGATACCACAAGCCCGAATAGATATCGCCTCTCGCGGCGACGATAGCGAAGGCCGTCGCAGGGAGAAATCCACCAAACCAGCCATTGCCGATGTGATACGGCAACGACATCGACGTATAGCGAATCCGCGCCGGGAACATCTCAACCAGCATTGCCGCGATCGGGCCGTAGACCATCGTCACGAAGATCACGAGGATGGTCAGAACGACGATCGCCATCGGCCAGTTGATGAGCGCCGGATCGGCCTTCGCCGGGTAGCCCGCGCTCTTCAACGTGCCGGCAAGCGTCTTGTCGAAGGCCGCGCCTTGCGCCTTCGCGTCGGCCGCCTTGCCGTCGTAGGTGTTCACCACCGTTTCGCCCACCTTGATCTGCGCGAGCGTGCCCGCCGGTGCCGCGACGTTCTCGTAGTTGAGACCGGCCTTGGACAGCGCGCTCTTCGCGATATCGCACGACGACGTGAACTTCGACGTGCCCACCGGATTGAACTGGAACGAGCACTCGTCCGGATTGGAGATCACGACAATCGGCGACTTCTGCGTGGCGGCTTCGAGCGTCGGGTTGGTGTAGTGCGCGAGCGCCTTGAAGAGCGGGAAGAAGCTCAACGCGGCGATCAGGCAGCCCGCCATGATGATCGGCTTGCGGCCGATCCGGTCCGACAGCGACCCGAAGAACACGAAGAACGGCGTGCCGATCAAAAGCGCCACCGCGACCATGATATTCGCGCTGGTGCCATCGACCTTGAGGGTTTGCGTGAGGAAGAAGAGCGAGTAGAACTGCCCCGTGTACCACACGACCGCCTGACCCGCCGTCAAACCGAACAGCGCCAGCAACACGATCTTCAGGTTCTTCCATTCGCCGAACGCTTCGGTCAGCGGCGCCTTCGAAGTCTTGCCTTCGGACTTGATGCGCTCGAACACCGGCGATTCATGCAGCTTCATGCGAATCCACACCGACACCGCGAGCAGCAGGATCGACACGAGGAACGGAATACGCCAGCCCCAGGCACCGAACTGTTCTTCGCCAACCATCGTGCGTACCGCCAGAATCACGATCAGCGAAATGAAAAGGCCAAGCGTCGCCGTGGTCTGGATCCACGCGGTCCATGCGCCGCGCTTGTTGGCCGGTGCGTGCTCCGCGACGTAGGTCGCCGCGCCGCCGTACTCGCCGCCGAGCGCGAGGCCCTGCAGCAAGCGCATCGCGATAAAGATGACCGGCGCCGCAATGCCTATGGTCGCGTAGCCGGGCAGGAAGCCGATCAGGAACGTCGACAAACCCATGATGACGATGGTCACGAGAAACGTGTATTTGCGCCCGACCATATCGCCGAGCCGCCCGAACACGATCGCGCCGAACGGACGCACCGCGAAACCCGCCGCGAAGCCGAGCAGCGTGAAGATGAAGCCAGCGGTCGGATTGACGCCCGAGAAGAACGTCTTGCTGATGTAGATGGCAAGCGAGCCCGCCAGATAAAAGTCGTACCACTCGAACACCGTGCCGAGCGACGAAGCGAAGATGACCTTCCTTTCCTCGCTCGTCATCGGTGCGTGGGAAATGCGCCCCTCAACCGTAGCCATGAATCGTCTCCTGATTTGAATTCGCGTACGTGTCGGAAACGCCCGAGGCGCTCCGGTGCAACGATTATTGGAACGAAAACTTACGGCGTTCTGACTCGCTCGGATGCGTGTCGAATCGGCGCATAAAGTACATCTTCGGCTAACCATCTGCTATTTCTTTTTATCTCGCTCATTCTTGCGTCAATGCGCGTTTTATGTTGTTTGCCGAGGTGTTGGGCGCTGAGCCGCCTCAGGGTTTGTCCCGCATAGGAAAAACCCGCTGTAAGCTCACGCGAACCAGCGTTCCGGCCAGTCGCGGCGCTTCCTGATACACATGATCTTCGATGACGAGCGTGCCGCCGTGCATCGCCGTGATCTCCTTGACAATGGCGAGACCGAGGCCGCTGCCGTCGCCCTCGCGTCCGAGAATGCGATAGAAACGCTCGAGCACGCGCTCGCGTTCGGCGCTCGGAATGCCAAGTCCGGTGTCTTCCACTTCGAGATGAACGTGATCGAGATCGTGCTCGCCGGTCCGCACGCGCACGGTCACGCGTCCGTTCGGAGGCGTGTAGCGGATGGCGTTATCGATCAGATTCGACAGCAATTCACGCAGCATCACCGCGTTGCCCTCGACCTCGACGGGATACGCGGGCTCCTCGTAACCGATATCGATACCCTTCGCGAGCGCCGCCTGCACCCAGTCGCGCACGGCGAGCCGCGCGAGATCGGTCAGTTCGACGTGCGAGAAAATCTGCCCCGTCGCGCGATTTTCCGCGCGCGCCAACGCGAGCAATTGCGTGACGAGCCGCGCCGCGTGCTCGGAACTCGTGGCGATCTGTTCGAGCGAGCGCTGCACTTCCGTCGATACCTCTTGGCGCAACGCAAACTCCGCCTGCATGCGCAGGCCGGCGAGCGGCGTTTTCATCTGATGCGCGGCGTCGGCGATAAAGCGCTTCTGAAACTCCATGTTCTGTTCGAGCCGCACGAGCAAATCGTTGAACGACGCCACGAGCGGCGCGATCTCGGGCGGCGCGCGGGCCGCTTCGAGCGGCGAGAGGTCGTCCGGACGGCGCGCGCGAATGTTCGACTGCAGCGCGTGCAGCGGCGCGAGCCCGCGCGAGAGGCCGAACCACACGAGCACGATGGCGAGCGGCAGGATCACGAACTGCGGCAGGATCACGCCTTTGATGATGTCGTTGGCGAGCTGGCTGCGTTTGTCCAGCGTCTCGGCGACCTGCACGAGCACCGGCTGCGTCTCGGCGGGATCGCGTCCCGGCGCGAGACCGGGCACATCGACCGTCGTATAGGCGACGCGAATGTCGTTGCCGCGCAGGGCGTCGTCGCGAAATTCGACGATGCCCGGCTGCGGACGATCGTCGTCATGCGGCAAGGGCATGTCACGGTCGCCGCCGACCAGTTCGCCGCGCGTGCCGAGCACTTGAAAGAACACGCTGTCGACGTTGTCGGCGCGCAGGAAATCGCGCGTGACATCGGGTAGACGCAGTTCGGCGACGCCGTTCACAGGCTGGATTTGGCGCGCGAGCATGTAGACGTCGGCTTCGAGCGCGCGGTCGAACGGACCGTTGGCAATCGACTTCGCGACCAGATACGTCACCGCGATGCTCATCGGCCAGAGCAGCAGAAGCGGCGCAAGCATCCAGTCGAGAATCTCGCCGAAGAGCGAGCGCGGATGCGTTTCGTTGTCGGGTTCGAGTTCGTCGGGAGGCGCGAACGGGTTGGCGTAGCGCGCGTCGCGCTTGGCGTCGGTGTCGCTTTCAATGGCGGCGTGGTCGTGTCCGTGCCCGGCTTCGCTTGGTTCGGTGGAAACGGGCGACGCCATGCGCGGCTACTTGTATTGAGGGCTGGCGGGCAGGGAATCGCTCGCCGCGGGTTGGGCAACGGCGCCGTTGTCGACGGTGGCGACGGCTTTCTCCAGCGTGTAGCCGAGCCCGCGCACCGTGATGATGCGCGCGCCGCTCGCTTCGATTTTTTTGCGCAAGCGGTGCACGTACACCTCGATTGCGTTGTTGCTTACTTCTTCACCCCACTCGCATAGATGATTCACGAGCTGTTCCTTCGACACGAGCCGCCCGATGCGCTGGAGCAGCACTTCGAGCACGCCGAGTTCGCGCGCGGACAGGTCTACGACTTGCTCGCCGATATGCGCGACGCGTCCGACCTGGTCGAACGCCAGCGAACCATGCTTCACGACAGTCGGACCGCCACCCGCGCCGCGTCGCGTCAACGCTCGAACGCGCGCTTCGAGCTCGTTGAGCGCGAAGGGTTTGGCCATATAGTCATCGGCGCCGAGGTCGAGTCCCTTCACGCGTTCGTCGACACTGTCGGCCGCCGTCAGGATCAAAACCGGCATCTGCGAATTGCGTGCGCGCAGGCGGCGCAGCACCTCCAGACCGGGCATGAGCGGCAGGCCGAGATCGAGAATCAGGAGGTCGAAAGTTTGCAGCGAAAGGGCGGTATCTGCCTCGACGCCATGCTTCACATGGTCGACGGCGTATCCCGATTGGCGGAGTGATCGAATGAGACCGTCCGCGAGTATGCTGTCGTCTTCGGCAATGAGGATTCGCATCGTGTTGTGCGCCTTCGTGCGCGGCAAAGCGCAGTCATTGCCGACACCGCATTTCGCCCGGCGCGGCGGTCTCCAGGTGTTTTGCGGTTTTTGCGCGGTGCGCGCGGCGTGGAAAAAAGACTGCGTCGCGCGATCGGGCTTGCAAAAACTACTGTTTTTTTATACAGTGTCTGCGGGAGTGCTACAGACGGGCTCGAGTTCGTTTCGAGCTTGCCGGCACCCGCCTCAGACGCCGTTCATCATAGCAAAGGACGATTCATGGAAGAAAGCAAGAAAGGCCCGGCTGGCATGACTGCGGAGAAGGGCAAGGCATTGGCCGCCGCGCTCGCGCAGATCGAAAAGCAATTCGGCAAAGGGTCGATCATGCGGCTCGGCGCAGGCGAGGTGGTGGAAGACATTCAGGTGGTCTCGACAGGGTCGCTCGGTCTGGATATCGCGCTTGGCGTCGGCGGCTTGCCGCGCGGCCGTGTCGTGGAAATCTACGGGCCTGAGTCGTCGGGCAAGACCACTCTCACGCTGCAGGTGATCGCCGAGATGCAAAAGGTCGGCGGCACGGCGGCGTTTATCGACGCGGAACACGCGCTCGACGTGCAATACGCGCAGAAGCTCGGCGTGAATGCGCAGGAACTGCTGATCTCGCAGCCGGACACGGGCGAGCAGGCACTGGAAATCGCGGATGCGCTGGTGCGCTCCGGCTCCATCGACATGATCGTCATCGACTCCGTCGCGGCGCTCGTGCCGAAGGCGGAAATCGAAGGCGAAATGGGCGACTCGCTGCCTGGTTTGCAAGCGCGCCTGATGTCGCAAGCGCTGCGCAAGCTGACCGGCACCATCAAGCGTACGAACTGCCTCGTCATCTTCATCAACCAGATCCGCATGAAGATCGGCGTGATGTTCGGCAACCCGGAAACCACCACGGGCGGCAACGCGCTGAAGTTCTATTCGTCGGTGCGCCTGGACATTCGCCGTATTGGTTCCATCAAGAAGAACGACGAAGTCATCGGCAACGAAACGCGCGTGAAGGTCGTGAAGAACAAGGTCTCGCCGCCGTTCCGCGAAGCCATTTTCGACATCCTTTATGGCGAAGGCATTTCGCGTCAGGGCGAGATCATCGACCTGGGCGTGCAGGCCAAGCTGGTAGACAAGGCAGGCGCCTGGTACAGCTATAACGGCGAGCGTATTGGTCAGGGCAAGGACAACGCGCGCGAATTCCTGCGCGAGAACCCGGACATCGCCCGCGAGATCGAGAACAAGATCCGCGAGTCGCTCGGCGTGGCGGCAATGGCTGACGCCGTGGCGCCGGGCGCCACGGTGGCGGACGAGTGAGTTGTCGCTTAATCGTTACGTGGTCGTCGCGCAGTCGTCACATAGTCGTCGTCTCGTTGTTTAGATACTCACTTGGTCACTGACGATGTTGAAGCGCCGGTTCGGATCGAAGGCTGGCAGAACGGACGGAAGGTTCGGGCGGTCTGCTGGTTCTGATGATCCGAACGGCGCGAGTGATCCTCAGTCGCGTGACACTCAGTCGCGCGATTCGGCGAAGGCGTTGCGTGGTGTCTGGCGGCGAGAGTTGCCGGTGAATGCGCGTGATGCTGCTGAGTTAGACGCAAGGGCGGCCGATGTTGATGCTGCTGCTGTCCGGGAAAGTCAGACACCGTCGTCCGAAGATCGCCGGGCGCGTCTGGAGCAAGCCCGCGCGTTGCTGATGCAGGCAGCGTCCATTCGTGAGGGCAACGCACCGTCGAGGAACGCAACCTCCAAGCCGGCAGTGGAAACGCCGACTCTGGCGACCAACCGTGCGCAGAACGCGTCACCCTTGGCAAGCCGGATTGCCAATCCAAACCAATCATCTGCAATCGACGCCTTCGAAGACGCCGATCCTTTCGAGCCCTTCGAGCAGTGCGCGCCGGATGCAGGCGTCAACACGGCATCCGAATCGGTCTACAGCCGTTCAAGTCAACGCGCTCGCAAAACTTCCGCTGCCGAAGTCAAAGATTCCAAGCGTCCGCAACGTTCGCTTAAAGGACGCGCGCTTGCTTACCTGTCTCGTCGGGAATATAGCCGCGCGGAGTTATCGCGCAAGTTGCGACCCTACGTCGAAGAAGCCGATTCGCTCGAAACACTGCTCGATAGCCTCGAACGCGACGGCTGGCTCTCGAACGAGCGCTTTGTCGAAAGCGTCGTGCATCGAAGAGCGGCGCGCATGGGCGGCAGCCGGATCATCCACGAATTGAAGCGTCATGCAGTGGGAGAGACGCTCATCGGCGAAACTGCCGACAAACTCGCGCAGACCGAAACCGCGCGAGCGCAGTCCGTATGGGAGAGGAAGTACGGCGTCGTACCGGAAACGCCCGCGGAGCGTGCGAAGCAAGCGCGCTTTCTCGCGGCGCGCGGCTTTTCCATGAGCACGATCAGCAAGGTGTTGAAGGGAAGCGACGAAGACTGGACCGACGAAGTCATCGACGATTGATGGCGAACGCCGTCTAGTTCAGTGCGGGCGCATTCGAGCACCATGTGATTGCCCGAGCGCCGCGTGCATACATTTCATGCTTTCACGTGCTGGACTCATGGCGAAGCCGCTTTCCATCACGACTCGGTTCAAAACCATTCACACGCGAAGCGTTAGGTTAATTGTTCCATGCTCCACGCGCTTGCCTCATCGTGCTGGCGGATTTCGACCGTTGAGTAATCTCCAGGTTTCGCGCGCATGCAAAGAGTTCGGGCTCATGTTTCCACATCCGCGTGTTGAGCTTCTAGTCCACCAAAGTAAGAAGTGATTTCAAACGACCGCGTGCATGCAAGCTCCGAGGCGGGAAGAAAATCCCGCACCGCGCCGAAGCGTTAATAAGCACAGGCTTCTCAAGCTTTCCCCGCGCACGTTTCTGGTGCCTGAGTCATCCCCGGCTTGAAATACCCAATATGCTAAAATTCCACGGTTTTCCTGTTCCGGCTTTGGTCCAGCATGCCTCTTTCCCCGCCCGTTTCCCGACAATTGCGCCATCGTCGCGCGATTCGGATTGAAGCGTTCGAGCGAGATGACGGCCTATGGGACATCGAAGCCGTTCTAACCGACGAGAAGACGCGCGACTTTCAACTCGTGACGGGCGTGCGGCCCTACGGTCAGCCAATCCATGAACTCTGGCTACGCATTACCATCGACCGCGAACTCACTATCGTCGGCGCAGAAGCGTCCTCGGAGTGGGCGCCTTATGCTGGTCTCTGCGCCGAGTCCAATCCCGCCTATCGCTCGCTCATCGGGCTCAATCTCCTCAAGAATTTTCGCCGCGAAGTCAATCAGCGTATTGGCGGCGCGGCTGCTTGCACGCATCTCACCGAGTTGTGCGCCGTCCTGCCGACTGTCGCCATCCAGGGATTCGCGGGTCAGGTCTGGAACACCGAATCGGGCAATCCGTTCGATTCGAAGGACGCAAAGGCAGCATCGGACACACCGCCGTTCCAACTCGGGCGCTGTCACGCATTGCGCTTCGACGGCCCCGCGGTCAAGGAGTACTATCCGCGCTGGTTCGAGCGCGCAGGCACAAACGACACCAAGCCGCGCGACACCTAGCGCGCACGCGGCGATCAGCATTCAAACAAGAATCGATGAAATCAGCGGTTCAGCAAATCGAAGTTCACTCCAACTCTCAGACTGAAGGAATCACGCATGAAGATTCACGAGTACCAGGGTAAGGAAATCCTGCGGAAATTCGGCGTCGCGGTCCCGCGCGGCAAACCCGTGTTCTCGGTGGATGATGCGGTCAAGGCCGCGGAAGAGCTGGGCGGCCCGGTATGGGTCGTCAAGGCGCAGATTCACGCTGGCGGCCGTGGTAAGGGCGGCGGCGTGAAGGTCGCGAAGTCGATCGATCAGGTCCGCGAATACGCGAACCAGATCCTCGGCATGCAGCTCGTCACGCACCAGACCGGTTCCGAGGGCCAGAAGGTGAACCGTCTTCTGATCGAAGAAGGCGCGGACATCAAGAAGGAACTTTACGTCGGCCTCGTGCTCGACCGCGTATCGCAGAAGGTCGTCGTGATGGCGTCGAGCGAAGGCGGCATGGACATCGAGGAAGTCGCGGAAAAGACGCCCGAGTTGCTGCACAAGCTGCCGGTCGATCCCGCCACGGGCTTGAAGGACGCCGAAGCGGACGACCTCGCGCGCAAGATCGGCATTCCCGATGCATCGTTGCCGCAAGCACGCACCATTCTGCAAGGTCTTTACAAGGCGTTCTACGAGACGGATGCATCGCTCGCGGAAATCAACCCGCTGATCCTGACCGGCGACGGCAAGGTCATCGCGCTCGACGCCAAATTCAACTTCGACGCGAACGCGCTCTTCCGTCACCCGGAAATCGTCGCGTATCGCGATCTCGACGAAGAAGATCCGGCTGAAGTCGAAGCGTCGAAGTTCGACCTCGCGTACATCTCGCTCGACGGCAACATCGGCTGTCTCGTGAACGGCGCGGGTCTGGCCATGGCCACGATGGACACCATCAAGCTGTTCGGCGGCGAGCCGGCCAACTTCCTGGACGTCGGCGGCGGCGCCACGACCGAGAAGGTAACCGAAGCCTTCAAGCTGATGCTCAAGAATCCGAACCTGAAGGCGATCCTCGTCAACATCTTCGGCGGCATCATGCGCTGCGACGTGATCGCGGAAGGCGTGATGGTCGCGTCGAAGGCCGTGGACCTGAAGGTGCCGCTCGTCGTGCGCATGAAGGGCACGAACGAAGACCTCGGCAAGAAGATGCTCGCGGACTCCGGTCTGCCTATCATCTCCGCCGACAGCATGGAAGAAGCCGCGCAGAAGGTCGTCGCGGCGGCCGAAGGCAAGTAAGCGCGCCCGCTTCCTAGTCTGACAAGAGCGTTCCACCAGACACGAATGGCGGCGCGGGCTTTCCATATGAGAAAGCGTCGCGACGCCAAACGAACAGAGGTCACTACATGTCGATTCTGATCAACAAAGACACGAAGGTCATCACGCAGGGCATCACCGGCAAGACCGGTCAGTTCCACACGCGCGCCTGCCGCGAATACGCGAACGGCCGCGAAGCGTACGTTGCGGGCGTGAACCCGAAGAAGGCCGGCGAAGATTTCGAAGGCATCCCCATCTACGCGAGCGTCAAGGAAGCGAAGGCCGAAACGGGCGCAACCGTATCGGTGATCTACGTTCCGCCCGCGGGCGCCGCCGCCGCGATCTGGGAAGCCGTCGAGGCCGATCTCGATCTCGCCATCTGCATCACGGAAGGCATTCCGGTTCGCGACATGCTGGAAATCAAGGACCGCATGCGCCGCGAAAATCGCAAGACGCTGCTGCTCGGACCGAACTGCCCCGGCACGATCACGCCGGACGAACTGAAGATCGGCATCATGCCGGGTCACATCCACCGCAAGGGTCGCATCGGCGTGGTATCGCGCTCGGGCACGCTGACGTATGAAGCAGTGGGTCAGTTGACGGCGCTGGGTCTTGGCCAGTCGTCGGCGGTCGGTATTGGCGGCGATCCGATCAACGGTCTCAAGCACATCGACGTGATGAAGATGTTCAACGACGATCCGGAAACGGACGCCGTCATCATGATCGGCGAGATCGGCGGTCCGGACGAAGCGAACGCCGCTTACTGGATCAAGGACAACATGAAGAAGCCGGTGGTTGGCTTCATCGCGGGCGTCACGGCGCCTCCGGGCAAGCGCATGGGTCACGCAGGCGCGCTGATCTCGGGCGGCGCGGACACGGCCGATGCCAAGCTCGAAATCATGGACGCGTGCGGCATCAAGGTCACGAAGAACCCGTCGGAAATGGGTCGTCTGTTGAAGTCGGTGATCTAAGCGGGTTTATCGGCAGAACGGCCTGGGGTTTGGTACTCTTACCGAATCCTTTCGTAACCGCCGAATAGAAAGCGAGGGAGCGTTGGCTTCCTCGCTTTTTTTATTACTACATGCTCGATTTTTTTGCGACGCTCCATTGGGGCGCGGTGCTTCAGATCATCGTCATCGACATTCTGCTCGGTGGCGACAACGCGGTCGTGATCGCGCTCGCCTGTCGCGGTTTGCCCGACGGCCAGCGCACGCGTGGCATCTTGCTTGGCACGCTCGGCGCCATCGTGCTGCGCGTCGTGCTGATCGCGTTCGCGGTGTTTCTGCTCGATATCCCGTTCCTCAAGTTCGTCGGCGGCATCCTGCTGCTGTGGATCGGCGTGAAGCTGATGCAGCCCGACCACGACGCGCACGAGATCAACGCGTCGGACAAGCTCTGGACAGCGGTCAAGACCATCGTCATCGCGGACGCCGTGATGAGCCTCGACAACGTCATCGCCATTGCGGGCGCGGCGGAGGCGGCGGACCCGCGGCATCGCTTCACGCTCGTCGTCTTCGGGCTGGTGGTGAGCATTCCGCTCATCGTGTGGGGCAGCACGCTGGTGCTGAAGCTGCTCGATCGCTTTCCGGTCATCGTGCTCTTCGGCGCGGCGTTGCTCGGGTGGATCGCGGGCGGCTTGATCATCGACGATCCCTTCATCGACCGATGGCCCGAGCTGAACACCGAGCTCGTCGGGTATATCGCGCGAGCGGTGGGCGCGATTTTCGTGGTCGCGGCGGGCGTGCTGATCAAGCGGCGCGCGCTCGCCAGTGGAAAACGGGCGCCGGGGTGAGGTTGTTCTATGCAGTGGGGTGATTGAGGCGCACTCCGCCGAATCGCGTTGACCGGAAACGCGCTCACACTGAGGCCTTTACCGAAAGACGCTCACCCCAAGACCCACGTTAGCCGTTCGGCCGACTGTCATCGCTAAAGCTCCCTGAATAAGATCGAAGCGTCTGGATTGCATCATGCATCCGGGCGCTTTTTGTCCTTTTGGGAGTACCGATGACAACGATCACCTGCAACACGAATTCGCCGCGTGCCTGGCGCGCGATGCACGGCTGGCTGCGCTCTGCCGGCGACGCGGCGACGCGAGGTTTCACCCTGATCGAACTGATGATCGTGTTGGCGATCGTCGGCGTGGTGGCCGCGTATGCGATTCCCGCGTATCAGGATTATCTGGCGCGCAGCCGGGTGGGCGAGGGCTTGTCGCTCGCGGCATCGGCGCGGCTTGCCGTGGCCGAGAACGCGGCGAGCGCGGCCGATCTCGCAAGCGGATATGCCTCGCCGCCAGGCACGCGCAACGTCGACTCGATCCACATCGACAGCGACAACGGCCAGATCACGATTGCCTATTCGACGCGCGTCGCGCCAGCAGGATCGAACACGCTCGTGCTCGTGCCATCCACGCCCGACAACGCCGAGACTCCGACGGCCCGCGTGTCGCTTGCGCGCGGATCGGTGCAGGCAGGCACCTTGACGTGGGAATGCTTCGCGGGCGGCAAGGCGGCGTCGTCGTTGCCGGCGCCGGGCGCGGGACCGTCGCCTGCGGAGGCGCCGAGCTTGCCCGCCAATCTCGCGCCGGCGGAATGCCGTGGCTGACGTGCATCGCTGACGACGGGCAGACGAGCGGTGCGTTGGCATCGCTCGTCTGCCATCGGCAAGAAGCGGTCAGGTGCGGGGATTTTTTGTTGGAAACGCGGGGATTTCGTCGCAAATCGGGCTGTGTACCGGACATGGGCAGCAAAGTTTTGTATAGTGCGCCGGTTGCCGACGTTCACAGCCCCTCATGCCTTCTCAATACGCGCGCTACCTTTGTTTTGCCGTTCTGTGCCTTGCGTTGACCTTGCCGTTCGGCGTCGTCAACCACACGTACCCGATTCCGACCTTCTACGCCGAATACAGCGCGCTGGCGCTTTACTTGGCGCTCGGGGCGACGGTCGCGCTGCTCGTGCGCGTGTCGGAGCCGCGCGTGTCGTTCGCCTCGCCGGTCGTTGCGCTCATGCCGCTTGCGTTCGGCGTGCTGCTCATCGCGCAGACGGTGTTGCTGCCGGTATCGCAGCCTTCGATGAACTGGCTCGGTGGCGCCTATCTGCTCGCCTCGTTCATCGCGGTGCATACCGGCTACGGGCTCGTGCGCGCGGGTTTGTCGGAGAAGGCGTTGCGCATCGGCGCGGCCGCGCTCATGGCGGGCGGTCTGTTCGCGGTCTTTTGCCAGGTCGTGCAGTTGCTGCATCTGGAGGTGAAGTTCACGCCGTTTGTCGTCGCTTATAACGTGACGGCCGAGCGGCGGCCGTTCGGCAACATGGCGCAGGCAAATCACCTCGCGACGGTGATCGCCTTCGCGATGGCGGGCGCGCTGTACTTCGTGCAAACGCGGCGTTTGCCCGTTATCGTGTGGCTCGCGCTGACGGCGGTGTTTTCGCTAGGCCATGCGCTGACCGTTTCGCGCGGACCCTGGTTGCAGATGGCGGTGATCGTCGTCGCCGGATTCTGGATGGCGTTCGTGCAGGGGCGGCCGGCAGCGGCGGAAGGTTTCGACGGACCCGGCCGCCGCGATCTTCGCGCGTGGCTCATGCCGGTGGTGCTCGCGCTCGTGTTCTTCGCGGTGAACGCGGCGGTGCGCTGGGCCAACGTGCGCTTCCACTTCGACCTCGCGCAATCGGCCGCCGAGCGCATGCAGGACGCCAATCAGATCGCGCCGCGCCTTGCGCTGTGGAAATACGGCTGGACGATGTTCCATACGCATCCCATCCTCGGCGTCGGCTGGGGCGAGTTTCCGCGCTATCAGTTCGACATGGTGCGCGAGCTGGGCGGCGTCGAGATCGCGAACAATGCGCATGACATCTTCATCGATTTGCTCGCGAAGACGGGCGCGCTGGGCCTCGGCATTCTGGTGCTGGGGTTCGTCTTCTGGCTGATTCACGTGCTGCGCGCGCCGCAGACGCCCGCGCGCATTTTCGGGCTTTCGCTGCTTGGCGTTCTGCTGATGCATGCGTTGGTTGAATATCCGCAGCAATACATGTTCTTTTTGATGCCGGCGATGCTCGTGATCGGCTTGCTGGAGACGCGGCCGTTGCGGCTGGTGGCGAAGCCGTTGTCGTTCGGCGTGTACGTGGTGCTCGTGGTGGGCGGGCTGGCGGCGTTGTATCCGGTGATGCTCGACTATCATCGGGCCGAGGTGCTTTACTACGGATCGCGGCCGGCGGAGCAGTATCGGGACGATCCTTCGTTTCTCTTCACCGCGTGGGGCGAATACGGCGCGGCCACGCTCGTGCCGATCAACGCGCAGAACCTCGAAGAGAAGCTCGCGATGCATCGCAAGGCGATTGCGTTACTGCCGGGCGAGACGGTGTTGCGGCGATATGCGGTGTTGCAGGCGCTTGCTGGTCAGCGCGACGAAGCGCTGGACACGATGGCGAAGCTCAAGATTTTCGCGACCCAACTGCATGACTGGCCGAAGCAACTGGCGTCGGTTTATCAGCTCATCGATGAGACGGGGAAGCCGCTGGCTTCGTTCAAGGCGGATCTGGTGAAGTTGTATGGAGAGCCGGGGGTTGGGGGCGCCACTGCCGATGATGACGATGATGATGAGTGAGGTCGGCGTCGGCTCCGGGCGCGAGGACTACGTCGCCACCCAATCCCCCGACTTCCCGCCATGCTTCTCCAGCACCTTCACATTGTTGATGGTCATGCCGCGATCCACCGCCTTGCACATGTCGTAGATCGTCAGCAAGCCGATCTGCACGGCGGTGAGCGCTTCCATTTCCACGCCGGTGCGCCCGACCGTCTCCACACGCACTTCGCAGTGCACGCCAGGTAGCGTTTCGTCGATGCTGAAATCCACCGCCACGCGCGTCAGCGCAAGTGGATGACACAGCGGAATCAGGTCGGCCGTGCGCTTTGCGCCCTGAATAGCGGCGATGCGCGCCACGCCCAGCACGTCGCCTTTTTTCGCGCGGCCTTCGCGGATCAGCGCCAGCGTGCCATCGAGCATGGCGATGGAACCGCGCGCGACGGCGATGCGGCGTGTCTCGCCCTTGTCGCCGACATCGACCATGTGCGCCTCGCCGGCGGCATCGAAATGTGTGAGTCCGGACATAGCCTCTCCTTCGAACGGGCGCTCATCATACCAGCGCGATACGGCGTCTTCGGTCCGATTCAATCCACCGCCGAGCGCCGAACACTTGATACGATAAGCCCGTTTTCGTCATCAAGCTGACCGGCTCGCCGACGCCGGTTTCGCGCCATGAATCTGACACGTTCGAGCCGTGCGCTCATTTTCGTGCTGTGCCTGAGTCTCGCCATGCCGCCCGTTGCGATGGCGCAGGTTGGCGCGTCCGTGGCTCGCGCGGATGATTCGGCGAAGGCGGGCGCAAGGGGCGCTGCAAACGCGACCGCCGCAAATGCGATTACCGCAAATGCGACCAACGCAAACGCGACCACCGCAAACTCTGCCACCTCAAACGCGATCACCGCAAACGCGACCACCGCAAATGCGACCACCGCAAATGCGATCGCCTTAAACGCGACCACCGCAAACTCTGCCACCACAAACGCGCCCACCGCAACCGCGCCCACTGCAAACGCGATCGCCTTAAACGCGATCGCCTTAAACGCGACCACCGCAAACTCTGCCACCACAAACGCGCCCGCCGCAAATGCGACCACCGCAAACGCGACCACCGCAAACGCGACCGCCGCAAATGCGACCAACGCAAATGCGACCACCGCAAATGCGACCGCCGCAAACGCGATCACCGCAAATGCGACCACCGCAAACGCGACCACCGCAAACGCCGGCACCTCAAACGCGCCCACCACAACCGCGCCCACCGCAACCGCAACCGCAACCGCAACCGCAACCGCAACCACAACCGCAACCACAACCGCAACCACAACCGCAACCGCGCCCAAGGCAACCGCGACCACCACCACCGTCCCCGCCTCACCCCCCGCCAACCTGGCCGACGGCGTCTTCGGCGTCTACGGCGGCGCCGAAAGCCGCTTCGCCAATCGGCCTGGCGAAATGAGCGGCCTGCGTGCGCCCTTGTCCTCGGTGCAGCTTCCCGATCTCGGCGATGGCTCCGACGGCACGCTTTCACCGCAAGCCGAACGCACGCTCGGCGAACGGATGATGCGCGAAGTCCGCGCCGACCCCGACTATCTCGACGACTGGCTGATGCGCGATTACCTCGATTCCATCGCCACCAAGCTCTCCGCCGCCGCCGCGACGCAGTACCTCGGTGGCTATCGGCCGGACTTCGACCTGTTTGCCGTGCGCGATCCGCAAATCAACGCGTTCTCGATGCCCGGCGGTTTCATCGGCGTGAACACGGGGCTGATTTCCGCGACGCAGACCGAGTCGGAACTGGCGTCGGTCATCGGTCACGAGATGGGGCACGTGCTGCAGCGGCACATCGCGCGCATGATCGGCGCGCAGAAAAAGAGCGGCTATGCCGCGCTCGCTGCCATGCTCGCCGGCTTGCTCGCTGGCGTGATGGCGCGCAGCGGCGATCTCGGCATGGGTATCGCGATGGGCGGGCAGGCGTTCGCCGTCGACAATCAGCTCAAATTTTCGCGCGCGGCGGAACACGAGGCGGACCGCGTCGGCTTTCAGATGCTCGCCGCCGCCGGCTACGACCCCTACGCGATGACCGCGTTTTTCGCGCGTCTGGACCGCCTGACGATGTCCGATAACGGCGTGCCGCCATATGCGCGCACGCATCCGCTGACCGTCGAGCGCATCGCCGATATGGAGGATCGTGCGCGGCGCGTGCCGTATCGGCAGCCGCGTCAGTCGCCCGAATACGCGTTCGTGCGGGCGCGCGCGCGGGTGTTGCAGGTCAATTATGCGAGTGATTATCGCGAGGTCGCGAGCCGGCTGAAGACCGAGATCAGCGATCAGACCGCGCTCAATCCGGCGGCGAACTGGTATGGCGTCGCGCTCGCGCAGTCGCTGCTCGGCGATTACGACGCCGCCAACGATGCGCTCGCGAAGTCGCGCCGTCTGTTCGAAGGCGAGGAGGCGAATGCGGCGGTGGCATCGGCGCAGGCGCGGCAGGAGTTGAAGAGTATCGGCGGCGCGGATGCGGCTAGCGGCGCACGGAGTTTGAAGGCGCAGCGTGGGGCGGCATCGTCGGCGAAGGCGGCTGCTTCCGTCGATGCCGGGTTGAATCTCGCTGCCGACGGCGTGAGATCCGCACAGGCGAGGCATGCGCCTGCCGTCACCGATGCAAGGACGAATGGCGTCGCGTTATCGGAAGGCATGTCTTCGCTGCTCGGCAGTAGTGCGCACGATGTGCTGAGCTTTTCGGGGAGCGGCAATCGCGCGAGTAATCCGAACAATCCGCTCAACGTCAAGAGCGCGGCCAACACAGGCGGCGCAACGCTGGCGAACGGCGGGAACGGCGGGAACGGCGCGAACAATTCGCTCAACGTCAAGAACGCGGTCAACACAGGCGGCGCGACGCTGGCGAACGGCACGAGCAGCACGAACAGCGCAAACAGCGCAAACAGCGCAAACAGCGCAAACAGCGCAAACAGCGCAAACAGCGCAAACAGCGCAAACAGCGCAAACAACGCAAACAACGCAAACAACGCAAACAATGCGAACGGCGCGAACGGCGCGAACGGCGCGAACGGCGCGAACGGCGCGAACGGCGCGAACGGCGCGAACGGCGCGATCGGCGCGATCGGCGCGATCGGCGGGCACGGCACGAACAATTCGCTCAACGTTAAGAATGCGGTCAGCACAGGCGGCGCGACGCTGGCGAACAACACGAGCAGCACGAACAACACAAACAACGCAAACAACCCAAACAACCCAAACGCAAAAAGCCCGAAAACCGCAAACGTCTCAACCGCAGAGAAAGATTCGTCGATCCACCAAAACAACCCATCCGAGACGAATCGCGCGGGCGCTGCAACAACCACCGACGCGAACAGCAACTCCCGCCACACGACCGCATCCAACACCCCGACCTCGAAGAACACGATCCCGCTTCCGCCGGTCCATGTCACGAGCACCTCGATCCCGCGCCAGAGCCCACAACCCGCCGCGCGACCGCAGCCGCCAGCGCCCGCAACACCCCGCAGCACACCTAGCCTCGACGTACTAGCCGCCGATATCGCCCGTCGCGCCGGCCGTAACGACGACGCCATCCGCCTCGCGGAAATAGCGCAGAAGCGCTGGCCGGACTCGCACGCGGCAATCGATATCCATCTGCAAGCCTTGCTGTCGGCGCACCGCTACGCCGATGCCCAATCGCTCGCGCGCCAGGAAACGCGCGCCGACCCGTTACGCCCCGACTGGTGGCTCTATCTCGCGCAGGCGAGCGCGGGCCTCAACGACCCGCTGAGCCAGCATCAGGCGATGGCCGAGAAATTCGCGCTCGACGGCGCATGGCCATCCGCGATTCGGCAGCTAAAGGAAGCGCGCGACCTGAAGACCGCGAGTTTCTACGATCTCTCGACGATCTCCGCGCGTTTGCGCGATTTCGAAACGCGCTACAAGGAGGAGCGCGAGGAGGAGAAAAACAGCTGAACGGCGGCGCGCCGCGGTTAGCTCTGAGCGAGCGCTCGACCCTGCCACGACCGTACACGATCCGTGCGCCGATAACCTCTAACCCCGCACGCCAATAGCCCGCGCAGCCGGACTCGCGACAAAGCCAAAACGCGCCGCGACATCCGACCGTCTGATCGTCTGCAAGGGAAGATCAATGCCGTCGCGCCAATGAAACACGCCACCGTGCTCGGGCGAAGCAGCCTCATCCAGCGAAGCATGATCCGCCAGCACCTCCAGATCATGATCGTGCAAGGCGGCCACGCGAGCCGGCGAGGAAGCATCGGCGAACAACACACCGCCTTCATCGTCGATCCACGCCTGTTCCGGCTCGAACGCCGCGCCCGCCTGATCGGTCAGCTGCAACGAACCATCCGCCGATACATCAAGCCGCACGATCCACGGCGTATAAGCCAACTCCACATACACGCGCTGCGGACCGTTCTGGAAGAACCACTGACCCTCGTCGTCGCGCTCGTAATTGCGGTTGATGAAGCCGATCAGCGCCTCATGCCGGATGGGACTGCCGAGTTCGCCCGCGGCTTGCGCGGCATCGTCGCGCATGCGCCACTGGCCGCGTCGGTCGAGCAGAAGCCAGCCCGTGCAATGCGGCACGTTCGGCCATTTGGCAAGCGCCTGCCTGACGATGTCATCCATGAGCGACGAAGTTCTCCAAATAGCCGAACACACGCTGCGACAACCAGTCGATCCGCCCTGGAAACGGCCCCGTCATGAAGCCGACATGTCCGCCGTGGTTCGGCTGATCGAGCGTGACGCGCGACGACACTTCCGCCTGCGACGGCAACGCGAACTCGGGCAAAAACGGATCGTTACGCGCGTTCAGGATAAGCGCGGGCGCCGCGATGCGGTTCAGATGCGCGCGCGTGGTCGCGGTCGACCAATAGTGGTTGGTATCGCGAAAGCCGTGCAGCGGCGCGGTCACGACGTTGTCGAACTCGTACAGCGTGCGCGCGGCGAGTACGGCGTCGCGGTCGTAAAGGCCGGGAAACTGTCCGAGCTTCGCAAGCGCCTTGCGCTTGAGCGACTTCAAAAAGCTGCGTGTGTAGATCATGCCGAAGCCTTGCGAGATCGCTGCGCCGCCCGCGTGAACATCGAGCGGAGCGGAGATGGCGGCCGCCGCGCTGATGATCGACGAAGCCTCGGCGCCGCGGTCGCACAGCCAGTGCAGCAGCACATTGCCGCCCAGCGAGACGCCCGCCGCCACGATCGGCCCCGCGTGATTGGCGCGCAGCCGTCGCAGAATCCAGTCGACTTCGGCGCTGTCGGCGAGATGGTAAAAACGCGGCAGCAGATTGAGCGCTCCGCTACACGTGCGAAAGTGCGGCACGACGCCGTGCCAGCCGCGCGCTTGAGCGGCGGCCATCATCGTGCGGGCGTAGTGGGAGTCCGAACTGCCTTCGAGGCCGTGAAACAGCACGAAGAGCGGGGCGTCGGCGGGTGCTTCGTCGGCTACCCAGTCGAGATCGATGAAGTCGCCATCCGGCGTGGTCCAGCGTTCGCGCCGGTATTGCACCGCCGGCTTGCGCCCGAAGAGCGCCGGCACGATGGTCTGCGCGTGGCTCGTCGGCAGCCAGCGCGGCGCGTTGTAGAGCCAGTCCGCAACCGGCGCGCCGAGCGTTCGCCCGGCTGCCTGCACGCTTTCCTTAAGCGCCGCTGCGGGCCCCGTATCCACGAATGACGAATCGTGTTTCAACAAAGGATCGCGCTTCATGGCCACTCCCCGACATACGTCTTCTTAGTGCTGCTCTGCAACCGGGCCGCGTTTTTAGTGCAGCGGCCCCTGACCGTGGCGCATCTTGACCGCGAACTGGCCGGCTGTTTCCATCGGCATCTCGCTCGCGTGAATGTGCGCGATTTTCCATTCGCCGCGTTCGTGGACCATCACGTAAGTCGTGAACACCATGCGCGGCGCCACCGTTCCCGCTGGCTGATGCGCCTCCGCGATCGCATACACGACGGTGCCGAGACTGTCGTACACGCGGATATCGAGCGGCTCGATGGTCACCGCCTGCGCTTCGAACTGCTTGCCGATCCCGGCGCGGATGCTCGGCAGACCATGCAGATGCGTGCCGTCCGCGCAGATGCACGTGGCGAATTCCTCGTCGATCCACAACGACATCACGCTGTCGATGCTGGCGTCCGCGACAGCCTGGTAATAAGCGTTGAGGGTGTCGGCTGCGGCTTCGAAGAGGCGGGCGAAACGTGGCATGGCTCGTGGGTCTCAGGCTTTCGTTACGGCGCGCGCCCGTAGTGCCGGACTAGCGCCGCATCGGTCATTGGTCAAAGCATGCCCCCGTTCGGAGGCATTCGCGTGTGAGCGCCCGCACACTTGGGTCGATGCCGTCGGAGAACCGCTAGCGGATGTCGCAGCGGATCAATCTTCGAGATATCAACGATGCGCGAGCAGCATGCCGCGCAAGTCGCCGAAAACCTGTTCGGCGGAAAGTTCGCGAAGGCAGTTCAGATGGCCGAGCGGACACTCGCGGGCAAAGCACGGACTGCATTCAAGATGCAGCCATTGTACCTTTGCGAGATCGGACAAGGGCGGCGTGTGGCGCGGGTCGGTCGAGCCGTACACCGCGACGAGCGGCCGTCGCATGGCCGCCGCGACGTGCATGAGGCCGGAATCGTTGGTGACCACCGCGCTCGCTCGCGCGATCAACGCGCATGCTTCGCCGAGCGATGTCTGGCCGCACAGGTTGCGCACATTCGGTGCGCGGGCGGCGATGGCATCGGCGACGGCGGAATCTTTATTCGATCCCAGCGCGATGATCCGCGCATACGGAAACGACTGCGCGACGAACTGCGCCAGCGACGCAAAATGCTCCGGCGGCCAGCGCTTGGCGGGACCATACTCCGCGCCGGGGCAAAACACGACGAGCGGCGTACGCGTATCGAGATTGAAGCGCGCCGACACGCGCGCGGACTCGTTCGGATCGTTTTCCAGGCGCGGCACGGGCAGCGTTGGCGCGGGATTTTCGATGCCTTCGGGCTGCGGTTGCGCAAACTTGTCGACGAACGGCAGCTTCGCGCCCGGCGCATAAGCGAGCGCGGCGTAGTGCACGGTCATCGGCGGACGCTCGGTCTTCGGCGGATTGGCATGCCGCACGTTGAGCAGACCGTAACGGCTTTCGCCCTTGTAACCGATGCGCAGCCGGATGCCCGCCATCCAGGGCAGCAGCGCGGATTTCGCGGAATTGGGCAGCACGTAGGCGGCGTCGTAGCCGACATCGCGCAGGTCGCTCGCCAGTTGCCAGCGGCGCAGCAGTTGCAGCTTGCCGTGGGCGAGGTCGGTGGCGTAGACGTCGTGAATTTCCGGCATGCGTTCGAGCACGGGCGCGACCCACGAGGGCGCGACGGCATCGATCACGATGCGCGGATGCAGCTTTCTCAACAGCGTGAAAAGCGGCTGCGCCATGAGTGCGTCACCGATCCAGTTCGGTGCTATTACCAGCGCGCGGCGCATCAGTCGTTTTCCGATCTCAAAATATACGCGGCTCGCGGCTTATGGCGAGTCGTCGGTTGATGTGGGTGAGAGGCTTGAGCGCGCAATGTGTGATTGCGATTCGCGCATTGGACGAAGGCCGAAGCGGGCACGAGGCGTGGCTTCGGCCTTCCGTAAGAGGGCGGCTGCTCAATGCCCCTTGATGACTTCGCCGTCTTTCAGCTTGTAGCGCGTGCCGCAATACGGGCAACGCGCTTCGCCGTGCGTGATGTCGATAAACACGCGCGGATGCGTGCTCCAGCGCTGCATCTTCGGATTCGGACAGAACGCGGGCAGGTCCTTGGCCGACAGTTCAACCAGCGGCATTTCCTTCAGGTCGCTCATTGCAATCTCTTTTGAATGACTTGTGTTGCGTGCGGGGACACGGCGGGACGCTTGAAACCTCGCCCGCCGCAGCTTGCATTAAACCTTGGCGAGCCAGCTTGCGTACTTCTCGTTCTTGCCGCCGACCACGTCGAAGAATGCGCTTTGCAGCTTCTCCGTGACGGGACCGCGCGCGCCCGAGCCAATGGTGCGGTTGTCGAGTTCGCGAATGGGCGTGACTTCGGCGGCCGTGCCGGTGAAGAACGCTTCGTCGCAGGTGTAGACCTCGTCGCGCGTGATGCGCTTTTCGATCACCGGAATGCCGAAGTCGCGTGCCAGCGTGATGACCGTGTCGCGCGTGATGCCGTCGAGGCACGAAGCCAGGTCCGGCGTGTACAGCTTGCCGTTGTTGACGAGGAAGAAGTTCTCGCCGGAGCCTTCGGAGACATAGCCGTCCACGTCGAGCAGAAGGGCTTCGTCGTAGCCGTCGGTGATGGCTTCCTGATTCGCGAGGATGGAGTTCACGTACCAGCCGGAGGCCTTGGCGCGCACCATCGACACGTTGACGTGATGGCGCGTGAACGACGAAGTCTTGACGCGAATACCCTTCGCGATGCCGTCTTCGCCCAAATACGCGCCCCACGGCCACGCAGCAATGGCCACGTGAATGGTGTTGCCCTTGGCCGACACGCCGAGCTTTTCCGAGCCGACCCAGATGATCGGGCGGATATAGCAGGATTCGAGCTTGTTCTCGCGCACGACTTCGAGCTGCGCGGCTTCGATGGTGGCCTGGTCGAACGGCACTTCCATCTGGAATATCTTGGCCGAATTGAAGAGACGCTTGGTGTGTTCCTTCAGGCGGAAAATGGCCGTGCCTTGTGACGTCTTGTATGCGCGCACGCCTTCGAACACGCCCATGCCGTAGTGCAAGGTATGGGTCAGAACGTGGATATTGGCGTCACGCCAGTCGACCAGCTTGCCATCCATCCAGATCTTGCCGTCGCGGTCGGCCATTGACATACGGTTCTCCTAGCTGTCTCGTTCAGTGAATGCGGGGCTTGGCGCCTTAGTTCGGCATGAGTGCGGCGCTGGCCGAAAGGCGGCGAAAGACCGTTATTTTAGCGTGATTTCGCGACGGAACCGATCTCGAAGCGGCTTTCACGACGCTATAATTTCCCTTTCGCCGCCAAGTTGCCGGCAAAGTTTCCTTTCGTCGCGGTATTGCGCGCCGGATTGCGCGCGGGATCGGAACCAGCGTGGAGCCAGCGCCCGGCGCATCGGTTGGAAGCGGCCAAATACGCGTCATCATGGATTGGCCGCTAAAAGCATCCGGTGCTATCGGTTAAAATGCTGGTCTTTCCTGTTGCATCAAGCGAGGTCGAGAGTGTGTCCGGCAGTCACCGCGCAACGGTTCCCAAGCTCACCGCCTCAACGGAGCGCGCCCGGCATGTGCTTGTACTTGAGCGCCGCCGCCTGTCTGTTCCTTCGATCTCCTGCTTTCCCGGTTCCTCGCATTGCCTGTTTTGCCCGCGCGTTCGGCCCGCTCGCGCGGCCTTCGCCTCCGGCATGATCCGCGTGTCGTTGCCACGGCTAAAAGAAGTCCTCGAAGTCACGCGGCCACCCCACGAACCGGCCGGCACAAGCCGGTCTTCCTCGCCCGAACCGCTTTTCTACCTACGTTGACTCCCATGACGAAAGTATTGCGTTTCACCGACCTCATCTCCGAAGGCAAAGTCTCCGGCAAGCGTGTGTTCATCCGCGCGGATCTGAACGTGCCGCAAGACGATGCCGGCAACATCACCGAAGACACGCGCGTGCGCGCCTCGGTGCCGGCCATCGAGGCCGCGCTCGATGCAGGCGCTGCCGTAATGGTCACGTCCCATCTGGGCCGCCCGACCGAAGGCCAGTTCAAGCCGGAAGACTCGCTCGCGCCCGTCGCGAAGCGTCTGTCCGAATTGCTCGGCCGCGACGTGCCGCTCGTCGCGAACTGGGTCGATGGCGTCGAGGTTCAGCCGGGCAACGTCGTGCTGCTCGAAAATTGCCGCTGCAACAAGGGCGAGAAGAAGAACGACGACGGCCTCGCGCAACAACTCGCGAAACTCTGCGACATCTATGTGAACGACGCCTTCGGCACCGCACATCGCGCGGAAGTAACCACGCACGGCATCGCGAAGTACGCGCCGGTCGCGTGCGCGGGCCCGCTGCTCGCCGCCGAACTCGATGCGCTCGGCAAGGCGCTCGGCAACCCGAAGCGTCCGCTCGTCGCCATCGTCGCCGGGTCGAAGGTTTCGACCAAGCTGACCATTCTGAAGTCGCTGGCGGAGAAGGTGGATCAACTGATCGTCGGCGGCGGTATCGCCAACACGTTCATGCTGGCCTCGGGCCTGAAAATCGGCAAGTCGCTCGCCGAAGCCGATCTCGTCGACGAAGCGAAGGAAATCATCGATCAGGCGCGCACGCGCGGCGCATCCGTGCCTATTCCGAGCGATGTCGTCACCGCGAAGGAATTCGCCGCGACCGCGAAAGCCGAAACCAAGCCCGTGGCGGATGTGTCCGACGACGACCTGATCCTCGATATTGGTCCGGACACCGCGAAGGCGCTCGCCGCGCAACTGGAAACGGCGGGCACGATCGTGTGGAACGGCCCCGTCGGCGTATTCGAGTTCGACCAGTTCGGCAACGGCACGAAGACGCTCGCGCAGGCCATTGCGAGTTCGTCGGCATTCTCCATCGCGGGCGGCGGCGACACGCTCGCGGCCATCGCGAAGTACAACATTCACGACAAGGTGAGCTACATCTCGACCGGCGGCGGCGCGTTCCTCGAATTCCTGGAAGGCAAGACGCTGCCCGCGGTCGAAGTGCTCGAGTCGCGGGCTTAAGGTCTTGACGACCCGAGGAAATCCGGCGAAGGCAGGCAAGAAGGGCGCGCAGGAAGCCGGCGGCGCGCAAAAAGACGGAATCAGAAACGTAGTGGCGGGCGGGGCATCGGGCGACGAGCTCGACGCCGCCGCGCTCGCGGCGCGGGCCATTGCCGAAGCGGCTCAGAACACCGAGCCGTCGTCCGGCGAAGCCCGCGCGCAGAATCAGCAACCGAGGCAGAACGAAGACGCGGCATCGCCGGCACCAACGGCGGCGCCCGTCATCATCGGCGGCTTGCCCGCTCATGCAATCAAGCAAATCGATAAAGCGACGCCGGCACGATCCGGCGCGCGCGCGCAACCGGTGAGCAACACCTCACCGTCGGCGCAACGTGCTCGCAGCGTCACGGGCGGTCCTACAGAGACGAGGAATTCCATGCATCGCGCTACCAAAATTGTTGCCACCATCGGTCCGGCATCGAGCAGTCCCGAGATCCTGCTGCAGATGATGCAAGCGGGGCTCGACGTCGTTCGCTTCAACTTTTCGCACGGCACCGCCGACGATCATCGCCAGCGCGCCGAATGGGTGCGCGAGGCCGCGCGTCAGACGGGCCGCGAAGTCGCCATCATGGCCGACCTGCAAGGCCCGAAAATCCGCGTCGGCAAGTTCGAGAACAACAAGACGATGCTCGTCGCGGGCAACAGTTTCGTGCTCGACGCCAATTGCGAACTTGGCAACAACGAGCGCTGCGGACTCGACTACAAAGACCTGCCGCGCGATTTGCGCGCCGGCGACGTGCTCCTGCTGAACGACGGCCTGATTGTCCTCGACGTCACGCGCGTGATCGGCGAAGAGATTCACACGGTCGTGAAGGTCGGCGGCGAGTTGTCGAACAACAAGGGCATCAACCGGCAGGGCGGCGGACTCACGGCGCCGGCGCTGACCGAGAAGGACATGGAGGACATCAAGACGGCGATGTCGCTCGGCGCGGATTTCGTCGCGGTGTCGTTCCCGAAAAACGCGACGGACATGGAAATGGCGCGTCAACTCGCGAACATCGCGGGCGCGCCTTACGGCATCAAGCCGAAGATGATCGCGAAGATCGAGCGCGCCGAAGCCATTCCGGCGCTGCAAGGCATTCTCGATGCGTCGGACGGCATCATGGTGGCGCGCGGCGATCTCGCGGTGGAGGTGGGCAACGCGGCCGTGCCCGCGCTGCAAAAGCGCATGATCCGCATGGGGCGCGAGTCGAACAAGCTCGTCATCACCGCCACGCAGATGATGGAATCCATGATCCACGCGCCCGTGCCGACCCGCGCGGAAGTGTCGGACGTGGCCAACGCCGTGCTCGACGGCACCGACGCCGTGATGCTTTCCGCCGAAACCGCGGCGGGCAAGTATCCGGTGACGACCATCGAGACGATGGCCGCCATCTGCGTCGAAGCCGAGAAGTCGGAAGAGTCGCAACTGGACCGCGATTTCCTCGACCGCACGTTCACGCGCATCGACCAGTCCATTGCCATGGGCGCGCTGTTTACGGCGTTCCATCTCGGCGCGAAGGCGGTCGTGGCGCTGACCGAATCCGGTTCGACCGCGCTGTGGATGTCGCGTCACTGGACGCATGTGCCGATCTTCGCGCTCACGCCGCGCGTGGCGAGCGAGCGCACGATGTCGCTATATCGCAATGTCACGCCGTTGCATCTCGATACCAACATGGACCGCGACGACGCGCTCAATCAGGCGCTGGAAGTGGTCGTGTCGAAGGGATACGCGGCGCGCGGCGACATGGTCGTGCTCACCGTCGGTGAGCCGATGGGCGCGGCGGGTGGCACCAACACGCTGAAGATCGTGCGCGTCGGCGATCATTTCTGAGCGCGCGTAGAGCGAAAAAACGCTTTCGGATGAGCGCGAATTCAGCCTGATCCGAGCCAGGCGTTATTTGTAAAGTAAAATCAACGGGTTCCGGCGACGGGACCCGTTCCCATTTCTTTTCGCCGCTCATGGCAACCTGAGCGGCGGTCAACATTTCTCCGTACCTCTTCGGACCATGACGATGTCCACGCTATACGAATCCACGATCAAATCGCTGCCGCTGCTCGGCCGCGGCAAGGTTCGCGACAACTATGCCGTCGGTCAGGACAAGCTCCTGATCGTTACGACCGACCGCCTCTCCGCATTCGACGTCGTCATGGGCGAGCCGATTCCGAACAAGGGCCGAGTGCTCAATCAGATGGCCGACTTCTGGTTCGAGAAGCTCGGTCATATCGTGCCGAATCACAATACGGGTATCGATCCGGCGAGCGTCGTCGCGCCGGACGAGGTGGCGCAGGTGACGGGCCGCGCGGTCGTGGTGAAGCGTCTCGAACCGATTTTGGTGGAAGCGGTCGTGCGCGGCTATCTCGCGGGCAGCGGCTGGAAGGACTATCAAGCGACGGGCGCGGTCTGCGGCGTGGAATTGCCGCCCGGCCTGCAAAACGCGCAGAAGTTGCCCGAGCCCATTTTCACGCCCGCCGCGAAGGCCGAAATGGGCCATCACGACGAGAACATCACGTACGACGACATGGAACGGCGCATCGGCACCGAACTGTCGGCCACCATCCGTCGCATTTCCATTCAGTTGTACAAGGAAGCCGCCGAGTATGCGGCGACGCGCGGCATCATCATCGCGGATACCAAGTTCGAGTTCGGCCTCGACAACAAGGGCGAGCTGTTTCTGATGGACGAAGTGCTCACCGCCGACTCCTCGCGCTTCTGGCCGGCCGACGGCTATCAGGTCGGCACGAACCCGCCGTCGTTCGACAAGCAGTTCGTGCGCGACTGGCTCGAAACGCAGCCGTGGAAGAAGGAACCGCCCGCGCCGAAGCTGCCCGACGAAGTCGTCGCCAAGACCGCCGAGAAGTATCAGGAAGCGTTGCAGCGCCTGACCGGGCAGACGCTCGCGTAACACCCGTATCGCGCGCGGTCATTTGGAAGAGATGACGGCGCGCCCGAACCAACGCCCAAGGAAAGCAGCTAAATGAGCGAAGTACAGACCGGAGCGCATTCGCACGATGCGCCGCTCGTCGGCGTGTTGATGGGTTCCAGCTCCGACTGGGACGTCATGAAGCACGCCGTCGCGATCTTGCAGGAATTCGGCGTGCCTTATGAAGCGAAGGTGGTGTCCGCGCATCGCATGCCGGACGAGATGTTCGGTTATGCCGAAAGCGCCCGCGCGCGCGGCGTGCAGGCGATCATCGCGGGCGCGGGCGGCGCGGCGCATCTGCCGGGCATGCTGGCCGCCAAGACCACGGTGCCGGTGCTCGGCGTGCCGGTGGCGAGCAAGTATCTGAAGGGCGTGGATTCGCTGCATTCCATCGTGCAGATGCCCAAGGGCGTGCCGGTCGCGACCTTCGCCATCGGCGAGGCGGGCGCGGCGAACGCGGCGCTCTTCGCGGTGTCCATTCTGAGCGTGACCAATGCGCGTTACGCCGAAGCGCTGGCCGCGTTCCGTGTGAAGCAGAACCAGGCCGCGCGCGATATGGCGCTGCCTCCGCTCTGAAGCGTTGAAACGTCGAAGCATTGAAGTGCGATGCCGCGCGCCCCTTTGCGCGGCGTCTGGAAATCAAACCAGCAAATCAGTCCCGGCAAGCCCCAGCCCACGATGAACCCAAACAAATCCCCGAACTCACCCATCCTGCCCGGCGCGTGGCTCGGCATGGTCGGCGGCGGCCAGCTCGGCCGCATGTTCTGCTTTGCCGCGCAGTCGATGGGTTACCGCGTCGCCGTGCTCGATCCTGACCAGACGAGTCCAGCGGGCGCGGTCGCTGATCGTCACATCCGCGCCGGTTACGAAGACAAGGCCGCGCTCACCGAACTCGGCCGCTTGTGCGCGGCGGTTTCCACCGAGTTCGAGAACGTGCCGTCGGCAAGTCTCGAATTCCTCGCTTCGTGCACGTTCGTGAGCCCGGCGGCGAGTTGCGTGGCAATTGCGCAGGATCGCGTTGCGGAGAAGCGGTTTATCGCCGAGGCGGGCGTGCCGGTCGCGCCGCACGTGGTGATCGAATCGCCGGAAGCGCTTGCAGCGTTGTCGGACGAGAAGATCGCGGCAGTGCTGCCCGGCATTCTCAAGACCGCGCGTCTTGGCTATGACGGCAAGGGACAGGTGAGCGTGCGCAACGTGCAGGAAGTGCGGAACGCGTATGGCTCGCTGTCGGGCGTGCCGTGCGTGCTCGAAAAACGCATGCCGTTGAAGTACGAAGTGTCCGTGCTGATCGCGCGTGGCGGCGACGGCAAGTCGGCCGTGTTCCCGCTTGCGCAGAATTCGCATGTCGGCGGCATTCTGGCAAAGACCGTCGTGCCCGCGCCCGATGCGCCCGCCGCGCTCGTCGCGCAGGCGCAGGATTCGGCGTTGACCATCGCGGCGAAGCTGGGCTATGTCGGCGTGTTGTGCGTCGAATTCTTCGTGCTGGAAGACGGAACGCTCATCGCCAATGAAATGGCGCCGCGTCCGCACAATTCCGGCCATTACACGGTCGATGCCTGCGCCACGAGCCAGTTCGAACAGCAAGTCCGCGCGATGACCGGCATGCCGCTCGGCGATACGCGCCAGCATTCGCCCGCCGCAATGCTGAATCTGCTCGGCGATATCTGGTTCAACGGCGATAAGCAACGTGCTCCCGCCTGGACCGACGTCGTGGCAATGCCGGCTGCGCGCCTGCATCTGTACGGCAAGGAAGAAGCGCGCCATGGCCGCAAGATGGGCCACATCAACTTCACGGCGGCGACGCTGGAAGAGGCGCGCACGGCGGCGCGCGACTGTGCGCGCATGCTGCATATCGCGCTCGATTGAAAGACTTGAAGCAGTAAGGCAATGACCATCATCCATCCGAGCGCCGCGCAGATCGACGAAGCAGCGGCCCTGCTCGACGCAGGCGAACTTGTCGCGTTTCCGACTGAAACGGTCTACGGCCTCGGCGGCGATGCCGAGAATCCCGAAGCCATCGCGCGCATCTATGCCGCGAAGGGCAGGCCGGCGAATCATCCGGTGATCGTGCATCTCGCGCCCGAAGCCGATCCAGGCTATTGGGTAAGCGCGTTGCCGGCGGACGCACAAAGGCTCATCGACGCCTTCTGGCCCGGACCCTTGACGCTCATCCTCAAGCGCGCGGAGCATATTCCGGCGGCGGTGAGCGGCGGGCAGGATTCGGTGGGCATTCGTTGCCCGTCGCACCCGGTGGCGCAGCGGCTGTTGTCGGCGTTTCACGTTTTACGCAGCGGAACGGGCAAGCAGGGCGGCGTGGCGGGGCCTTCGGCGAATCGCTTCGGACACGTAAGTCCGACGAGCGCACAACATGTTCGCGATGAATTCGGCGTGAGCGTTCATGTGCTCGATGGCGGGACGGCGCAAGTGGGAATCGAATCGACGATTCTGGATTTGTCGCGCGGCTTTCCCGCTTTGTTGCGGCCGGGACACGTGAGTCCGCGGCAGATCGCGGATGTGATCGGCGTCGCGCCGAGATTGCCGGATGGAACGGATGCCACCGCGCCGCGTGCCTCGGGCACGCTGAAGGCGCATTACGCGCCAAGGACGCCGCTCGCGTTGCTGCCTTTCGCGGCGATCGAACCGATCCTCGTTGCGGCCCGCGCCAATGCGCGCGACAAGAAAATCGCGCTGGTGGCGCGCGCGTCGAGCGCAGGCGATTGGGCGCGCGATTCCGGCGTGCACTTCGTGGCTGCACCTGAAGACCCGCAGAGTTACGCGCGGGAGTTGTATGGCTTGCTGCGGGCGCTGGATCGGGCGAATGTCGAACGCATTCTCATCGAGAAGCTGCCGGAATCGGTCGAGTGGATCGCGGTGAATGATCGGCTGGGAAGAGCGGCGGCGGCGTTCGAAGGGGAAGGCGCTTAGCTCGCTCATGTTCGCTTCGACAGCGACGCGAAGGATCGTCCACGGCAAAAAGAAACCGCCCGGAAAACCATCTCCGGGCGGCTCGCCGACTTCCAATAAACCGGACTACTTACCCAACCCCGCCGCCGCGACCTTCTGCTCCGCCGTCTGCGCATACAGCGCATGCAGATGCGTCGTCGGGTGCACGGTGTCCGCGTACATATAAAGTTGATCCGCGTTGGCCACCGTGTAGTTCTGCGGCGAGCAGAAAAGCGAAGTGGCGAACGCTTGCGGATTCGGCTCGCCGAAAGCCGCTGCTGCCGCGGCCATCGCCTGCAGATTGCACGCCGTGCCGGTATTCGACACCGTGAATCCGTACTGCCCGAAGTTGGCCGTGATATTAGCGAGCGCCGGCACGATATCCAGGTAAATCACCTTCGACATCAGGCCCGTTTGCGTCAACGCGGCGGCAAGCGCCTGATTGAAGCCAAGCGATGCCTGCGTCAGCAGCGCCTTGACGGCCGCGTTGCTCATCATGCCCTGCGGCGTGGTGCCGATATCCGGCACGTTCGACACCAGCACATGCGTTGCGCCATGCTGCAGCACCGAGCCGATGACGCCCGCCAGATCGATCGCCGATTGCACGATCGCGGTGGTCGCCTGCGCTGGCGTCATCTGTCCTGCCTGCACGGCCGTGAGGTTGTACAGAATATCGTTCGCGCCGCCATTGACGATGACGAGCTGATTCGAATTGAAGCTACCGTGCGACGCCAGATAGTTCGTCACCTGTTGCGCCACCGGCACCGTCAGCGCGCCCGTGTAATTGGCCGGATCGGTCGTCGCATGACTCACGCCGATAGGATTGGTCACGCGCGATCCGCCCTGCGCGTAGCCGAGCCCCGATTGCGCCTGGGGCGGCGTGCCGAAGCCACCGGTCATCGCGGGCGTGAGCGTGTCGCCGTAGTATTGCGCGACATCCTGAACCCACACCTGACCGGGATTCGTCGTGAAGCGGCCGCCGCCGAAGTTCGCCGCCGCCACCGGCGCGTAGGTGCCGACGTCGGAGAGGCTATCGCCGAAAGAGACGACTTGCAGTTTGACACCGCCCGGCGGCAACGAATTGTTGTTGTCGTCGCCACCGCCGCCGCACGCGGCAATCAGGGCGAAAGCGGCGCTCGCCGTGGCGATTCGGGCGTAGCGCACCAGGGCGGCGCGCGTCGAGAGTTGCTTCTTCATGGACCTCGTCTCCAATTTTCGGTGTTATCTGTTTGAATCCGCAGCGCGTGTGCCTTGTGTTGGCCCGCGTGTCTGTCTGCGTTTCGTCCGGCGTGCGCCTCGATACGCGCGTGCGCTCGAACGAATTGTGCATCACGAAGGTGGTCGAGTCATCCTTCCGTCATGCGTGCCCGACAGCGTACACGGCGCGCGTGCAGGCGCGGGCGGTCTTCGTAGAAGAAATCTTCGGTCCGCCTTGCCGGGCGCGGGTTTGGCTCAATTGCATCGCGCCTGCCTCCTATGCTTGGCGCAACGCGCGTTCAGTCTTCGATGCCCGGCTTGCGCGCGCCTTCGTACACCCATTCGAGGAGCGCGTCGTGCGCGGCGCGTGCTGCCTCGGCGCGCGGATCGTTGATGAAGCTCACCACGACATAACTCTCGCCATTGGCCGCGCCGACGTAGCCCGCGATCGCCCGGACATCGCGCAAGGTGCCGGTCTTGATGTGCGCATTGCCGAACGCCCCCGCGTTGGTCAGGCGGTTGCGCATGGTGCCGTCCACGCCGGCAATGGGCAGCGATTCGACGAACACTTGCGCGACCGGACTCGCGTTCGCCGCTTGCAGAAGGTCGGCGAGCGAGAGCGCGGAGATGGTTTCGTCGCGCGAGAGTCCGGAGCCGTTGTCGAGCACGAGACCGGCCATTGGCAGGGCGCTTTTCTTGAGAAACGTCTGGATGGCCTGCGAGGATTTGGCGGTCGTAGCGGGCGGTTTCAGTTGCGCCGCGCCGATCGTCAGAAACAGATTTCGCGCCATCACGTTGTTACTGAACTTGTTGATGTCGCGCACGATATCCGACAGCACCGGGCTGCGATGCGTGCCGACGAGCCGCGCCGACGAAGGCGTCGGGCCTTCGCGCGTGGCGCCCTGAAACGTGCCGCCCGCCTGCTTCCACAGCGCGAGGAAGCCGCCTGCGAAGAACGTCGAATGGTCGAGCGCGGCGACGTTGATGGTGCGCGAGCCGCAGCGCAACGGATAGTCGCCGATGAAGGACGCCTGCACGAAGCCGCCCTGCGTCTGCGCCACGCTCGGCGATGCGGACGGCAACGTGCCCGCGCACGCGCCGCGCGTCACGCGCAATTCGTTGTCGATCTGCAGTTGCGCCAGTTGCGGCAATACGTCGATAGATACCTGCCCGTCCGGATTCGGCGTGAGCGTGAAGGTAAGCGACTTGAACGCGTAGAGCAGCGGATCGGGACCGACGTTGTAGGGCGCGGCATCGTCGTTATCGAACGCGGGCAGATCGCGCGTGGAGGCGTCGAAATAGCGCTTGTCGAGCACGAGCGCGCCATCGATTCCCGTGATGCCGTTCTTGCGTATCTGATCGACGAGATCGATCAGTTCTTCCGGCACGAGCTTCGGGTCACCCGTGCCCTGAATGTAGAGATTGCCGTGCAGCACGCCTTGTGCGTCGACATCGCCATCGGCGTAGGCGGTGGTTTTCCAGCGGTAGTCGGGGCCGAGCAGCGAGAGGCCCGAGTAAGTCGTGACGAGCTTCATCGTCGATGCGGGGAGCATTGGCCGGTCCGCGTTGATCGTCACGAGCGGCACGGGCGCGCCGATACGTTGCACGACTACGCTCATCGACGAAAGCGGGATGTGCGCGTGAGCGAGCGCCGCCATGACCGGCGCGGGCAGTGGCCCGGCGGGCACGCGTTCTCGTGCGGCGACGGCTTTCTCGGCTCTGGACGCCTTGCCTGCGCGCTTTGCCTTCGCGCCGCCATGCGCCGCGCGCTCGGGCGCCTGCGCTTGCGATTCGGACTTCGAGCCGCCACGCGCTTGTGCTTCGGGCATGTGAGCGATGACGGCAAAGCCGATTGCGGCGGCGAGTGCAAACGACGAACAGCGAGAAACGAGCGAGGCAAGCGGCATGGGCGTGCTTTTGGTGTTGTTAGGCGAAGCCCACACGGGCGAAAGGCTCATTGTAGACAAGCTGGCTTGCGAAAATCGTACGAATAGGGGTTTGCGGGCTGGCCAAGGGCGGCGAGCAAGCGCGCCCCTCGTCACATCGCGTGATCAAGCGTCATAGATTCCAGCACCCTGCAAGATTCATCACATCCACCCATTAAGCCTTGCTTAAGCCTGCCCGCGCGCGGCAAAGCTAGAATGGCTACGACTTTCAAAGCCGGTCTCCCCAACCACGAAGACGAGATGCCATGCGAATCCTGCTAGTCGAAGATGACCGGATGATCGCCGAAGGTGTGCGCAAGGCGCTGCGCGCGGACGGCTTCGCGGTCGACTGGGTGCAGGACGGCGAGGCCGCGCTGACGGCCGTCGGCGGCGAGCCCTACGACCTGATGCTGCTAGACCTCGGCTTGCCCAAGCGCGATGGCATCGACGTCCTCAGGACGCTGCGCGCACGTGCGAACGCATTGCCGGTGTTGATCGTGACGGCGCGCGACGCCATCGCCGATCGCGTGAAAGGACTCGATGCCGGCGCCGACGATTACCTCGTCAAGCCCTTCGATCTCGACGAACTCGGCGCACGCATGCGGGCGCTCATCCGTCGTCATGCGGGACGCGGCGAATCGCTCGTGCGTCATGGTCAACTCACGCTCGACCCGGTCGGTCATCAGGTGACGCTCGCGGGCGCGCCCGTCGCGCTCTCGGCGCGCGAATTCGCGTTGCTCGAAGCGTTGATGGCGCGTCCGGGCGCCGTGCTCTCGAAGAGTCAGCTCGAAGAGAAAATCTACGGCTGGGGTGAGGAAATCGGCAGCAATACGGTCGAGGTCTACATCCACTCGCTGCGCAAGAAGCTCGGCGCGGACCTCATTCGCAACGTGCGCGGCTTGGGTTACATGGTCGCGAAGGACGCCTGATGCGGTCCATCCGCCGGCAATTGCTTATCTGGCTGCTCGCGCTCGTCATTGTCGGCGTGGGCTTCGCCGGATGGCTCATCTACCGGCAGGCGCTCGCCGAAGCCAACGAACTCTTCGATTATCAATTGCAGCAGATCGCGGCGGCGCTGCCTTCGGAGCCGTTTTCGTCGGTGCTCACGTCGCGCAGCGAAAGCGACGAGGGCGTCGTCATCCAGATCTGGAATCGCAACGGCGTGCTGATGTACTACTCGCATCCGCGCGTACCGCTCGCGCCGCACGCCGAACTCGGCTTCTCGACGGAAATGACGGCGCGTGGCGAGTGGCGCGTGTATAGCGCGATCGTCGGCGACAACGTCGTGCAACTCGCGCAGCCGCTTTCGATACGCAACCGCGTCGCGGCGGGCGTCGCGTGGCGCACGTTGTGGCCGCTGGTCCTGTTGCTGCCGCTGCTCGGGCTTGCGATCTGGGTGATCGTCGGACGCGGGCTTGCGCCCTTGCAGCGTGTGACGAGCGCGCTCGATACACGGCATCCCGAAGCACTCGATCCGCTTCCCAATCAACGCTTGCCACAGGAAGTGCAGCCGGTCGTGCGGGCGCTGAACGCGCTGCTGGTGCGATTGTCGACGGCGCTCGATACGCAAAAAGCCTTCGTCGCCGATGCCGCGCACGAGTTGCGCACGCCGCTTGCCGCCGTGCAGATTCAGGCGCAGCTCGTGGCGCGCGCGCAGGACGACGCATCGCGGCGCGAGGCGTTGCTCGATTTGCACGAAGGCATCGCGCGCGCCACGCGGCTAGCGGAGCAGTTGCTTGCGCTCGCGCGCTCGGAGCCGGACGGCAAGGGCGTGGCGACGAAAGTCGATCTCGCCGCGTTGCTCGAAACATGCGTGCGCGGTTACGTGCTCGTGGCGCAGGAGCGCGGCGTGGACCTCGGCATCGAGGCAAGCGAGCCCGCCACCGTGACGGGCGACGCGGATTCATTGCGCGTGATGTTCAACAATCTCATCGATAACGCGACGAAATACACGCCGCGCGGCGGCCGCGTGGATGTCTGCCTAAAAATAAAAGATGGACATTCAGTAGTCGAAATCGCGGATTCCGGGCCGGGCATTCCAGAGGACGAACGAGAAAGAGTATTCGACCGGTTTTATCGCGTGGGCGAAAGCGTGGACCGCGCGCGTACGGATGTGGCGGGCAGCGGGCTTGGGCTTGCCATCGTGCGGCGGATTGCGGATCAGCATGGGGCGGCTGTTCACCTTGGAGCGTCCGTCGCAGGCGGACTTCGAGTCGTGGTCACGTTTTGAGTTTCACGCGCTGATCTATACGGAATTGCCATGTGGTGACAGGGTGGGTCAGTGGCGTTGGGCTGCGCATATCAGTCAAACAGCGTCCAAACTGGGGCGTCGTCGTCGCTAAGAAAAAATTTCAGTTTCCGATTCTTCTCCAGTTGCTTTACAAGTTATCGCAGAATTGAAGCACAACCGAGTTAGCAACCTAGCGAAAAGCTGTAATGAAGTAACGCAAGATCATTTCAAATCCACACAATTAATTACTCGGTTCGGACCTGATTCTCTTTCGCTTGGACGGAAGGCTATTGACATCGGAAGACATTAGGAGCGCGCTTATGTCTCCCGACCACAAATTACCGTAAATTTCGTCTCACTGCAGGCGAGCTAGTTTTGATTGATCGACGTGCTTCAAGGCAGTTAAATCAACGAGACCCCTTAATGCTTGCAACTGTCAACGTCGGCTGCGCCCATTCGGTGACATTGCTCTCTTTGATTCGTTTTAACTCGCGATCCTTTTTGCTTTGAACGGATTCTCGTGCGAAGCAGTGTTTCATCGCATTCGATTTCACTCTTAGGTTTATTCATGAAGAAAGTTATTAATTCGTCGCAAACGCAATCGCGGTTTCTCTCGAAAGTCGTCCCCGCAGCATTGGCGGTCGGTGCTGTGGCTGCAGCAGTACCGCTCACGGCATCGGCCTCGGATATATGCATTAAAGACGCTTCAGGTGGCTATAAGTACGCAACTACCGGAGCCTCTTCATTAACGTCCTGTCCTTGGGCCGACTCCACGTTTGCCAACACTAATACCAACGATTACGTCCGGTTAGGTGATAGCGGCAATGCAGCAATGCAACTCAGCAACTCTACAGCTCAGTTCATGCTGACGAGTTCGGACAATACTGCGGCGTTTTTGTCGATGCAAAACCTGGGCAATGGCGGCGTGACGATTGACGGCCTGGCTCCGGGCGCCGTCAACGCGTCCAGCTTGCAGGCGGTCAATGGCTCGCAACTGTTTGGGCTATCAAAGTCGACGGCTGCTGCACTCGGCGGCGGTTCGACGGTTAATAGTGACGGTTCGATCACTCAGCCGAGTTACGCGCTGACGAACGCCAACTCGATCAATGGCACGTCTGGCGCCGCTACGGACGTCGGCACGGCTTTCGGTACGGTCGATGCAGCGTTGGGCAAGCTCAACTCGAACGTGACGCAAAACACAGCCGACATCGCGAACCTCAACACCGGACTCACAAACGGCACACTCGGCTTGGTTCAGCAAGACCCGACGACACGCAATATCACCGTAGCAAAAGCCACCGATGGTACGGTTGTCGACGTAACGGGTACTGCAGGTGCTCGGACCGTGACGGGCGTTGCGGCTGGCGCAGTCTCCGCAACCAGTCTTGATGCAATCAACGGCTCGCAGCTCTACGCTACCAACCAGAACGTGGCCCAAAACACGTCCAACATTGCGCAAAACACGTCCGACATCGCGGCGCTGAGTACAAACGTCGCTCAGAACACGTCGGATATTGCTTCGCTGAACACGAACGTCGCTCAGAACACCTCGGATATCGCAAAGAACACCTCCGATATCAACAATATCAACACGCAACTGGCGAGCGGCGGCCTTGGCCTCGTCAAGCAAGACGCAACGACGCAAAACATCACCGTCGCGAAGGACACGGGCGGCACGGTCGTCGACATGACGGGCACCGATGGCACGCGTACGGTGACCGGCGTATCGGCTGGCGCCCTGAGCGCTGATAGTACCGACGCAGTCAACGGCTCGCAGCTCTATCAAACGAACCAAAACGTTTCGAGTCTGGCGCAGCAATTGAGCAACGTCGAAGGCGCTGCTTCAACGGTCGCTTCGCAAAAGACCGATACCCCCGCTGTTGCGTCCGGCACCGACTCGACCGCCCTCGGAAATGGCTCGAAGGCAACGGGTAACAACTCCGTCGCGCTGGGTAGCGGTTCTGTCGCGGACGAAGACAACACCGTCTCGATCGGCTCGAAGGGCAACGAACGTCGCCTGACGAACGTCGCGCCGGGCATCAACGGTACCGACGGCGTCAACATGAACCAGTTGAACGCAGTTCAAAGCAACGTCGATACGGTAGCGCGTCAGGCATTTTCCGGCGTCGCCGCCGCGATGGCCATGCCGAACCTGACGCCGAGTCAGCCGGGCAAGACCGTGGTCGCAGCCGGTGTCGCGAACTACAAGGGCTACACGGCCATGGGCGTTGGCGGCACCTACCGTTCGCGTGACAGCCGCTGGCTCGTCAACGCTGCAGCTTCGATCACGCCGCACGGCGACGCAGGCGTGCGCGGTCAAGTCGGCTACGAGTTCTAAGCGCGCGGTTCGCGAGCGAGACCAAACCAGAAGCACGAAGCATCGATAAGGCAGTAAGCAGGGCGGCTATCCGAAAGGGTAGCCGCCCTTTTTGCATTTTTACGCACCTTAAGAAAGCTTTAAGCGACACCCCGTAATCTTCGTTCATCCAATGGCGCCTTCTCAAGCGCAACCCGTCAGGAGCACACACGATGAAAGCGAAGATTCTCACACGCAGCGCCGTCGCAGCAGCGGTCGCCGTTGCCTTGTCGGCGGGCTACGTGGCCGGCCATAACAACGTGCCCGCGCCGCAGGTCATCGCGCCCGCGCAAGCCGCGCTGATGCCTGCCGAAGCCGCGGCGAAGACCGGCGTTCCCGATTTCTCCGGCCTCGTCGAAACGTATGGTCCGGCCGTGGTGAATATCAGCGCGAAGCATGTCGTGAAGCAAACGTCCGCCCGACGCGGCAACGCGAATCAAGTGCCGATGGACCCCGACGATCCGTTCTATCAGTTCTTCAAGCGCTTTTATGGCGGCGTGCCCGGCATGGGCGGCGGCGATGGCGCGGGTCCCGGCGCGGACCGTCCGAGCGAAGGGCTGGGTTCGGGTTTCATCGTCAGCAACGACGGCTACATTCTCACCAACGCGCACGTGGTCGATGGCGCGAATGTCGTCACCGTCAAGCTCACGGACAAGCGCGAATATCGGGCGAAGGTGGTTGGCGCGGACAAGCAATCGGACGTCGCGGTGCTGAAGATCGACGCGAAAGATTTGCCCACGGTGAAAATCGGCGACCCCAACGGCAGCAAGGTCGGGCAGTGGGTGGTTGCCATCGGTTCGCCGTATGGCTTCGACAACACGGTGACCTCCGGCATCATCAGCGCGAAGTCGCGCGCGCTGCCCAACGAGAATTACACGCCGTTCATCCAGACCGATGTACCGGTGAATCCGGGCAATTCGGGTGGGCCGCTCTTCAATCTGCAAGGCGAAGTCATCGGCATCAATTCGATGATCTATTCGCAGACGGGCGGTTTCCAGGGACTTTCGTTCGCCATCCCGATCAACGAGGCGATCAAGGTAAAGGACGCGCTCATCAAAACGGGTCACGTCGATCGCGGCCGGCTCGGCGTAACGGTGCAAGGGCTGAATCAGACGCTCGCCAATTCGTTCGGCATGAAGTCGCCGCAAGGTGCGCTCGTGAGTTCGGTCGAGCCGGGCGGACCGGCCGCGAAGGCTGGCTTGCAACCCGGCGACGTGATTCTTTCGCTGAACGGCACGCAGGTGACGGATTCGACCTCGTTGCCGTCGCAAGTCGCGGGTCTTTCGCCGGGCACATCGGCGAAGGTGCAGGTGTGGCGCGACAAGAGCGCGAAGGATCTGACCGTGACGATCGGCGCGCTCAAGGACGCCAAGACCGCAAGCGCTGACGTGAAGGGCGACGACGATGGCGGCGCCGCCGCACAGGACGCGCGCCTCGGCGTCGCGGTGCGCCCGCTCACGCCGGAAGAGAAGCAGGAAAGCTCGGTGTCGCGCGGCTTGCTCGTGCAGCAATCGAACGGCGCGGCGGCGAATGCGGGTATCCAGGCAGGCGACGTGATTCTCGCGGTCAATGGCCAGCCGGTCACGACGGCGCAGCAGTTGAAGACGATGATCTCGCACGCGGGCGACAGCATCGCGCTGCTGATCCAGCGGGACAATGCGCAGATTTTCGTGCCGGTCGATCTTGGCTGATGGTGTACGTCGATGCGCGTCGTGCGGTTCGGAGTGGCGTGTTCGCGTCGCTCCGAAACGCGCTTGCGCATGCGGCATGAATGGCGCTTAGCGTCGCTGATTCGTCCGGAGTGCGTTTTCGATTGCGCAATGGATATCACGTTCTGCAATGGCTTTCGCATCATTCCACTAAGCGCGGTCCATCGAACGACAAAAGATCCCGCCCGAACGCGCAGGCACAAAGCATGCTCTACACCCCACTCGGTGCCCCATCGCGTGCAAAAGACGCATCGGGCGTGGCGTCGTCGGTGTGTTCGCATGCCGCGGCATCGAATAAAGGAGCCAACATAATGATGAGCAAGACCACGGGAAAACTGGCGACCGCGCTGCTGGTGACGGCGCTTTCGGCTGGAATGGCAGGCGGCGCATGGGCGCAGGCATCGAGCGCCGGCACGAGCGATACGTCGAGCGCGGGCAACGAAAACGGCGGCGGACTGCCGCAAATCGAACAGCAAGGCGATGTGTCCTACACGTCGGGCGGCGTCGGCCTCGACGAATCGCACGCCTTGCAGCGCGAACAAGCGCATTGGCCGCTATCGCTGCGCTTTACGGGTCCAACCGCGGATTACTTGTCGGGCGTGCACGTGCGGATCGTCGGCGGCAAAGGCGGTGAAGTGCTGAGCACCGATTCCATGGGACCTTACATGCTTGTCAAACTGCCGGCGGGCAGCTACACGGTCTACGCCAAGTACAAGGATCAGGAGAAGAAGCAGTCGGTCAATGTCTCCGGACCGGGCAAGGCAAAGGCGGCGTTTCACTGGAGCATCCAGTAACGATAATTCCCGCCGGTCCGGGCGAAATCCCGTCCACCCGGCGACCAAAGTTTGTCTCATAATGAAGCCACGGGCAGCACGCTCGTGGCTTTTTTGGTGACGAGGCGTCCAACGCGCCTCGCAAATTCGGCAGAGGCCGGAGGGCCCACGATGAGCACGGATCTGAACGACGGGCATGAAGCGGCGCATCGGATCGAGATCGCGCCGAACGGACGGCGCTGCCGCGTGATTCACCAGGGCGTCACTTACGCCGACACGCACGAAGCCGTGACGCTTTCCGAAACGGGCGCCGACGACGTGCACTATTTCCCGCGCGCCGACGTCAACATGGCGCGCCTGCAACGCTCCATCCATACATCGGACTGTCCGTTCAAGGGGCAGGCCACGCACTACCATCTGATGACCGAGGAAGGTCCGGTCGAAAACGCCGCCTGGAGTTACGAGGCGCCGCTCGAAAGCGCGCGGCAGATCGGCGGATATCTCGCGTTTTATGCATCGCGCGTCGATCGTATCGACGTGACTTCCTAGGCAGGGCGTCGAATAAAAGCGCCGAACTCGAGGCGCGCGAGCCGAAACGCAATAGCCAGAACGCGGTCCTTGCCCGGAGAAGCGGATGGAAGTTACCGAAGCGTTGCGCGTTCCGCTCGATCCGGCGCATGTGAAGGCGGCGTTGAGCGATCTCACGCTGTTGCGCGCGAGTCTCGATAATTGCGAGTCCTTTACGCTCACGCCGAGCGGCGAGTACGTGTTGACGCTCGTCATGCCGATCGGCGCCTTGCGCGCGCGTTACGAAATTCGCGCGCACATCGCTCGTCGCAGGCGTCTGGCGCAGGCCGACGAAAGTCAAGAAATCGACGACGACACCAGCACGCTCAGTTTCAAGGCGCGCGGCGAAGGCGTGGGTTCGTTGCGCGGTCAGATAGCCGTCGCGGTGAACGCGGAGGACGGCGGCGCGGACACGTGGATCGAATATACGGTCTGGGCGACGGTTTCGGGGCCGCTCGCCGCGTTGCCGCCACGGCAGATCGAAAACGCGCTGCACGAAGCAGCCGACGACTTTTTCGCCGAATTCTGCGAAGTCGTGCGGGCGAAATACGGTTTGCCATCGGCGCGTGCGGAACAGGAAGCCGTGCCGCGCCGGCATCTCTTCTTGCGACCGGGTTCGATGTCGGCGGCGTTCTCGCGTCGCGGCGGCGCGACCGCTCGCGCGATGGGCGGAACCTCCGTCGATGGCGCCGCGACCAATGTGCTGCGTCATCGTCTGGCCGCGCATGGCCTCGTGCGCCGTAGTCGCGATGGCGCGGGCGCCCCGCGCGTGTTCGGTCTGCCCGCCTGGGCGTGGCTCGCGATGCTAGTTTGCGTCGGACTCTTTGTGTTCTTCGCAGAGTACGTTGGCCTGCAATGAGGCGGGCATCGAACGCTCGGGGTATCCGGCGTTCTTGAGCAAAGCCGGACTGCACCGCAAGGCGTCGAAGCAGGCATCGATGACGGCTTCGGAGTCGTGTTCCGGATCGACGCTTCCAGGCAGCATCAGCGAATCGTGCAGGATGCCGGTGAAAAGCCCGTGCAACAGCGTGGTGGCGCGTCGCGTGTCGAGCGCCGCCGGCAGTTGCTTCTTTTCGATGGCATTACGCAGCGCACGCTCGATGCGCTCCATGCCGTCGCGCATGTTGTTCTGATGGCGCTCGCGCACCGGTCCCATTTCCTCGACGAACTCGCACTTCAAAAACAGAATGTCGAAGACGCGGCGGCGCTGTTCATCGGCCGTGATGCTGCGCATGCACCAGATGAAGATTTCGCGGATGCGCGCAAGCGGGTCGGGCTCCTTGCCGTCGAGCGTCGCTTCCACGAGTTCGTCGAGCGGAAGAAGACTGCGGTCGAACATGGCGTTGAAGAGGTCGCCCTTGTTGGCGAAATGCCAGTAAATCGCGCCGCGCGTGACGCCCGCGGCGTGCGCGATATCCGCGAGCGTCGTTCGCGACACGCCTTTTTCGTAAAAGACGCGCTCCGCCGCGTCGAGGATGCGGTTGCGTGTCTCCTGTGCTTCTTCCTTGGTTCGTCTGACCATATCCTGCGGCCGCTTGCCGTCTGCTCCTGCTTTTTTGCCTGCTCGACCAGCCTCGGAGGACTGTTTGTCGAAAATTTGTCAAACGTAATCGATTCCGGCGGGGCGTTTTCGCTCCGTCAATCTGACAGATCGTCGGTCTGGTTTTATACATGCATTCGTGAATGTATATACAATACCACCCGTCGACCGATAGCCCAAGCTGCAGAGGGCGAGTACTATCCGACCAAGCTTTCATTTCGATTGCCCGTTCTGGCCGTCCTCTTGGCCATCGGCGGCGCTTGCACAGCGCCGCGCACGGGCGGAGAAAGCCGGCCACTGGCCGGACGTTGCGCTCACTGGTCTCACTGCTTGGTTATTGGTCAGCGTCTTGCGACGCTTGTGCGCGGCATCGCCCGGGGAAGGCCGTCGCGCACCCAACTTCACTCTCAGTCTTAGACAGAGGTCGCTCCATGCGCGTCGAACGGGTTCCATTCCGCTTAATCACCGCCGCGACGGCTGCCGTTTTCCTGGCTGCCTGCGGACAAAAACAGTCAGCACCTCCGCCACAAACGCCCGAAGTGGGCATCGTCACCGTGCAGCCGACCAGCGTGCCGGTCATCGCCGAATTGCCGGGCCGCACGAACGCGTTCCTGGTCGCGCAAGTGCGCGCGCGGGTGGATGGAATCGTCCTGCGCCGTGAGTTCGTCGAAGGCGCGGAAGTCAAGCAAGGTCAGCGTCTGTACAAGATCGACCCGGCGCCGTATATCGCCGCACTGAACAACGCCAAGGCGACGCTCGCCAAGGCGCAGGCGAATGTCGCGTCGCAGAACGCCTTGACCGGGCGCTACAAGGTGCTGGTCGCGGCCAACGCGGTGAGCAAGCAGGACTACGACAACGCCGTGGCCGCGCAAGGCCAGGCCGTCGCCGATGTCGCCGCGGGCAAGGCCGCCGTCGATACCGCGCAGATCAACCTCGGCTACACCGACGTGGTCTCGCCGATCACCGGCCGCACGGGTCTGTCGCAAGTCACGCCGGGCGCGTATGTACAGGCGAGCGCGGCGACGCTGCTCACCACTGTGCAGCAGCTCGACCCGATCTACGTCGATCTGACGCAATCGAGCGTCGATGGCCTCAAGCTGCGTCGTCAGATTCAGGACGGGCGTCTGCAGACTCAGGGCATCCACGCGGCGAAGGTGTCGCTGGTGCTGGAAGACGGTCGCGTCTATCCGGAGCAGGGCAAGCTGCAGTTTTCCGATGTGAGCGTCGACCAAAGCACGGGTTCGGTCACCGTCCGCGCGATCTTCGACAACAAGGATCGCGTGCTGCTGCCGGGCATGTTCGTGCGGGCGCGTATCGAGGAAGGCACGAACGACAAGGCGCTCGTCGTGCCGCAAATCGGCATCACGCATGACCAGAAGGGCCAGCCGACCGCGCTCGTCGTCAACAAGGACGACAAGGTCGAACTGCGTCAACTCGTTACCGGTGGCACGTTCGGCAACAACTGGGTGGTCGACAGTGGCCTGAATCCGGGCGACCGCGTGATCGTGAACGGCGTGGAAAAGGCGAAGCCCGGTATGCAAGTGAAGCCGGTCGCGGCGCAACTGCCCGCACAGCCGGCCTCGGGCGCGGCGGCCGGTCAGGCGCCGGCGGCATCCGGCGCGGGCGCGACACCCGACAACGCCAACAGCGCGAGCGGCGCCACGGGCCCGAGCGCAGCCGCGCCGGGCGCAGCTTCGGGCAACGCATCCGGCGCGCAAGCGGCGCCGGCATCTGCCGCATCGGGCGCGTAATAACAGGGAGCCTGTTTCATGGCAAAGTTTTTTATCGATCGCCCGATTTTTGCGTGGGTGATCGCGATTATCTTGATGCTGGCGGGCATGGCGTCGATCTTCACGCTGCCTATTGCGCAGTATCCGACGATCGCGCCGCCTGCCATCCAGATCAGCGCGACGTATCCGGGCGCATCCGCGAGCACGGTCGAAAACACGGTGACGCAGGTGATCGAGCAGCAGATGAGCGGCCTCGATCACTTGTTGTATCTGTCCTCGACCAGTGACGACTCGGGTACGGCCACCATCACGCTGACGTTCGCGGCGGGCACGAATCCGGACATCGCGCAGGTGCAGGTGCAGAACAAGCTGCAGCTCGCGACGCCATTGCTGCCGCAGGTCGTGCAGCAGCTCGGTACGAAGGTCACGAAGTCGAGCAGCAGCTTTTTGCTAGTGCTTGCGTTCGTGTCCCAGGACGGAAGCATGAACAAGTACGACCTCGCGAATTACGTGGCGTCGAAAATTCAGGACCCGCTTTCGCGTATCGATGGTGTGGGTACGGTCACGCTGTTCGGCTCGCAGTACGCCATGCGTATCTGGCTCGATGCGACCAAGCTCACCAACTACAGTCTGACGCCGGTCGACGTGCAGACCGCCATCACCGCGCAGAACGTGCAGGTGGCGGCGGGCTCGCTCGGCGGCACGCCGGCGGTTCCGGGGCAGATGTTGCAGGCGACCATCACGCAAGCGACGCTTCTGCAAACACCCGAGCAGTTCGGCAACATTCTGCTGAAGGTGAATCAGGATGGTTCGCAGGTGCGCCTGAAGGACGTGGCGCGTATCGATCTGGGTGGCGAAAACTATAACTTCGACACCAAGTACAACGGTGCGCCGACGGCCGGTTTCGGTATCCAGCTCGCAACGGGCGCGAACGCGCTCAACACCGCGAAGCTCGTGCGCCAGAAGGTCGACGAACTGTCGAAGTACTTCCCGAACGGGCTGGTCGTGAAGTATCCGTACGACACCACGCCGTTCGTGCGGCTTTCGATCGAGGAAGTGGTCAAGACCCTGATCGAAGGTATCGTGCTGGTGTTCCTCGTGATGTATCTGTTCCTGCAGAACTTGCGGGCGACGCTCATCCCGACGATCGCCGTGCCGGTCGTGTTGCTCGGCACGTTCGCGATCATGTCGGCGGTCGGGTTCTCCATCAACGTGCTGTCGATGTTCGGCCTCGTGCTTGCCATCGGCTTGCTGGTGGACGATGCCATCGTGGTGGTGGAAAACGTCGAGCGGGTGATGTCCGAGGAGCACTTGTCTCCACGGGACGCAACCCGCAAGGCGATGGACCAGATCACGGGCGCGCTGGTGGGCGTGGCGCTCGTGCTGTCGGCGGTGTTCGTGCCGGTGGCGTTTTCGGGCGGTTCGGTCGGCGCCATTTACCGGCAGTTCTCGCTCACCATCGTGGCGGCCATGGTGCTGTCCGTGATGGTCGCGCTGGTGCTCACGCCGGCGCTGTGCGCGACCATTCTGAAGCCGCATCCGGAAGGGCATCAGCCCGAGAAGAAGGGTTTCTTCGGCTGGTTCAACCGCAACTTCAACAAGAGCCAGGACAAGTACCACAAGGGCGTGCAGCACGTGATCCGGCGCTCGGGGCGCTGGCTCATCATCTATCTGGTCGTGATCGTGGCAGTGGGCATGCTGTTCCTGCGCCTGCCGAAGTCGTTCCTTCCCGATGAAGACCAGGGCACGATGTTCGTGCTCGTGCAGGCGCCGTCCGGCTCGACGCAGGAATACACGGCCGGTGTGCTCGCCGACGTGCAGAACTACCTGCTGAACGACGAGAAGGCGATCGTCGAATCCGTCTTCACGGTGAACGGCTTTTCGTTCGCGGGTCGCGGCCAGAACTCCGGTCTCGTGTTCGTGCGGATGAAGGACTACGCGCAGCGTCAAGCGAGCAACGACAAGGTGCAGGCGCTGGTCGGCCGGATGTTCATGCACTTCGCGCCCTACAAGAACGCGATGATCTTCCCGGTCAATCCACCGTCGATTCCGGAACTCGGCACCGCGTCGGGCTTTGACTTCGAGTTGGAGGATCGCGCCGGCGTGGGGCACGCGAAGCTGATGGAAGCGCGCAACATGCTGCTCGGCATGGCGTCGAAAGACCCGGTGCTCGCGCAGGTGCGTCCGAACGGCCTGAACGACACGCCGCAGTTCAAGGTGAACATCGACCGCGAGAAGGCGAATGCGCTCGGCGTCTCCATCTCCGATATCGACCAGACTTTCTCGATCGCGTGGGCGTCGCAGTACGTGAACAACTTCCTCGACGTGGATAACCGGATCAAGAAGGTGTACGTGCAGTCCGAGCCGCGCTTCCGTATGTCGCCGGAAGACATCGGCAAGTGGTATGTGCGTAACACCTCGGGCACGATGGTGCCGTTCTCGGCCTTTGCGACCACCGACTGGATCTACGGTTCGCCGAAGCTCGAGCGCTACAACGGTATCTCGGCGGTGGAAATCCAGGGTGCGGCCGCGCCTGGCAAATCGACCGGTCAGGCCATGACGGCCATCGAAGCCATCGCGGCGAAGTTGCCGGCGGGTATTGGCTACGAATGGACGGGGCTGTCGTATCAGGAACGTCAGTCGGGTTCGCAGGCGCCTATTCTGTACGGCATCTCGATTCTCGTCGTGTTCCTGTGTCTCGCGGCGCTGTACGAAAGCTGGTCGATTCCGTTCTCGGTCATCATGGTCGTGCCGCTCGGCGTGCTCGGCGCGCTGCTCGCGGCGACGCTGCGCGGTCTGGAAAACGACGTGTTCTTCCAGGTCGGCCTGTTGACTACGGTGGGTTTGTCCGCGAAGAACGCCATTCTGATCGTCGAGTTTGCGCGTGAGTTGCGCATGCAGGGCATGTCGACGGTGGAAGCCGCGATGGAAGCGGCGCGTCTGCGGCTGCGTCCGATTCTGATGACGTCGCTCGCGTTCATTCTCGGCGTGATGCCGCTTGCCATCAGTAACGGCGCGGGTTCGGCGAGCCAGCACGCGATCGGCACCGGCGTGATCGGCGGGATGCTGACCGCGACCTTCCTTGCGATCTTCATGATCCCGATGTTCTTCGTCGTGATCAGCAAGTTCAGCAAGAGCAAGGACATGCCGGCACCGGGTTCGTCCGGCGGCGATATCGAAGGTCCGCATGGCGGCGCGCCCGCGGGCTCTGGCAAGGAAGGACATTGAAATGCTAAAACTTTCGTTGATCGCAGCCGCCGTGGCTTTCGTGGCCACGGGCTGCACCTTCGAGCCGAAGTACGACCGGCCGGCCGCGCCCGTCACGCAGACGTTCCCGGAAGGCGGCGTGTACGCCACGCAGCCGACTGCTGAAGGCGCGGCAGACAAGAGCCGCAGCGCGAGCGGGCAGACCGCGCCGGATATCGGCTGGCGCGACTTCTTCGCCGATGCGCGTCTGCAGCGTATTGTCGAACTCGCGCTCAAGAACAATCGCGATCTGCGCGTGTCGATGCTCAACGTCGATGCGGCGCGCGCGCAGTATCAGATCACGCGCGCGGGCCTCTTCCCGACGCTCGATGCGGTTGGCTCGCAAAGCAAGCAGCGCACGCCGCGCAACCTGTCGTTCTTCGACCAGACCATCTCGAACACGTATTCGGTGGGCGTGAATGCGTCGTGGGAAATCGACTTCTTCGGGCGGATTCGCAGCCTGAAGGATCAGGCGCTCGCGCAGTATTTCTCGCTCGCGGAAACGCGCAAGGCGGCGGAAATCTCGCTGGTGTCTTCGGTGGCGGACCAGTATCTGACCATGCTTGCCTACGACGATCTGCTCACCGTCACGCAGAACACGCTGAAGACGGCGCAGGAGTCGTATCGCATCACCAAGCTGCAGTTCGACAACGGTACGGGTTCGGAACTCGATCTGCGTCAGGCCGAGGGCGTGGTGCAACAGGCGCAGGCGAATCTGCAGTCGCAGGCGCGTCTGCGCGCGCAAGCGGAAAACGGTCTCGTGCTTCTCGTGGGCGAACCGTTACCGGACGATCTGCCGGGTGGCATGCCGCTGGATGCGCAGGACTTGCTCGCCGACATTCCGGCGGGTCTGCCTTCCGACCTCCTCACGCGCCGTCCCGATATCGCGGCGGCCGAGCAGAGCTTGCTTGCGGCCAATGCGAACATCGGCGCGGCGCGGGCCGCGTTCTTTCCGCGCATTTCGTTGACGGGCAGTTTCGGTACGCTCTCGCCCACGCTTGGCGGATTGTTCAAGCCGGGTTCGGCGGCGTGGTCGTTCGCACCGCAGATCAGCGTGCCAATCTTCGAGGGCGGCACGAACGTCGCCAATCTGGATCTGGCGAACGTGCAGAAGCGCATCGAGATTGCCAACTACGAGAAGGCCATTCAGACGGCGTTCCGCGAAGTGGCCGACGGTCTCGCCGCGCGCGGCACGTACGACGAGCAGATTCGCTCCCTGCAACGCTTCGTGAGTTCGCAGAGCCGGCGGCTGGAGTTGTCGGACCTGCGCTATCGCAATGGCGTGGACAGCTATCTCGCTGTTCTGACCGCGCAGACCTCGTTGTATGACGCGCAGCAGACGCTCATCAGCGCGCGTTTGAACCGCCTGACCAACCTCGTCGATCTGTATCAGTATCTCGGCGGCGGATGGATCGAGCATTCCGGCGATTCCCCGCGTCCGGCCGACACTCCCACGGATTTCGGCTCGGCTACTCCGCCGAAGGCAGCATCCGACGCGGCGAGTTGACGGTTCGATTCACCGATGTCAGATGTGAGAAAGCCCGGCCACGTGTCGGGCTTTTTTTTCGCCTGTTGCCTGTTGCCATTTGCCAGTTGCCTGTAGCTCAACAATCAAACGCGATCGCAGCGCCGAAAAAAAACGCCGCGGGATGAACCGCGGCGCTCAACGCAAGCACTACAGGAATCTGCTCTTACTGCGCTTCACTCGCATGAGCCGCGCCGTCGAACTCGTGTGCGGCCTCGCGAATCTCGCGGCGCGCATCGCGCTCCTTGCGCACGCCGTTGAACACGATATTCAGAATCACCGCCGACACCGAAGCCAGCAAGATGCCGCTGTGAAGAATCGGCTCCAGCGCATGCGGCAGTTGCGTGAAGAACTTCGGTGCGACCACCGGCACCATGCCCATACCCACGCTCACCGCGACGATGAACAGGTTGTGATGGTTCGTCGAGAAGTCCACGCGCGACAGCGTCTTGATGCCGTTCGCCGCGACCATGCCGAACATCACGATGCCCGCGCCGCCAAGCACGAACGGCGGCACCGATGCAACGACCTGCGCCATCTTCGGAAAGAGGCCGAGCACGACGAGAATCACGCCACCGGTCGCGCAGACGAAGCGGCTCTTCACGCCCGTCACGCCGATCAGCCCGACGTTTTGCGAGAACGACGTATGCGGGAACGAGTTGAACACGCCGCCGATCAGCGTGCCGAGGCCATCGACACGCAGGCCGCGCACGAGCGCTTTCTGATCCACCGGACGATCGACGAGATCGCCGACCGCGAGAAACATGCCGGTCGACTCGATGAAGGTCACGAACATGACGATGACCATGGTCGCCACCGACAGCGCGTCGAAGTGCGGCAAGCCGAAGTGGAACGGCAGCACGACGCCGACCCACGGGGCGTGCGCGACGCCGTCCATGTTGACGCGGCCGAGCATGGCGGCGATCACGAAGCCCGCGACAATGCCGAGCAGCACCGAAATATTGGCGATGAAGCCGCGCGCGAACTTGTTGATGAGCAGAATCAGCGAAAGCACGACGAGCGACAGCAGCAGATAAACGGGATTGCCGTAGTCGGGATTGCCCACACCGCCCGCCGCCCAGTTGATGCCCACGCCCATCAGCGACAAGCCGATCACCGCGATCACCGTGCCGACCACGACTGGCGGGAAGAAACGCAGGAGCTTGCCGATCATCGGCGCGAGCACGATGCCGATCACGCCGGCCGCGATGGTCGAGCCGAACACATCGAGAATGCCGAGCGAAGGATTGGTGCCGATGGCGACCATCGGGCCGACGGCGGCGAAAGTACAACCCATGATGACCGGCAAGCGGATGCCAAAGATCCAGAGACCGAGCGTCTGGATCAGCGTGGCGACGCCGCATGAAAAGAGATCGGCGCTGATGAGGAACGCGATCTGATCCTTGGACAGATTCATCGCGGCGCCGAGAATCAGCGGCACCGCAACCGCGCCCGCGTACATCACGAGAACGTGCTGGATGCCAAGTGTCAGTAACTGTCCTGTCGGCAAACGCTCGTCCACCGGATGCACCTTGTTCGAAGCCATGTCTCTCTCCTTGTATGCCTTGGCATTTGTGTGGCCTCCACGGTAAGTGCATCAAAATGCGCGAACAAGACCATGGGACGCTATACGCCGCGTTCGCACGCCGATATATATTTAGCGCGCCCGGATCATTTGCGTTTCGCGGAAGTCCTTGCTACAAGGGGTTTGGCGGTTATCGAAGCAGAACCGTCGTGTGACGAAAGGCGGCCATCTTCGTGTGCTCGTTATGATGTTCATGGCGGCGCGCGTATAGTCCGTTTTTCATGCTCGTCGCGTATTGGCGGGGTTAACCCGCGATTTACGCGTTTTCCCTTACTCCTTCCGAAGCACGAAATCCCATGCGTTTCTTAGGCATCGATCTCGGTACGGGTTCGCTGAAACTGGCCATCATCGATGAACGCGGCCACGAGGTCGCCATGACGAGCCGTGCTTATTCGGTCACGAGCGCGCATCCCGGCTGGGCCGAAACTTCCGTCGATACCTGGTACGCCGCGCTCGCCGATGCCGCCGCGCATCTTCCCGTCGACGAACGTCAGGCGGTGCGCACGATCGGCTTCTCCGGTCAAATGCATGGCGTCGTTCCCGCCGATGCCAACGGCCGCGCGTTGCGCCTCGCGATGCTCTGGCCGGACACGCGCGCGAGCCATCTGCTCGATGCGTGGCCCGAGCCGCAGCAAAACCCCGTCGCGCCGGGCATGGCCGGTCCGCTGTTGCGCTGGCTCGTCGCGCATGAAAGCACGCTTGTCACGCAGATGCGCTGGGCGTTGCAGCCGAAGGACTGGCTGCGCGCGCGTCTGGGCGGCGCGTTCGTGACGGATGCATCGGATGCATGCGCCACGGCGCTCGCCGCGCCATCGGGCGAATGGGACGATGCGCTCATCGACAAGCTGGGTTTGCAGCGCGCGTGGTTCGCACCGCTCGCGGCATCGCATGCAACGGCGGGCACGTTGTCGGCGGCAGCGGCGGCGGAACTGGGCCTGCGCGCGGGCATTCCGCTCGCCGTCGGCGCGGGCGATACGCCATGCGCCGCGCTCGGCAGCGGCCTCACCGCCGACGGCGACGCGCTTCTCACCACGGGCACCGGCGGCCAGATCATCGTGATGTGCGACGCCGCGCCCGCACCCGTGCACGGACTGCATACGTATCGCGCGGCGAGCGGCGCGTGGTATCGCATGGCGGCCATGCAGAACGTGGGCGTCGCGCTTGAAGCGGTGCGCGGCTGGCTTGGTTATGCATCGTGGCCGGCCGCTTACGACGACGCCTTCGCCGCCGACCCGAGCGCCTCCGTCACGTTCCTGCCTTACCTGAGCGGCGAGCGCTCGCCGTGGATGAACCCGGCAGCGCGCGGCGGCTGGCTCGGCCTCGGTCTCAACGATTCGCGCGGCACGTTGATGCGCGCCGCCTTCGAAGGCGTGACGTTCGCATTGCGTGCGGGACTCGATGCCATCAGACAGCACGGCACGCCGCTGACATCGTTGCGGCTTGCGGGCGGCGGTTCCATCGATGCACGCTGGCGTCAATTGCTCGCGGATTCCCTGCAAGCCGAACTCCATGCCGTCGAATGCCCGAACGCGGCAACGCGCGGTGCGGCGATGCTCGGCGGCATCGCGGCGGGGCACTTTCGTATCGACGAGATTCACGCGCTCGCGCCATCCGCGACACGGGGCGCGATTCCGCAAACGAACCCCGCACTCGATACGCGGTATGCGCGCTTCATCGATCTGTACCAGCGCGCGCATGACTGGTTTTGAGCGTGGGCGCTCGCGGCATCGGCTACGCAAAGTGCCATGCCTAGAGCGAACCCACGCCGACCCCGCGCCGCGTTTTTCTTTTACCGCTTAAACTTTGCGCTCGACCGAAGTTCGCGCCGTCCGGTTCATGAAGAACCGCTTCATATGAGCTGCCCCTGACCACATCGAAATCAGCCATGTCCGCATCCGCACCGTCGCAACCCACTTTCCGCTCGCGCGAATTCCTGCTCGATCACGCGCTGCACACGATGATCTTCTATCACCCGCACTGCCTCGACCCGAACGGCGGGTTCTATCACTACTACAAGAACAACGGCACGATCTACGACCGCAAGTCGCGGCATCTCGTGTCGAGCACGCGCTTCGTCTTCAACTACGCGATGGCGCACAAGCACTTCGGCCTCGACGAATACCGCGGCGGCGTGAAGCACGGCATCGACTATCTGCGCGAGTTTCACTACAACCCGCAAACGGGCGGCTACGCGTGGACGCTCTCCGGCCGCGACGTCACCGATGCGACGAATCATTGTTATGGCCTTGCGTTCGTCGTGCTTGCGTATGCGAAGGCGATCGAAGCGGGTTTCGACGAAGCACGCGCCTATCTCGACGAAACCTGGCAACTGATGGAGACGCACTTCTGGGACGCCGCCCACGGCTTGTACAAGGACGAAGCGAGCGCCGACTGGAAGGTGTCGGACTATCGCGGCCAGAACGCCAACATGCACACGTGCGAAGCGTTTCTCGCCGCCTTCGAGGCGACCGGCGAAGCGCGCTATCTCGACCGCGCGGCGCTCCTCGCCGACAACATGGTGAACCGTCAGGCAGCGCTTGCGGGCGGGCTCGTGTGGGAGCACTACAAGCCGGACTGGTCTGTCGACTGGGATTACAACAAGGGCGATCGCAGCAACATCTTCAGGCCTTGGGGTTTTCAGCCGGGACATCAGACCGAATGGGCGAAGCTGCTGATGATTCTCGACCGGCATCGTCCGGAAGCGTGGCATGTCACGCGTGCGCGTGAGCTTTTCGATCGCGCGATGGAACTGTCATGGGACGACGAGCACGGCGGCATGGTCTACGGCTTCGATCCCGACGGCAAGTTCTACGACGAGGACAAGTACTTCTGGGTGCAGGCGGAATCGTTCGCGGCCGCGGCCTTGCTCGCGGATCGCGCCGAACGCGATAGCGACAGCGCCGCCGCGACGCGCTACTGGAACGATTACGACCGTTTGTGGACCTATAGCTGGGCGCATTTCGTCGATCACAAGTACGGCGCGTGGTATCGCATCCTCACGCGCGATAACCGCCAGTACAACGACGAGAAAAGTCCCGCCGGCAAGACCGACTATCACACGATGGGCGCATGCTACGAAGCGCTGAACGTGATCCGCTGATTCCTATCAAACGACATAAGGAGCCTTGAACGATGAAGACCAAAGCAGCAATCGCATGGGAAGCAGGCAAGCCGCTCACCATCGAGGAAGTCGATCTCGAAGGCCCGCGCGCGGGCGAAGTGCTGATCGAAGTGAAAGCGACGGGCATTTGCCACACCGACTATTACACGCTCTCGGGCGCCGACCCCGAAGGCCTGTTCCCCGCGATTCTCGGCCACGAAGGCGCAGGCGTGATCGTGGATGTCGGGCCGGGCGTCGGCACGCTGAAGAAGGGCGACCACGTCATTCCGCTCTATACGCCGGAATGCCGTCAGTGCAAATTCTGCCTCTCGCGCAAGACCAATCTCTGTCAGGCAATTCGCGCGACGCAGGGCAAGGGCTTGATGCCCGATGCGACCTCGCGCTTTTCCATCGACGGCAAGCCGCTCTTTCACTACATGGGCACGTCGACGTTTTCGAACTACATCGTGGTGCCGGAGATCGCCGTGGCAAAGGTGCGTGAGGACGCGCCTTTCGACAAGATTTGCTACATCGGCTGCGGCGTGACGACGGGCGTGGGCGCGGTCGTGTATTCGGCGAAGGTCGAGGCGGGCGCGAACGTCGTCGTGTTCGGGCTCGGCGGCATCGGCCTGAACGTGATCCAGGGCGCGAAGATGGTGGGCGCGGACAAGATTATCGGTGTCGATATCAATCCGGGGCGCGTGGAGCTTGCGAAGAAGTTCGGCATGACCCACTTCATCAACCCGAACGAAGTGGAGAACGTGGTCGACCATATCGTGCAACTCACCGATGGCGGCGCGGACTATTCCTTCGAATGCGTGGGCAATGTGAAGCTGATGCGTCAGGCGCTCGAATGCACGCACAAGGGCTGGGGACAGTCGTTCATCATCGGCGTGGCGGCGGCGGGGCAGGAGATCAGCACGCGGCCGTTCCAGCTCGTGACCGGACGCGAATGGAAGGGCTCGGCATTCGGCGGCGCGCGTGGACGCACGGATGTGCCGAAGATCGTCGATTGGTACATGGAAGGCAAGATCAATATCGACGATCTGATTACGCACCATTTGCCGCTTGAACGTATTAACGAAGGCTTCGACCTGATGAAGAAGGGCGAATCCATTCGTTCCGTCGTGATCTATTGAGAGAGGATGCAGCCATGCTCGAACTCGTCGAAGAACACCGTTGTTTCGATGGCGTGCAGCGTACTTACCGGCATCAGTCGGACGTGATTGGCCTGCCGATGCGCTTTTCGGTTTTTCTGCCCGCGCAGGCTGCCCATTCGCGCGTGCCGGCATTGTTTTATCTTGCCGGCCTGACTTGTACCGAAGAGACGTTTCCCATCAAGGGCGGTGCGCAACGTTACGCTGCCGAGCATGGCATTGCATTGATTTCGCCGGATACGAGCCCGCGAGGAGCGGGTATTCCGGGCGAATCCGATGCGTGGGATTTTGGCGTTGGCGCGGGTTTTTATGTCGATGCGACGGTGGCGCCTTGGGCCGAGCGGTATCGGATGTATTCGTATGTGACGCAGGAGTTGCGTGAGCTGGTTTTGCGAGAGCTGCCGTTGCGCGAGGACCGGATTGGCATCTTCGGGCACTCGATGGGTGGGCATGGTGCGCTCGTGCTCGCGTTGCGTAATCCTGATCTTTATCGCTCGGTGTCGGCGTTTGCGCCAATTGCCGCGCCGTCTTTGTGTCCCTGGGGCGTTAAGGCTTTCTCCGGATATCTTGGTGATAATCGCGAAGCGTGGAAGCTATACGATGCCAGCGAACTCGTTATTGGCGATGCGGCTTCGCGTTTCGATGGCGGGATCTTGATCGATCAAGGACTTGCGGATCAGTTTCTCGACGGGCAGCTTTTTCCGGATGTTTTCGAGCGGAATGCTCGGGAGGCGGGGCATCGAGGGGTCGTCTTGCGTAAGCACGATGGGTACGATCATGGGTACTTTTTTATTTCCACGTTCGTGGGGGAGCATGTTGCGCATCATGCGCGAGTTTTGTGTAAGTGATTTTTTTGGGTTTCGGCTGACTATGGTTTTTGTATCTGGTTGGGGCGCTTTTTTTCTTCGGGGAAGTTGCTCTGGTTTCTTGCGGTCCTTTGCAGTAGCCGCCTGCCCGGCGGAGGGGTTACTTTCTTTGCTGCTGCAAAGAAAGTAACCAAAGAAAGCAGCTTTGGAACCGGATTCTGAAGCACAACTGGTTCCTCGCTATTTCCCACAAACCCTTTGAGCACTTCCCATTGTTCGCGCTTGTGGTTAATCAATTATTAGGTATGCGGCGTTTATGACTGCGCTGTGTAGTGGTCTAATGAATCCGGACGCTGATTTAGGCGAGAATGGTCGCCATGAAGAGGTGTCTGATGAGCAAGCAACGATGTACGTTTTCCCCGGAGTTCAAACAGCAAGCCGCCGGTCTGGTGTGGTGCGGGCCAATATCGGCAAGCGTGGCCCAAGCATCGAATGTCGCATCGGACAAGTCCGAATGTCGACTGAACCGTTCCAGCACACACGCATATAACTTCTTGAATCTGCGGAATATACAGCGGTTCCTACAGAAACCCGCTCAGTTCATTGCCTAATAGCAGCAGTTTATTGCGTCACAATGGCCCGTGGTCGAAAAAGTAATTTCGTCGTCCTTTCGAACACGAGGCAACGCAAGACATGGCTGCAACCGATTTTCTGACGGCGATCAAAGATCGCAACGCATGGCTTTCCCAGCACCTCTCATTGACTGTCGCAGGACTTAAGGTCCCGGTCCGTCCGCTGGAATACACCATCACGGAAGCGATGAACGATTTGTTCGAACTCGATATCCTCATCTATTCCGACGATCAGACGCTCGATGGCGTCCACTTTCTCGGCAAGAACGTGTCCTTCGTCGTCGAGGAGCGCGCGGCGCTGAAGTACCTCGACACCGCATCGCGTCACGCGCGGACCTTGCACGGCGTAGTCCGTGAATTCACGCACCAGAGTTCAAGCAACGATGGTGCGCAATTCCGTCTGAAGATCGCGCTACGTGTGTCCTTACTCGATCTGACGAAGACGTCAAACGTCTTTTTACAGAAGACGCTCAAGGACATTTTCTACGAGCTATTGGTCGATCGTGAACATCTCTTTCCGCATGATATCGAGTTGAATTTTGAGGGCGTCGATCAGCGCTACGATCAACTGCTGATGCACGAGGAAAGTGTTCTTGAATTTTTCCGACGTCAGTGCTTACGGCATGGGTTGTATTGGTACTTCAGGCACGCTCCGCTCGAGAGTAAAACCCATCGCGATACGCTCGTGGTGGATAACCGTGCGAACGGTTACATGCGTTCGATCGACGTGCCCTACGTCCGTCCCAATGGTCTGGACGGCGAGTTTCACGAAGCGCTGCTGAGCATCAAGCGCAGGCAGACGCTGCTGCCTGAAAGCGTCGAGTTGCGCGATCACAACTATCGGACGCCCAATGCGCCGGTGTCCGCGATCGCGTATGTGGATCGAGGCGACAAAACGCTCCATGGCCAAATCGATCGGAGCAGCGAGCATTTTCATACTCCGGAAGAGGCGCAGGCGCTCACCAAAGTTCGTGCGCAGGACATTGCTTCGAAGCAGGTCATCCACACTGGCACGACGAACATCGCCGGGCTGTATCCGGGCTGGGTGCTGACGACCACCAACCACAAGTTGCCGAAAGCGCCTTATGGTCTGGTGATCGTCAAGCTCAAGACGACGGGTTCGCTCTCCAAGCCGGTTCTGAACGAATTCGAAGCCACGCCTGCGGACAAGATATGGCGGCCCGAGTACGTCCCCGAGCGCGACTGGAAATGGATGAACGGCTCGATCATCGCGACGATCGAATCGAGCGCCGAGGGCAGCCCCTATGCGGATTTAGACGCGCATGGCCGGTATCTGGTCAGGTTTCACTTCCATCGTGGCGCGGGCAAGTCGGGATCGAACAGCATGCGGCTGCGGCTGATGACGCCGTCGGCCTCGCGCGAAGGCGGGTTTCATGCGCCCTTGCTACCCGGAACGGAAGTCAGAATTTTCTTCACAAATTCTGATATCGACAGGCCCTATATAGGGTTCGCCGCCTTCGACTATTCGCACACGAATCACGTTCACGGGCTTGAGGGCTGGAACTCGCGTTCGGTGTGGCGCTCGGCGCTGCTCGCCAACAAGGTGCGCTTCGAGGACTTCAAAGGCCGCGAAGGCGTGAAGCTGGCGACGATCTATCAGAAGTCGTCGGTGAGCATGGGCTATCTGGTGGATAACCAGAAGCAGCTTCGCGGTGAAGGCGTCGAAATTCACACGCAGGGCCACGCGACCATTCACGGATCGAAGGGGCTGTTCTTTTCTGCGGATGCGTTGTCGAGTCCGAATGCGCCGCATCTGGAGATGAACGCCGCGCTGAAGGAACTGCAATCGGCTTTGACGCGCGTCACGTCGCTGGTTCGGGCGACGACGCAGGCGAAGGCCGAGCCTGCTGATCGTGATACGCAGGCAAGCTTGATGGACACGCTCGATCAACTCAAAAGCGCTGGCCTGCTCGCGAGCGCGCCGGGCGGCATGGCCTTCGTGACGCCGCGCTCGGTGCAGCAGGCGGCGGGCGACAACGTGATCGTCAATGCGGGCAAGCACGTCGATATCAGTGCGGTGAGGCGCTTCACGGTCGCTGCGGGCGAATTGATTTCGCTGTGCGCGCAGAAGCTGGGCATGAAGCTGTTCGCAAAAGGCCCGGTGGATACGCAAGCATCGACCAACTTGTTGACGCACGAACTGAGCGTGATCGAAAAGGCGGCAGCGGACGTTGGCGTGGCGCTATTGGGCAACGCGAAGCCGGTTTGGTATCTGGCCGAAATATCGCAGTACCTCGATGTGCGGCGCGAGCAAATCGTGAGCGCATGGCAAACGTTATGTGCATCGAAGTGGCGTCGTGCATCGCTCGCGGGCGTTATGTTTGCGCCGGTCTATGCGACGCCCGCCGTTCCGACGCCAATTCCTGCACACGAGGAAGATGTTGCGCAGGAAGTGGCCGAACGGATTGCGAACAAGACAACAGCGCCGCGTGAGCAACCGCGCGCGCTGCTGCCAATCTGGCGTGAAATCGGCGCACGCGTCGATCCGCGCAAAGGACGGCGTATCGGCTTTTATTGGCCGAACGCGCTGGCGGCTCTGGTGATGATCGGCGCCATCGCCTGGTGCGCGGCGATGACGATCTCGTTCATCGGCAACCGCTCCCTCGTTCAGGATGCGCGCAGTACGGTCGATGCGGCGCTCGCCGTTCAACCGAACACCTCTGCCGCTTTACGCAGGCAACTCGACCTTCAACAGCAAATCGAGAAGCTCGAATACCGCCAGCAGCACGGTGCACCGTGGTATCTGCGCGCGGGCCTGAATCGCAATGACGAATTGTTGGCCGCACTCTGGCAACCGTATTCGACGATCGCCGCACGAAACCTGCGCGATCCGATTGGACGTCACCTCGAAGCATCGCTCACGCAGTTATCGCAAGCCCGCGCCGACGCTTTGCCTAACGCCGACGAGCAACAACGCGATTACGACGCGCTTAAAGCCTATCTGATGCTCGCTGACCCGAAGCACGCCGATGCCGCGTTCCTGTCCAGGCAACTCCCAAGCGCATGGCCCGCAAACCCAGACATGCGCACCGGCGAGTGGCTCGATCTCTCGCAGCGCCTCGCCTCCTTCTATGCCAATCATCTCCGCGCGCATCCCGAATGGCGTCTGAGCGGATCAAGCGATCTCGTCGGCATGGCGCGTAACACGCTGGTCAACCAGATCGGTCTGCAAAACTCCGATGAGCCTTGCGCACCAGCGTGTCGGTCAGCGCCTGCGACGGACGGCCCGCTCCGGCCTGATATTCGACCGACTTCATCAGCGCGATCAACGGTGATGTCTGCGCATCGGTCAGGCGCGTAAGCTGGCTGATCGCTGCACTCAAGTTCGTGGCAGGCTGCCACTGGATGCTGTTGAGCATCGACTGCCACGCGGCGGCGTATTCGGAGAAGTAGCGCGCCCGCAGGCGCAGGCGCACTTCCTCCATGTCCTGCTGCGCTTCGAGCGCCGCACCGGGCACACGTGCGGCGCGTGCATCGGCGAGCACCCAATCGGCGCTGACGCGGCCTTCCTTCGCGGCCTTGTCGATGGCATCGCTCACGATCCCGTCCCACGCGGCGCGCGTATAGACGCCGGGAACCGTCTGCGCCGATGCGAACAGGCCGCGCGCGTCCGCGCCGCTGAGCAGTGTCGGCAAGGTCATATCCGCGTACTTGCCTTTCACCTGCGCGATCACGGATTGATAGAGCGTGTCAGGACATGATCGGTACAAAGACGAACAACCCGAGCGAACCGATCGTCAATCCACTCGACAAACCCTTCGGCCCGCTGCTCGCGCTGATGGGCGATGACGTGATGACAGGCGCCAAAGCCAACAGCAAACCCGGCAGCAGAAACGCAGCCGACTTCAGCGGCGTCAGCCTCGCGCACTTTCTGACAGTCGCCACCACCATGCGCCTAAAGCTGCAACAGATCGCCACCGGCGCGGATGCGCAGGCGATGGCGCGTCAAATGGCGCAGGCCGTGTTTCAGGGCAAGCTCTCCGAACTCACGCAGGCGCGGGACGATGCCGCACTCACCGCCGCGAGCCTCGGCTCGCAATGGTCGGGCTTCGGTGACGCGCTGTTCGCTCGTCCGCTCGATGTGGCATGGCAAACGATTCTGCAACCCGCCGCGGCCAGTCTGAACGACCTGTGGCGCTCGGCAGTGGCCGCACCGTTCGCCAGTTCATTCGACGGCCATTACCCGTTCGCCGACACGGATGCCGACGCGTCCTTCGTCGAACTTGGCCGCTACATCAAGCCCGATACGGGGCTGATCTCGCGCTTCGTGACGACGCAACTCGCCGGTATCTTGCAGCAGCAAGGCAACGCATGGGTCCCGAACGACCTCGCCCCGCAAGCGCTGCAGTTCAATCCCGAGTTCCTGTCGGCGCTGCGCCAGTTATCGACGCTGGGCGCGCAACTCTACACGCAGGGCGATGCGAACTATCGGTTCCAGCTTATGCCGCATCCGACGCCTGAGGTAACGCGCAATGTGCTGACGATCGATGGCACGAAGATCGAGTACTTCAACCAGTTGGAGCAGTACACGTCGATCGTGTGGCCGAGCAACGGTCAGAATGGGCGCACGACGCTGACGTGGGAATCGGATACGGCGGGCACGCGCATCGCGTTCCAGGCGAATGGTGACTGGGCGCTGTTGCGTCTGCTTGGCACCGCCAAAGTAACGCCGCTCGACAGCACAAGCTACGCGTTGACCTTCAATCAGGACAGCGGCTTTACGCTGCACTACGACCTGAAGGCACAGGTTGGCGCGGGACCGCTCGATCTGCTCAAGCTGCGCGGTTTCAAGATGCCGCAGCGCGTGTTTATCGTCGGCAAGGGCGGCGTGGTCGCAGGAACGCCCATGCTGCCGCCACTGCCACCCGAGTTGCAGTAACCCGTTTGAACAGAATGAAGCGCGACACCACCAGCGGCATCGAACCCGACTTCCCGCCATCTCGCCAGGATCAGGACCCAGTTCTGCGCTACTACGAAGCCGAGATGCGCTATCTGCGCGAGTCGGGCCGCGAGTTCGCGCGCGCTCATCCCGACCGCGCCCGCATGCTCAATCTCGATCGCGTCGGTGACCGCGATCCGTACGTCGAACGCTTATACGAAGGCTTCGCGTTCCTCACCGGCCGCTTGCAGCAGAAACTCGACGACGAACTCCCCGAACTGACCGAAGGACTCGTGAGCCTGCTATGGCCGCATTACCTGCGCATGATCCCGTCGCTGTCGATCGTCGAATTGATCCCGCGTATGGAGAAACACGAGCGCACCGAACAAGTGCCCGCAGGCGTAGCGGTCCGATCCAAACCGATTCCGGTGACCCGAGACGCATCGGACGGTATTACGCAGAAGAACGTCCAATGCCTGTATCGCACGACGCAGCCGGTGGACTTGCACCCCGTGCGTCTGGAGCAGGCGGGACCGGGCGTGCGTCACGATGGCCGCTCGATCATCCGGCTCGCCTTCAGACTCGATGCCGCCGCCAAGCGCAACGAAACCGACCTCTCGCGCCTGCGCCTGCACCTGAGTGCCGATCAGCCCGTCGCGTTCGCCATGCACCTCGCGCTCACGCGACACGTGCATGCGATCGACTGGCGTATCCCTGAAGTGCGCGATGGCGAAGCTCTACCGCTCGATGGCGTGACGATCGAACCGGCTGGCTTCTCGCCCGAAGAACGCCTTTGGCCCAAGTCCGACGCGGCGTTCGCGGGCTATCAACTGCTGCTCGAATACTTCACGTTCCGCGAAAAATTCCTGTTCGTCGATATCTGCGGTCTCGACGTGAACGAGCTGCCGGAACGCTCCACGCATTTCGAACTGGACATCGTGCTGAAAGAAACCTATCCGCACGACATGCGCTTCAACAAAGACAACGTGCGGCTGTTCTGCACGCCGGTCATCAATCTGTTCGAACTGGACGCCGAACCGCTCGTGATCGACCATCATGAAACGGAATACCGCGTGATTCCGGCGAGCCATCAGGGCGAGCACATCGAAACCTATTCCGTCGATGGCGTGGTCGGCTTCGATCACGTCACAGCGCAAAGTTTCGAATACGTGCCGTTCTCGACCTTCCGTCATCGCGGCGGCATGATGCGGCACGAGTCGCCCGAGCGCTATTTCCATACGCGCGTGCGCCCCGGCATGGACGGCCTGCATGAGACGTGGCTGATCTTCGGCGGCAACGCATGGGAGTCGTTGGAGGACTTGCCGGAAGAAAGCGTGTCACTGCGCGTGACCGGCACGAATGGCCTGTTGCTGCGCAAGGGCCTGCGTGAAGCACGCATCGACGAAATGGTAGGCGGCGCAGCGGAGCTCGTCGGCGTGAGAAACCTCGTCGCGCCGACGATGCCGCTGTACCCGCCGACCGGCGATCGCTTCCAATGGCGCGTGCTGTCACACCTCGCGCCCAACTTCCTGTCGATGATGAATGCCGAAGTGTTGCGCGGTGCGCTGGCGCTTTACGACTGGACCAATGACGAACTCAATCGCAGGCGGCTGGCGGGCATTCTGTGGGTATCGGAGACGCTGCTCGAAGAGGTGTCGGGCGGGGCCCTAGAGCGTGGCGTGTCGATCGAAGTGACGATCGATTCGCAGGCGTTCTCGGGTGACGGCGATGTGACGTTGTTCGGCGAACTGCTGCATCGGTTCTTCGAGCTTTACGCGGAGATCAACCTGTTCACGAAGCTCGAGGTCATCAGTCTGCCGACGCAGAAGCGCGTCGAATGGCCGCGCAGCAGAACCTGTCCGCATTTTTGTGTGCGAGGCGGTTAGCGGAGTCACCCGCGTGCGTTGGTAAAACGCTCTCCAAACAGGATGGCAAACTGGTTCATCGCGGACGACCAGTCGAACGCCGCGCGTACTGACTTTGCCAGCACGTTGCGCAATGCCAGCCACAGCAGCTTGATGGCGGCCTCGTCATTGGGGAAGTGGCCGCGTGTCTTGATGATCTTGCGTAGTTGCATGTTCAGACTCTCAATGGCGTTGGTGGTGTAGACGACACGGCGTATGTCCGGCGGAAACACGAAAAACGGTGTGACGTTCTCCCACGCCCGTCGCCACGACTGCACGATAGTCGGATACTTCGCACCCCACGGGCCTTCGGCAAAGGCCTCCAGGGCCTGCTGAGCGGCCTGTTCACTCGCGGCGGCATAGACCGGCCGCAGCGCTGCGGCCACGCTCTTGCGGTCCTTGTAGCTGGCGTACTCCAGACTGTTGCGGATCAGATGCACGATGCAGGTCTGCACGGCCGTGCGCGGGTACGCCGTGCCAATCGCCTCAGCCAGTCCCTTCAGGCCGTCGACCACCGCGATCAGGATGTCCTGGCAGCCCCGGGTCTTCAGTTCGTTGAACACTTTCAGCCAGAACTTCGCCCCTTCGGTCTGTTCGATCCACAGGCCGAGCACATCGCGCTGGCCGTCGGCCTGAATGCCCAGCGCCAGATACACCGCCTTGTTGCTCACCACGCCGTCGCCACGGATCTTCACACGCAACGCGTCGAAGAACACCACCGGGTACATCGGCTCAAGCGGACGGCTTTGCCAGGCGAGCGCTTCAGCCATGACTTCGTCGGTGACCGAGCTGATGAAATCGGGCGAAACCTCGGTGCCATAGGCTTCGGCCAGAAACGCCTGGATCTCGCGCACACTCATGCCGCGCGCGTACATGGCGATGATGCGCTCGTCGAAACCGGTAAAACGGCGCTCGTGTTTCGGAATCAGGATGGGTTCAAAACTGCCGTCACGATCACGCGGCAGATCGACCCTGAGCGGGCCATAATCGGTGATGAGCGTCTTGCCGCTGGCGCCGTTACGTTCGTTGTCCTGGCCGTCGGGTTTCGGCTGCCCCGCCAGGTAGCCCAGATGCATCTTCATCTCGGCGCCCATCGCGCGCTCGATGAGTGCCTTGTTGAACGCCAGCATCAGGTCCTGGACCTCGGTGGGCGTCATCGGGCCTTTGACCAGGTCATCCAGCAGACCTTCCGGAAGGGCGGGCAGCGGCCCTCGGGCCGCTGCCTGAGAAGCGACGGTGCGTTTCTTCTTCATCGGCATATCCATAACTTTTACCTCACCTCTCATAATATGCCTCGCCCACAGAATTACGGATAGGTCCGCGCAGCAAGACGTGGCGCTCGCCACTATAAAACCGCGCGATCTGCCCGATATGCAACAGTCGATCGAACCGCTTATCGCGGCTTTGCTCGCACATGCGCCGGCGATGAGCTTCACGCAACTGTGCCGATCGCTTGAGGCAAGCCACCCCGAGATGGCAAACGGCTTTGGCTTTGGCGAGCGAGACACGCACGAGCATGAGCCGGTGCGCTTTGGCTTGCATCCCCGCATGGGTTTCCCTGCGGGCGAGATCGCGCGTGTCGAACTCGATGACTCTAGCGATGGCCCGTACGCTGTTCCATTGCCGCCCGTCGTTCGCACGACTTTCATGGGTCTGTACGGTGTCGATGCCGCGATGCCGAGCCATTACCTCGACGATATCGCGCAACGCGAAGAAGGACACGAAGCGGTCGAAGCGTTCCTCGATCAGTTCCATCAGCGATTCGTGACGCTGCTGTATCGCACATGGAAGAAGTATCGCTATACCGAAACCTTCCGTTACGGCGGAGCCGATACCCATTCGCAAAACCTGCTCTGTCTTGCCGGTTTCGGTTGGGGCAACAAGCCCGCGCGCGCCGGTGAGCGACGGTGTTGGACGGAAAAAGCCGGACTTTCCTTGTAAATCCCTATCCATGAGGGGTTCAGCCTCAAACCCGTCTTTGCTTTGCAAAGAAAGTAACCCCCTCCGCCGGGCAGGCGGCTACTGAACAAAAACGCAAGAGAGCGGCCCAACTTCTCAACCGCGCCGAATAAAGAATGCAACCCGCTAAGCGGATGGAAGCTGCTTTCCTTGGTAACTTTTTTGCAGCCGCAAAGAAAGCTACCCCCGACCGGAGACGGCTACTAAACCAAAACGCAAGACAACGACAAAACCCAAACCCACCGCGCCCGCAAAAGCAGCAAAAAACCTTTTCAACCCTTCCTCAACAAACTAACTCCATAAACCAAAGCCGCGAGCATCGTAATCCAGAAACTGGTAGGCCAATCCGTATAATAGGCAAGCGTCAATCCCACCCAAGCCTGCGCGAGCGCAAAAAGACCAGCCAACACCAACCCCGACGACAACCGCGTCGTCAAATTCTGCGCAGCGGCAGCCGGCCCGACCATCAACGCAAAAACGAGCAATACTCCGACGATCTGCGTACAAGCCGCCACCGCCAACGCGGTAATCGCAAGAAACAACGTCGACACGAGCCGCAGCGAAACCCCTTTCGCCTCCGCCAACTCCGGCTGCAGCGAAGCAAACAACAGCGGCCGCATGATCACCGCCAACGCGCCCAGACTCACGACCGCAAGCCCCGCCAGCACGATCAACACGCTATGACTCACGCCCAGCACATTGCCGAACAAGAGGGCCGTAGCCTGCGTCGCATAAGCCGTGAAGAAGTGCAGAAACAACAAACCGAAGCCAAGCGATAGCGACAAAATCACGCCAATCGCCACGTCACGTCCCGCGAGCTTCTCGCCGAGCGCGCCCATGCCGACGCCCGCCGCAAGCGTGACGCCAATCATCCCCCAAAGCGGCGGCAGGCCGATCAACACGGCGCCCGTTGCGCCCGTGAAGCCGACATGCGACAACGCGTGACCCGCGAACGTCTGCCCGCGCAGCACCAGAAAATAGCCGACGATCCCCGACAGCACCGCGACGATCCCCGACGCCGCGAATGCGTTGACCATGAAGTCGTATTCAAACATTGTGCGTATGCTTTCCCTTCGTGTCGTGACCGTGCGCATGCGCGTGGCCATGACCGTGATCGTGCTCATGCTCGTGCCCATGAGCATGTTCGTCGCCTTCTTCGTGCGCATGATCGAGCTTGTCGATCTCCACATCGCCCGACATCACGAAGATGCGGCCGTTCACGCGCATCACGTCGATCGGCGAGCCATACAACTTCGACAACACCGGCTTCGAGATGACCTCATCGACCGTGCCGAGCGCCGCGCGTCCATTGCCGAGATAGAGCACGCGGTCGAGCGAGTTGAGCAGCGGATTGAGTTCATGCGCCGAGAACAACACGGTGATGTTCAATTCGCGCTGCACACGCCGCACGAGTTCGACCACGCTCGTCTGATGCCGCGGGTCCAGACTGATGAGCGGTTCATCGAGCAAGAGAAGGCGCGGATCGCCGAGCAGACATTGCGCAAGCAGCAAGCGCTGCCGCTCGCCTCCCGACAACTCGGACAGCGGCCGCCCGGCGAGCTGCACCGCGCCGACGAGATCGAGCACGCGCTCGACATCCGCGCGAATGCGGGCATTGCGATGCGGCACGCCCCAGTGATGTCCGTCCGCCGCCATCGCGACGAAATCGCGGCCCAACACTCGCCGGCCCGCAAGGCCGCTGCGAATCTGCGGCATATAGCCAATGGTCGGATTGCCGCGCACCACCGCCGCGCCGTTCACGCGAATCGTTCCGCCGGCGAGCGGCACGAGGCCGAGCAGCGCGCGCATGAGCGTGGTCTTGCCCGCGCCGTTCGGCCCGAGCACGCCGATGAATTCGCCCGTGTGGACGGTAAAGCTCGCGTCGTCGAGGATCGTGCGGCCGCCGAGTTCCAGCGTCACGCGATCGACTTCGAGCGCGGGTCCCGAGTGAACGCTCATCTTTGCCATCCTTGCAAGGCGCCCGATAACGAATCGAGCTGACTCAGCATCCATTGCTGATAGGTCTTGTTGGCAGGCAACGTCTCCGTCACGCTGACGCTAGGCAAATGCGCGTCCTTCGCCACGTTGAGCAGGCGTTTCGTGAGCGCGCCCGTCGCCTGGCTGTTGTAGATGAGCACGTGCACGCGCCGCTCGCTCAGGTCCTTTTCGAAAGCAGCGATATCGGCGGGACTCGGCTCGGTCTCGTTCATCTCGGCCATCTGGAAGCGCTGATTGCGCATCTCGAAGCCGATGGCATCGGCCATATAGCCGAACACCGGCTCGGTGGCCGTCACCGGCACGCCTTTGAAGTGTGCGCGCAATTGCGCGACGCTGGCATCGATCGGCTTGAGCGAATTCAGGAAGGTCGCGAGGCGCGCGTCGTAATCGCTCTTGTGGGACGGGTCCGCGCTTACGAGATACTGGCTCACCGCTTTAGCGACGGCGGGCATGGTCGCCGGGTCGTACCAGAGATGCGGATTGTCGCCGGACTTCTTGCCGACAAGTTGCGCCGCGACGATTATCGTGCGCGTGTCGTTCTTTCTCGATGCCGCGAGCAGTTTGTCCATCCATGGATCGTAGTCCGCGCCGTTGTAGACGACCAGCGCCGCGTGCTGAAGCGCACGCGCGGTCTTCGGGCTGGCTTCGAAGAGATGCGGATCTTCATCCGGATTGCTGAGGATGCTCGTCACCTGCACGTGATCGCCGCCGAGCTGGCGGATCACATCGCCATAGAAGTTTTCAGCCGCCACGACGGGCACGCGCGTGGCTTGCGCGAAAGCTCCCTGGCAAAAGCCGAATGCGGCGACGAGGCAGGTGAGGACATGCGCGAGTTTCATCGGGTTCCTTGAGTCGTTGAAGGGCGTGCCGGCGCGGTGCGGCAGGGGCATGGTTCGTGGCTCGAACGACGTGCGCTCAGGCGTGGCGGTGCTTCTTCTGGCAATCGCTGCACAGTCCGCTCAATTCGACGACCTGATGCCGTACTTCGAAGCCATGCGCGGGCGGCGTGGCCGAAAGCGACGAAGCCAGATCGCGGCCCTGTATTTCGAGCGTGTTGCCGCAGTCGTCGCAGATAAGGAACTGGCTTTCGTGCGGCTTGCCGGCATCGCAGCAGGCGACGAACGCGTTCTTCGATTCGATGCGATGCACGAAGCCGTTCTCGACCAGGAAGTCGAGCGCGCGATAAACAGTGGTGGGCGGCACGCGCGCGCCGCGCTTCGGCTCCATCGCGTCGATGAGGTCGTAGGCGCCGATCGGCTTATGCGCCTTCAGCACGAGTTCGTACACGTGCCGGCGCAAGGGTGTGAGCGCGACGCCGCGCTCGATGGCCAGCGCTTCCGCGCGAGCAAGCATGGTTTCGACGGATGCGGTCATGTTGAGGCTCGGTGTCCGGGTTTGATGCATGACACGGCGTTCATGTCGAATGCCGCATCGGAGAATTCCGAGATGATATAACGTATCAGCGTCGAATGCATCCTTCGGAAGGACCGCTCCTTGAAGCAAGCCAGCGGCGGGCCTTCCGCCGTGGACGCAATTGCGCGTCGCACCATCGAAACTGGTTTTCCCGCCTTGACACTTCTCTACACAACGCCGATCATTCGACCACACAAAGAGCAATTGATCGAAGCCAGAGCGTTCGCTCACTTCGAACCAAACAAAAATCTCGGAGATGTCGGTGAGATTGAGCGACAAGGTGGCGATCATCACGGTTGCCACGAGTGGTATTGGCGAAGCGGTGGCGCGGTCTTTTCTTGAAGAAGGCGCGAAGCTCGTGGTCGAAGACGAGAGCGAACTCCGTCGGCGCTCCGAAGACGCTGGCGAACGCGTGCATGTGTTCGAGCGCATCGTCGCCAAAACCGTCGAGCGTTCAGGCGGTATTGACATTCCCTTCAGTCACGCGGCGCTCATCGACATGCACCCAATCCTCGGCAAATCGCGGGATATCCACGGCCATGTCTTCGCGGTCAACGACATCATGGCCCGCAAGCTCAGCGTCGAAAAGCGGCAAGCGGACGAGTTGACGGCCCTTGCAGCGCGAGGCGCACCGTCTATAGTGAAACGGCACGATGAGCACGCAAGGTAGGGCGCAAGACCAAAGAAGGCAGCGAAAGGTAAGAGGCGATACCGCAGCGAAGATTCAAAAGGAAACCCGAAGCAAAACCGGAATCCACGCGATATCCATCGCGCATCCCTGAGGCAGCAGGCAGCGGCACACCGGCGCTTGCGAGACAGGCACCGACGGCATCGAAGACATCGCCGCACGGCCTGTTTCCCGCATGGCGCCCATGCCAACAAAAAAGGAGACGCACCACAATGAAACGCATCCACACTATCGTTCGGACAGAGCCGCGTGCACAGCTTGCCGTGACCGGCGTCGTCGCATCGCTCATCGCGGCAAGCGCGGCCTTCGTGCCGCCTGCGCAAGCAGCGACCACCATCACGGTGGCCACGCTCAACAACCCGGACATGATCGAGCTGAAGAAGCTCTCGCCCGCGTTCGAGAAGGCCAATCCGGACATCCAGCTGAAGTGGGTGATTCTCGAGGAAAACGTGCTGCGTCAGCGCGCCACCACCGACATCACGACCAACAGCGGCCAGTTCGACGTGCTCACCATCGGCACGTACGAAGCGCCGCAGTGGGGCAAGCGTGGCTGGCTCACGCCGATGGCCAATCTGCCCGCGAACTACGATCTCGACGACGTGGTGAAAACCGCCCGCGACGGTCTCTCGTACAACGGCCAGCTCTATGCGCTGCCGTTCTACGTCGAAAGCTCGATGACCTATTACCGTAAGGATCTGTTCGACGCGGCCGGCCTCAAGATGCCCGATCAGCCGACCTACGATCAGATCAAGCAATTCGCCGACAAGCTGACCGACAAGGCCAAGGGCCAATACGGCATCTGCCTGCGCGGCAAGGCAGGCTGGGGCGAGAACATGGCTTTCGTTTCGACGGTGGTGAACACCTTCGGCGGCCGCTGGTTCGACGAACAATGGAAGGCGCAGCTCGATTCGCCCGAATGGCACAAGGCCGTGTCGTTCTATGCGGACTTGCTCAAGGCCGACGGCCCTCCGGGAGCAAGCTCCAACGGCTTCAACGAAAACCTCACGCTGATGTCCTCGGGCAAGTGCGCAATGTGGATCGACGCGACGGTTGCCGCCGGCATGCTCTACAACAAGGCGCAGTCGCAGGTCTCGGACAAGATCGGCTTTGCCGCCGCGCCGATCGCCGTGACGCCGAAGGGCTCGCACTGGCTGTGGTCGTGGTCGCTCGCGATCCCGAAGACGTCGAAGCAGCAGGACGCCGCGAAGAAGTTCGCCGCGTGGGCCACGTCGAAGGAATATATCGAAATGGTCGGCAAGGACGAGGGCTGGGCCTCGGTGCCGCCGGGCACGCGCAAGTCCACCTACGCGCGCCCCGAGTACAAACAGGCCGCGCCGTTCGGCGACTTCGTGCTGGCGGCGATCGAAAGCGCCAATCCGAACGATGCGTCGCTCAAGAAGGTGCCGTATAGCGGCATCCAGTTCGTGGGCATCCCCGAGTTCCAGTCGTTCGGCACGGTGGTCGGTCAGTCCATCGCCGGCGTCGTCGCGAATCAGGGCAGCGTCGATAGCGCGCTCAAGGCCGCCAACGCGGCAGCCGATCGCGCAGTGAAACAGGCGGGCTATCAGAAGTAAGTCACGTAGTTCGCAGGCCGCGCGTCTTCGCCCTCCGAAGATGCGCGGCCGGTCAATCATCGAGAGGTGTCACGATGAGTCAACTGAATCCCCCTATCTCCGACCACTACCAGGAGTCCGCGGCCGAGCGCGACAAGAAGCGCGCGAAGTCGGTGCGCTGGCTGATCACGCCCTCGACCGGTCTCCTGTTCTTGTGGATGGCGATCCCGCTCGCGATGACGATCTGGTTTTCGTTCTCGCGCTACAACTTGCTCAATCCCGATGTAAAGGGTTTCGCGGGCTTCGATAACTACGAGTTCCTCGCCACCGACCCGGCGTTCGGCCCGTCCATTGGCCATACGCTGACCCTGATCGGCTCGACGCTCGGCATCACGGTGATAGGCGGCGTGCTGCTCGCCGTGCTGTTCGACCGCAAGTTCATCGGGCAGGGCATTGCGCGGCTTCTGGTGATTGCGCCGTTCTTCGTCATGCCGACGGTGTCCGCGCTGATCTGGAAGAACATGATCCTGCACCCGGTGTATGGCCTGGTGGCCTCGCTGATGCGTTCCATGGGCATGCAGCCGATCGACTGGTTCGCAGACTATCCGCTCTTCGCGGTCATCATGATCGTGTCGTGGCAATGGCTGCCGTTCGCGTTCCTGATTCTCTTCACGGCGATCCAGTCGCTCGATCAGGAGCAGAAGGAAGCGGCGCGCATCGACGGCGCGGGTCCGTTCGCCATGTTCTTCTTCATCACGCTGCCGCACTTGCGTCGCGCAATCGCCGTCGTCGTGATGATGGAAACCATCTTCCTGCTGTCGATCTTCGCTGAAATCTATACGACCACCGGCGGCGGTCCGGGCACCGCGACCACCAACCTGTCGTATCTCATCTATGCGCTCGGCCTGCAGCAGTTCGATGTCGGTCTCGCATCGGCGGGCGGCATCCTCGCGGTGATCCTCGCGAACGTGGTTGCGTTCTTCCTCGTGAGAATGCTCGCGAAGAACCTCAAAGGGGAGTACGAGTCATGAGCACTCAACCGGTTTCCACCAGGCCGCCCGTGCCCGTGTTCGAACATGTGAAGCGCATCGTGCCCGGCATCGTGGCGTGGATCGTTTCGATCCTGTTGTTTTTCCCAATCTTCTGGATGACGATCACCGCGTTCAAGACCGAGCAGCAGGCATACTCGTCGTCGCTTTTCTTCACGCCGACGCTCGACAGCTTCCGCGAGGTCTTTGCGCGCAGCAACTACTGGGGCTTCGCGCTCAACTCGGTGCTGATCTCGCTGGGCGTCACGGTGATCTGCCTGTTGCTCGCCGTGCCCTGCGCCTACGCGATGGCCTTCTTCCCCACGAAGAAGACGCAGAAAGTGCTGCTGTGGATGCTCTCCACGAAGATGATGCCGTCGGTCGGCGTGCTGGTGCCGATCTATCTGTTGTGGAAGAACACGGGCCTGCTCGATACGGTGTCGGGTCTCATCATCGTGTACACGCTGATCAATTTGCCGATTGCCGTGTGGATGGCGTTCACTTACTTCAACGAAGTGCCGCGCGACATTCTCGAAGCGGGACGCATAGACGGCGCGACGACGTGGCAGGAGATCGTCTATCTGCTCATGCCGATGTCGCTGCCGGGACTGGCATCGACCGGTCTCCTGCTCGTGATCCTCTCTTGGAACGAGGCGTTCTGGAGCATCAACCTGTCGAGCTCGAATGCGGCGCCGCTTACCGTGTTCATCGCGTCGTATTCGAGTCCAGAAGGCTTGTTCTGGGCCAAGCTTTCGGCGGCGTCGCTGCTTGCCGTCGCGCCGATTCTCATCGTCGGCTGGCTCTCGCAGAAGCAACTGGTGCGCGGCCTGACCTTCGGCGCGGTGAAGTGAGGCGTACCCAGTGAACCTGACACCTTCCAGAGAAGCCGCGCTCGCAGATCGACTGATGATCTGCGACTGCGACGGCGTGCTCATCGACAGCGAAGCCGTGGCGGCGCGCATGCTCGTCACGGAATTGCAGACGCTGTGGCCAGGCGTCGATATCGAACCCGTGGTGATGCCGCTGCTCGGCTTGCGCATCGAAGCCGTGCTCGCGAGCGCGGCGGACACCGTGAACCGCACGCTCACGCAGGATCAGATCATGTCGATCCGCCGCGCGGTCGAAGCGGCGGCGGTAGAAGCGCCGCCGGTCGCGGGCATCGCCGAGGCGCTTGCCGCCGTGCCGCTCACCAAGGCATGCGCGAGCAACAGCTTCGCGGCTTACGTGGATACCGTCCTGAATCGCACGGGCCTCGTGCAGTTTTTCGGCGACAGGCGCTTCACGGCGGACATGGTGGCGAACCCGAAGCCTGCGCCCGACGTGTATTTAGCGGCGGCGCGCGCGTTGAAGGTCGACCCGTTGCGCTGCCTCGTGGTGGAGGACAGCGTGACCGGCGTGACGGCGGCGCGCGCGGCGGGCATGCAGGTGCTGGGGTTCATCGGCGGAGGACATGCGACGGAAGGACAGATCGGCGCGTTGAAGCGCGCGGGCGCGGAAGTCGTCTTCGACGACATGGCGCGCTTGCCCGCACTCGTCGAACAATGGCTGCAGCATGCGACCTTCGAGACGCCTTGAAAAGAGGCTCGGCTAAGCGTCGCAAACAAAGAAACATGGAGACGGATCATGGCTAGTCTGACACTGCGTAACATCAACAAGCGATATGAAGACACCGAGGTGATGAAGAGCGTCAACCTCGATATCAACGACGGCGAGTTCGTCGTGTTCGTCGGACCGTCGGGCTGTGGCAAGTCCACGCTGATGCGCATGATCGCGGGGCTGGAGGAGATCAGCGGCGGCGATCTGTCGATCGACGGCGTGCGCGTGAACGAGTTGCCGCCCGCGAAGCGCGGCATTGCGATGGTGTTTCAGTCGTACGCGCTCTATCCGCACATGACGCTCTACGACAACATGGCGTTCGGACTCAAGCTCGCGGGCGAGAAGAAGCCCGCGATCGATGCGGCCGTGAAGAACGCCGCGAAGATCTTGCATATCGATCACTTGCTGGACCGCAAGCCGAAGCAGTTGTCGGGCGGGCAGCGCCAGCGCGTGGCGATTGGTCGCGCGATCACGCGCAAGCCGAAAGTGTTTCTCTTCGACGAACCGCTTTCCAATCTCGACGCCGCGTTGCGCGTGAAGATGCGCCTGGAATTCGCGCGCCTGCACGACGATCTCAAGACGACGATGATCTACGTGACCCACGATCAGGTCGAAGCAATGACGCTGGCGGACAAGATCGTGGTGCTCTCGGCGGGCAATATCGAGCAGGTCGGCACGCCCAACACGCTGTATCACGCGCCGGCCAACAAGTTCGTGGCGGGTTTTATCGGCTCGCCGAAGATGAACTTTCTCTCGGGCACGGTCGAGCGCATTCAGGACGATGGCGTGCTCGTGAAGTATTCCACCGGCGAGACGCAACTGGCCGGCGTGCTGCCAGGCAATGCCAAGCCCGGCGATGCGGTGACTATCGGCATTCGTCCGGAAGCGTTACAGCCGAACGTTTCGGAATACGGCGTGTCCGCTTCGACGATGACCGTGGAAACGCTCGGCGACGCGGCTTATCTGTACGCGGAGACATCGGTGGCGCCGGACGGCTTGATCTCGCGGATTCCGCCCTTGGAAAAGCACACGCGGGGCGAGAAGCTGAAGGTGGGCGCGTCGCCGGAACACTGCCATCTGTTCAACGCGGACGGCATCGCGTTCAGGCGGCACGTGGTGGAAGCTTATCTCGTGGAGCATCCGGAATTGGCTGTGCCGAGCGTGGCGCGGGCTTGATCTCCGCAGTGGCGCCGGTGTCTCGCGTGGACGCCGGCGTCATGGGACGAGCGATTCAAGCCGCCAGCGCCGCGCGCGCGCAAAGCTCATCTGTCACCAATCCAGACAACCACTTCCCCTTCAACGCCGCGACCAGCGCCGCGCGCTTGCGCTCGCCGCCGGCAAAGCCGATGGTCGGCCGTTTCGGCGGCGAATCGATCCTGAGGCTCGTCGCGCGCGCGCCGGTTTTCGAATCGACGCGCGCTCCGTTCGCATCGATCGGCAGGCCGAGCAGTTCCGCCACCGCGCCCGCTTTCATCAACTCGTGGACTTCGGCGTTCGAGATGAATCCGTCCTCGTGCAGCGGACAATTGATGCCCACATTGCCGATGCCGACGAAAGCCACGTCCGCTTTCTGCGCGAGCGCATCCACGATCCGATAAAGACGGTGATTGCACCATTGCGCGCGCTCGGCTTCGCTATCGGCCATGAGCGGCGCGGGCAGCATGAAGTGCTTGCCGCCGGTCTTTTCGGAGAGCTGCTGCGCGACGTCGTAGCGATTGGACGAACCATCGTGCGCAATCGCGCCGACGAGCGACACCAGCCGATGCTGCGGCCGCTCCAGTTGCCCGATCTGCGCGACCACCGCCTTGAGCGTGCGCCCGCTGCTGATGGAGACGACGAGCGGTTTCTCATCGACGAGATAGCGTTCCATCACCTGCGCGCCTGCTACCGCGAGCTTGCGGTCCACTTGCTCGTTGCTGTCGCCGTCGATGGGCACCACTTCGCACATCGCGAGTCCGTAGCGGTCGCTGAGTTGCTTCGCAAGCGAAAGGCAATCGGCGATCTGATGATCGACTCGCACGCGAATCAGGTTCTTTTCGACCGCGAAGGCGACGAGCCGCTGCGCGACAGGTCGCGAGATTTGCAGTTTTTCGGCGATCTCATTCTGAGTATTGCCCGCGACGTAGTAGAGCCACGCGGCGCGCGTCGCCAGATCGAGTTTTTCGTTGGACTTGGGCACGGTCGTTGAATTGAGTCTGCTTCAGTTGTAGTTCTTTTTATAGCGCGCGGCGCGGTTTATCGTCGGAAACCATCGCCGAATATTTACCCGCACGACCGAAACGCTGCGTTCAGGCCAAGCAAGGCGGCCAATGAATGCCGTTTGAAAAACGAAACAGCCGGCTGCCCGCTTAACGGCAACAGCCGGCTTTCGAACGTCTCTCGGCGTCAGGCTAGTCGCGGACGCGCCGGATCGAACAACGGCCGCACGTGCTGATACAGCTCGCGATAGCCCTTGAGCCGCTGGCGCAACGCCGCGTGGCGCTCGGCATTCGGCGTGAACTCTTGCTTGATGGCAGGTTTGGTCAGCACCGTCGCCGGATCGCCGCCCGCCGCGAGCCAGCCGAGCCGCGCAGCGCCGAGCGCCGCGCCCGTCTCGCCGCCGCCGTGCGTGCGCGTGGGCGTATCGAGCGCATCGGCGAACATTTGGCCCCAGTACGCACTGCGCGCGCCGCCGCCAAGCAGCGACAAGGCATGCGCTTCCGTACCCGCGGATTGCAGGGCGTCGAGACCATCGGTCAGGGCGAGCGTCACGCCTTCCAGCACCGAATAGCCGAGCAAGGCGCGATCGGTGGCGTGCGTCATGCCGAAGAACACGCCCTGCGCGTAAGGGTCGTTGTGCGGCGTGCGCTCGCCGCTCAAATACGGCAGGAACAAAGGCGCGGTCGATAAGGCATCGGCGGGCAGCGCCTCGATTTCCGCAAGCAGCGTGGGCTCGTCGGTGGACGTGAGCTTGCATACCCAGCGCAGGCAACTCGCCGCCGACAACACCACGCTCATCTGATGCCAGCGATCCGGAATGGCGTGACAAAACGCATGCACCGCCGATGCCGGATTGGGCCTGAAGCGATCGCCCACCACGCACAACACGCCCGACGTGCCGAGCGAGAGGAAGCCATCGCCGGGTTCGGTTGCGCCGATTCCCACCGCGCTCGCCGCATTGTCGCCGCCGCCTGCCGCAACGATGACGCCATCGGGCAAGCCGAGTTCACGCGCGAGTTCCGGACGCAAGGTGCCCGAAGGCTCGCTGCCCTCGGTGAGCTTCGGCATCTGCTGCCGCGTCATGCTGCACGCGGCGAGCAGTTCGTCCGACCAGTCGCGTCGCGCAACATCGAGCCAAAGCGTGCCGGCGGCATCGGATGGATCGGACACTTTCGTGCCCGTGAGATGCATGCGCAGATAATCCTTCGGCAACAGCACGCAAGCCGTCTGCCGGAAGATTTCCGGCTCGTTGTGCGCGACCCAGAGCAGCTTGGGCGCGGTGAAACCGGGCATCGCCAGATTACCGGCGATCTCGTGCAGATTCGGCGCGCGCTCGTAAAGCTCGGCGCACTCCTTGTCGCTGCGCATGTCGTTCCAGAGGATGGCCGGGCGCAGCACGCGATCGCTCGAATCGAGCAGCACCGCGCCATGCATCTGCCCGGACAGGCCGATGCCGCGCACTTGCGCGAACTCTTTCGGAAACTTGTCGCGCAAGGCGAAGAGGGCGGCGCGCGTGCCTGCCCACCAGTCGAGCGGATTTTGTTCGGACCAGCGCGGTTTCGGGCGCGACACCGTAAAAGGCGTGCCCGCCGTGCCGATTACACTGCCGTCGCTTGCGAGCAGCAGCACTTTCACTTCGGAGGTGCCGAGGTCGATACCTAAATACATGAACGGACCTTTGTCGAAGCCAGGCGCGAAGCCCGGCAGAAAACCGGAGGCGCTAATGTAACGCCGTGCGCCTCAATGCGCCATGAGCACAACACCCAAGCGAGCCAATCAAGGCCGGTTCTTGAGCCACGCATCGACGCGCCCGATTGCCGCGCGCAGCACGCGCTCCAGGCTCTCGGTCTGCGCCATGCTGCCCCAGAGCAGCTTGTCGCCGGCGAAGGCCTTGATCGGATCGTCGGCCGTGAAATAGCCATGCGCGACGGCGGGGTCCATCACGCCATCCTGATAGGTATAAGGCAGCTTGCCTTCGTGCCAGCGTTCGAGGAAGCGAAAGAAGAGCGCGGGCAGAATCGCGGTCGAGTCGGGATCGACGTCGCGCTCGAAACATTCCGCGAGCGTCGGCGCGATAAAGCCCGGCAGCTTCGAGAAGCCATCGGCGGCGACGCGCTGATTCGTGTCCTTGATATACGGATTGCTGAAGCGGTCGAGCACGACATCGCGATACTTCGCCAGATCGATCGGGCTAGGCGTGAGGCACGGGATGACGTCGTCGGTGACATAGGCTTCGGCGAGAGCGCGAATCTCCAGGTCCTGCGTGCCTTCGTGAATGTACTGCAGGCCGACGAGCGTTCCCGCCCACGCAATGCAGCTATGACTCGCGTTGAGAATGCGGATCTTCGCCTCTTCGTACGGCAGCACGGACTCGACCATCTCCGCGCCCACCTTCTCCCAAGCGGGCCTTCCCGCGATGAAGTGATCCTCGATCACCCACTGGATGAACTTCTCGCCCATGATCGGCGCGCGGTCGTCGAAACCCGTCGCGGCTTTCACGCGCTCCGCGACATCGGGTGTCGGACGCGGCGTGATGCGGTCGACCATCGCGTTCGGGCACGAGGTGTTGGCGATCATCCAGTCGCGCAATTGCGTTTCGCCGCGCAGTTCGAGGAATTCGAGCATGCCCGCCTTGAAGCGGTCGCCGTTGCTGCGCAGGTTGTCGCAGTTCTGCAGCGAGAGCTTGCCCGCGTCGTTCTTCATGCGGGCGTCGAGAATGGCGGCAATGGCACCGTAAATGGTGGTCTTCGCGCCTTTCAGGTCGGCGGCGAGATCGACGTTGCCGGTTTCGAGCTTGTCGTGTTCGTCGAGGTAATAGCCGCCTTCGGTGACGGTGAACGATACGATCTTGCATTCGGGCGCGCTGCCCGCCGCGATGAGCCCGTCGAGATCGGCGGTCCAGGGAATCACGCGGCGGATGGAGCGCACCGTTTCGTAGTCGCGCTCGCCTTGCGGCGTGACGGTTTCGAGCGTGTACTCGCCGTTTTGCGCGGCGAGCGCATCGAGCACGGCGTTCATGTCGCCGCGAATGTTGCCCACGGCGAGCGACCAGCTCGCATCGCCCGATTCGATCAGCCGGCTCAAGTACCACGCCTGATGCGCGCGATGAAAAGACCCCGCGCCGATGTGCAGGATCACATTGTTTTCGCTCGTCATGTCTCGCTTCCTTTGATTGGATGTGCGCCCGTTCTTCGCGGACGACCGTTTGCGTTTGCGACGCCTTGCGCTCACAATTTACGCAGCCGTGGTGAGCATTTGCTCTTTGGTTGATCGAATGATCGTATTGGGCATCGCGAAAGTCAAGGCGCGGTGCCGCATGCGGCCGCGCGCGGCAGCGGCGCTGAAGCGCCGGACGTAGCCCAGCGCGCCGTTACAGGACGAATCGGGAATAACCCGGATAGTCAGCATGGCCGGCGTTGAACGAAGGTCTGCATCAACCATAGGCAATGACGCGGCAAACCACACAGAAAGATACGAGTCGGAGACAAAGCATGGATTACGTGATCGGCATAGACATCGGCACGCAGAGCACGAAGGCGCTTCTCGTCGATACGACTGGCGCAATCATCGCGCAACATTCGACCGCCTATCATCCGGATACACCGAAGCCGCTCTGGGCGGAACAATGGCCGTCCGTCTGGTTCGATGCCGTGACCGAAGCCTTGAGCGGCTGCGTCGCGAAAGCGCGCGCGAAGGGCGTCGCGGCCGATCAGATTAAGTCGGTCTGCGTGAGCAGTCTCTACGGCGGCTCGGGCATTCCCGTCGACGACGACATGGAAGCGCTTTACCCGTGCCTCATCTGGATGGATCGCCGCGCGACCGCGCAAGTCGAATGGGTGCGGCAGAACGTGGATATGGCGCGCATCGAGGCGATCACCGGCAACGGCGTCGACAGCTACTACGGCTTCACGAAAATTCTGTGGATGCGCGAGCAGCAGCCGGAAGTCTGGAAGAAGACGCGCTATTTCCTGCCGCCGAACGCGTTCATCATCCAGCGCCTCACGGGCGAACTCGCGATCGATCACAGCTCGGCGGGCAATATCGGCGGCGTGTACGACATCGGCCGCCGCGCGTGGTCGGAAGAAGCGCTCGACATGCTCGGCATTCCCGTGTCGATGATGCCTGCGCGGCTCGTCGAGTCGTCGGAGATCGTGGGCGGGCTGTTGCCGCAGTGGGCGGACAAGCTCGGGCTTGCGGCGGGCACACCGATCGTCGCGGGCGGCGTCGATGCGGCCGTCGCCACTTTCGCGGCGGGCGTGACGCGCGCGGGTCACCATGTCGCGATGATCGGCACGAGCATGTGCTGGGGCTACATCAACCAGAGCGTCGATGCGCAACACGGTCTCGTCTCCATGCCGCACGTCTACAACGGCAAGCGCGATCTCTACGTGTTCGGTGGCGCGAGCACGGCCGGCGCGTGCGTCGCGTGGTATCGCGATCAGTTCTGTCAGGCCGAGATCGCGGCGGCCAAGCAAATACCCGATGGCGATCCGCATCGGCTGCTCGAAGATGCGGCGGCCAAGGTCGCGGCGGGTTCGGACGGCGTCGTGTTCCTGCCTTATCTGATGGGCGAGCGCAGCCCCGTCTGGGATGCCCACGCGAGCGGCACGTTCGTGGGCTTGAATCTCTTTCACACGCGCGCGACGCTCTATCGCGCGGTGCTCGAAGGCGTCGCGTTTGCGTTGAAGCACAACATGGAAGCAGGGCGGCGCGGCGCGCAATCGCTGGATGACAAGCTGATCGTGGTCGGCGGCGCGGCGCATTCTGACCTGTGGATGCAAATCATCGCGGATGTAACGGGTTATCCCGTGCAATCCATCGAACAGGAAGTCGAAGCGGCGATGGGCGCGGCCTTGCTCGCGGCGCTCGGTGCCAATCTCATTTCACGCGAAACGGCGGAAGGCGGCTGGGTCACGCTCGTGGATCGCGCAGAGCCGGACGAAGCACGGCAACGCGTTTATGGAGACCGCTTCGGCGTCTATCTCGATCTGTATCCGGCGCTGAAGCCGCTGATGCATCGCCTGCGCAGCGACAGCTAACGCAATTCTCCGGGATGCGCGTCGAACACCGGCCCTTGCACGAAGTGCACGTCGTATTGTTCGAGCGCATTGAACTGCGCGGCATCGGCGACATTGCTGAAGATGAGCGGAATGCGCAGCCTATGCGCATACGCCACCAGATGCTTGACCACGGAATCGCGCAAGGCGGCGCGCGCATCCATCTTGATGAAGTCGAGCCGCGCCATGTCCGATACCGCCATGATCTGCCCGGCATTGGGCAGATTGCCCGCTACCTTGAAACCGTAGCGCTGATAGCTTTTGATGAGGTAGCCGAGAAACGTCTTGTGCGCGACGGCCGCCGCCGGCAATTCGATCACGATGCGTCCGGGATTCACGCCGAACTCCAGCAACACCGACGAGAAGTGCAGACCGTGGTCGTACTTCACGCTCTTCAATAACCGCTCATGCACGCGCAAAAACAGCAGACCGGGCTTTTGCGCGCCGAAGAAATTGAACGCATGCAGCGCGCGCGATAACCGGTCGAGCGCGACGAGTTCGCGGTCGTTGTCCAGTTGGCCAAAGGGATCGTGCGGAGTATCGCCTTCGATCAGCGTCTGCGCCTGCACGCCGAGTTCGTCGCCGAAACGCTCGGCGCTTTCGGGCGACGCGCTCAACACCTGCGGAAAGCTATGCGTGCCGACATCGAAGATCGGCTCATACGCGCTTGCAATACGCAACTCGCCATAGTTCGCCACCGCTTGTCCCGCGTGCTCGCCTTCGCCCAGCACGATATGCGCGCCGAGAAACGGATGCGCCTTGGCGCGGTTGACGAGTTCAGTCACGGACGGGGTGATCATGGCGCGTTCGACGTTAAGGCTTCCAATGTGGGACGAATTCCGTCGATGGTACCAGCGCATGGCGCCGTGGCTTGCGCCAAATTCACATATTCATATGCGGGTGGGATAAGCCACGCTCAGGGTTTACGACAAATTTCACTAAACGTAATTGGTTTTACCATTCGTAAATACCACGCGATGGCACTCATCGAGGATCACGACCATGCCGACGTTCGACACGCATACCGACGCCAACGCGCACTATCAGTCGGGTTTCGCCAACGACTTCGCGACCGAAGCGTTGCCGGGCGCGCTGCCCATCGGCCGTAACTCGCCGCAGCGCGCGGCCTACGGTCTTTATGCGGAGCAGCTTTCCGGCACGGCTTTTACCGCGCCGCGCGCGCATAACCGGCGCTCGTGGCTGTACCGCATCCGGCCGGCGGCGGTGCATCGGCCGTTCGTGCAATTGACTGGCGATGCCTCGCGCGCGCGGCTCGTCGCCAATTTCGCCGATGTGCCGCCCACGCCGCCGAACCAGTTGCGTTGGGACCCGCTGCCGATGCCCGCCGCGCCGACCGATTTCGTCGACGGCTGGGTGACGATGGCCGGCAACGGCGCCGCCGAATCCATGAGCGGCTGCGCGATTCATCTGTACGCGGCGAACCGTTCGATGCACGAGCGCTTCTTCTACAGCGCGGACGGCGAATTGCTGATCGTGCCGCAAGCAGGGCGGCTCGCGATCTGGACTGAACTCGGCAAGCTCGATATCGCGCCGTTCGAGATCGCGGTGATTCCGCGCGGCGTGCGCTTTGCCGTGGCGCTGCCGGATGGCGAAGCGCGCGGCTATATCTGCGAAAACTTCGGCGCGTTGCTGCAGCTGCCCGATCTCGGGCCTATCGGTTCGAACGGGCTCGCCAATCCGCGTGATTTCCTCACGCCGCACGCGGCTTATGAGGACCGCGAAGGCGCGTTCGAACTCATCGCCAAGATGAACGGCGTGCTGTGGCGCGCGGATATCGGCCATTCGCCGCTCGACGTGGTCGCATGGCACGGCAACTACGCGCCGTACAAATACGACCTGCGCCACTTCAACGCCATCGGTTCGATCAGCTTCGATCATCCCGATCCGTCCATCTTTCTCGTGCTGCAATCGCCGAGCGATACGCCGGGCGTCGATAGCATCGACTTCGTGATTTTTCCGCCGCGCTGGCTCGCCGCCGAGGACACGTTCCGGCCGCCCTGGTTCCATCGCAATGTGGCGAGCGAATTCATGGGCCTCGTGCATGGTGTCTACGACGCGAAGGCCGAGGGCTTCCTGCCGGGCGGCGCGAGTCTGCACAACTGCATGTCTGGACACGGGCCGGACGCGGATACCTTCGAAAAGGCATCGAGAAGCGATACCTCGAAGCCCGCGAAGGTCGGCGACACACTCGCCTTCATGTTCGAGACGCGCACGCTCATCAAGCCGACGCAGTTCGCGCTCGAAACCGCGCAATTGCAGGCGCATTACTACGAGTGCTGGCAAGGGCTCACGAAACACTTCAACCCGGAGCAACGATGAACGACGCGCTTCACGCGACGCGTGCGCCGCAACTCAGAAGCTGGCTCGACTCCGCCAATGATCCGGCGAGCGACTTTCCGATCCAGAACCTGCCGTTTGGCATCTTCAGCGACCCGGTGAATCCGCGGCCGCGCGCGGGTGTGGCTATCGGCGACTGGATCGTGGACCTGGCGGCGCTCGAAGAAGCGCGTCTCGTCGATGGTCACGGCACCTTCAACGCGCCGCGTCTGAACGACTTCATCGCGCTCGGACGCGATACGTGGCGCGCGGTGCGCAGCGCGCTCGGCGGCCTGCTGCAAGAGGGCGCATCCACGCTACGCGACGATTCCGCATTGCGCCGCCGCACGCTCGTTCCGCGCGCCGATGCAACGCTCCATCTGCCCGTCGAGATTCCCGGCTACACGGACTTCTATTCCTCGAAGGAACACGCGACCAACGTCGGCTCGATGTTCCGCGATCCGAAGAATGCGCTGCTGCCGAACTGGTCCGAGATGCCGATCGGCTATAACGGACGCGCGTCGTCGGTGGTGGTGAGCGGCACGCCGGTGCGCCGCCCGAACGGCCAGTTGAAAGCGCCCAACGAAGAGCGGCCGGTGTTCGGCGCATGCCGCAAGCTGGATATCGAGCTGGAGACGGGTTTCATCATCGGGCGCGGTAATGCGCTCGGCGAACCGATTGCCTGCGCGGATGCGGAGTCGCATATCTTCGGCATGGTGCTGCTCAACGACTGGAGCGCGCGCGACATCCAGCAATGGGAATACGTGCCGCTCGGACCGTTCAACGCGAAAGGGTTCGCGACCACCATTTCGCCGTGGATCGTCACGCTCGACGCGCTCGAACCCTTCCGCACCGCGACGCCCGTGCAAGAGCCGCAACCGCTCGCGTATCTGCGGCATGAGGGCGAGCACGCGTTCGACATCGACCTGGAAGTGACGCTGAGGCCGGAGGGTGCGAGCCGCGCCACGACCATCTCGCGCACCAATTTTAGGCTGATGTACTGGTCGATGGCGCAGCAGCTTACGCATCACACGGCATCGGGCTGCAATACGCGCGTGGGCGATCTCATGGGCTCCGGCACCATCAGTGGCGCGACGCCGCAATCGTGCGGCAGTTTGCTCGAAAGCACGTGGAACGGACAACGGCCGTTGAGCCTCGTCGAAGGCGGCGAGCGCGCGTTCCTTCAGGACGGCGATGAAGTCACCTTGCGCGGATGGTGTCAGGGCGAGGGTTATCGCATTGGTTTCGGCGAGTGCGCGGGGCGCATCCTCGCGGCGCGCAATAATTTCAAGGATTGAACATGGCGAATGCGGTCGATGTGGAGAGCGCGCTTGGCCACGCGCACCGTCCCGGCTTCCAGGCGATGCTGCTCGTGTTGTGCGGACTATGCCTCGTGATCGATGGCTTCGACGCGCAAGCGATGGGTTACGTCGCGCCGGCCGTCATCGCGGACTGGCACGTGTCGAAGGCGGCGCTCGGGCCGGTTTTCAGCGCGAGTCTTTTCGGCATGCTGCTTGGCGCGCTCGGCTTGTCGGTGCTGGCGGATCGCATCGGGCGCAGGCCGGTGTTGATCGGCTCGACGTTTTTCTTCGCGGTCTCGATGATCGCAACCGCGTTCACCGACAGCTTGCCGGTGCTCACGGCCTTGCGTTTCGTAACGGGTCTTGGCCTCGGCTGCATCATGCCGAACGCAATGGCGCTGGTCGGCGAGTTCTCGACGGCCGAGCATCGCGTCAAGCGGATGATGCTCGTCTCGTGCGGCTTCACGCTCGGCGCGGCGCTGGGCGGCTTCGTGAGCGCGGCGCTGATCCCTGCTTTCGGCTGGCGTTCGGTGTTCTGGGTCGGCGGCCTGGTGCCTTTGTTGCTCGCGGTTTGGATGGTCATCGCACTGCCTGAATCGCTGCAATTTCTCGTGTTGAAGGGCCGCGAGGCGCGCGCCCGCGACTGGCTCGCGAAGTTCGATCCGTCGCTTGCCATCGATGCCTCGACGCGGCTCGTCGTCCGCGAAAAAGCGAGTTCGGGCGCGCCGGTCGCCGAACTGTTCCGCGCGGGCCGCGGGCCGGTCACACTGATCTTGTGGGCGATCAGCTTCATGAATCTCATCGATCTGTACTTCCTTCGAACTGGCTGCCGACCGTCATGCGCGATGCGGGATATTCGCCGGGCATGGCCGTGCTGGTCGGCACGCTGTTGCAGACGGGCGGCGTGGTGGGCACGCTCATGCTTGGCTGGTTCATCGAACGATTCGGCTTCGTGCGTGTGTTGCTGGCCTGCTTTCTCGTGGGCGCGGTGAGCGTGGGGATGATCGGCGGCGTGGCGCACGTGCAGTTCTGGCTATTCGTCGCGGTGTTTGCGGGCGGGTTCTGCATCGTCGGTGGACAGCCTGCGGTGAATGCGCTCGCGGGGCATTTTTATCCGACCTCGCTGCGGTCCACGGGCATCGGCTGGAGTCTGGGCATCGGACGCGTGGGGTCGGTGATCGGGCCGCTCGTCGGCGGACAGATGATCGCGCTCGGATGGAGCAATGCGTCGCTCTTTCATGCGGCGGCGTTGCCGGTGTTTTGCTCGGCGTTGCTGGTTGGCGTGCTGGCTTTCGTGCGGCGGGAGCGAAGTGGGGCGGCGCAGACGGCTTGATGTGATGGAGACTTGATTCCTCAAGCGAAGCCGGCGCCGGCGCATGATGCCGCGCCATGCCGCCGCGTGGCCTTCGGTCGGCACGATCCAGATGTGGAACGAAGGCCCGCGCGTAACGGCGTGTGCGCCATGCCTGCGAGGGCGACGCATCCGGTGGCGCGCTCGCAGCCGACGCCGACAGAAAGACGGTGCGTTGGACGTTCAGGAAACGCAATCAGCGTCATCTGTCGAAGCGCGCTTCTCCCAAGCCGCCGCGCCCAGAAACGCCGCCGCCGCGACCACCAGCACGCCAATCAGCGCATCCGGACTCACGCGATCCATCAATGTCCCCGCGATGATCGGCCCGCCGAAACTCGCCACGCTCCACGAAGCGCCGACGATAGCCGTCGCCGACACCAGCGCCGTGCCGCGAAAGCGCTCGCCGCACGCAACGATCGACAGCGTATAGACGCTGCCCGCCGCCGCGCCGGTCACGAACAGGAGCGGCCAGCACAACCACGGATACTCGACCGCCCACGGCAGCAGCGGCAGCAGCAGCGTGACCACCACGCCCGCGCCGACATGCACCTTCGTGCGCCCGATACGGTCCGCCAGCCAGCCGATGGGAAACTGCATCAACGTATCGCCGAACAGGATGGCGGAGGCGAACAGCACGCCCACGTCCGCGCCGACGCCGTGCGAGATTGCGAAGAGCGGCATCAGCGAAAGCGCGAGCGTGTCGAAGAGCGCGAAGAAACCCGTGCCGATCACGAGCGCGGGCATGCGCGGCAACACATGCCGCCAGTCGCCAGCGGTAGCGTGTTCGTCGTGCGATGCAAGCGTGTGCGGCGTGCCGCGAATCGAGGCGAGCGCGGGCAGCGCCAGCAGAAAGATCGCGCCGCAGACGGCGAAGCGCGCCGAAGTCCAGCCGCCGATGGCGCTGACGAGCACCGGCCCCGTCATCTGAAACAGAGTGAAGTTGGTCGCGTAAATGGCGACGACGCGCCCGCGCGTGGAGTCGTCGGCGAGCTGCGTGACCCATGCTTCGCCAATGGTAAATAGCAGCATCAGCGCCGCGCCGCATAGAAAGCGCAGCACGGCCCATAGCCACAGATTCACGGTGAACTGCATCGCGATGGTCGCGAACGCTGCGACGATCACCGCCCCGACAATCGTCCCGCGTGCGCCCAGCCGACTCGCAACGCGGCTTGCGAAAGGCGCGACGGCCAGCCCGCCGCCTGCCTGCATCGCCGTCATCAGGCCGACGATGCCCGTGCCGAACCCGGCTTGCGTGAGTGCAAGCGCGGTGAGCGGAATGGTCGCGCCTAGCCCGAGGCCGACCACCGCGACACTCAGGATGAGCGCGAGAAAGTCGCGAGAAAGAATGCCCTTCATATACCGCCGTGCCGCTCGCTTCGCCGAGAACCCGTGAGGATCGGCAGCAGCCTCAAGCGGCCTGCCCGAACGCAACGCGCCGCGCACGCTTGTCGAGCGTCGCGGAAAGCAGCGTGAGCGCAAAGGCGCAGCACGCCATCAGCACGCCGACCCACGGCAGCGAAGTCAGCGGCGCGCCTGCGCTGATGACGCAGCCGCCCAGCCACGCGCCCGTGGCGTTGCCCAGATTGAACGCGCCCTGGTTGAGCGTGGAGGCGAGATTGGGCGCATCGCTCGCGCGGTTCACGATCAGGATCTGCAGCGGCGGCACGATCGCGAACGCGAGCACGCCCCACAGGAAGATGGTGATCATCGCCGAGACCGGTTCGTGCATGGTGCCCGCAAAAATCGTGAGGATCACGACGATCGACAGGAGAAACGTCAGCAGCGAGCGCAACAGCTTCCAGTCGGCGAGCTTGCCGCCAAGCGTGCTGCCGACCGTGAGGCCGAGGCCGAACAACAGCAGCACGTAAGTCACGGCGTGCGGCGTGAAACCGGTGACATCCTCGAGAATCGGCGTGATGTAGGTAAAGACCGAGAACAGGCTCGCCGAAGCCAGCACGCTGATGCCGAGCACCATCAGCACCTGCGGGTTCTTGAGCACGTCGAATTCGCGCAGGATGCTGGTCTCGCGCATCTCGATGTGCTTCGGCAGGCAAACCGCGAGCGCGCCCGCCGCGGCGAGGCCGATCAAGGTCACGACCCAGAAGGTCGCGCGCCAGCCGGCCGCTTGGCCGAGCGCGGTGCCGAGCGGCACGCCGAGCACGTTGGCAAGCGTGAGGCCGGTGAACATCAGCGCGATGGCCTGCGCGCGGCGGTTCGGCGCGACCAGATCGGCGGCGACCACCGAGCCGATGCCAAAGAAAGCGCCATGACAGAACGCGGTGACGATACGCGCGCCCATCAGCACCCAGTAATTCGGCGCGAGCGCGCAAAGCGTATTGCCGACGATAAACACGCCGATCAGCCCCATGAGCGCCTTCTTGCGCGGCATCTTCGCCGTGACGACGGCAAGAATCGGCGCGCCGATGGTCACGCCGAGCGCATAGCCCGAAACGAGCATGCCTGCCGCCGGAATCGATACCGCGAGATCGCGCGCGACGTTGGGCAGCAGGCCCATGATGACAAATTCGGTCGTGCCGATGCCGAACGCGGCGATGGCGAGAGCGAGAAGGGGCAGAGGCATGGCGGAGGGTGCGAGTGCGGTGTGTCGCGCGGTGCGCGTCGTCGGAATGAGCGGCGCGAGTGTCGGCGAGTGAAGGCTCGGATTCTACCGAAAGGTCATTTTTGATGCTGGTGGAAACCCTTAGTCTGCTCGGCCCGGACAATGCACTCCCGCGAACGGATATTTTGACGAATGCCGCCTCGTCGACGGAGTTTTACCCGCGCGGCCGCTAGTTGACGTCAGATGTTTCTAGTAATGTTCTGACAGGACGCCATTGCTTGCGCGAGCGAAGTTCTGGGCGAGTGTTGGAAAAACGCAGCATCCACTGATTGACATGTCCCAACTCAAAAGTTTTTTCAGCGTCGCCTTTGCTGCCGCGCTGCTCGTCTCGGTTCACGCGCAGGCGCAAAGCAGCGCCACCGGACCCATTGCCACGTCGGCGGGCGCGCTCAATTTTCTGCGCGACGAATCGGGCTTCGCCGCCGTGCTCGGCACCGATACCTTCGACCGCTTCGACGCCAAGCGCGTCGTGCATTTCGACCAGACGGGCGCATCCGACACGCTCACGCGCTCGCTCGTGCAGACCGACGTCGGTCCCGTGCTTTACGACTTTCGTCACAAGCCGCCGCTGGTGCAGCGCATCGGCAAGAGGCTCGTCGTCAAACGCGTGTTCTGGCAAGGCGAGGAAGTCGTCATGCAGACGTCGTCCGGCTGGTACGGCTATCAGCGCGGGACATTGACCAAGCTGCAATCGTCGACGTCGACGTATCACTGACTCAGTTGCGCACGTTGAAGACGCGTTCGCCCGCCACGACATAAACCGCCTCGCCGCGCACGTCGCCGTTGACCTCGAAACCGCCAGTGAACGCGCCGAACGCGGGCAGCACGCCCGAGCGTTGGCCGAAGCGAAAGCACGGCAGCCGCACGCTGTCGGCACGCGTCGCGAGCCGGTACACAGGGTGTTCATGTCCGGCGAGCGCGTAGGCATCGTCCACGGTTTGCGGATGATGACAAAGCGCCCACGGTCCGAGCCGATACGGCTCCTTCACGAGTTCCACGCCGAACGCTTCGGGCAGCGCGCCCGCGTGCTTGTCGTGATTGCCTTCGACCAGCACGAGCCGCATTTGCCGATGCCGCATGCGCCACGCATGTAGCGCCGTGAGCGTTTCATCGGCATGCGACTCGCGCGCATGGAGCAGATCGCCGAGAAACACGATCGCTTCAGGTTTATGCGTGGCGACGAGCGTATCGAGCCGCATCAGGCTTTCCGCCGTCGTGCCGACTGGCACTGGAATGCCGCGCGCGCGAAACACGGCGTCCTTGCCGAAGTGGGCGTCGGCGATGAAAAGCGTCATCAGAATGGGATCGAAGGCCGCGCGCTCCGCCGAAAGCAGGAGCGCGTGACCGTTCACATCGACCGTCAGTGCTTCAATTGCCATTTGCATCCTATGCTTGCGCTGCTTTTTCTAGATCGGCAAGCATACGCTCCACGCGGTCCGACAGCTTTTCGGTACTCACCTTTTCACGCAGACGCGCGATGATCAGCGGAAACGCAAAGGGCGTCGGCTTCTTCGGATGCGTGAGCGCGAGACGGCTTTCGCTCATGCGTTGCAGCGCGGCGCGGATGCGGCCGAGTTCGAGTTCCTGCAACATGACTTCCTGATCGGCTTGCGTGAGCAGCAGATTGCCGCTGTCGTGCTTGCGGAACACTTCGTAGAAAAGCCCGCTCGACGCCTGCAATTGCCGCGCGCTTTTCTGTTGCCCCGGATGCCCTTGATAAATCAGCCCCGACACGCGCGCAATTTCCCGGAAGCGCCGCGCCGACAATTCCGAGGCATTGAGGCTCGCGAGAATGTCGTGCTCGAGATTTTCCGCCGAGAAAAGCCCTTCCTCGATGAGCGTCTCCCAGTCGAACGGCCGCGCCGACAGCAGTTCGAAGCCGTAATCGTTCATCGAAATGGAAAACGTGCTGGGCTGATCGCGCGCGACGCGCCAGCCGATGAGCGAGCCCAGGCCGATGTGCGCCATGCGCCCGGCGAACGGATAACAAAAGAAATGATGTCCTTCGCGCGACCGCACGCTTTCGACGACCAGCACGCCCGGTCCCGGCAGCGCGGACCATTTCGCCTGCAAGTCGAGCAGCGGTTGCACGGCGCGCATTTCGGGTTCGTCGTAGATGCCTTCGTTGGCGCGCGCGAGCATGACGAGCGCGGCCTCGGAGAGCTCGGACGAGAGCGGCATCTTGCTGCCGGCCCATTGCGGCATCGCGCCGCGCGAGGAGGTCGCGCGTTTCACGTAGGCGGTCATGTCGCGCACGCGCACGAGTTCGAGCGCGCGGCCGCCGAAGGTGAAGACATCGCCCGGTTTCAGGCGCGAGATGAACGATTCTTCCATCGCGCCGATCCGTCCGCCCGTCATGTAGGCCACGCTGATGGTCGCATTGGCGACGATGGTCCCGACATTATTCCGATGCCTGCGCACGAGGTCCTCGCGCGGCACGCGATACACGCCGTCGTCGCCATGAACGACGCGGTGATAATCCGGATACGCCGAAAGCGAAGTGCCGCCGCGTTCGACGAAGGAGAGCGCCCAGTCGAATTCGGCCTGCGTGAGATCGCGATACGCATACGCCGTGCGTACTTCGTCGAACATGTCGGCGGGCGTGAAGCCGCCGCCTATCGCCACGGTCACGAGATGCTGCACGAGGACATCGAGCGGCTTGAGCGGCATGTCTCGTCCTTCGATACGCCGCTCGCCGATGGCCCAGCGCGCCGCGGCCGCCTCCACGAGTTCGAGCGCATGCGTCGGCACGATGGTCACGCGCGACACACGCCCCGGCGCGTGTCCCGAACGTCCGGCGCGCTGCATGAGACGCGCGACGCCTTTGGGCGAGCCGATCTGAAACACTCGATCCACCGGCAGAAAATCGACGCCGAGATCGAGACTCGACGTGCAGACGACCGCTTTCAGCTGCCCGTTCTTCAGACCGAGTTCGACCCAGTCGCGCACTTCCTTGTCGAGCGAACCGTGATGCAGCGCGATGAGCCCGGCCCACTCCGGCTTCAACTCCAGAAGCGCGCGATACCAGATCTCGGATTGCGAGCGGGTATTGGTGAAGACGAGCGAACTTTGCGCGTGCTCGATTTCATCGGCGACGGGTCCGACCTGGCGCACGCCGAGATGGCCGCCCCACGGAAAGCGCTCGATGGTCTCGGGAATCAGCGTGTCGACGACGAGCGTTTTCGGCTGCGCGCCGCGCACGATGACGCGTGGCGTGCGCACGGGATGCAGCAGCGCGTCGTGCGCGAGCGCGAGATTGCCGAGCGTGGCGGAGAGACCCCAGATCTGCACCTCGGGACGCCAGCGCGCGAGGCGGGCGAACGCGAGTTGCGTCTGCGTACCGCGTTTGTTGCCGAGCAGTTCATGCCATTCGTCGACCACGACGAGCCGCACGTGCGCGAGTTCTTCGCGCGCGTTGGCGCGCGTGAGCATGAGCGTGAGGCTTTCCGGCGTGGTGACGAGCGCGGAAGGCATGCGGCGGTTCTGACGCGAGCGTTCCGTGGATGACGTATCGCCCGTGCGCAAGCCGACGGTCCACGGCACCGAGAGCGCCGTCACCGCCGTTTGCAAGGCGCGGGCGGAATCGGCGGCGAGGGCGCGCATCGGCGTGATCCATAGCACGGTGAGCGGCGCGGGGAGGGGCGTTTTGTCAGTGATGGTGGCAACGCGGTCGGCGGTCTTTGCGGTGGATTGCGCGCTGTCCTCAGGGTCCGCAACGGCAAGCGCGCGGCCTTTCTCGTCGAGCCGGGAATTGCCGGCGGTTTTGCCTTTACGCTTCGCGCCCGCTTTGGGCTTCGGCGGTCCCGCGTACGCCGCAAGCGCCCCGAGCCACACGGCCCATGTTTTGCCCGCGCCCGTGGTCGCATGCAATAAGCCGCTCGCGCCGCGTTCGATCTCCCGCCAGACTTCCCGCTGAAACTCGAACGGCTGCCAGCCGCGCGAATCGAACCAGCGCGCGATGCGTTCGTCCATCGGCTTCGCGGCTTCCTGCGCGTCGTATTGAAACGGCGCGGGTTTGAATAGCTCGGCGGCGGCATCGAGCTTGGCCTGCGCCGCCTGCGTGCGCGGCACGCGACGCGGACGCGGCGCACGGCGCCTGGAGCGCGCCGACGTGTCGGGCGTGTCGGGCGTATCGGGCGTGTCGATACCGTCCGCATCGTCGAGTTCACTCATGCCGATGCTCCGCGCGAGCTTCTCATGCCACCGCCTCGTTCAAAAACCCCTTGAGCATGTCGAGCGTATCGGCGTCCTCGATCGTCTTGTCGGTCCGCCAGCGCAGCATGCGCGGAAAGCGCACCGCGATGCCCGACTTGTGGCGTGGACTCGCCTGAATGCCCTCGAAGCCGATCTCGAACACGAGCGTCGGCGTGACGCTGCGCACCGGACCGAATTTTTCGATGGTCGTCTTGCGCACGATTGCATCGACCTTGCGCATTTCCTCGTCGGTCAAGCCGGAATAGGCCTTGGCGAACGGCACCAGCGTGCGCACGCCGTCCGCTTCGTCCCAGACCGCGAAGGTGAAATCCGTGTAGAGGCTCGCGCGCCGGCCATGGCCGCGCTGGGCGTAGAGCAAGACGGCGTCGATGGCGTAGGGATCGATCTTCCACTTCCACCAGGTGCCCGACGCCTTGGTGCGGCCAACGCCATACATCGACATGCGCTCTTTCAGCATGAGCCCTTCGACACCGCGCGCGCGGCTTTCGCCGCGCAAGCCGGCGAGCGTCTCCCAATCCGGCGCCACCACGAGCGGTGACACGCGCAAGACATCCACCGCGAGCGATGCCGCCAGGGCATCCAGCTTCGCACGACGCGTTTCCAAAGGCTCGGTGCGCAGGTCGCGGCCATCGGCTTCGAGCAGATCGTAGGCGAGCATCGCGGCGGGAGAATCGGCGAGCACTTTCTTCGTCAGCGACTTGCGCGTGATGCGCGGTTGCAGACGCGCGAACGGCAGCGGTGCGTCCGCGCCCGGTTCCCACGCGAGAATCTCGCCGTCGATCACGGTGCCGTCGGGCAGTGCGGCGCCGAGCGCGGCAAGCTCCGGAAAGCGCTCCGTGACGAGATCCTCGCCGCGCGACCAGATCCACACGCGGCCCGCGCGCTTGACGATCTGCGCGCGAATGCCGTCCCACTTCCATTCGGCGATCCAGTCCGATGGCGCGCCGAGCGTCGCCGGATCGATTTGCAACGGATGCGCGAGAAAGAAGGGAAACGGCAAGCCGATATCGCTTTCGTGCGGGGTATCGACGTCATCGCCTTCGGCTGTCGGCGCGATCAGCCGAAGATAACGCGCCGCGCTCGGGCTTTGGCGCGAGTCGGTCCAGCCGACCATGCGTTGCGCGATGCGCTTGTGATCGACGCCCGCCACTTGCGCGAGCGCGCGCACGACGAGTTGCCGCGCGACGCCCACACGAAAACCGCCGCCGATCAGCTTGGTGAGCAGGAAGCGCTCGCCCCAGTTGAGTTCGTCCCAGTAACCGAGCAGCCGCTCGCGCAACTCCGCCGGCGACACGCCACGCAAGGTCAGCACGCGCTCCTCGATCCATTGAGCAAGCCCGAGTTCCGATTCGCGCGAGGCGGGCGGGAGCACGTGCGCAATCGTCTCCGCGAGATCGCCGACGGCCTGATACGACTCCTCGAAGAGCCAATCCGGCAGACCCGCGCGTTCGCGGGCGAGTTCGGTCAAAAGGCGCGTCGGCACCGACTGGCGCGGTTTGCCGCCTGCAAGGAAGTACGACGCCCACGCCGCGTCTTCGGCCGCGGCGCCCGAGAAGTAGGCGATCAGCGCTTCGAGCTTCTCGTTCGTCGATGTGGTGGCGTCGAGCGCCGTATAAAGCGTCGCGAAGCGTTTCATTGCGGCGCCGTCTCGGCTGACGCGTCGGTCGCGGCTGGCGCAGAGACTTCGGCGGGCGCATCGGCGGCATCGGCTTCGATGGCGTCGTCGCCGTATTCGGTCGTGAACGCGCCTGCTTCGAGACCTTGCTCGGTGAGCCAGCGCACCATCGGCTCGATCTGTCCGTGCGTTACGATCACGCGTTCCGCGCCCGTCGCGCCTATCGCGAGTTGCAGGCCCGGCCAGTCCGCATGGTCGGACAACACGAAGCCGCGGTCCACGCCCTTGCGCCGCCGCGTGCCGCGCAGACGCATCCAGCCGGACGCAAAAGCATCGCTGTAATCGCCGAAGCGGCGCATCCACGTGCTGCCTTGCGCGGATGGTGGCGCGACGATCAGCGCGCCCTTGAACTCGGCCTTGTCGCGCGCGGCGATTTCACTGACGAGGCGCGTCGGCGGCAGGTCGACACCCGCATCGCGATAGGCGCGATTCAGCGGCTCGACCGCGCCATGACAGAAGATCGGCCCGATACTCCTGTCGATGCCCGCGAGCACATGCTGCGCCTTGCCGAACGAATAGCAGAAGAGCACGGAAGCGCGGCCTTCGGCGGCGTTATGCCGCCACCATGCATCGACGCCATCGAACACGGCCTTGGACGGTTCCCATCGATAGATCGGCAAGCCGAAGGTCGATTCCGTGATGAAGGTATCGCAGCGCACGGGCTCGAAGGGCGCGCAAGTCGGATCGGGCTCGACCTTGTAGTCGCCGGATGCGACCCACACGCGGCCGCCGTGCTCCACGCGCACTTGCGCCGAGCCGAGCACATGTCCGGCGGGATGCAGCGAGACGGTCACGCCATTCACGTCGATGCTCTCGCCATAAGGCAGACCTTGAACGTCGATGCCCGGAAGGCGCGACTGCAACACGCCCAGTCCCGCTTCGGCGGTGAGATAGCGCGCATGTCCGAAGCGTGCGTGGTCCGCATGCGCGTGTGTGATCACGGCGCGTTCGACCGGTCGCCACGGGTCGATATAGAAGCCGCCCGGCGGGCAAAACAGCCCTTCGGGCCGCGCGACGATCAGGTCGGAAGAGGAGTTCACGAGACGTTGAGGCATGCAGCTTGCCAATAGTGTTCGATTCCGACCACAAAAGCACGCCACGTGCCCGTCATGGTGCTTTCACGATTAACCGCTAGGGTGTAAAAGTTTAACTGACTCATCTATCGCCGCTTCATCTCGCGATACGCGCGCACGGGGCGCGCGCCGCTCGTCTTTTTGGTGCCGAACATGGATACGATCGTAGCGCCGACCGCCGCAGAAGCGGTCTGGATCGTCAGGCTGCAAGGCCATCCTCAGTACGACTTCGTGCGCCTGAAACGGGTCTTCAACGACCCGGGTTCCCGCCATCAGGTCGTACTCGTCGATGTCAGGAAACTGCTCGAATGCGCCAATCGCGACGACACCGACTACGTGCTCAAGGCCGTCACCGACTGGCACGCGGGCAAGGTGCGCGGTATCCGCGAGTTTCTCGACCCGGACAATCCGCGTGTGCCGGAGATGCCTTACGTGACCATCAGCGTGCGCCGCTCGTCGGGTTTTCTCGGCTTGCTGGGCGTGCATCGTGAGGGTGTGATCGCGTTTCGCAACGGGCAGCATCGCGCGCGCTATCTGGCTCATGCGGGCGCGCTTTGCATGCCGGTGGAAGTGCACGAGCGCGAAGCGGCCATGCTGCTTGCCATGTGCGCCGCGCCCGGCGAAGCGAGCGCGGAATACGGCGATATGTGATTGCGCCGGTCAGGCGGCGGGGGCATCGACCAGATTACGCGGCGTGCCGTTCGCCCACGCGATGAGGTTGCCGAGCGTGGTCGATGCAATCTCGATCAACGCCTCGCGCGTAAAAAACGCCTGATGCGCGGTAATGATGACGTTCGGAAACGTGAGGAGACGCGCGAGCACGTCGTCCTGAAGCAAGTGGTCCGAATGGTCTTCGAAGAAAAGACCGCCTTCTTCCTCGTAGACATCCAGTCCGAGATGCCCTAACTGGCCGCTTTTCAACGCGCCGATCAACGCATTGCTTTCCACGAGCCCGCCGCGTCCGGTATTGATGAGCATGGCGCCGCGCTTCATGCTTGCGAGCGCGCGTTCGTCGATCATGTGATAGGTCGCGGGCAGGAGCGGACAGTGCAGCGAGACGACATCGGAGTTCGCGAGCAGTTCGTCCAGGGCGACATAGCGCGCGCCGCGTTCGAGCAGGTCCGTGGCGGGCGGTCCCGGATCGTAGGCGAGCACCTGCATGCCGAAGCCCGCCATGATCTTGCCGAACGTGCGCCCGATGATACCCGTGCCGACCACGCCGACGGTCTTGCCATACAGATCGAAGCCGAGCAGGCCGTTGAGCGAGAAATCGCCTTCGCGCGTGCGCGCCACCGCACGATGCAGCCGGCGATTGAGCGTGAGGATCATGCCGGCCGCGTGTTCCGCCACCGCATGCGGCGAATACGCGGGAACGCGCGTGACGGCGATGCCAAGGCGCTTGGCCGCATGCAGATCGACATGATTGAAGCCCGCCGAGCGCAATGCGACCAGGCGCGTGCCGCCTGCGTGGAGCTTTTCGAGTACGGCGGCGTCGACGAGATCGTTGACGAACGGGCAGACGGCCGTGAAACCTTGCGCAAGGATGGCCGTCTGCGCGTCGAGATGAGCTTCGCGAAAATCGAGCTCGACGCCGAACGATTCGTTAGCCTGACAAAACGTATCGGCGTCGTACTGACGGCTGCTAAAGAGGATGAGGCGATGGGGATGGGCGCTCGACATGTTTCGTCACAGGCAAGAATCGACGCGTACCGGCCTGTGAGATAAGCCGCACGCCTTTGGGGTCAGTGGTGGGTCGCAGAGGTGACGGCAGGCGTCACGCCTGCGCCCGGTGCGGGCTTGAAGGCGGGGGGCGTCGGCCGGTAGATTTCATCTGGCTTGGACGATGCGGAAGTCACTTCCTGAGTGAGCCTTTCAAGCGCGTAGTCGATGAAAAAGCGCGTCTTGGCAGGCAGATATTGACGTCCCGGATAGACGATCGACACTTTCATCTCCGGGTCGTCGATGGTGTACTCGGGCAAGAGCCGCACGAGCGTGCCGTCTGCGATATCCCGGTTGACGATGCCTTCGGGCAGGATCGAAAAGCCCATGTCACGCATCGTCGCGAGGCGCACCATCAGCGCACTGTTGACCGAGTAGACGGGAGCGAGGGCGACTTGGTCCGCTGCTCCATGGCGGTGCCGGAAATGCCAGGAAGAACTTCGTATCTCGCTGGGTAGCCCAACGGACGGCATGGACTGTAGATCGGTTGGCGTGGTGGGCGTGCCGTGTTCGGCGAGATACGCGGGCGTGGCAACGGGCACGAGCGCGTTATTGCCGACGGGACGTTCCACGAGCGCGGTGCTCGACACCATGAACGCGGTGACGATTCCCACGTCATAGCCGTCTTCGACGAGATCGACGTGACGTTCGGCGAGCGTCAAGCGCACATTGACTTTCGGATAAAGCTTTCTGAATCCGTCGATTAACGGAGTAAGGGTTAGGAGTGAAAGCGCACTCGATGCCACCACGCGCAAAGTGCCGCTAGGTTCGCCTTCGGTATGGGTAACTGCCGACTCAAGATGATCCAATTCTTCCAGCAGAGCCCGACAGCCTTCGAGATAGCGTGTGCCGGCTTCCGTGAGAGAAAGATTTCGCGTGGTCCGGTTAATCAAACGCGTTCGCAAATGCGCTTCGAGCATGGCAATTGCCCGTGTCACCAAGGCATTTGAGACGTCTAGTTGCTGGGCGGCTCGTCTGAAGCTTTCGGTATCGGCTACCCGAACGAAAACTCGCATTGCATGGATCTGATTCATTGTGCAGCCCTCAGGTTGTACAGCGATGGAGTGAGTTAGGCGCATCCAAGGATACGACCGTTCACTTTTTGTTGACCCTCGTTTTGTTCTTTAAACGGATAATATTGACAGCACGAAAGAAATGCAATATTTAATTTTCTAAGGTAAATCGAGTAATTGCGCACGTGACGGGTTTTATTTCGGTTTTTAGAAGATGTACAGGCTTGATGGTTGATTTTTATACGAATCTGCTCGCGAAAGTGCGATATCGCACGGAACCGCGCTTATGCAAGCTGGCTAAGCCATAACGAACTTGTATGAATTATTGTGCGGATACTAAAAAGCAGCATTCTAATTAACCGTGAGATTAGTAATGCGTTAATGTTAAGAAACATACCGCCGCTCTGCCGAAATGGATAAAATCCAATCGGGATTTTCCCGGCCTACGTGTTAATAAATAAATCCCCAGGTTTGTCGACAATCAACCGGATCTACACCAACCATGCTGTGGACTCTGTTAAAGGCGCAACCGGAAATAGCCCTCTTCGCGAGTCTCGCGATTGGTTTTTTTATTGGTTCTTTCAAACTCGGGCCGATTCAGCTCGGCGGCGTTTGCGGCACGCTCATCGTCGCATTGATTCTCGGGCAAAGCGGCGCGCGAATTTCCCCCGATCTGAAAAATATCGCTTTTGCGCTTTTTATCTTTGCGCTCGGCTTCACGGGCGGCCCGCAGTTTTTCGCGAATGTCGGACGCGGCTGGCGCTACGGCATTCTCTCACTCGTGGAGGTCGTCGTAGTGGTGGCGCTCGTGCTCCTGAGCGTGCGCCTGCTCAGGCTCGATCCCGGCACGGCGGCGGGACTTCTGGCCGGCGGCGCCACCGAATCGGCCGTGATCGGCACGGCGTCCGAGGCCATCGGGCGGCTTGGGCTTCCGGCCGCGGAAATCGCGCGCTTGCAGGCGAATATCGTGACCGCGTACAGCGTGAGCTACCTGTTCGGGCTCGTCACGATCGTGCTCTTTTCGAGCCAGTTCGCGCCGCTCATCCTGCGCGTTAATCTGCGCGATGAAGCCGAGCGCGTGTGGCGCAAGCTCGGTGGCGACGGCGCGCTGTCCGAAGGGCAGACGCTTGCCGCGCCGCCTCTCGCCGGACGCGAACTGAAAGTGACGGCGGGCGCGGGCCAGTCCATCGGCGATCTTGAAAAGCGCTTCGGCAACAACATCAGCGTGCAGCGCGTGTTGCGCGACCGCTCGGTCATCAAGGCGCAGCCGTCGGTCATCCTGAAGGCGAACGACCGCGTGATGGTCGGCGGCCGCCGCGAGGCGATCGTCGAGGCACTGCCCGCCATCGGCGAGGAAGTGTTCGGCGGCGGCGTCTCGGATGTCTACGTCGAGAAAGTCGATGTCATGCTCACAGCGCGCGCGCTGCACGGCCTCACGCTTGCCCAGGCGCGCGCCCGCGCCGCGCCGGGCGAAGGGCGCGGCGTCTTCGTCGCGGCCGTGACCCGTCTGGACAGCACCATTCCCGCGTTGCCCGGCACGCAACTGCATCGCGGCGATGTGCTGACGCTCGTCGGCAACAAGGAAGATGTCGCGCGCGGCGCGTCGAAGCTCGGCTACATCATCCGCGCGACCCAAAAAACCGACTTCGTGTATCTCGGGCTCGGCGTGATCGCGGGCATCGCGATTGGGCGGTTTTCTGCGCGTGTCGGCGGCATCGACATCACGCTCGGCACGGGCGGCGGTTGTCTTCTCGCGGGTCTTCTGTTCGGCTGGATTCGTTCGCGCTATCCGTTGATCGGCTCGTTGCCATCCGCTGCCGCGCAGATTCTCAAGGACTTCGGGCTGTGCACCTTCATCGCGGCGGTGGGCTTGTCGGCGGGCGCGGACGCGCTGCGGCTGATTCGCGAATTCGGTGTCGCGCTGCCGCTTGCGGGTATCGTCATCACGCTGGGGCCCGCGCTCGCGTCGCTTTTTATCGGCAGGATGCTGCTCAAGCTCGAAGTGCCGATGCTGCTCGGCGCGATCGCCGGCCAGCAGTGCAGCACGCCCGCCATCAGCGCGCTCGTCGGCGTGACGGGCAACGCGACGCCCGTGATCGGCTACACCATCACCTATGCGATCTCGAACGTGCTGCTGCCGCTGCTCGGGCCGCTCGTCGTCGGGCTGGCAAGCAAGCTCGGCTGAAGGGGACATCGACATGGAATGGCTGCACCTCGTCTTTCAGAAGTCGCCCGAAACGGCGCTCTTTCTTTCACTCGCGGCGGGTTATCTCATCGGCCAGGTCAACTTCGGCAAGTTCCAGCTGGGCGGCGTGGGCGGCTCGCTGCTCGCGGCGGTGGCGATCAGCCAGATCGGCGTGCAGATCGACAATGGCGTGAAGGCGGTGATGTTCGCCGTGTTCATCTATGCGGTCGGCTACGACTCCGGGCCGCAGTTCTTCAACTCGCTCAATCGCAAGACGCTGCGCGAAATCGCGATGGCCGTGTTTCTGGCCGTCTCCGCGCTCGTCACGGTGATCGTCTGCGCGAAGGTCTTCGGACTGAACAAGGGACTCGCGGCCGGACTCGCGGGCGGGGCGCTGACGCAATCGGCGATCATCGGCACGGCGGGCGACGCCATCGCGCGGCTCGGCTTGCCGGCCGCCGAAGCGAAGGCGCTCCAGTCCGATGTCGCGATTGCCTATGCCGTGACTTACGTCTTCGGCTCGCTCGGCGCGATCATCGTCTGCGTGAACATCCTGCCGAAGTTCATGGGACAGAGCCTGAAGGAAGCATCCGTCGATGCCGAGCGGCAGCTTGCGGGCGGCGGCGCATCCGGGCCCGCGGCGGGCCAGGTTTCCGCGTTGCCCGCGCTCGTCGGGCGGGCGTTTCGCGTGACGGCGGCAAGCGGCGCGGCGGGCCGCACGGTGGCCGACCTCGAAATGGCCGAAGCGGACATGATCACCATCGAGCGCATCCGGCGCGGCGGCAAGGCGCTCGAAGCGCGCCCCGACGTCATGCTCTCGGCAGGCGATATCGTGCTCGTCGTCGGACGGCGCGAAGTAATGGTGAGCGCGGCGGCGCAACTCGGCGAGGAAGTCGCGGACACCGACGGCATCAGCGTCGTCATGCAGAAGCGTCAGGGCGTGTTCACCAAGCGCGGCATGAATCACACGACGATCGCCGCGCTGCGCGCGACCGTGGATCGCGACATGCGGCACGGCGTCTATATCCAGGAGATTTCGCGCGCCGGTTTGCCTATGCCCGTGTTGCCGGAAACGCGCCTCGAACATGGCGATGTGATCACCGTCTACGGCTCGCCGCAAGACACGAAGCGCGCCGTCGATGGCGCCGGTTACGAGCTTCCCTTCACCGACAAGACCGACTTCATCTACATGGGCGTGGGTATCGTGCTGGGACTGCTGATCGGGCTGATCGTGGTGCGCGTGGGCGGCATACCGATCACGCTCGGCTCGGGCGGCGGCTGTCTGCTCACGGGCCTTCTGTTCGGCTGGATGCGCGGCAAGCATCCGATGTATGGCGTCATGCCGCCCGCCGCATCGCAATTGCTGAAGGACTTCGGGCTGGCCGCGTTCGTCGCGGTGGTCGGCCTGAACTCGGGTTTGCAGGCGGTCGTGACGGTGAAGCAAAGCGGCGTGACCATCTTTCTGCTCGGCGTATTCGTCACGCTGTTTCCGCTTCTTCTCACGATGCTGTTCGGCCGATATGTCCTGCGCTACGACAACGCCGCGGTTTTCGCGGGCGCGCTGTCGGGCTCGCGCAGTGCGAATCCGGCGTTCGGCGGTGTGCTCGACAAGGCGGAAAGCCCGGTGCCGACGGCTGCGTTCGCCGTCACCTACGCGCTTGCGAACGTGCTTCTGACCTTGCTCGGGCCGCTCGTCGTCGGACTGGTCTAGCGAAGACCTGGAGTGCTCCTTGCGACATAATCGGCCTTCAGCACAAGGAGGCTTTCCATGGCGAACACACTGCCAACCGTCACGTTGCCGAACGGCGAAACCATTCCGAAGCTCGGCCAGGGAACCTGGGAGATGGGCGAACGCCCGAACACCCGCAAGACCGAGATCGCCGCATTGCGCGAGGGCGTGGAACTCGGCATGACGCTCATCGATACCGCCGAAATGTACGGCGATGGCGAAAGCGAAAAGCTGATCGCCGAAGCGCTCGGCCACCGGCGCGAGGACTTGTTCATCGTCAGCAAGGTGTATCCGCATAACGGCAATGAACGCGGCGTGCAGAGCGCGTGCGAGCGCAGCCTGAAGCGACTGGCGACGGACCGCATCGATCTTTACTTGCTGCACTGGCGCGGCGGCGAGGATCTGGAAGGCGTGATCGCAGGCTTCGAAAAGCTCAGGCGCGATGGCAAGATTCGCCACTGGGGCGTGAGCAACTTCGACACCGACGACATGGAAGAACTTTTTTCGCTCGATCACGGCGATGCCTGCGCAACCGATCAGATTCTCTATAACGTCGCGCGTCGTGGACCCGAATTCGACCTGCTGCCGTGGTTGCGCGAGCGCCGCATTCCGGCGATGGCGTATAGCCCCGTCGATCACGCGCGTCTGCCGAGGGGCGGGGCGCTGGAGAAGATCGCGGCGGCGCGCGGTGTTTCGGCGTTTCAGGTCGCGCTCGCGTGGGTACTGCAACAGCCGCAAGTCTTCGCGATTCCTAAAGCCGCGGATAATGCGCATATCCGCGAGAATCGCGCGGCGCTCGACCTTGCGTTGTCGGCGGATGAACTGGCGGATATCGATCAGCAGTTCAAGCCGCCAAAAGCGAAGCGCGGGTTGGAGATGCTTTGAGCGGGCTCAAGTGCAAAGCACGTGCAAGTCACGTGCAAGCATGATGCAAATGCACCGACCCCAGCACCGCCACTTCAGCCGGCGTGCGCTTGAGATCGGCTTCGTTCACCTGTTTCGCATCGGCGAGGAAGTCATCGACGATCGATGACACCGACGTATCCGTCAGGCACAGCGACACGCGCTTGGTGTCGCCATCCTGCAGCGATGCGCGTTGCGACAGGAACAGCACGCCGTACTGATAACCCCGCACGATGCCGCGCACGGCGCCCACGCACTGACCTTGCGCGGTGTTGTCGCCCTTCTGGGCGCATTGCTGCGCGAGCGAATAAGCAGTGAAGCTCTGGTCGATGGCGGGAGGCGCCGCCGTCTGCGCGTGAGCGGCGGCCGAACCGGAGGAACAAGCTGCGACGAGAGCAAGCGAGAGAGTGGGTTTCATCGATTGAATCCTCGTTGTTTTGAGAGTGAACCGATGAGAGGCGCAAACACGCACTTTGGTTCCGGGCGCGCGGCGCTTAAGTCACCTTTTCGGGACTTTGCAGTGCGCGCAACTCCTCGACCGGAATATGACAGTGAATGGCATGACCGTGCCCCGCATCGCGGCAAGGCGGAGCCTCGCGTTCGCAGATGTCGCCGATCTTGCGCGGACAGCGCGTGTGGAACACGCATCCCGAAGGCGGATTCGCCGCGCTTGGCAACTCGCCCGACAAGCGAATGCGCTCGTTTTGCACGGGCGCGCTTTCGAGCGCGGGCACCGACGAGAGCAATGCTTCGGTGTACGGATGCTGCGGCCCCGTGAAGACATCCGCCGCGCGGCCGATCTCCATGATGCGCCCGAGATACAGCACCGCAATCCGATCCGACAAATAGCGCACGACGTGCAGATCGTGCGAGATGAACACGTAGCTCACGCGCCGTTCGCGCTGCAAGTCCGCCAGCAGATTGAGGATGGCGGCCTGCACGGAGACATCGAGCGCGGAAGTCGGCTCGTCGCAGACGACGACGCGCGGATCGCCCGCAAAAGCACGCGCGATCGCCACGCGTTGCTTCAACCCGCCCGACAACTGGCGCGTGCGCGAGCCGAGATAGCGCTCCGGCAGACGCACGGCTTCGGTCAGCGATTGCAGGCGCTTTTCCTTCGCTTCGCCACGCAGCGACGCGAGTTTCGACAGCGAACGCGCAATCAGCCGGCGCACCGAATGCGCGCGATTGAGCGCCGAATCCGGGTTCTGAAACACGATCTGCAGCGACTTCACCTGCTCGTCGCTGCGCCGCGTGACGCGTTCGGGCAGATGCTGGCCGTCGAGTTCGAGCGTCGCGCCCTTGTCCGGCGAGACGAGGCCCAGCAGCAGCTTGGCGAGCGTGGTCTTGCCGCTGCCCGATTCGCCGACGAGTCCGAGTGTTTCGCCTTGCACGAGGTCGAGCGAGACATCGTGAACGGCACGCACTTCTTCATCGCCGACATGGAAGGTTTTGGACAGGTTGCGTGCGGTGAGCGCGAGCGTCGGTTGCGCTCGATGATCGAGTGGAGGCGCGGCGGGCGTTTCGTCGGTCGAACGCGGCAGCGTTTCCGCGCGTTCGTGATAGTGACAGCGCGCCATCTGATCGCCGTGCGCCGCACTCATCCGATATGGGGGCGGCGCTTCCTTGAGACACCGTTCGTCGGCGAGCTTGCAGCGCGCGGCGAAGATGCACCCTTGCGTCACCGATCCCGGCAGCGGCAACGAACCGGGAATGGTGTCGAGCCGGCCGTTTTCCTTGCTGCGGCCACTCGTCGGCAGACAGCGCAACAGGCCCACGGTGTATGGATGGCGCGGCTTTGCGAAGACATCGGCGGTTGCGCCTTCCTCGACGAGCTTGCCCGCATACAGCACGCCGACGCGCTCGCACATGCGCCCGATCACTGCGAGATTGTGGCTGATGAACAGCACGGCGGTGCCGAGTTCCTCACGCAATTGCGCAATGAGATCGAGCACTTCAGCTTCGACGGTGGCATCGAGACCGGTGGTGGGTTCATCGAGAATCAGCAGTTCGGGATTGCAGGCAAGCGCCATGGCGATCACCACGCGCTGCTGCATGCCGCCCGACAGTTGATGCGGGTAACTTTCCATCACCCGTTCGGGCGATGCAATACGCACACGCCGCAGCATCTCCACCGTGCGCTCGAGCGCATCGCTTTCAGAAGCGCCCGAAGCCTCGAAGGCTTCGGACACTTGCCGCGCGACGGTCAGCGACGGATTCAACGCGCGCCCCGGGTCCTGATAGACCATGGAGACGGCATCGGCGCGCATTTCGCGCAGGGCGTCGGCGGACAGCGCGGAGACATCGCGCCCGGCTATCGAGATGCGGCCCGACTTTACGCGGCCGTTCTTCGGCAAGTAGCGCAGCACCGCGAGCGCCGCCGTCGACTTGCCGCAGCCGGATTCGCCGACGAGTCCGTACGCTTCGCCACGCCGCACGCGCAAGGAGACGTCCTGCAGCACTTCGCGCTCGCGTCCGCGCGAACGGTAGGCCACCGTCAGTCCGACGACGGTGAGCGCGTCGGTCGCTTCGCCCTTGGCGGCGCCGAACGTGGGAAATGCCGATGGCGGCGGTCCGTTCATCGGTCGAGCACTCCTTGCACGGCATCCGCGACGAGGTTGACAGCGACGACGAGCGAGGCAATGGCGGCGGCATCGAACACGACCGTCCACCACGCGCCGCCCGCCATCAGCGTATAGCTTTCGGACAACGCGAGTCCCCAGTCGGCGGACGGCGGCTGAATGCCGAATCCCAGGAACGATAGCGTCGCGACCGCGAAGATCGCGTAGCCGAGCCGCACGGTGGCTTCGACGATGATCGGCGGCAGCACGTTCGGAAGAATCTCCGCGAACATGATGTAAAGCGCGTTCTCGCCGCGCAACTGCGCCGCCATCACGTAGTCGAGATGGCGTTCGCCCAGCACGGCGGCGCGTACCGTGCGCGCGGTGATCGGCGCGAAGGTCAGGCCGATCACGATGATCACCGTCGTGTTGCTCGCGCCCACGGCGGCCAGCGCCAGCAGCGCGACGATGACGAGCGGCAGCGCGAGAAGGGCGTCGATCGCGCGGCCGACGACGGCATCGACCCAGCCGTCGAAGTAGCCGACCACGAGGCCGATGGCCGTGCCCGCCGCCGTGCCGATGAGTGTCGCCAGCGGCGCGATGGTGAGAATGTCGCGCGACCCGACGATCACGCGCGCGAACACGTCGCGGCCGAGTTGATCGGTGCCGAACCAGTGATCGCCGGAAGGCGGCGCGAGCGAGTTCAAGGGATCGGAAGCGTAGGGATCGATCGGCACGGCATGCTGACCGAACAAGGCGCACAGCACCCAGAAGAGCAGGATCGACACGCCGACGACGAAGGTCGCCGAGCGCAACAACGCGAAAAGCGCCTCGAAGCGCTTCGGTTTGACGGGGGCGAGGGCTTGCGTGCTCATCGCCCGTCTCCCGACGAATCCGCCGTGCGCAGACGCGGATTCAGCACGACGTAAAGCGCATCCGCGATCAAATTCGCCGCCGTGTAGATCACGCCGATGCTGAGTACGCCTGCTTCGAGCATCGGGAAGTCCTTGGCCTTCGCCGCGTTGTAGATCAGCGAGCCGATGCCCTGATAGTGGAAGAGCGTCTCCACGACGACCAGCCCGCCGATCATGTAGCCGAGCTGCGTCGCGGCAACCGTCACGGTTGGCAGAAGCGCATTGCGCAGCACGTGCCGCCAGATCACGATACGGCGCGGCAAGCCCTTGAGGATTGCGGTGCGCGTGTAGTCGGCATCGAGCGCTTCGACGGTGCCCGCGCGTGCCATCCGCGCGATATAGCCGAAGAATACGAAGACGAGCGGCAGCACCGGCAGGATCAGATGCTGCAATTGCGTGAGGATGCCGGCATCGGCGCTGGCGCTTGCTTCTATCGGCAGCCATTGCAGCCACACGCCGAAGATGAGGATCAGCACGATCGACGAGACGAATTCCGGCACGACCGTCAGCGTGAGTCCGCCAATGCTGATGATCCGGTCGATCCAGCGCCCCGCGTGCAGCGCCGCATACACGCCGCCTGCAATGCCGAGCGGCACCACGACGATGAACGCCAGCGCGCCGAGCTTCGCCGAATTCCACAGCGCCTCGCCGATAAACGGTGCAACCGGCGCGCGAAACGCATACGATTCGCCCATGTCGCCGCGCAGGAAATGCGTGATCCACGCCGAATATTGCGTGAGAAGCGGCCGGTCCACGCCGAGCTGATGATTCAGCGCGGCGACAGCGCGCGCATCCGCGAGTGGGCCGAGAATGGCGCGGCCGACATCGCCCGGCAGCAACTGGCCGCCGGCGAAGACGATCATCGACAAAAGCCAGAGCGTGACGAGCGCGAGCAGCACGCGCACGCCGACGAAGCGCAGCACGCGGCGTGCTTTCGCGCCGCCGTTGCGCGCCGGCCCGATGCGGGTCGAGGGCGTGATCGTGCTCATCCTCGCGAACCTCCTTTAAGCCGCCGACACCGTCGCCCGGTCGAACCACATCTGCGAAATCGCATTGAAGCGCACGCCCGAAACATTGGCGCGCGTGACGATCAGCTGGTCGTAGAAGTACGGGATGATCACGGGCGTTTCATCGAGCAACAGACGCTGAATGTCGCCCGACACTTTCTTCTGCGATGCCACGTCGAGCGAGGCCACGAACTGCGCGACGAGTTTGTCGTAAGCCGGATTCTTGAAGTGCGCCGCGTTCCAGGTGCCGTCGCTCGTGAGCGGCGCGTTGAGGAACACGTTCGGCACGCCGCGATGCCCGTAGTCCGTGATGCCGAGCGGCGAATCCAGCCAGTCCGACTTGCCGAACGTGCCCGAGCCGTAATACAGATCCTGACTTTCGACCTTCAGCGTGATGCGGATGCCCACGGCCTTGGCCGCATTCTGCACGACGACCGCGAGGTCAGGAATCTCCATGTACTTTTCGGTCGTGAGCGTGATGTCGAAGCCGTTCGCCACGCCTGCCTCGCCGAGCAGTTGCTTGGCCTTCGCAACATCGAGATGGCGCTGCGGCACGGAAAGATCGCTCGACGGAAACACGGGCGCAAACGGGCTGTCGTTGCCGACGGTCGCGCGGCCCTTGAACAACCCTTTCACGATGACTTCGCGATTGATCGCCAGCGCCAGCGCCTGGCGCACGCGCTTGTCCTTGAACGGGCCGGTGTCGCAGCGCATGTGAATCTGCCGATGCGAGCTCGACTTCGCGCCCAGCACCTTGAACTGCGAGTTGCTCAGGATCGAAACGCCGCCTTGCACGGTGAAGTCGCCCATGACGTCGGCCTGGCGGCCTTGCATGGCAAGAAGCTGCGCCTGATGGTCCGCATAGAACGAGAAGTTCACGCGGTCCGGCAGCGCTTTCGCGCCCCAGTAGTCGGGATTGCGCACGAACGACGCGCCCACTTTCGGCGTGTACTTTTCGAGCTTGAACGCGCCCGTGCCCATGAAGGTCTTCTCGTACGAACCCGTGAAATTCGCCGGGAGAATGACGGCGTTGTAGTTGTCGGACGAAACGTAGTAGGGGAAATTGCCGTTGGGCGCGTCCAGATGAAACTCGACGGTGTGATCGTCGATGGCCTTCGCGGAATCCTTCGACAGCACGCCTTTTAGAACCGAGAGCGCGGCCGAACCGGCGTTCGGATCGGCCAGGCGGTTGAAGGTCGCGGCCACGTCCTTGGCGGTCATGGTCTGGCCGTCGTGGAACTTCACGTTTTGGCGCAGCTTGAAAGTCCAGACATCGCCCTTCGCATTCGACGACCACAACAGCGCGAGCGCCGGATTGAGCGCGAGCTTTTCACTGTCGTCGTCGATCAGGAATTCGCCTGTCTGATTGATGAGCGCGAGACCCGAGGCATCGGTGACGGTGAGCGGATCGACGGCGCCCGCGGGCGTCAGGTGCGCCACGCGAATGGTCGCGCCCGGCTTGGCCGCGGCCTGAGCGCGAGCGTTCGTCGCGCCGAGTCCAAGCAAGCCGCCAGCCGAAAGCGCGATACCCAGCACGCTCGCATGACGCAATAACTCGCGGCGCGTAAGCCGGCCTGCCTTGAATTCGTCGATCGCATGATTACCCAGTTCGCCCGCATGAGTGCGCGCTGCGTCGAGGTGATGTGCGTCGGTCGAGGATTTCTTCATCGGTGGTCGTTCCGTATGCGGGTTGTCGTTATGCGTTCGGCCACGCGAAAAGCGTTGCCGCGTCGTTTCGAGGAAGCAAGGAACGGGCCGCATGCCAAGGCGTGCGGCCGGTATGTCAATGATCGTGCGGATGCTTGTGGATCGGGTCGACCCAGAAGACTTCCTCGGGCGCTTCCACGGCATCGATATTCAGGTTCACGACGACGGCTTCGTTGTCGCTGCGCACGAGCACGCATTCGAGCGGATCGTCGGTGCTCGCGTTGATTTCCTGATGCGGCACGTAAGGCGGCACGAAGATGAAGTCGCCCGGACCGGCTTCGGCGGTGAATTCGAGGTGTTCGCCCCAGCGCATGCGCGCCTGTCCGCGCACGACGTAGATCACGCTTTCGAGCGCGCCATGATGATGCGCGCCGGTCTTCGCATTCGGATGGATCGTGACCGTGCCCGCCCAGATTTTCTGCGCACCGACGCGCGCCGCATTGATCGCGGCCGCGCGGTTCATGCCCGGCGTCTGCGCGGTGTTGGTGTCGAGCTGGTCGCCCTTGATGACCTTGACGCCGTGCTCGCGCCAATCGGTGTGATGTGCGTCGCTCATAGTGGTCGTGATGGTCGTGGTGATCGCGTCGGGTTTGTCGTTTTGGTCTGCGGATAAAAAAAGTCCGTTGCCGCCGCCAACAACGCGCGAGCAACGGACTTCCGATATTACACGTCTTAAGCGGCGATCATTTTCCTTTGGAATTGATGATCGCTTCGGACACGTTGGACGGCGTCTCGGTGTAGTGCTTGAACTCCATCGTGTAGGTCGCGCGGCCTTGCGTGAGCGAACGCAGCGAAGTGGAGTAGCCGAACATCTCGGCCAGCGGCACCTCGGCGCGCACGATCTTGCCGCCGCCGCCCGCGATATCGTCCATGCCCTGCACGATGCCGCGACGGCTCGACAGATCGCCCATCACGTTGCCCATGAACTCCTCGGGCGTTTCCACTTCGACGGCCATGGTCGGTTCGAGCAGCACCGGCCGCGCGCGGCGCATCGCTTCCTTGAACGCGATGGAGCCTGCCATGCGGAAGGCGTTTTCGTTCGAATCGACATCGTGATAGGAACCGAAGGTCAGCGTTACTTTGGTGTCGACGACAGGATAGCCCGCCAGCACGCCTGCCTTGAGCGTTTCCTGAATGCCCTTGTCGACCGCCGGGATGTATTCGCGCGGAATCACGCCGCCCTTGATGGCATCGAAGAATTCATAGCCCTTGCCCGGGTCCGGTTCGAGCGTGATGACCGCGTGGCCGTATTGGCCGCGCCCGCCCGACTGCTTGACGAACTTGCCTTCCACGTCAGTGACCTTGTTGCGCACCGTCTCGCGATACGCCACTTGCGGCTTGCCGACCGTCGCTTCGACGCCGAACTCGCGCTTCATCCGGTCGACGAGAATTTCAAGGTGCAGTTCGCCCATGCCGGAGATGATGGTCTGACCGGATTCCTCGTCGCTCGTGACGCGGAATGAAGGATCTTCCTGCGCAAGCCGGTTCAGCGCGATACCCATCTTTTCCTGGTCGGCCTTCGTCTTCGGCTCGACGGCCTGCGAGATCACCGGTTCCGGGAAGATCATCCGTTCGAGGATGATGACGTGGTTCGGATCGCAGAGCGTGTCGCCCGTGGTCGCTTCCTTGAGACCGACCGCCGCCGCGATGTCGCCCGCGCGCACTTCCTTGATTTCCTTGCGCTCGTTGGCGTGCATCTGCAGGATACGGCCGAGGCGTTCCTTCTTTTCCTTCACCGGGTTGTAGACCGTATCGCCGGAATTCACGACGCCCGAATACGTGCGGAAGAAGATCAACTGGCCGACGAACGGGTCCGTCATGATCTTGAAGGCGAGGGCGGCGAACGGCTCGTCATCGCTCGGATGGCGTTCCGCTTCCTGGTCGTCTTCCGTATGGCCAAGGATGGCGGGCACGTCCACCGGCGACGGCAGATAGTCGATCACCGCGTCGAGCATGGCCTGCACGCCCTTGTTCTTGAACGCGCTGCCGCAAAGCATCGGCACGATTTCGTTCGCGATGGTGCGTTGTCTGAGCGCCGCCTTGATTTCTTCCTCGGTCAGGCTTTCGTGGTTCTCGAGGTACTTTTCGAGCAGTTCCTCGTTGGCTTCGGCGGCGGCCTCGACCATCTTGCCGTGCCATTCGTGCGCGAGTTCCTTGAGGTTGTCGGGAATCTCCGCATAGGTGAACTTGATGCCCTGGCTGTCGTCGTCCCAGAGAATGGCCTTCATCTTCACGAGATCGACCACGCCCTGAAAGTGATCTTCCGCGCCGATGGGAATCTGAATCGGCACGGCCACGCCCTTCAGACGCTCGCCGATTTGCCGCTGCACGCGGAAAAAATCCGCGCCGACGCGGTCCATCTTGTTGACGAACGCAATGCGCGGCACCTTGTACTTGTTCGCCTGACGCCACACGGTTTCCGACTGCGGCTGCACGCCGCCGACCGAGTCGTAGACCATGCACGCGCCATCGAGCACGCGCATCGAGCGTTCGACTTCGATGGTGAAGTCGACGTGTCCCGGCGTATCGATGATATTGATGCGGTGTTCAGGATAATTGCCCGCCATGCCTTTCCAGAAGGCCGTGGTTGCAGCCGACGTGATCGTGATGCCGCGCTCCTGCTCCTGTTCCATCCAGTCCATCGTGGCCGCGCCGTCGTGCACCTCGCCGATCTTGTGCGTCACGCCGGTGTAGAAAAGAATGCGCTCGGTGGTGGTGGTCTTGCCGGCGTCGATGTGAGCGCTGATGCCGATATTCCGGTAGCGCTCGATGGGAGTCTTGCGGGGCACGTGAACCTCCTTTGGAGTAGTAAGCCCTGGCGGCATGCGCATATTCCGTGCACGCCGCCACACGATTGCCGTCCGGGCTCGCAACGGCATCGCGATAATCTTTTCAGGATAGCGCGTTGGCAAGGTCTTTGCAGGAAACTCGCTGGAACGCTCCTGCGGCAATCGAAAAGGCTCGGAGACGGCCATATGCGGCCGGTATGGACGAAAAAAAAGGCGCGTTCACGTGACGCGCTTCTTTATCTTTCCAGCGATTGCCGCGATTACTGTGCGGCCGGCAAGCCCGAAATCTTCGTTCCCGGCTTGATGCCTTTGGCCGTGAACCAGCCCTTGCTCATTTCGAGGGCATAAACGCCGTTGTTGCGCGGGCAATGGTTGTTCTCGGTTTCGGCTTGCATCTCGTCGATGTCGGTGACGGTGCCATCCGCGCGAATGAACGCGATCGACAGCGGGATCAGCGTGTTCTTCATCCAGAAGCAGTGGACCGCGTTTTCTTGAAACACGAAGAGCATGCCTTCGTTCGATGCAAGCTGCGTGCGATACATGAGGCCTTGCTCGCGATCAGCGTCGTTGGCGGCGACAGCGGCATCGATCACGAACATGCCGGCGGTGAGTCTTGCGCGGGGGAAATCGGAAGGCTGCTTGGCACCGGGCGGCATGGTCTGCGCTTGTGCAAGCGGCATTGCCGCAAACGGCAATAACAACGCAATAGTTAATGCTCGCACGGCGGCAAGCGCGCGGCTCGCAATGCGCGAACGCCAATTTGAATGATTCGGACCGAATGAAGACTTCAAGGCATGAAACAACGGAATCACGACGATGCTCCTTATCAAGAATCGATGCGCCGAGAATCCGGCAGGCTCACGGCAAACTCGCGAATGTTACTCGAAGCGCGTGCCATGAGGCGAGTCGATAAAACAAAAGGGCAGATGCCGTGTTGGCCATCTGCCCTTCAACGCCGTAAAGACGGCGATATTGCTCGTTATTGATTTTGCAGGTACTGCAACATCGAACTTCGCTATACCGCCTCTTACAACGAACTTACTGAGCTGCCGAAGCGGCTTCCGGTGCCGAAGCGGCAGCCTTCTTGTGCGCGTGCTTCTTCGAGCTCTTGTGCGACTTGTGGGCCTTCTTTGCCGGTGCCGACGAAGCAGCAGCCGGAGCAGCAGCTTCCGGTGCCGATGCTTGTGCGAATGCAGCCGTTGCGAACAGGCCAGCGACGAGAGCAGCGATCAGTTTGTTCATTTGTGAATCCTCTAGCTTGAGTTGATTAACCAAACGACCCGGTCATGGAGTCATGTCGGTAAACGAGCCATCCACCTTTCGGTTGACAGTCGTATCGATGATTTGGTCTTCGATACAGCTGTGAGCGCTTTGACCTTTCAAATACCCTGGAGCACACAGCATATTCAATTGGTTTATCGCTCATGCCGGATAGCTTTGTTCGGCATCTGCGGTCCTTAACGCATCGCGTGAAGACTCGGTTGACGTCGTTTCAAAGAGATTTGCGAACGCGCGGCAAAAAGTATCTCGGCGCTTTGCACGCGTGGTTACAGAACACGCCATTTAAACGCACGACGTGACGCTTATCGTCGATAAAGCTTTAAGCGCGTCGCCACGGCGCGCGCGCATTCACCTCGATGCATTCGCCCGGCGCGAGTCCGAGCGCGAAGATATCGAGTGCGCCGACAGCCACGCGCACGAGCCGCAACGTCGGATAGCCCACGGCTGCGGTCATGCGCCTGACCTGCCGGTTCTTGCCCTCGGTGATGGCGAGCTCGATCCACGTCGTGGGGATTGCCGCGCGATAGCGGATCGGCGGATTGCGCGGCCAGAGCGCGTCGCTATCTTCTTGGGCGACGAAGGCGCATTGGCACGGACGCGTCACGTAGTCGCCCAGATCGACGCCTTTCGCGAGATGCGCGAGCGCGGCATCGTCAGGGGCGCCTTCCACTTGCGCCCAATAACGCTTGACGAGCTTGTGACGCGGCTCCGCAATACGCGCCTGCAACGCGCCATCGTCGGTGAGTAAAAGCAGGCCTTCGCTGTCGGCGTCGAGCCGGCCCGCCGGGTACACGCCCGGCGTCTTTACCCAGTCGCCGAGCGAGGGACGCGTCTCGTGCGCGGAAAACTGGCAGATGGTGCCGAAGGGTTTATTGAGCGCGATGAGCGGCATCGGAGGAAGGCGCGGCGGAATTCGAAGCGGCATCTTAATGCATAATGAGCCGCCCCCAATCCTGACGCGAGCCGACGCAAGCGCGACGCCAGGCCTCGAACGGCGACCGGCTGTACTCGCGCGTGGTTAGAATGCTGTTCTGGCCATGCTCGCGGGCGCCGTCGACTTTCATGGTCCGCGAATCGTCCGCACTATCGCGCCAGCTTCCATTCGAGCCCGGCCTTCTTTGGAGTCGACCATGCCGTATCAGCACATCCAGGTTCCGGCGGACGGTGAAAAGATCACCGTCAACGCGGATTACTCGCTCAACGTCCCGGATCAGCCGATCATCCCGTATATCGAGGGTGACGGTACGGGCGTCGACATCACGCCGGTCATGATCAAAGTGGTCGATGCGGCGGTCGAGCGGGCCTACGGTGGCAAGCGCAAGATTCAATGGATGGAGATCTTCGCGGGCGAGAAGGCGACGCGCGTCTACGGTCCCGATGTCTGGCTGCCGGACGAAACGCTCGACGTGGTGAAGGAGTACCTCGTGTCCATCAAGGGACCGCTCACGACGCCGGTGGGCGGCGGCATTCGCTCGCTCAACGTCGCGCTGCGCCAGCAGCTGGACCTCTACGTTTGTCTGCGGCCGGTGCGCTACTTCAAAGGCGTGCCTTCGCCCGTGCGCGAGCCGGAAAAGGTCGACATGGTGATCTTTCGCGAGAACTCGGAAGACATCTATGCGGGCGTCGAGTGGCCCGCCGAATCGCCGGAAGCGAAGAAGGTCATCCAATTTCTGCGCGAGGAAATGGGCGTGAAGAAGATCCGCTTTCCGGACTCGTCGGGGCTCGGCATCAAGCCGGTGTCGCGCGAGGGCACCGAGCGGCTCGTGCGCAAGGCAATTCAATACGCCATCGACAACGAGCGCCGCTCGGTTTCTCTCGTGCACAAGGGCAACATCATGAAGTTCACCGAGGGCGCGTTCCGCGATTACGGCTATGCGCTCGCGCAGAAGGAGTTCGGCGCGGAACTGATCGACGGCGGCCCTTGGATGAAGGTGAAAAATCCGAAGACGGGTGGCGATATCGTCGTCAAGGACGTGATCGCGGATGCGTTCCTTCAGCAGATTCTTTTGCGCCCCGCCGAATACGACGTGATCGCCACGCTGAACTTGAACGGCGATTACATTTCCGATGCGCTCGCAGCACAAGTTGGCGGGATCGGCATTGCGCCGGGCGCCAATATGTCGGACTCGGTTGCAATGTTCGAAGCCACTCACGGCACCGCGCCGAAGTACGCCGGCAAGGATTATGTGAATCCGGGATCGGAAATTTTGTCCGCTGAGATGATGCTGCGTCATCTCGGCTGGACCGAGGCGGCGGATCGAATCATCGATTCAATGGAACAATCCATTCTGTCCAAACGCGTTACTTACGACTTCGCGCGTCTCATGGAAGGCGCGACGCAAGTTTCATGTTCGGGTTTCGGCGAAGTAATGATCGAGAATATGTGACTGCGCGGCCGCAACGAATCACCGGTATTTGCATTAAAACCCTAAGGGCTTAAAGTCTTTGGGTTTTTGTCTTTGGTAAAACGCGTAGAAACAGGCAATAAAAAAACCCGGCCTGGGCCGGGTTTCAAAGGCTTTGCGCTTCTTACGGTCAGTCCGCGTCTCAGACAGTGTCCTGGATGTTTGAAGCCTGCTTGCCCTTCGGTCCCTGGACGATCTCGAAGGAGACCTTCTGGCCTTCCTTGAGCGTCTTGAAACCGTTCATTTGAATCGCCGAGAAATGTGCAAACAGATCCTCGCCGCCTTCATCGGGCGTGATGAATCCGTAACCTTTCGCGTCGTTAAACCATTTGACCGTACCAGTAGACATTCGTACATCCCCTCTAACTCTCGTCGCAACCAGAGCACGCTCGAAAAGCTCGTCGGCCACCCCACTTTGTGAACCGCGTCCTCCTCACTAGCTCACCTCGGCTCTTTTTCTATTTCCGGAGGCCCCCGGAAAAAAGTGCCAGTTTGATTGTTGAATCTCTTAAATCGGGTGTCAAGGAAATTTTGAGATGGCCGTTAAGCTCGTTGTGTATGTCGCATTCGTAGGGTAATTCCTGCATTGCGTGTGCGCAGCCGCCCAAGCAAGCCATCTTGAAAAGTCGCATAATCGTCTCACTTGTGTGGTAACCCGGCGGCCCCCGGCACCCGGCGTGCAGTTTGTTTTTTTTGAAGCTGTGCGATACTGGTTTCAACGAGGTGCAAGCGGGCCGCGCTGACGTGATAAGCAGCGGCAGGATTGAATGGACGTTCCATCTGCGAGCGTTGCAGCCAGCAGTAACATCGACCGGGTGACCGGCGCTGGTGCGACGATTGCGATGGAGTCGGTGTTGTTTAGAATGGGTGTATGGCGACAAATCCCAACAAGCAGGACGGCACGGTACTTGAGCGGCAGGAGCAGAAGCTCAAGCAGCCGGCGATGTACAAGGTAGTGCTGCTGAACGACGACTTCACGCCGATGGAATTCGTCGTGATGATCGTGCAGGAATACTTCAATAAGGATCGTGAGACTGCGACGCAGATCATGCTGAAGGTTCATCGCGAAGGCAGGGGAGTTTGTGGGGTCTACACGCGAGACATTGCGTCGACCAAAGTTGAGCAAGTCGTTAGCCATGCACGGCAGGCGGGTCATCCGCTGCAGTGCGTGATGGAGGAAGCATGATTGCCCAGGAACTGGAAGTCAGTCTGCACATGGCGTTTATGGAAGCACGTCAGGCGCGGCATGAGTTCATTACGGTCGAGCATCTCTTGCTCGCCCTTTTGGACAATCCGACCGCGGCTGAGGTGTTGCGTGCCTGCGCAGCCAACATTGAAGATTTGCGTCAGAACCTGCGCAATTTCATTCATGACAACACGCCGACCGTGCCCGGCACGGACGACGTCGATACTCAGCCGACGCTTGGTTTCCAGCGCGTGATTCAACGCGCGATCATGCATGTGCAATCGACCTCGAACGGCAAGAAGGAAGTGACCGGCGCGAATGTGCTCGTCGCGATCTTCGGCGAGAAGGATTCGCATGCGGTCTACTACCTGCAACAGCAGGGCGTGACGCGTCTCGATGTCGTGAATTTCATTTCGCATGGTATTGCCAAGAGCAGTAGCGGCGATGCGGCCAAGGCGAGCAGCGAGGCGAATCCGGAGTCGGAAGACGCCGCGGCGCAGAAGGAAACGCCGCTCGCGCAATTCACGCAAAATCTCAACCAAAGCGCGAAGGACGGCAAGATCGATCCGCTGATCGGCCGCGAGTCCGAAGTCGAGCGCGTGGTGCAGGTGCTGTGCCGTCGCCGCAAGAACAATCCGCTGCTGGTCGGCGAAGCGGGCGTGGGGAAGACCGCGATTGCGGAAGGCCTCGCCTGGCGCATCACGCGCGGCGAAGTGCCGGACATTCTGGCCGACGCTCAGGTCTACTCGCTCGATATGGGCGCGTTGCTGGCGGGCACGAAGTATCGCGGCGATTTCGAGCAGCGTCTCAAGACGGTATTGAAGGAACTGAAAGAGCGTCCGCACGCCATTCTGTTCATCGACGAAATTCATACGCTGATCGGCGCTGGCGCGGCTTCGGGCGGTACGCTCGACGCGTCGAACCTGCTGAAGCCGGCGTTGTCGTCGGGGCAGCTGAAGTGCATTGGCGCGACCACGTTCACCGAATATCGCGGCATCTTCGAAAAGGACGCGGCGCTTTCGCGGCGTTTCCAGAAGGTCGATGTCACCGAGCCTTCGGTCGAGCAGACGGTTGCGATTCTGCGCGGTTTGAAGTCGCGTTTCGAAGAGCACCACGGCGTGAAGTATTCGTCGGGCGCGCTGTCGGCGGCGGCTGAACTGTCGGCGCGCTTCATCACGGATCGTCATCTGCCGGACAAGGCGATCGACGTGATCGACGAAGCGGGCGCGGCCCAGCGCATTTTGCCGAAGTCGAAGCAGAAGAAGACTATTGGAAAGAGCGAGATCGAAGAGATCATCTCGAAGATCGCGCGCGTCCCGCCGCAAAGCGTGTCGCAGGACGATCGCAGCAAGCTGCAGACGCTCGATCGCGACCTGAAGGCGGTCGTGTTCGGTCAGGACCCGGCTATCGATGCGCTGTCGGCGTCGATCAAGATGGCGCGTGCGGGTCTTGGCAAGATGGACAAGCCGATCGGCGCGTTCCTGTTTTCCGGCCCGACCGGTGTCGGCAAGACCGAAGTCGCGAAACAACTGGCGTTCACGCTGGGTATCGAGTTGTTGCGCTTCGACATGTCGGAATACATGGAGCGTCACGCGGTGAGCCGGTTGATCGGCGCGCCGCCGGGCTACGTCGGGTTCGACCAGGGCGGTTTGCTGACCGAGGCCGTCACGAAGAAGCCGCATTGCGTGCTGCTGCTGGACGAAATCGAGAAGGCGCATCCGGACATCTACAACGTGCTGTTGCAGGTGATGGACCACGGCACCTTGACCGACAACAATGGCCGCAAGGCGGACTTCCGCAACGTCATCATCATCATGACGACGAACGCGGGCGCCGAGGCCATGGGCAAGGCGGTGATCGGTTTCACCGCGAAGCGCGAGTCGGGCGACGAAATGGCCGACATCAAGCGGATGTTTACGCCTGAGTTCCGCAACCGGCTGGATCAGATCATCAGCTTCCGTTCGCTGGACGAGGAAATCATCCTGCGCGTGGTCGACAAGTTCCTCATGCAACTGGAAGATCAGCTGCACGAGAAGAAGGTCGACGCGGTCTTTACCGACGCCCTGCGCAAGCATTTGGCGAAACACGGTTTCGATCCGCTGATGGGCGCGCGACCGATGCAGCGTCTGATTCAGGACACCATCCGCCGCGCACTCGCCGACGAGTTATTGTTCGGCAAGCTGCTGAACGGTGGTCGCGTGACGGTGGACGTCGATGCGGAAGACAAGGTGCAACTGACCTTCGACGAAAACACGGCTCCGCCGCGTAATCCGAATCCGGAAGCGATCGAGGTAGATTGAGTTTTTTGCGGTTGAAGACAAAAACGGCGCGGATTGAATCCGCGCCTTTTTTTTTACGCGTCTCGCCCAGATTCCTAGTGATCGAGCGAGATCGGGTTATCCATGTAGACATTCAGCTTCTGTCTGGTCCACGGTTCCGGGTTGCCTATGGTCGTGACGATGCCCGTCGTCGCGCCGCCGCCGAGCAACAAGGTGAAAATGCCACGCAGTGGAAAGTCGCCGTAGAGGGGGTTGGTGATATCGAACGGCTCGGAGCGCGTGAACATGTCCGCGACCGTGTTGCCCATGTATTGCGTGAACGCGTCCGGGAAAGGCAGCGCAAGCACGGTTGCATTGACGTGGCTTGCATCCGAGCCGATTGCCGGATCGCCGAGAATGCAGCTTCCGCCCGTGCCCCAGTGCTGTGAATCGAACGGGTCCGCGACCGGGTCGTCAATGGTCGGGATGTGGCTGGCCGGAATTTGCCACGGCATCACGGGCAACTTGAGCGCACGACTGACGGCCTTGCAAAAGTCGAAAAAGCGATCCCATTCGCGTGGGCCGTAGCAATAGCCATTTTCGTAGGCGCGCTGAGTGAAGTCGTCGGCTTCATACCGGTCGATAGCCAGAAAGTCGGGCTTGTACGGCTCGTCGTAGACGCCAAGGCTCTGGACGTAGCTCGCGGTCTGCTGCGCCATTTGCGCGGGATCGACGTCAGCCTCGTAGATCCATTCCGAGTAGCCCACACCCCAAAGGTTGATCTGCCAGCCGAAAGTCACCTTGGGCGCGATGGTGCGCGTCAGCCAGTTCACGGCCAGCACATAGCCTTTGATGTCCTCCGTGACGTTTGCGGGAATCGTGGCGGTGACCTGCCAGTGATCGAGCGCGGTCTGCAGCGGCGCGCGTACCGGCATCGCGTAAGTTGGAGCATATTTACCCTGCTCGCATGAGCCGAGGAAGTCAGGATTCACGATGAATCCCGCCGGCACCGGATGCGCGCTGTCGATTGCCTCGTTCGCGATATTGAGCGCCAGAATGTAGTTCGCGAAGCTGTGTGCGTGAGCGTCCGCGTTCGCCAACTGGTCCGGCGTGTCGCCAAGCGACAAGTTGCAGGTGTAGGACACCATTACGGGCAGCACCGGCTGCACACTGCCCAAGTCGTCCTCCACTGAACGGGCAAGCGAGATCGTCGCGCGGGTCTGAGGGTCGTCCGTCAGATACGTGCTGGCGTCGCCAGCGCCGTCCGTTCCGGCATAACAGAAGATCGAAGTTGCGCGTGCAGCGACGAAATCCGCTTCATTGCTCGGCACGAGATCTGTACAGCCGCCGAACGACAGATAGTTCGGAAAGCCGGGCACGGTGAGATTGGCGGAGGTCGTAATGCTCACATCGAGATGCGCGCTCTCGTCGTTCGTCACGTTGAGCGAGGACGGTGCCTCGACGACATAGACCACGCCCGCGAGAAGGAAATCGCCCGCCGTCGTGCTATAGCTGCCTGGCTGTATCGGAACGGCGAATGCCGTCTGTTGCGACTTGGCGGATACGTTCTGCACATAGGTCATGGAACCGCCCGTCAGACGCAATTCGATCGCATGATCGACCGCATCCTGAGCCGTGATATTGATCGGCAGCTCGACATAGCCCGTGGTGGGGACGTTCGAGGTGGTGATCATCGAATCACTGATCGTCAACGTTTGCAGTGCGTTCGTCAGCGTGACGAGCGGCACCGAGAACGAGTATTCGACATTATTGAGCGCGACGTTTTGAATCGAGACTCGTGCGCTGCCCGAGGGTGGCAGCTTGCGTAGCGAAACGACGCTGTTCGTCCGGGTGTCGAATAATGCGAGCGTCGCGCCGGTCTCGATGTCGTTCACCGTCACATGAAGCGTTTCGGTCGAAAGGCCGGTAAGCGCGCCAAACGAGAGATCGAGCGAACAGTAATATTCGACCGGACCAAAGCTCGCTTTAAGCGACGAGGTTTGACCCGCCACGATCTTGACGGTCGACTGGTCCACGAGCAACGGAGCGAGGACCGTCTCATCGCCCGTGACAACAGGGTTGGCTATCACGCTATACGTGCCTTGTTCCAGTTCGGACGTACACGTCTGGTCATAGCAAAGGACGACGGTGACGGCCGCGTCCCCCTGAGTCAGCGTGAGTGTGGGAAGCACACCGGACAGAGCGGGATCGGGCGCGGCCGGACACGTGATTGACAGGGTTCCTTCGATATCGGGCGACTGGTCCGCCGCGAAGGTGAACGAATTGAGCCACGTGTCGGGGCTGGCTACCAGATTCCCATTGATGCCGATGGTGATCTGATCCGCCGGCTGCATCGTGTAGGACGTGGTGTAGTCGATCGTCACGGTGGCGTCGAAAGTGCCGTCGCCCAGTTGCGAAACGTCGGCGGTAATGTCTCCGATCACGTACACGGCATACGCTGGCGTGATTGCCGTAGCGTCGATATTGGCTGGGGAGTGAAAGTTGAACGCAAGATAGTTGTCGACCGTGACCGCGCTGTCGTCTTCATAGCGCAGGTTGGAGACGATGATCGTGCCGTACCATTCATTGGCGCCCGCACCGACGACTGCATCATATTTGATCTGCATGTTCTTGCTCCATCCGTTATTTCGGCTGGAATCATTATCAATTCGATATACGAAATAATAACGAGCCGATTTGTGAACTTACTTTATTTAAGTACGTACAACGAACTAATTGGAATGTGTCTTGTTTGTCGGCTCCTAGAACAATCAAGATATTGGGAATCTCGATAGCCGCTGCCAGCTTATCGAGGCGTGGTGCCGAACACCTTTAAATCAGTTCGACACCCGATTTATAGGTGGCGGAAATAAATGCCAGAATGGGAGAAATCCGAGATTTGCGCACCGTATCGGGGCGCGCGCCGGTGATGGCGCTCGGAATATAAAACGACTGATTGGGCCGTTGCAGCCCGACCTATGCGGCTTAGTGCTTGCCCGTGCTACCGAAACCACCCGCGCCACGCGCGCTGGCATCGAAATCATCGACGATATTGAACTGTGCCTGCACCACCGGCACGATCACCAATTGCGCAAGACGCTCCATCGGATTCAACGTAAATGCAGTGTCCCCGCGATTCCACGTCGATATCATCAGTTGCCCTTGATAATCCGAATCGATCAGACCGACCAGATTGCCAAGCACGATGCCATGCTTATGACCGAGTCCTGATCGCGGCAGAATCAGCGCCGCATAACCGGGGTCCGCGAGATGAATGGCGAGGCCAGTGGGCACGAGTACGGTTTGATGCGGCTCGATGACCATCGGCTCGTCCAGACACGCGCGCAGGTCGAGGCCCGCGCTGCCAGGCGTGGCATACGCGGGCAGGAAATCGCGCATGCGCGCATCGAGAATCTTGACGTCGAGGTTCATACGTTCTTTTGAGCGTGGCGGCCGAGTTCGAATGCCTCGGCGAGAAGTTGATAGGACCGAGTGCGCGCGGCATAGCTGCCGGCGACTGTGAGCACGATGAGTTCATCGGCGTCGAATTGCTCTTGCAGCGCATGCAGCTTCTCCGTCACGCGCTCTGGCGTGCCGATGATACTGCGCGCTTTCTCATGCGCGATCACTGCGAGCTCGCGTTCGCCGTAGACCTGCGAGATGCCCTGCGCAATCGACGGAATAGGCTGATTCAAACCATAAGCCATTTGCACGCGCCGCAGATCCACCGCGCGTTCGAGCGCATCGGCTTCCTTGTCGGTATCGGCGCAAATCACGAAAACGGCCGCGGCGAGATAAGGCTTCTCCTCGTGGCCGGCCGTGAAACGCTCACGATAAGCCTCCGCCACGCGATGCCCATACTGCGCGTTGATGAAGTGCGCAAACGCAAAGCGAATGCCGAGTTGCGCGGCGAGCAAGCCGCCGAAATCACTGGAGCCGAGCATCCACAGTTGCGGACGCGTTTCGATCTGCGGCTGAAGCAGCACGCCTTTCGCGAGTGAATCGTCGGGCAGTTCGCCTTTGAAAAGCGCGACGAGTTCGGCCACTTGTTGCGGGAAAATGTCGCCGCGATTGTATGAACCCGCGGCCACCGCCTGCGCCGTGCGCATGTCGCCGCCCGGCGCGCGCCCGACACCCAAGTCCACGCGATTCGGAAACAGCGCTTCGAGCATCAGGAACTGTTCGGCCACCTTGAACGAACTGTAGTAGGGCAGCATGACACCGCCCGAACCAATGCGGATACGCTTCGTGAGACTTCCGATACGCGCGAGCATCACTTCCGGACACGGGTTCGACACACCGTACAAACCGTGATGCTCCGCGCACCAGTAGCGCGTGTAGCCGAGGTCGTCCGCGAGTTGCGCGAGGTCGAGCGTGGCCGCGATGGCATCCGCGGTCGAGTGACCGTGGATCACAGGCGTCTGGTCTAAAACCGAGAGCTTTGTCATGGGCTTAGGAGAGGATCGAGCCGCCGCCGCGTGGCGCGCGTTTCGCTATTTCGCCGATCAGCGTGCGAGCAAGCGTCTCTTTGTCGGCGCGCGGCAAGGGTGTCGCGCCGGATGCTTCGAAGAGTACGACTTCGTTGTCGTCGCGGCCGAACGTGAGCGGACCGAGATTGCCGATCAGAAGCGGCACGTTTTTGCGCTTGCGCTTCTCTTCGCCGTGAACGTCAAGATCGCCGCTTTCCGCCGCGAAGCCGACGCAATAGGGCGGGTTCGACTGCTTGGCCACCAGCGCAAGAATGTCCGGATTCTCGACGAACTCGAATGATGGCAACGGCTGACCCGCGACCTTCTTGATCTTGTGCTCGCTGACATGATCCACACGCCAGTCCGCGACCGCCGCCACCGCGATGAAAATGTCCGCATCGGGCGTGGCCTGCATGACGGCGTCATGCATCTGCATGGCCGTCTGCACGTCTTGCCGATACACGCCCCAAGGTGTTGGCAGCGAAACGGGCCCCGCCACCAGATGCACGTCCGCGCCGGCTTGCGCCGCCGCACGCGCGAGCGCGAAGCCCATCTTTCCTGATGAACGGTTCGTGACGCCGCGCACGGGATCGAGCGGCTCGAAAGTCGGGCCGGCCGTGATGAGCACGCGCTGGCCGCGCAGAATCTTCGGCTGGAAGAAGGCGCAGATGGCTTCGAACGTGGCTTCGGGTTCGAGCATGCGTCCGTCACCGACCTCGCCGCACGCTTGCGAGCCCGAATCTGGTCCCAACACCTCGATGCCATCCCCGCGAACCTGCGCGACGTTGCGCTGCGTGGCCGGGTATTGCCACATCTGCTTGTTCATGGCGGGCACGACGAGCAGCGGACAATCGCGTGCAATGCACAAGGTCGAGAGCAGGTCGTCGCACATGCCGTGCGCGAGTTTCGCGAGAAAGTCGGTGGATGCGGGCGCGATGACGATGGCATCCGCCTCGCGCGAAAGATCGATATGCGGCATGTTGTTCGGCATGCGCGCGTCCCATTGCGAGGTGTAGACGGGACGGCCCGACAACGCCTGCATGGTGACTGGCGTGATGAACTGCGTGGCTGCTTCCGTCATCACGATTTGCACGGTCGCGCCCGCCTTGATCAAGAGGCGCGTGAGTTCCGCGATCTTGTAGCAGGCGATACCGCCGGTGAGGCCAAGCACCAAATGCTTACCCGTGAGTTCGCTAGTCAACTTGCCTCCATCGATGCGAGACGCGCGGCTCTCTGTAAAGCCGCGCCGGAAACATCAGCGCGAACCGCGCACGCGCCGCAGTTCGTCGAACACGAGCAGGACCGCGCCGACCGTAATCGCGCTGTCGGCAAGGTTGAACGCGGGCCAGTGCCACGCGCGCACGTGAAAGTCCAGAAAGTCGATCACGTGACCATAAGCGATACGATCGATCACGTTGCCGATCGCGCCGCCCATGATGAGCGCAAGCGCCGTGCAGAAGAGCCGTTGCGCCGCGTGCTTCTTGAGCAGATAGCCAATCACGACAGCAGCCACCACGCCCAGCGCCGTGAACGCCCAGCGCTGCCAGCCGCCCGCCGCCGCGAGAAAGCTGAAGGCGGCGCCGCGGTTATAGACGAGGAACAGGTTGAAGAAGGGCGTGAGCGCGTGCGGTTCGCCGTAAGCGAAAATCTTCTGCACCGCGATCTTGGTCAACTGATCGAACAGAATGACGATCAGCGCGACGCCGAGCCACGGCGCAAGTGAGCCACTACCGGAAGTTTGTTTCGACATCGTTCGAACCATTATGCCGCGCCCCGCGTTTCGCCAGCGCCGAAAAGGTTGGAGAAGCAGCGGCCGCACAGTCCCGGATGATCCGCGTGCGAGCCGACATCCGCGCAGTAGTGCCAGCAGCGCTCGCACTTGAGATAGCTCGATGCGCTCACGTCCACGCCTTCTTCCGCTTCGCTCGCCACGCGCTCGAGCGCCGCCGATGACGTGATCAGCACGAAGCGCAACGCATCGCCGAGACTGGCGAGCGCGTCATAACGCGCGCCGCTTGCGCGCACGAGCACCTCGGCTTGCAGCGACGAGCCGATCAGATTGGCCGTCCGCGCTTCTTCCAGCGCCTTCGTCACGTCGCCGCGCGCGTTGCGGATGAGCGTCCACGTATCGAGCAATTCGCCCGCGTTCGCCACTTCCGGATACGCGTGATAGACCTCGGTGAAGATGGTTTCCTGACCGGGCTTGAGCACCTTGTACGCCTCTTCCGCCGTGAACGACAAATACGGCGCGATGAGCCGCAGCAAGCCATGCGCGATGTGATAAAGCGCCGTCTGCGCGCTGCGGCGCTCGCGTGAATCGGGCTTCGTCGTGTAAAGACGATCCTTCAGCACGTCGAGATAGAAGCCGCCCAGGTCTTCCGAGCAGAACGTGGCGATCTTGGCGACGACCGGGTGGAACTCGTATTTCTCGTAATGCGCGAGCGCGTCGTCCTGCAGATTGCGCGACAGCGCGATCGCGTAACGATCGATTTCGAGCCAGTCTTCGACCGGCAACGCGTTCTTCTCGAAGTCGAAGTCGGACAGATTGGCGAGCAAGAAGCGCAGCGTGTTGCGGATACGCCGGTACGTCTCCGTCACGCGCTTCAGGATTTCCTCGGAGATCGCAAGCTCGCCGGAATAGTCCGTCGATGCGATCCACAAGCGAATGATTTCCGCGCCCAGACGGTTCGCCACCTCGTGCGGATCGACGCCATTGCCGAGCGACTTCGACATCTTGCGGCCTTCGCCATCGACCGTGAAGCCGTGCGTGAGAAGCGCGTCGTAGGGCGGGCGGCCGTCGAGCATGGATGCCGTCAACAGCGACGAATGGAACCAGCCGCGATGCTGGTCCGAACCTTCGAGATACAGGTCCGCCGGGAATTGCAGCGAGTCCTTGTGCGAGCCGCGCAGTACGTGCCAATGAGTAGTGCCGGAGTCGAACCAGACGTCGAGCGTGTCGCGGTTCTTTTCGTACATGTTGGCGTCGTCGCCGATCAGCTCGCGCGGGTCCAGCGCCTGCCACGTTTCTATCCCGCCTTGCTCGACGCGCTTCGCGACTTCCTCGAGCAATTCGAGCGTGCGCGGATGCAGTTCGCCCGTTTCCTTGTGCACGAAAAACGCCATGGGCACGCCCCACTGACGCTGACGCGAAAGCGTCCAGTCCGGGCGATTCGCGATCATGCTGTAAAGGCGCTGCTTGCCCCACGACGGATAGAACGCCGTGTTCTCGACGCCTTCCAGCGCGGTCTCGCGCAGCGTCTTGCCGCCGTCCTTCGGCGTCACGTCCATGCCTGCGAACCATTGCGAGGTCGCGCGATAGATGATCGGCGTCTTGTGGCGCCAGCAATGCATGTAGCTGTGCGTGTACTTCTCGGTCTTGAGCAGCGAGCCCGCGCCTTCGAGCGCCTCGATGATCTGCGGATTCGCGTCCCAGATCGACAGTCCGCCGAAAAGCGGCAGCGATTCGATATAGCGGCCGTCGCCCATGACGGGGCTGACGATGTCGGAGTCCGACATGCCGTGCGCCTTGCACGACACGAAGTCTTCCACGCCGTACGCTGGCGACGAGTGCACGACGCCCGTGCCGCTTTCTGTCGTCACGTACTCACCGAGATACACGGGCGCCGTGCGCTTGTAGCCCGGATGCGCCGCCGCGAGCGGATGACGAAACCGCAGGTTCGCGAGCTTCGCACCGGTCGTCGTGGCGATGACTTCGCCCGGCAAGCCGTAGTTCTGCAGGCATGCCTCGACGCGCTCTTGCGCGAGGATCAGAAGGCCCCGCGGGGTATCGACGAGTGCGTAGACGATCTCCGGATGCACGTTCAGCGCCTGATTGGCGGGAATGGTCCAGGGCGTGGTCGTCCAGATGACGATGCCGCCTTCAGCCTTCGGCAACGCGGGCAAACCAAACGCCTGCGCGGTCTTTTCGGGTTCGGCGAACGCGAACAGCACGTCGATGGTCGGATCGGTCTTGTCCTTGTATTCGACTTCCGCTTCGGCCAGTGCCGAGCCGCAGTCGAAACACCAGTTCACGGGCTTGAGGCCGCGGAACACGTAGCCCTTTTCCATGATCTTGCCGAGCGCGCGGATTTCACCGGCTTCGTTCGCGAAGTTCATGGTCTTGTACGGATTGTCCCAGTCGCCGAGCACGCCAAGACGCCGGAAACCGACCTTCTGTTTCTCGATCTGCTCGCTCGCATAAGCGCGCGCCTTCTGCATGACTTCCGTGGCCGGCAGCGACTTGCCGAACTGCTTTTCGATCTGGATTTCGATCGGCATGCCGTGGCAGTCCCAGCCCGGCACGTAGACCGCGTCGAAGCCCGCGAGATTGCGCGCCTTGACGATCATGTCCTTCAGAATCTTGTTGACCGCGTGACCCAGATGGATGTCGCCGTTCGCATACGGCGGGCCGTCGTGCAGGATGAACTTCTTGCGGCCCTTGCTGGCGGCGCGAATCTTCTCGTAGATTTTTTCGTCCTGCCATTCCTTCACCCACGCAGGTTCGCGCTTGGGCAAATCGCCGCGCATGGGGAACGGGGTGTCGAGCAGGTTGACGGGATATTTCGCAGCAGCTTTTTGTTTCTTGTCGCTCATGTGTGACTCGGTGAATTCGGTGAGACGGCGTCGCCGACGCGCGCAGTGATTCGAGAACGGGGCAGCGGGCGGCGCAAGGGCGCCGCGCGCTCACCTAATTCGGTCGGTGGCCGAAATGGCGAAGCCCGTCGCGCCGCTGCCCGCCGCGCTTGCCGGCGGCAGGCCGAAGTAGGCGCGCGCGCTGGCGACGTCCTTCGCGATGGCAACGGAAAGCGTTTCCAGGTCGACGTACTTTTCTTCGTCGCGCAGCTTCTTCAGGAATTCGACGCGCACGAGCTTGCCGTAGGCGTCGCCGTGCCAGTCGAGCACGAAGACTTCGAGCAGCACGCGGCCGGAGTCGTCGACGGTCGGGCGCAGGCCGAGACTCGCGACGGCGGGCAAGGGTTCATCGGCAAGCCCATGCACGCGCACGACGAAGATGCCGGCGAGCGCGGGCCGCTTGTGCGCAATCGGCACGTTGAGCGTGGGAAAGCCGAGATCGCGGCCAAGCTTGGCGCCATGCACGACGTGGCCGCTGATGACGTACGGACGGCCAAGCGCGAGTTGCGCGGCGTCGAGGTCGCCCGCGACGAGCGACGAGCGCACCGACGACGACGAAATGCGCGCGCCGTTCGGATGCGCGACGGTTGCCATCTGCTCGACTTCGAAGCCGTGTTTTTCCCCGGCTGCCTTGAGCGATTCGAAGTCGCCCGCGCGTTTGGCGCCGTAGCGGAAGTCGTCGCCGATCATGACCCAGCGCGCGTGCAGCCCGTTCACGATGATGTCTTCGACGAACTTGTCGGGCGGCTGGCTCGCGAACGTGTGATTGAAATGCTCGACCACCACGCGATCCACCCCATTCGTGCGCAGCGCTTCGAGCTTGTCGCGCAACATGGCGATACGCGGCGGCGCGCCCGCCGGATTGAAGAATTCGCGCGGGTGAGGCTCGAAGGTCATGACGCAGACCGGCAGCCCGCGTGCGTCCGCGGCGGCGCGCACGCGCGCGAGCAACGCCTGATGACCGCGATGGACACCGTCGAAGTTGCCGATGGTCAGCGCACAAGGCGACCGGCTTTCGGCATTGGGGAGGCCGCGAAAGACTCTCACGATAGACGTTGGTGGGTGGGCAGGGCTTGCGCCGCAAAGCGTTAGATTATAAACGCTCGCACGCATCGACGGGCGCGCGCGGCCGGATGCTGCGCGCTCGTCAATCGGATTGGCACGATTTTCGCCGTCGCCGAATGATAAAATCCGCGAATGAAAAATATCGTCATTCTGATCTCCGGACGCGGGAGCAACATGGAGGCCGTCGTGCGTGCTTGCGCGCGCGAAGGCTGGCCGGCTCGCGTTTGCGCGGTCGTTTCAAACCGGCCGGATGCCGCCGGGCTTGGCTTCGCGGCCGAGAACGGCATTCAAGGCGTGGTGGTGGATCATCGCGAATTCGACTCGCGTGAAGCGTTCGATGGCGCGCTCGCGCGGGAAATCGATCGATTCGAGCCGGATTGCGTGGTGCTCGCGGGCTTCATGCGGGTTCTGACAAATGCCTTCGTCGAACGCTATTCGGGGCGCATGCTCAATGTGCATCCGTCGCTCTTGCCGAGTTTCGCGGGCTTGCGCACGCATCAGCAAGCGCTCGATGCCGGCGTGCGCGTGCACGGCGCAAGCGTGCATTTCGTGACGCCCGAGCTGGATCATGGTCCGATCGTCGCGCAAGCCGCGGTGCCGGTCTTGCCCGGCGACGACGCCGCCACGCTCGCCGAGCGCGTGCTGGCCGTCGAACATGAGATTTACCCACGCGCGGTGCGCTGGTTCGTGGAAGGGCGTCTTGCCATCGAGGGAGAGCGCGTCGCGCTTCGTTCCTCTGAGCCACAGTGGCTCTTTGCCGACATTGCCGGGGAGGGCGCATGAGGCTGCATGGATTTTTGATTGGTCAAACCGAAACGCTGTTGGCGGACGTACTCCGCTTTTCAGGTCCCGCCGATGCCGCGACCAGCCGTTTCTTCCGCGCGCATCCGAAGCTCGGTCACAGCGAGCGCGGCGTGATCGCGGAGGCGGTGTTCGCCGTGCTGCGCCGGAAAATGGAGTTTTCGCATCTGGCCGAAAGCGGCAGCGGCAACCAGGCGCGGCGTCTCGCGCTGCTCGGACTGATGCAGACTGCCGGTCTCACCGCGCTCAAGCCGCACGTCTCGGCCGACGAATACCAATGGCTCGCGCAGGTATCGAAGATCGATCCCGCGAGCTTGCCGGTGCGCATACGCACGAACTTGCCGCAGTGGATCTACGAGGCCATGGCCAAGCGTTTCGACGCCGAGGAACTCGCCAAACTCGCGGCCGCGCTGAACTATCCGGCGCCGCTCGATCTGCGCACGAATCCGATCAAGGCGAGCCGCGATGTCGTTTTGAAAGCGCTGAGCGAAGCCGGCATCGACGCGGGCGAAATGCCGTTCGCGCCGTTCGGCGTCCGCGTGGACGGCAAGCCCGCGCTCACGCGCCTCGCGCCGTTCCAGGAAGGCTGGATCGAAGTGCAGGACGAGGGCAGCCAGTTGCTGTGCTCGCTGATGGCGCCGCGCCGTGGCGAGATGATCGTCGACTTCTGCGCGGGCGCGGGCGGCAAGACGCTGGCGCTTGGCGCAATGATGCGCTCGACCGGCCGTCTCTACGCGTTCGACGTCTCCGACCGGCGTCTCGCCAAACTCAAGCCGCGTCTTGCGCGCAGCGGGTTGTCGAACGTGAATCCGGTGCTGATCGACAGCGAACACGACGCGAAGATCAAGCGCCTCGCGGGCAAGATCGACCGCGTTCTCGTCGATGCTCCCTGCTCCGGCTTGGGCACGTTGCGTCGCAATCCCGACCTGAAGTGGCGGCAATCGCCCGCGACGGTTGCGGAACTCACGCCCAAGCAGCTCTCGATTCTCACGAGCGCGGCGCGCCTCGTCAAACCCGGCGGACGTCTCGTCTACGCGACGTGCAGCATGCTCGAAGCCGAAAACGAAGGCGTGGTGAAGCAGTTCCTGGAAGCGCATCCGAACTTCCGTGTCGTGCCCGCGCGCGATGTGCTGGCGGAACAGCGCATCGACCTCGACACGGGCGAGTTCTTGTCCTTGTGGCCGCACAAGCACGGCACCGACGGCTTCTTCGCCGCCGTGCTGGAACGCGTGCCCGACGCAAAATCGCCGAAGGCTTCCGCGGCGGAAGACGAAGCGCCTTCCGAAAGCTGATGCCGAACCGCATCCTGACGCATCTTTCCGAACGCCTGTTTCGCGACTTCGGCGAACCGGAGGTGCTGTGGCAGGTTGCGGTTCTGATCGGCCTGCTGGTCGTCGCGTGGTGGTGCGCGCGGCTGCTGCGCAAGCGGCTGGATGCGCGCCGCCAGTCGCGCTTCGAGGCGGTGCGCTTCGGCGCGGAGAGCCTGAACAAAGCGCTCTTTCCGCTGCTCGGCACGGTGTTCGTGACGGCCGCGCAACTGTTGCTCGCGCCGTTCATCCACACCGCGTTCTTGCGGCTCGCGCTGGTGCCGTTGTTGGGCATCACCGTCATCTATCTGATGTTCTACGTCGCGCGCCGCGTGTTCAGTCGCGACGGCACCGAGCACGAGGCGGGCGCGCTCCTCTTTCTGTTCGAAAAGCTCGTCACGACCATCGTCTGGGTCGTGATGCTGCTCACCGTAATGGGCATACAGGACGACGTCGTGCGCTGGATGGCGAGCGTGCGCTTCAATTTCGCCAACGCGCACATGACGTTGCTGTCGCTTGCCTCGGGCATGCTGTGGGTCTGCGTGACGCTGATCGTGGCGATGTGGGCCGGCGCGCTGCTCGACGACCGGCTGATGCGCTCCCGCTCACTCGACGCCAATCTCAAGGTCGTGCTCGGCCGCGTTGCGCGGGCACTGATGATCCTCGCGGCCATATTGGTGAGTCTGTCTATCGTCGGCATCGACATTACGGTGCTCGGCGTGTTCGGCGGCGCGCTCGGCGTGGGGCTGGGTTTCGGATTGCAGAAGATCGCGAGCAACTATGTCTCGGGCTTCATCATTCTGCTCGACCGGTCACTGCGGCTTGGCGACATGATCAACGTGAGCAACTATCAGGGCACGGTCACGCAGATTCGCACGCGCTATACCGTCGTTCGCGGACTCGACGGCATCGAAACGTTGATTCCGAACGAAAAACTCATCACCGACGTGGTACAGAACCATTCGTCGTTCCTGACGCGCGGCAACGCGAAGATTGCCGTGCAGGTGAGTTATCGCTCCGACGTGGAACGCGCGATGCTGTTACTCGTGGAGGCCACGCACGATGTCGACCGCGTGCTGCAGGACCCTGCGCCCGCCGCGTTGCTCGCCAGCTTTGGCGCTGACGGAATCAACCTGGAACTGAGTTTCTGGATCGAAGATGCCGCGAAGGGCACGGGCGGCGTCAAGTCGCAGGTAAATCGTCGTGTTTGGCGGTTATTCTGTGACAACGGCATTGAAATCCCCTACGCGCAACGCGAGATAAGGATTGTTGGCGACGCGCGCAATGCACCAGTCGACACGGTAGGAAATGCCGAAAGGCGCGGCGATGACGCCGCAGCGCCGGCCGGAGCCCCGGTTTGATGCTCGATCCGTTGATTTGGATCGACAACAGGCATTAAATCGGCGCGTGAGTTTTTGCGCGTTTTGTTACCATACAAGAAATTCTACCTTTACGACAAAGACTTGGAACGCATGCAGTAGAATGCGATCGAACTTGCGCGCGTTTCTTTCATGTGCCCAACACGGTGTTCAGCGTCATTTGCACCGGCCATTTTTTCCGAATTTCACAGCTAGATAGGTAAATTGCCTTGCTGAATTCTTCTCTCGAATTTCTCGCCAACGGATTGCTCGACTTTTCTTGGTGGCAGATCATTTTGTTCACGCTCGCGATGACGCACGTTACCATCGCTGGCGTCACGATCTATCTGCATCGCTGCCAGGCGCATCGTGCGCTCGACCTGCATCCGATCGCGAGTCACTTTTTCCGTTTCTGGCTCTGGTCGACCACCGGCATGCTGACCGGCCAATGGGCGGCGATCCACCGCAAGCACCACGCGAAGTGCGAAACCGAAGAAGATCCGCACAGCCCGCAAACGCGCGGCATCTGGAAGGTGCTGCTCGAAGGCGCCGAGCTTTATCGCGTCGAAGCTAAAAACGAAGAGACCATGCGCAAGTTCAGTCACGGCACGCCGAACGACTGGCTCGAACGCAATCTCTACACGCGTTATCCGATCCTCGGCATCAGCATCATGATGGTTATCGACGTCGCGCTGTTCGGCATCGTCGGTCTGTCGGTCTGGGCCGTGCAGATGATCTGGATTCCGTTCTGGGCAGCCGGCGTGGTCAACGGTCTTGCGCACTGGTGGGGTTATCGCAACTTCAATTCGGCCGATGCCAGCACGAACATTTTCCCGCTCGGCATCCTGATCGGCGGGGAAGAGCTGCATAACAATCACCACACGTATGCCACGTCGGCGAAGCTGTCGAACAAATGGTACGAGTTCGATATCGGCTGGCTCTATATCCGCATGTTGTCGGCCGTGGGTCTCGCCAAGGTGAAGAAGGTCGCGCCCACACCGCGTCTGGCGGACAGCAAGTCGGTGCTCGACAACGACACGCTGCAAGCCGTGCTCGCGAACCGCTACGAAGTGATGGCGCGCTACGGCAAGGCGCTCAAGCGCGCATACGCACAGGAACTGTCGAAGCTGAAGGAAGCCGGTGCGCGCGAGAAATATCAGTTGATGCGCGGTGCGCGCAAGTGGGTCCATAAGGAAGAAGACGGTCTCGACGAGCCGCAGCGCAAGCAATTGCCGGAACTGTTCTCGGACAACCAGAAGCTGCGCACGTATATCGAAATGCGCAAGGACCTGTCGGCAATGTGGGACCGCTCCAATGCGTCGCGCGAGCAACTGCTGGTGCAATTGCAGGACTGGTGCCATCGTGCGGAAGAGAGCGGCATCAAGGCTTTGCAAGACTTCGCGATGCGCCTGCGACGCTACGCCTGATATCGCGATATCCGTTAAAATTTGATGACGTCACAAGACCCCGCTCTGGCGGGGTCTTTGTTTTTGGGCGGCGGATTTCGCGTTTTGTCGCGGCGCTGGGTTTGCAGCGTGGCCGGGCAGCGCATCGATACAAGTCAGCGCCGGCACGACACTCGCGCGGACACAGGAGACAGAAACAATGGAAGCGATCAGGAGCGTCGAATACGACCGGCCGCATGGCCTGACGTGCGGCGTAGGCGAGGCGTGGGCACGTGTTCCCAACGCGCCGTCCGCCGAAGAGAAGCGCGAAATGAAGGCGCGAATCCGTGCGCTGTTGCATCGGGAAGAGGCGGTTTTGGTGGCGCACTATTACGTGGACTCCGAGCTCCAGGAACTCGCCGATGAAACGGGCGGTTGCGTCGCCGATTCGCTCGAAATGGCCCGTTTCGGCCGCGATCACGCCGCGAAGACACTGGTCGTCGCGGGCGTGCGTTTCATGGGCGAGACATCGAAGATCCTGAGCCCCGGCAAACGCGTGTTGATGCCCGATCTGGACGCCACCTGCTCGCTCGACCTCGGCTGTCCGCCGGACGAATTCTCCGCTTTCTGCGATGCTCACCCGGACCGCACGGTCGTCGTGTATGCGAACACGAGCGCCGCCGTGAAGGCGCGCGCGGACTGGATGGTCACCTCATCGATCGGACTGGAAATCGTCGCGGATCTGCACGCGCGCGGCGAGAAGATTTTGTGGGCGCCGGACCGGCATCTCGGCAACTACATCCAGAAGAAGACCGGCGCGGACATGCTCTCGTGGCAGGGTTCGTGTCTCGTGCACGACGAGTTCAAAGGCATCGAGCTGGAGCTCTTGCGCGCCGAATATCCGGACGCGAAGGTTCTCGTTCACCCGGAATCGCCGGAAGGCGTCGTGCAACTGGCGGACGTCGTCGGTTCGACCACGCAGCTGATCGATGCCGCCGTCAAGCTCGACGCAAAGCGCTTTATCGTCGCGACCGATCTCGGCATCCTGCACAAGATGCGGCTCGCGGCGCCCGGCAAAACCTTCATCGAAGCGCCGACCGCCGGCAATAGCGCCACGTGCAAGAGCTGCGCGCATTGTCCGTGGATGGCGATGAACGGCCTCGCCAATCTCGCCGATGTGCTCGAGCGCGGCCACAACGAGATTCACGTCGATGCGGCTATTGCCGGGCGCGCGCGCGTGCCGATCGACCGCATGCTCGACTTCGCCGCGCGTCACAAGAAGCCTGTGCAGGCGAGCGGCGATCTCGCGAAGGATCAAACGTTGTTCTCGAACGTGGGGCCCGCATGACGAACCATTCGCCTTTATTTGCGGAGATCCGCGCGCAGTACGGCGAAGCGTTCGATGCCGCGCTCGCCCGCAATGTCGCCGATGCGCTCGCCGAGGACATCGGCAGCGGCGATCATACGGGGCGTCTCGTGCCAGCAGACACACGTCGCACGGCGCGCATCATCGTGCGGGAAGAGGCGGTGCTGTGCGGCGCGCCGTGGTTCGACGAGGTGATGCGTCGCGTCGATCCGAGCATCGAAGTCGAATGGCGGTATCGCGAAGGCGAGCGCATGACGGCGAATACGCCGGTCGTCTTGCTGCGCGGCCAGGCGCGTTCGCTTCTGACCGCCGAGCGCAACGGCCTCAATTTCCTGCAATTGCTGTCGGGCGTGGCAACGGCGACGCGCCGTTATGTCGATGCCATCGAAGGCACGCGGGCGCGCATCCTCGACACGCGCAAGACGCTGCCCGGCTTGCGGCTCGCGCAGAAGTACGCGGTGCGCGTGGGTGGCGGCGCCAATCAGCGGCTCGCGCTCTATGACGGCATTCTGATCAAGGAAAATCACATCGCGGCGGCGGGCGGCGTTGGCGCTGCAATGGACGCCGCGCTCGCGCTCGACGCAGGCGTGCCCGTTCAGATCGAAGTGGAAACGCTGGCGCAGCTTGAAACCGCGTTGGCGCATCGCGCGGAATCTGTGTTGCTCGACAACTTCACGCTCGACGCCATGCGCGAAGCCGTGCGCGTGACGGCGGGAAGGGCGCTGCTCGAAGTCTCGGGCGGCGTGAATTTCGAGACCGTGCGGGCGATTGCGGAGACGGGCGTGGACCGCGTCTCTATCGGCGCATTGACGAAGGACGTGCGGGCAACGGATTTTTCAATGCGCTTGATCGAAGAGTAAGCTTGCTGCGCGTCGACATCTAAACCGCGCGCCGCCTCGCCGCCGGCGGCATCAACACTGTCGGAAGCGCTTTCGGCAAAGTCGCCGGCCAGTCGCGACTGAAGTGCAGCCCGCGGCTCTCGCGTCGCGAGCACGCGCTTTCAACGATCAGCGACGCCACATCCACGAGATTGCGCAGTTCCAGCAAATCGCGGCTGACCTTGAAGTTCGCGTAGTACTCGTGGATTTCGTCGCGCAAAAGCGCAAGCCGGTGCTGCGCGCGCGCCAGCCGCTTGTCCGTGCGCACGATGCCCACGTAATTCCACATCAGCCGCCGTAACTCGTCCCAGTTGTGCGCGACGACGACTTCTTCGTCCGGATCGGAAACGCGGCTTTCGTCCCAGTCGGGCAGCGGCGCATGGCAGCCCGCTGAATAACCTTCCGTCTCGATCGCCTCGGCCGTCGCGCGCCCGACCACCAGACATTCGAGCAGCGAGTTGCTGGCGAGCCGGTTCGCGCCATGCAGACCTGTGTACGACGTCTCGCCGACCGCATAAAGTCCCGCGCGATCCGTGCGGCCCGCGAGGTCCGTCACGACGCCGCCGCAGGTGTAATGCGCGGCGGGCACGACGGGAATCGGCTCCTTCGCGATATCGATGCCGAATTCGCGGCAACGCGCGAGGATCGTCGGAAAATGTTCTTCGAGAAACGCGCGCGGCTGATGGCTGATGTCGAGATAGACGCAATCGATGCCGCGCTTCTTGATTTCGAAGTCGATCGCGCGCGCGACGATGTCGCGTGGTGCGAGTTCGGCGCGTTCGTCGTGCGCGGGCATGAAGCGCGTGCCGTCGGGCAGACGCAGTACGCCGCCTTCGCCGCGCACGGCCTCGGAGATCAGGAACGACTTGGCGTATGGATGGAACAGGCAAGTCGGATGAAACTGGATGAACTCCATGTTGGCGACGCGGCAGCCCGCGCGCCACGCCATCGCGATGCCGTCGCCGGTGGCCGTGTCGGGATTCGTCGTGTAGAGATAAACCTTGCCCGCGCCGCCTGTGGCGAGCACGGTGTGCGGCGCTTGAATCGTCACGGTTCGTCCGCTCGCGAGATCCAGCGCGTAGAGACCATGACAGCGGTGCCCCGGCAAGCCGAGCCGGTCGGACGTGATCAGATCTATCGCGGTATGGTCTTCGAGAACCGTGATGTTCGGATGATTGCGCACGCGCTCGTTGAGCGTCGTGACGACTGCGTGGCCGGTGGCATCCGCGGCATGAATGATCCGCCGATGGCTATGGCCGCCTTCGCGCGTCAGATGGAAGCCGAGTTCCGCGGAGACATCGCGCGTGAAGGGCACGCCTTCCTCGATCAGCCATTCGATTGCCGCGCGCCCGTTTTCGACGATGAAACGCGTCGCCGCTTCGTCGCAAAGTCCGGCGCCCGCGACGAGCGTATCGCGCACGTGATTGTCGATGCTGTCCGCCGAATCCAGCACGGCCGCGATGCCGCCTTGCGCCCAGTCGCTCGCGCCGACACTCACCGCACGCTTGGCGATGATCGCGACGCGCCGCGTTTCGGCCAGGTTCAACGCCACGCTCAAGCCTGCGAGCCCGCTTCCCACGATCGCTACATCGAAATTCATGCTGCTCGATCTCCGTCTATGTGCTTTTTATGACTGCAAGCCGGCAAGCATAACGCGCTCGCCACCCAACCGGCACGGATAACCCGCGCGCGAACGTGTGAAAGCGAAAGAAGAAAAATCGCGCGCACAAACAAAAAGCCCCGCGTGTGCGGGGCTTTTCGTGTCTTTGTCAGGCTCTCAATATCAAGCGCTTACTTGATCTTGGTTTCCTTGTACTCAACGTGCTTGCGGACGACGGGATCGAACTTCTTGATCAGCATCTTTTCCGGCATGTTGCGTTTGTTCTTGGTCGTCGTGTAGAAGTGACCCGTACCTGCGGTCGATTCCAGCTTGATCTTGTCGCGTGCGCCCTTGGCCATGTGCGTGCTCCTTAGATTTCACCGCGTGCGCGCAGGTCTGCGAGCACGGCGTCAATACCGTTCTTGTCGATCAGGCGCAGGCCGGCGTTCGAGACGCGCAGACGCACCCAGCGGTTTTCGCTTTCAACGAAGAAACGGCGGTTCTGCAGGTTCGGCAGGAAACGGCGCTTGGTCTTGTTGTTTGCGTGGGAAACGTTGTTGCCCGACATCGGGCCTTTCCCAGTTACTTGGCATACGCGTGCCATGAGGACACTCCTAAAACACGTTGAGTCCGGAAGTCAAACGCTCGATTTTGGGGGAATCCCGCAATCGATACCTCAAATTCGCCCGATTGCCTTGAACGGGGAGTTGGCAGCACGGTTATGCCAATGAGGACGACGTAAGCCCGAAACAGGTGGGTTGAGAAAACGAATCGTGGATTCTAGCAGGAAAAACGTAGCAATATCAAGCCCGTTCGTCCTTATCTTAGTCAGCCTCGGCTGCTTCGGGTCAAATCTAAAGCCAGCCCTCACGCCTAAAGCCAGCCCTCACGCGCGAAAGAAAAAATTTCATTGCCCGCGACCACCATGTGATCGAGCAATTTCACGTCGATGAGATTCAGCGCGTCTTGCAGCGTGCGGGTGAGCTTCTTGTCGTTCGCGCTAGGCTCCACGCCGCCAGACGGATGATTATGCGCCACGATCAGCCCCGCCGCGTTCAGATGCAAGGCACGCTTCACGATCTCGCGCGGATACACCGCCACCCGCGTGAGCGAGCCGCTCGCTTCCACGTGCGCATCGATCAGTTGATGCCGCGCATCGAGATAGATGCACAGGAAAAGTTCGTTGGGCTGAGTGCCGATTCTCAGGCGCAGAAAGTCTTCCACCGCGCCCGGCGAGTTCAGCAGCATGCGTTCGCGCGCCTTCTCGATGAGCGCCCGTCGACACAGTTCCGACACGGCCAAAAGCGTGGCCGCGCGCGCCTCGCCGACGCCGCGCTCTTCCTGGAGCTGAAGCGCGGACGCGTCGAGCACGCCGCGAATCGAGCCAAAGCGCCGCAGCAGCGCACGCGCCACATCGACTGCCGTTTTGCCCGGCAATCCTGTGCGCAAAAATACGGCGAGCAACGCGGCGTCGCTCAACGAGTCGCCGCCGGACTGCAACAGACGCTCGCGCGGCTTGTCCGTCTTGTCCCACTGGGAAATTGGCAGAACGGAAACGGGCTTCGGCAGCGCGGGGCCGGCTTCCATTTCACGCATCAGAATCTCAAAATTGGCGGACATTCCTTCCCCTGAGGCCATCTTAAGGCTGTATTTTTGCGAGATACACCGCACCTACGCCGCTCGAGCGAAGCGCGGCGCTTCCCAACTCTGTCTTACAATAGCGGTTTCGGCGCGCGCTCCGCCCCGCCACGCGGCCCGAAGTATCGCGCCAGGCGCACGTCCCGCTTCCGACTGAACCGTCACAGCCAATACTCATGAGCATCATCGATATCTCCGAGGTGAAACCCGGTTCGCATGTCACGCTTCATTACCGGCTCGCACTGGCCGATGGCGCCGACATCGTCAACACGTTCACCGACAAGCCCGCGACCCTCCTGCTCGGCGCAGGCCAACTCGCGCCGCCACTGGAAGAGATTCTGCTGGGAATGAAGGTCGGCCACCATTCGACCTTTCAGCTAACGCCGGAGCAAGCGTTCGGGCCGCGCAATCCGGAGCTCGTGCAGCGCGTGTCGCTCGCGACGCTGCGCGAAAACAGCATGATCGGTGAGGATTTTTCTCCCGGCGATCTCGTCGAATTCAACGCGCCCAACGGTGGGCGCTACGCGGGCGTGCTCAAGGAAGTGGGCGAGACGTCGGCGCTTTTCGACTTCAATCACCCGCTCGCCGGCCAGTCGCTGGCCTTCGAAGTGAAAATCATCGGAATTCTGTAGCCATGAGCCTGACTGAAAGCCTCAACGAGATCGATACCGACGTCGAGATCCTGCTCGCGCAGCCGCGCGGGTTTTGCGCCGGCGTGGATCGCGCGATCGAGATCGTCGAGCGGGCCATTAAGCTGTTCGGCGCGCCCATCTACGTGCGGCATGAAATCGTCCACAACGCCTACGTGGTGTCGGACCTGCGCAAGAAGGGCGCCATTTTTATCGAGGAACTGGACGACGTGCCCGAAGGCGCCACGCTTATTTTCAGCGCGCACGGCGTGTCGAAAGCGGTGCGCGGCGAAGCCGAAGCGCGCGGTTTGCGCGTGTTCGACGCCACGTGTCCGCTCGTGACCAAGGTGCACATGGAAGTCGCGAAAATGCGCCAGGAAGGCTTCGACATCGTGATGATCGGCCACAAGGGCCATCCGGAAGTCGAAGGCACGATGGGCCAGTCGGGCGAGGGCATGCATCTCGTCGAAGATATCGAAGACGTCCTGAAGCTCGATCTGCCCAATCCTGACCGCATTGCCTATGTCACGCAGACAACCCTGTCCGTCGACGACGCCTTCGCCATTATCGACGCGTTGAAGACCAAGTATCCGGCCATCAAGGAGCCGAAGAAGCAGGACATCTGCTACGCGACGCAGAACCGTCAGGACGCGGTTAAGTTTCTCGCGCCGCAATGCGACGTGGTGATCGTCGTGGGCAGCCCGAACAGTTCGAATTCGAGCCGTCTGCGCGAAGTGGCCGAGAAGCGCGGCATCCCGGCCTATATGGTCGATTCGCCGACGCAGATCGATCCGCGCTGGGTGGAAGGCAAGAAGCGTATCGGCGTGACGGCGGGCGCATCGGCGCCGGAAGTGCTCGCGCAGGCGGTAATCGCCCGTTTGCGTGAGCTCGGTGTGCGCAATGTGCGTTCGCTCGAGGGAATCGAGGAAACCATCGCGTTTCCGCTGCCGCGCGGGCTGACCTTGCCGCAATGAGTTAGATAGTTCTTTCGAAAAAGCGCCTACGGGCGCTTTTTTTCGTTTCGCGTGGACGCTTTTGCTCAAGAACGGAACTACTTGGGCCGACATAAGACCCAAGCGGCAAGCACTATTTTGGGGTGACTTTTGTTCGGTGAGAATTTAAGGGTTTCCCCTCGCTGCAAAGGCACAAACGTCAACGCTTCGACGCGCCGAATAAACCCGTTCCCGTTATGGTGCAACTGCTGCACAAAAACGAATCGCAACCCGGTTGCGACTTGCGCGGAAAATCGTCAAAAAAAACGGGTTGCAATGCTGGAAAACCCCGCCACACAAGAATATTGCTCGTCTCATATTTAGCGTTACAATGCGCCCGTCTTGGGCTCGGAGGGGTCTCTCGGCAACGGTTTTGAAAGGCGCAGGAGACCTATTTGATGCGATTCAAGTTTGCTTACGCCGTGTCCATCGCGGCTGCGGTTGCAATGGCAACCGCATGCGGCAAGAAGGGCGAGGGCGAAGCGAGCGCACCGGCATCGGCGGCGAGCGCGGTGTCCGCACCTGCCGCAGCGTCGGCCGCGGCAGCCCCCGCCGCGAGCGAAGCAATGGTCGTCAAAATTGGTCACGCCGCGCCGCTTACCGGATTGCAGGCACATCTCGGCCGGGACAATGAAAACGGCGCGCGACTCGCACTCGAAGAGATCAGCGCGCAGGGTTTGACAATCGACGGGCGCTCCATTCGCCTCGAACTCGACAGCCAGGACGATGCAGCCGATCCGCGCGTGGGCACCGAAGCCGCGCAGCGTCTCGTCGACGACCATGTGGTCGCGGTGATCGGCCACATGAACTCCGGCGTGTCGATTCCGGCTTCGAAGATTTACAGCGATGCGGGCATCGCGCAAATTTCGCCGTCGACGACCAATCCCGAATACACGAAGCAAGGCTACAAGACGACGTTTCGCGTCGTGGCGACCGACGCGCTGCAAGGCCCCGTGCTCGCCAATTACGCGATCAAGACGCTGCACGCGAAGAGAATCGTGGTGGTCGACGACGCCAGCGCCTACGGCCGCGGCCTTGCCGATGAATTCTCGAAGACGGCGCAGGCCGGCGGCGCGAAGCTCGCCGCCCGGGAAGCCACGAGCGAAAAGGCGCGCAACTTCAAGGCGATCCTCACGAAGATCAAACGCATCCAGCCGGATGTCGTGATGTACGGCGGCATGGACGTAACGGGCGGGCCATTCGCGAAGGAAGCGGCGGCGCTCGGCATCAAGGCGAAGATTCTGGCGGGCGACGGAGTCTGCACCGGCAAGCTCGTGGAACTTGCGGGCGACGCCGTACAGAACATCGTCTGCTCGGAAGCGGGGCTCGCGCTTTCGAAGATGGATAAGGGCGCCGACTTCGCGCAGAAGTACGAAGCGCGCTTTCATGCGCCGGTCCAGATTTATGCGCCGTTCACGTACGACGCGATGTACGTGATCGTCGATGCCATGAAGCGCGCCAATTCAATCGAAGCGCCCAAGGTGCTCGCGGCGATCGCCACGACGGACTTTAACGGTCTGACCGGGCATATCGCATTCGACGACAAAGGCGACCTCAAGGCGGGCGCCATCACGCTCTACGAGTTCAAGGACAAAAGGAAGGACGTGCTGGACGTAGTCAAGCAGTAAGCGAGATGTGTGAAAGCGGCGTCGCGCGTTGAGCGCCGTTCTCATGGCTTCGTGGCAGTGGATGGGAGTAAGACTTCCGTGAAAACCGTTCGGAGACGTTTGCAGCCAGATCCGGCAGCAGGCGGGACCCGGGCGATTAACCTTACCGGTTTTTTTAATCAGTACGCGCAGTGCTGCTCCAGATTTCGCTTCACATCGGTTTATCGGCCGGTGATAAAGACGTAATCCGGTCGCACGGGGCTAAGGAGCGTTATATGGATATTTTCATCCAGCAGGTCCTCAACGGTCTGGTGCTTGGCAGCATTTACGCCATCATCGCACTGGGCTATACGATGGTGTACGGGATTCTCGGCATCATCAACTTCGCGCACGGCGACGTGCTGATGGTGGGTGCCATGGTCGCGCTGTCGGCCATCGGCGTGATGCAGAATCACGCGCCGGGCATTCCCGGGCCGATCATGCTGACCATCGCGCTTGTGATTGCCGCCGTGGTCTGCGCGGTGGTGGGCTACACGATCGAAAAGGTCGCGTACCGTCCGCTTCGTAAAGCGCCGCGTCTCGCGCCGCTGATCACCGCGATCGGCGTGTCCATTCTCTTGCAGACGCTCGCGATGATGATCTGGGGCCGCAATCCCCTCGCGTTCCCGCAGTTGCTGCCGACCGATCCGATCAACGTCATCGCCGCCGACGAAACCCGTCCGGGCGCGGTGATCTCGATGACCGAAATCGTCATCATCGTGGTCGCGTTCCTCGTGATGGGCGGCTTGCTCCTTCTCGTGCACAAGACCAAGCTCGGCCGCGCCATGCGCGCAATCGCCGAGAACCCAGGCGTTGCATCGCTGATGGGCGTGAACCCGAACTTCGTGATTTCCGCGACCTTCATGATCGGCTCGGCGCTTGCCGCACTCGCCGGCGTGATGATCGCCTCCGAATACGGCAATGCGCACTTCTACATGGGCTTCATCCCCGGTCTCAAGGCGTTCACGGCGGCGGTGCTGGGCGGCATCGGCAACCTGGGCGGCGCGATGGTCGGGGGCGTGTTGCTGGGTCTCATCGAACAGTTGGGCGCCGGTTATATCGGCAACCTGACAGGCGGCGTCTTCGGCAGTAACTATCAAGACGTGTTCGCCTTCATCGTGCTGATCATCGTGCTCGTGTTCCGTCCGTCGGGTCTGCTCGGCGAACGTGTCGCGGATCGCGCTTAACCCTCGCGTGAGGAGCTAAAAAATATGACTTCGATTCAACCGATTGAGCCGTCCACGACGCTCATTCCCGAGAAAAACGCGACCCGCAAGCTGGTGGTCGGCGTCATCACCACGGTGCTCGTGATCGCGGCGCCGATGATCATCGGCGCGGCAGGCGGCAACTACTGGGTGCGCGTGCTCGACTTCGCGATGCTCTACGTGATGCTCGCGCTGGGCCTGAACGTAGTGGTCGGTTTCGCCGGCCTGCTCGATTTGGGCTACATCGCGTTCTACGCGGTCGGCGCTTACGTCGCAGCGCTGCTGTCGTCGCCGCAACTGACCTCGCAGTTCGAGTGGATCGCGCATCTCGCGCCGGGCGGTCTGCACGTGCCGTTCCTCATCATCGCGCCGTGCGCGATGGCGCTGGCCGCGACCTTCGGTGTGCTGCTCGGTGCGCCGACGCTTCGTCTGCGCGGCGACTACCTCGCCATCGTGACCTTGGGCTTCGGCGAGATCATCCGGATCTTCATGAACAACCTCGATCGTCCGATCAACATCACGAACGGTCCGAAGGGCATCACCGGTATCGATCCGGTGACCGTCGCGGGCTTCAACCTCTCGCAGACGCACACGTTCTTCGGCATGAAGTTTCCGTCCGTGTACATGTATTACTACCTCTTCGTGCTCGGCGCGTTGCTGGTGATCTGGGTGTGCACGCGCTTGCAGCACTCGCGTATCGGCCGGGCGTGGGCCGCTATCCGCGAAGACGAAATCGCCGCCAAGGCAATGGGCATCAACACGCGTAACGTAAAGCTGCTGGCCTTCGCGATGGGCGCGTCCTTCGGCGGTCTGTCGGGCTCGATGTTCGGCGCGTTCCAGGGCTTCGTGTCGCCGGAATCGTTCACGTTCTGGGAATCGATCGTCGTGCTGGCGTGCGTGGTGCTCGGCGGCATGGGCCATATCCCGGGCGTGATTCTCGGCGCGGTGCTGCTTGCCGTGTTCCCCGAATTCCTGCGCTCGACCATGGGTCCGCTGCAGAACGCGATCTTCGGTCATCAGATCGTCGATACCGAAGTCATCCGCCAGTTGCTCTACGGTCTCGCGATGGTGCTGATCATGCTGTATCGCTCGGAAGGCCTGTGGCCGGCCCCGAAACACGAAGACAAGATCGCGAAGATCGCGAAGCGCGGCAGCAAGAAGCCAGTGCGCGCCTAAACGGGGAACTCAAAGATGAGCGAAAAGCAAACGCGACTGTCCGTGAAGGGCGTCAACAAGCGCTTCGGCGGGCTGCAGGCTTTGTCGGATGTCGGCCTCGAAATCAAGGCGGGCGAAATCTACGGTCTGATCGGTCCGAACGGCGCGGGCAAGACCACGTTCTTCAACGTGATCACGGGCCTTTACACGCCGGATTCGGGCGTGTTCAAGCTCGATGGCGAAGCCTATACGCCGACGGCGGTGTATCAGGTGGCGAAGGCGGGCATTGCGCGCACGTTCCAGAACATCCGGCTCTTCGGCGGCATGACCGCGCTCGAAAACGTGATGGTCGGACGCCATGTGCGCACGAAGCACGGTCTCATCGGCGCGGTGTTTCAGACGCCGTCCGAGCGGCGCGAAGAGCGCGAGATCAAGGAGCGCGCGCTCGAGCTGCTCGAATACGTGGGCGTGCTGCAATACGCCGATTACACGTCGCGCAATCTGTCGTACGGCCACCAGCGGCGTTTGGAAATCGCGCGCGCACTGGCGACCGATCCGAAGCTGCTCGCCCTCGACGAACCGGCCGCCGGCATGAACGCGACGGAGAAAGTGGAGCTTACGCGTCTGCTCGACAAGATCCGTAGCGACGGCAAGACGATTCTGTTGATCGAACACGACGTGAAACTCGTGATGGGATTGTGCAACCGCATGACGGTGCTCGATTACGGCAAGGTGATCGCCGAGGGTCTGCCGCAGGACGTGCAGAAGGACCCGAAGGTGATCGAGGCATATCTGGGTGCGGGGGTGCATTAATGGCGACGCCAAGCGCAATGTTGAAGGTCAAGGGTTTGCAGGTGAACTACGGCGGCATCCAGGCGGTGAAGGGTGTCGATCTGGAAGTCGGACAGGGCGAACTCGTCACGCTGATCGGCGCGAACGGCGCCGGCAAGACCACGACGATGAAGGCCATCACCGGTCTCAAGCCGTATTCGGGCGGCGACATCGAATACATGGGTCAGTCGATCCGTGGCGTGCCGACGCACGAGTTGCTCAAGCGCGGTCTTGCCATGGTGCCGGAAGGCCGCGGCATCTTCGCGCGCATGTCGATCCTGGAAAACATGCAGATGGGCGCCTATCTGCGCAACGACGCCGACCAGATTCAGAAGGACACCGACCGCATGTTCGGCTTCTTCCCGCGTCTGAAGGAGCGCGCATCGCAATATGCGGGAACGCTGTCGGGCGGCGAACAGCAGATGCTCGCCATGGCGCGCGCGTTGTTGTCGCGTCCGAAACTGCTTCTGCTCGATGAGCCGTCGATGGGTCTTTCACCCATCATGGTCGAGAAGATTTTCGAGGTGGTGCGGGAGATTTCGTCGGAAGGGCTGACGGTGTTGCTCGTCGAACAGAACGCGCGTTTGGCGTTGCAGGCGGCGAATCGCGGCTACGTGATGGACTCGGGCGTGGTCACCATGTCCGGCGACGCCAAGATCATGCTCGACGATCCGAAGGTGCGTGCCGCGTATCTCGGCGAGTAAATAGTGCTTGAGTCGTTCGAAAGCCCTTCCACGGAAGGGCTTTTTTTATAGCCGCGTTTATAGAGACGTTTATAGCCGCTTGCCGAGGCTCACGACTTCATCCATCCGATACCCGAGCTTTTCATAGAAGCCGCGTAGTTCGGTCTTGACCGCGAGTATCTGCAGATTCACTTTCGGGCATCCGCGTGCCGCGAGCGCTTCTTCGGCATGGCGCATGAGCGTTGCGCCATAGCCGCGCCGGCGTAACGCGGGCGCCACGGCCAGCGAATAAACCCAGCCGCGATGACCGTCGTAGCCGGACATCACCGTGCCGACCACGCGGTCCTCGACCGTTCCGACGAAGAACAACTCCGGCTGCGTGCTCATCTTGTTGGCGATCGACAATGCCGGATCGCGCTGCGGCCGCGATGCATCCGCGTATTCGGGGAAGACATCGCGCCACAGGGCGATCACGGCTTCGCGATCGCTTGCATCGAACGTACGGATGATCACAGCGCATCCAGCACGGTGCGCAGCATTTTCAGCATTTGGTCGATCTCGTCCTTCGTCACGTTCAGCGCGGGCATGAAGCGCAATAGATTCGGACGCGCGGCGTTGAGCAGCAGGCCGTCGGGTTGCAACAGACGCGCCTTTTCGACGATCTGCGGACCCTTGTCGCTATCGAGCAGAAGCGCGCGCAACAAACCTTCGCCGCGCTCGCCCCTGAAGCCGCGCTCGGCGGACAGCTTCAACAACTCGGACTTCAGATATTCGCCACGCTCGCGCACGCCTTCGAGAAAGCCGGGCGCGACGAGTTGCGAGATCACCGAGTAACCCACTGCCGTCATCAACGGATTGCCGTTGTAGGTGCCGCCCTGATCGCCCGGTTCGAAACATTCGATTGCCGCCGTCGAAAGGAGCGCTGCCAGCGGCACGCCACCGCCAATACCCTTGCCGAGCGTCATGATGTCCGGCTCGATGCCCGACAGTTCGTAGGCGAAGAGCGTTCCCGCGCGGCCGCATCCGCTTTGCACTTCATCGACGATCAAGAGCAGGTTGTGTTGCTTCGTCAGATCGCGCAATTGCTGCATGAATTCGCGCGTGGCCGGAATCACGCCACCTTCGCCCTGAATCGGTTCGAGCATCACGGCGACGGTCTTTTCCGTGATGAGCTTTTCCACCGATGCGATGTCGTTCAGATCGGCCTTCGGAAAGCCCGGCACTTGCGGTGCGTAGATGGTGTCCCAGCCCGGCTTGCCGCTTGCCGACATGGTCGCGAGCGTGCGGCCATGGAAACTGTGGTCGAACGTGATGATTTCATACGCGCCGTTTTTGAACTTGCGTCCCCACTTGCGCGCGAGCTTGATCGCGCCTTCGTTGGCTTCCGCGCCGCTGTTGGCGAAGAACACCTTGTCGAAGCAACTGTTGGCGGTGAGCAGACCCGCGAGCTGCGCCATAGGCGCGTTGTAGAACGCGGGCGACGGGTTGATGAGCGTGCGCGCCTGCTTTTCCAGTGCTTCGATCATGCCTTCGTTGCAATGGCCGAGCGAATTGACAGCCCAGCCCTGAATGAAGTCGAGATATCGCTTGCCGGTGTTGTCGTAAATCCAGGAGCCTTTGCCGTGCGTGAACACGATCTCGGGGCGGTTCGTGATGTACATCAGCGAATCGACGGGGTACTCATTGAAATTCATGACAGCAGGCTCCACGAAAGCAGTGACGAAGGAAAGGAAGCGAGAAGAACGGCGAGCCGAAAAAAACAAAAGCCACGGATATCCGTGGCTTCATTTCTTGCGCGTTGAACAAACCGAACCTTTGCGCGCAAATGCGTGACGAGCCAGCGGCATCCCTAGGGAAGCGGCGAGCAGCGACGTCGAAGTGCGCGAAGGTGAATCAGGATCGAGTTCATTCGCGAAGGATACGTTATCAAGTTCCCGCCTGTAAACCGTGCGCGCGAATTTTTATCCGCGCGCAGGTTCGCAGGCTGGCACCTTTGGCGATTCAGACCGGATGCGCGAGATCCGCCGCGCTCGTGAACGAGTCCGCGTAGAACTCGTCTTCCGGCAAGCGATGATGCAACGTGAAGTCGCGCTGCGCCGATTCCACCATCACCGGCGCGCCGCACGCGTACACCTGATGAGCGCTCAAGTCTGGCAGATCTTCGATGACAGCACGATGAACGAACCCCGTGCGGCCGGTCCATGCGTCGTCGGCGTCGGGTTCGGAGAGCACCGGCACGAACTTGAAGTTCGGCACTTCGCGCGCCCATTGCTCGGCAAGCGCCATCATGTAGAGGTCTTTCTTGCGACGGCCGCCCCAGTAGAGTGTCATCGGGCGATTGAGGTTCTTGAACACCGCATGCTCGATGATCGCCTTGATCGGCGCGAAGCCCGTGCCCGACGCGAGCAGCACGATGGGCTTGTCGGATTCGTCGCGCAGAAAGAACGTGCCGAGCGGACCTTCGAAGCGCAGGATGTCGCGTTCCTTCATCGCGCCGAAGACGTGGTCCGTGAACGTGCCGCCGGGCATGTGACGCACGTGCAGTTCGAGCGGGCCTTCGTGATGCGGCGGACTCGCCATCGAATAGCTGCGACGTTTGCCGTCCTTCAGAATGAATTCGATGTACTGCCCCGCGAGATATTGCAGACGTTCGTTGGCGGGCAGTTGCAGTTTCAGTTCGATGACGTCGTCGGCCTTGCGTTCGAGCGCGTTCACGCGGCAGGGCAGCTTCTTCACCTGCACGTCGCCGACACCCGCGACTTCGCGCACGTCGATGGTGAGATCGGTCTGCGCGGTCGCGCAGCAGAAGAGCGCCATGCCGCGCGTTTTTTCGTCGTTCGAGAGGGCGGACGAAGAATGCGGCGCCTGCTCGATTTCGCCCTGGACCACGGACCCCTTGCAGGAGCCGCACGCGCCGTTCTTGCACCCGTAAGGCAGACCGATACCCTGGCGCAAAGCGGCCGTCAGGACCGGTTCATCGGGTTCCACCTGAAACTGCCGGCCGCTTTGCCGGAGCGTTACATTGAAAGCCATAGATCGAATTCTTGCTGTCTCGTGAAGGAGTGTTCCGTGCGATGCCGCGAGTCATGGAGCCGTCGACAATGACTGCCGCGGATACAATGCTCGGCATGATCGCCACTCGAACTTTGCGCCGCTCGCGCGTGCTTGTCGTCGGATGCGGCGATGTCGGCATGCGCGCGTTGCCGCTTCTGCAAAACCGCGCCGCCGCGCCGCGCGTGATCGCGCTTACGCATCATCCTGAACGCGCGGGCGAGTTGCGTGCCGCGGGCGCGCTGCCCATTGGCGGCGACCTCGACGCGCGCCGGTCGCTGCGGCGCCTGGCCGGTATTGCGAAGACGGTCTTGCATCTCGCGCCGCCGCAACGCGATGGCGCCGCCGATACCCGCACGCGTGCGCTCATCGCCGCGTTGCGCGCACCGCGCCGCTCCGTCGCGCGTGGCCCGATGCAACCGGGTTCGCGCATTGTCCGAAGGTCGTTCATTGTACCCGACGCCTCTTTCGCGACGGGCACGCGCTTCGTGTACGCGAGCACGACGGGCGTCTACGGCGATTGCGCCGGCGCGCATATCGATGAAACGCGGCGCGCGCGTCCGGAGAACGAGCGCGCCCGGCGCCGCGTATCGGCGGAACGGCAACTGCGGCATGCAGGCGCGACGAGCGGCTGGCACGTGTCGATCGTGCGGATTCCGGGAATTTATGCGGCGAATCGTTTGCCCGTGGCGCGCATCGAGAAGCGCATGCCGGCGCTTCTGGCGAGCGAGGACGTCTACACGAATCACATTCACGCCGACGATCTCGCGGCCATCCTCGTGCGCGCGCTCGAACGCATGCGGCCGCAAAGAGTCATCAACGCATCCGACGATACGGACCTGCGCATGGCCGACTATTTCGATCTCGTCGCCGATGCCTACGGACTGCCGCGCGTGCCGCGCATCTCGCGCGAGGAAGCCGCGACGCAGCTCGAACCGGTTACGCTTTCGTTCATGCGCGAATCGCGACGACTCGCCAACGCGCGCCTGAAGCGCGAGCTCGGTTACGCGCTGCGTTATCCGACCGTTTCCGACTTCCTGCGCGCGACGGCAAGCGAGCGCGCGGCCCGCTAAATGAGCGCGGGCAAGGTTTCGAGCAGGATGAAGCACATCAGCGCGCCGATCAACGCGCCGATCAGATTCGGCGAATACTTGTGCCGCATGTGCATGGCGACGGCCAATGCCCCGATAAGAACAACGCTCAGTGCGGCGAACGCGATCAGCGCAACGGTGGTGTGGGCGAACATGATGCCCTCCTGCTTTTTTGATAGTCATTCTGGTGTCCGTGCTTTGAGTATATGAATACGGACGCCGGAAAGCATGCTGCGGTGCAACGCCTCGCGTTCAGGGCTTACACCGATTTGCAGGATCAATGCGCGCCGATAAACGCGGCGACATCGGCCAGAATCGGGGAATTTGCGTGTGCCGACGCGGTGAAGGCATCGACGATGCGCCCGTGGTCGTAGCCCGGATAGCGCTTGAGCTCGACGCTATCGTCGTGCGCGCGCAACGCCGCGGCGAAGCGCTCGCTGTTGCGCGGATCGACGACGTTATCGGCGGTGCCGGTGGCGAGAAGCATCGGCGGCTCGTTGCCGGAAATGAAGTCGATCGGCAGCGTTTCGGCGCGCTCCGCTGCCGGAAAGATGTCGCCCATGTGCGGCTCGGACGGAATGGCGACATACGGCCCGGCGAGCCCGATCATGCCGCGCAACGATTCCTTCGCCATGCCTTGCGCTTGCAGATAGCGGCCGTCGGTGGCTAGCATCGCCGCGATATGCGCGCCCGCCGAATGTCCCATCACGAAGATGCGCTCCGGGTCGCCGCCGAACTCATGCGCGTGATCGCGCGCCCAGCGCACCGAGGCGGCGGCATCGGCAAGGAAGCCAGGGAAGACGGTTTCCGGATATACGCGGTAATCCGGCGTCACCGCGACGAAGCCGCGTTGCGCGAGCGCGTCGGCCACGCCGCGCGAATCGGCGCGCTGGCCGGCTTGCCAGCTTCCGCCGTAGAAATACACGATCACCGGACGCGCATGTTGCGAGGCCTCTTCGGGCGCGTAGACGTCGAGCCGTTGCCGCGAAGTCGGGCCGTAGGGCAGGCCGTCGGCGAGCTCTTCGTCATCGGACGCGGCCGTGACTGCCGTTGCCCACGCGCGCGACGGACCGAAGCCCGCAGCGCACGCCGCCAGTGCCAGAGTGATGAAGCGCCGTCTCGCCGCGAGTTGCATGATGTCGTCGACCCTGAAAGTGATCGGCGCGCAGCCGATGCTATGACGTGCGTGAGTCCCGCAGCGCGGCGAGATCGGTCTCGTCGAGCCAGCGCCACGCGCCTTCGGCCAGGGACTCAGGCAAAGCATAACCGCCCACGCGCTCGCGATGCAGTTTCTCCACCCGGTTGCCGGCCGCCGCGACCATGCGCTTCACCTGATGGTATTTGCCTTCCTGCACGGTGAGTTCGAGCAGATGTTCGTCGCGTCGCGTGGCCGCAAGCGCGGCGCTCGGCTTCGTCTCGCCGTGCAACAGGACGCCTTCGACGAGGCGCGCGAGTTGTGCATCGTCGATGGGGTGACGCGTCGTCGCCAGATACAGCTTCGGCACCTTGCGCTTGGGCGACGTGAAGGCATGCACGAAGGCGCCGTCATCGGAGAGCAGAAGCAGGCCGGTGGTGTCCTGATCGAGCCTGCCGACGGGCTGCACGCCGCGCTCGATCAACTGCGGCGGCAACAGGTGAAAGATGCTCAGGTGATGTTGCGGATCGCGCGAACATTCGTAGCCGGGCGGCTTGTTCAGCGCGATGTAGGCTTTCTCGCGATACGTCCAGGCGTGCCCGTCCACTTCGAATTCGGGCGATGGCGTGAGGGAAATGCTCGCGTGGGGATCGGCGCAAACATCGCCACCGATACATACGCGGCCTTCGGCGACGAGTCCGCGGCATTGGCGGCGCGACCCGAAGCCTTGGGAGAAGAGGAGGGTTTCGAGGTCCATCGGATAGGCGGGGTTGAAGCGGCGATTCTAGCAAGCGGCGGGGGCATGCGAGCGATTGCCTCCGCCGTTGCTCAATGCGCGTCGCCGCGACCCTTCGCCACCGTCGGCACGCCCCAGCCGAAGAGCGTCGCGTTGGAACGGTCTTCCGCGAGGCTCGTCACGGGCGCGTGGTGCGATCCCACGCTCCAGCGGCCATCGAAGGTCATCGCGGGCACCGCGGGCGCCGGGATGGCCGCGCCTTGACTGAAGTAGGCGATGTTCGCTTCGTATTGCGCGGCCGTCGCGTGGCGCAGGACTGCTTGCGTTTGCGCGTTGCGCGGGTCGAGCGCCACGGCGCGCCGGGCATTGCGGACCGCGCAGGACGGGTCCTTGTTCAACGGGCACGAGCGGGCGCTTGCCACGGCGCTGTCGCGGGCGCGTTCCTGGCGGGTGACATCGGCTGCGAGTTGTTGAACTTCCGGGTTGCGCGATTGGCTTGAAGCGAGGACGCGCAGGTTGCGGCGGGCGGCAGCCAGGTCGCGATTGGCGAGCGCCTGCTGGACGGCGGCGATGTTGCGGGCCACGGCGGGTGATTCTTGCGGCGGATGGGTATCGGCGGGTTTGGCGGCGATCGATGCTGTCTTCGGTGATGGAGCGGCGGATGCGCTCGCGGCCGACGTGGTCGCGTGGTTGCGGGAAGCGTCCTGCGCGATGACGGTCGCGGCGGTTTGTGTCGATGCGAGAGGGGTCGGGGCGGGATACGCTGCGTTTCCGGCTGCCGGGCTGTGTTGGGAGGCTTCGGGCGCGTTGGCGACCGCGGTCTGCGCAGCCGGCTTCGCGCTTGGCGATGCGGTCTTTGAAGCTGCCAATGTCGTCGCGTTGCTTCGCGACGTATCCGCTGCGGTGACAGCGCCGGCTGCGGTCTGCGTCGCCGGCTTCCCGCTTGCGGTTGTTTCTGATGTTGTCGTCGTCGCGTTGCTTCGCGACGTATCGGGCGTGTTGGCGCTAGCGGCCGCGGTCTGCATCACCGGCTTTGCAGTCGTCGATGCAATGCCGTTCGATGCCGTCTTCGATGCCGCCGCGTTGCCCCGCGAAGCATCCGCCGGGGTGGCGACACCCGCTACGGTCTGCGTCGCCGGCTTCGATGACGTCGAGCCATTCTCAGGCTTCGAGTTCGCCGCCGTTTGCGTCGCAGGCGACGCGACCGCTCCAGGCGCGCTGTGAGCGGCGAGCGAAGGCGCTGCCGGTTGTGCGGCGTTCACATTCTTCTTGCCATCGGTACCGGCCGCGACTGCTTCCCGTGTGCCGATCGCATCGTTCGCGGGGGCCTTGTTCGATGAGCCGCTCGCCATCGTGGCATTGCCGGGCGATGCCGGTTTCACCGTCGATGCACCGGCGTCACCAGCACCAGCCGCATTCGACGCCAAAGCCTTGTTCTGCGATGCGCCAAGCGCGGAAGCTGCCGGCGTTTGCACGGAAACAGTGCCGCCGCCCGCCGACGGCTTGCTTTGCGATACCACTGCGCCGGTAGACACACCCGCATCGGCGATCGATGCGGTTTTCACCACCGGCATAGTCGCGGACTGCGGAGCCTGACTCGTCGATGCCAGAGCCAGAGCAGCGGATTTCGGCTCCGTTCTCAATGGGGGCTTCGCAACCGTCGAATTCCCAAGCCCGGCGTTCGTCGCACGATGATCGGCCATTGCGGTCGCCATAGGCCGATTGCCCGACGGTGTCGCCGATGCTCCCGCTGTCACGCCGGCGATCGCCACGGAACCGCCCGCAGAGGATGCATCGGGTGCCCGACGCGAACTCGCATCGGCCGAATTCGCGCGACTAGCAAGCCTTTGCGCGTCATCTGCACGAACACGTTTCGCATCGTCGTCAGCCGATGCGAGCGTGCGTGCCTGTTCCGCGACCGCTCTCGATTGGTCGAGTCCGGCACGCTTCTCGTCGCCCGCGCCGCGCGCCGCCGACGCACCATTTCCAATCGATCCAGCCGCGCTGATCACCGGCCGGTTCGACGTGACGACGCCTCCGTCCGATTGCACGTAAAGGTATCCGCCCGCGGCGAGTCCCGCGACCACGCCGCCAATGAGCACCGCCAGTCCCTTCCTCGCCGGTTTGCGCTCGGCCTCGGGCGGCAGGTCGCCCGGCTCGGCAAGACTCGGGTAGGACGTCACCATCCTGCGACGAACGAGACGCGTCAGCCAGCCCGTATCGCGCAGATCGGTGATGTCGAGTTGCCCTGGCATCGGCGCGGCGGCAGCGGCGGCCGCGGGCGCCGCGGATGCAATGGGCGCGACAGGATCGGATCGCGTCGTGAAGATCGCGCCCTGCCGATCGGACCCGCAAGAAGGGCACGTTTCTTCTTCTGCGCGCGAAACGGCGTTACAGCGGCGGCAAATCACCGAATCGAGCGTCAGCGAATATTCTGGTCGGTTCATGTCGCACCCTATTGGAGTTATGGCCCGACACATGGCGCGGGCGGGTCACGACATCGGAACTCCTAAGGAAGCCGAAAGCGGTCGCCTGCGCAGGCACGCATCCTCGCGATGCACCCTGCGCCGGAGTCCTGAATGCCGAGCGGGAGCCTATTTTTGCGACTCCCGGTGAAACGCGTCTACGCGATTGCGCACATAGGCGTAATGATCGTGTAGGGGAAAACGCGAAGTTTGAAGGCTGAATATGTGCGTTGCGCCGCATAAAACAGGTATTAGCGACCTTGTCCTGGCCGATTGGCCGACTACCCGATGCACGCGGCATCGGCGAAATTGGCGGTCAATGCAAACGAGCGGGCACGACGATGAAATCCAGCGGTTTCGAATCGACGACGCGGCAGTTGGTTCTTCTTCTGCCGATCTTCATGGGCGTGATCGAATACTTGTTACGTGTCGCGATGAGGCAGTCGGATCAGAGCGAGTTCTTTCCAATCTCGCTTGTCGCATCGGGGATCAGTTTGAATCTTGCGGTGGCCGCGTTGCCACACGACTTGCTTGAAGTGACTGCGGGACGGCAGCTATATAGGCATTTTCGGCAGGCGATATTTATTGCGAATCTGGGAATTTTCGCCTCGCTAGGCGGGGTTCTTCTGTGGATATACTTGCTACTGGCTTCATTCAGTGAGGATTTCAAAGCATTACTAAACATGAATTCCATCTTGGAAGCTTTGACCTACTATGTAATTTCCATGCATTTGACGCGCTACAAGGAAGAGGTGGAAAAATGTTGGACCTCGTGATTGGGTTTTTTAAGGAATATGGAATCGTGGTCGTAGTGTGCGGAGGTATGTATTTCACCATGCCTTACTACGAGCGATGGTTGCGCCGGAGGCTGATGGCAGAGCGTGCAAAAGCTGAACTCGAGGAAGGTATGAAGCGCTAAAGCCCCGCATCGGTCGCCCAAACGCAAAAAAGCCGCTCTAAAAAGAGCGGCTTTTTCATCAATTTTTGGTGCCCAGGGCCGGAATCGAACCGGCACGCCTTGCGGCGGGGGATTTTGAGTCCCCTGCGTCTACCAATTTCACCACCTGGGCCTTCAAAAATGCCACTCGCGAGGAGCAGCAAATCGAGTCCGCGATTATGGCGCAAAAATCCGCCGTGGGCAAGCCGGTTCGACAAGCCGCCCGCAAGCACGCCTTCACTGACTCAAATAAGTGAACTGTCCGTCCTTGATCACGCCCATCACGCTTGCGCGCTGATCCAGCCCGACGTGATCCGTCGCGCTCGTGTTCACGACGCCATTCGGTACGACGAGCTCATGCGCGTGCTCCAGTTCCGACCGCAAAGCCACGCGAAATTCTTTCGTACCCGGTTTCGCGGTCTTAAGCGCGCGCGCCACGGCATCCTGCAAACGCGGGTACACGCCCGCCGCATCGCCGGCAAATTGCGTCACGGTGCTCTTGCCGTACTTTTCTTCATAAGCGCTCACGAACGCCAGCGCCGCTTTCTTCGAAGGATGATCGGCCGGCAGCGTGCGCGCGACGACCACGGGCTGCGTCGGGAAGAGCGTGCCTTCCACATCCTTGCCGCCCAGCTTGATGAACTCCGGCGTCGCGATGCCGTGCGTCTGATAGATCGCGCCCTTGTAGCCGCGCTCGACCAGCGTGCGCTGCGGCAAAACGGTCGGCGTGCCCGCGCCGGCGATCAGCACCGCATCGGGCTTCGCGGACATCAGCTTGAGAATTTGCCCCGTCACGCTCGCGTCGGTCCGGTTGAAGCGCTCGCTCGCGACAATCTTGATGTGACGCAACTCCGCGAACTTGCCGAACTCGTTGAACCAGCTGTCGCCGTAGCTATCCGCGAAGCCGATGAAACCGACCGTCTTCACGCCATGATTCGCCATGTAGCGCGTCATCACGTCGGCCATGGCGCGGTCGGTCTGCGCCATCTTGAAGGCCCAGACCTTCTTGCCTTCCTGCGGCTCGACCACCGAAGCCGAACCGATCAGCGTGATCATCGGTGTCTGGTATTCCGCCACGGGATCGAGCGCCGCGAGCGCGGCCGGCGTGATGTTCGGGCCGACGATCACATCGACACGATCCTCGGTGATGAGCTTGCGGATGTTGCGCACGGCCGCGCCCGGGTCCGAGCCGTCATCGAGGATGATGTACTCCGCGTTCTGCCCGGCGATGGTTTTCGGCCACATCAACATCGCGTTCTTGCTGGTGATGCCGATGGTCGCGGCGGGGCCCGTGCTCGACAGGTCCACGCCTACTTTCAGTTGCGCGTGCGCGGCAGCGGCCAGCGCGGACAAGGCAACGCCGGCCATGAGCCGGCGCGTGAACATCGACAACTTCATCGAAAAGCTCTCCAGGAGGGTGATGGGTTCTTCTGCGTCTCTATTACTCAAGACTAGTGGCGATCAGAGTTCGTAGCTTTCGTGGTCGCCCGAAAGCGCCTGCTCGATCAGCTTGCGATTCATCGACGGCGACAGCAGTTCGACGAGCGTATACACATAGCTGCGCAAATACGCGCCCTGTTTGAGCGCAAGCCGCGTCACGTTCGTGCCGAACAAGTGGCCAACCGGCATCGCGCGCAAATGCTTGTCGCGCTCCGGATTGAACGCGATGTCCGCCATGATTCCCACGCCGAGCCCGAGTTCGACATAAGTCTTGATGACATCGGCGTCGATGGCTTCGAGCACGATATCCGGCGTGAGACTGCGCAACGCAAACGCCTGATTGATCTTGCTGCGGCCGGCAAACGCCGCTTCATAAGTGATGAGCGGGTACTGCACTAGATCGTCGAGCGTGAGAAGCTTGCGTTCCAGCAGCGGATGATCGGCCGGCATGACGGCCAGATGCTGCCACTGGAAGCAGGGCAGCGAAATCAGTTCTTTATAGTTGGCGATGGCTTCCGTCGCGATAGCCACATCCGCCTGATCGTGGATGACCATTTCCGCGACTTGCGTCGGGCTGCCTTGCAGAATCGAAAGATGCACCTTGGGAAAGCGCTTCTTGAATTCCGCGATAGCCGAGGGCAGCGAGTAGCGCGCCTGAGTGTGCGTGGCGGCAATGACGAGATTGCCCTGATCTTGCGCCGCGTAGTCCTTGCCGACGCGTTTCAGGCTTTCCACTTCCTGCAGAATCTTTTCGACCGATGCGAGAATGATGCGCCCCGGCTCGGTCAGCGATCTGACACGCTTTCCGTGGCGTGTGAAAATCTCGACGCCGAGTTCATCCTCGAGCTCGATGATCGCTTTCGACACGCCCGGCTGCGAGGTAAATAAAGCCTTTGCGGCCTCGGTCAGGTTGAAGTTCTGCCGCACGGCCTCGCGGACGAAGCGGAACTGGTGCAGATTCATGTAGTGCCTTCGTTTTTTGCCCTTTCGTTATTACCTGAGGGCATATCAAAGTAAGTTTTAAGTCGTTTGCAATATATAGCAGGTTTATTACTATCAGTCCAATTTTTCCAATATCCATATCTGTTTTTGTCATTAGCTAATGAATTAAGCGTCGGAACGGCGCTTGCGATGACGAATCAATATGGAATGGCTGAATTCTCAACGCGCCGCGTAACCTAGGACGCAGGCGTTCGAACTAAAACTTGGGGCCTCGAATGTACCAATACGATCAGATCGACCAGCGCATCGTCGACGAACGTGTCGCGCAATACGCCGACCAGGTTCGCCGTCGCTTGTCGGGCGAGTTGAGCGAAGAGGAATTCCGTCCGCTGCGTCTGCAGAACGGCCTGTACATGCAGCGTCACGCCTACATGCACCGCATCGCGATTCCGTACGGCAATCTGCGCAGCGACCAGATGCGCATGCTCGCCACCATCGCGCGCGAGCACGATCGTGGGTACGGCCACTTTTCCACGCGCACCAACATCCAGTTCAACTGGGTCGAGCTGGAAGAGACGCCCGAGATTCTGCGCAAGCTGGCATCGGTGCAAATGCACGCCATTCAGACGTCGGGTAATTGCATCCGCAACATCACGGCGGATCAGTTTGCGGGCGTGGCGCCGGATGAACTCGTCGATCCGCGTCCGTGGGCCGAGATTCTGCGTCAATGGTCGACGTTCCACCCCGAGTTCGCATGGCTGCCGCGCAAGTTCAAGATCGCGGTGTGCGGCTCGGAAGAGGATCGCGCGGCCACGCAGGTGCACGATCTGGGCGTCTATCTGAAGAAGAACGAAGCGGGCGAAGTCGTCGCGAGCATTCTCGCGGGCGGCGGGCTCGGCCGCACGCCGATCGTCGGAGCGGTCATCAAGGAAGACTTGCCCTGGCAGCATCTCATTACGTATTGCGAAGCCGTGCTGCGCGTGTACAACCGCTATGGCCGCCGCGACAATATGTATAAGGCGCGTATCAAGATTCTCGTGAAGGCGCTGTCGCCGGAGAAGTTCGCGAAGCAGGTCGAGGAAGAGTGGCAGCATCTGAAGGACGGCCCTTCGACCATCACGGCGGAAGAAGTCGCACGCGTGTCGCAGTACTTCGCGCCGCCTGCCTACGAAAAGCTGCCGGATACCGACGCCTCGTATGAAAAGCATCTGATCGACAGCAAGCCGTTCGCGCGCTGGGTCGAGCGCAATGTGCGTCCGCATAAGGTGTCGGGCTACGCGTCCGTCACGCTGTCGCTCAAGCCCACCGGCATTGCGCCGGGCGACGCCACCGACCAGCAGATGGACGATGTCGCCGCTATCGCCGATGAATTCTCCTTCGGTGAGATTCGCGTATCGCACGAGCAGAATCTGATTCTCGCCAACGTCAGGAAGCACGATCTGTACGCCGTGTGGGAACGCGCCAAGGCGGTGGGTTTCGCGACCTCGAACGTCGGTTTGCTGACCGATATCATCGCGTGCCCGGGCGGCGATTTCTGCTCGCTCGCGAATGCGAAGTCCATTCCCATCGCGCAAGCCATTCAAGAGCGCTTCAGCAACGCCGACTACGTGTACGACCTGGGCGACCTGTCGCTCAACATCTCGGGCTGCATCAACGCGTGCGGTCACCACCACGTCGGCAACATCGGCGTGCTGGGCGTCGATAAGGACGGCTCGGAGTGGTATCAGGTGACGCTAGGCGGCGAGCAAAGCTCGGGCGCGACCGGCGCGCATCTCGGCAAGGTCATCGGCCCGTCGTTCTCGGCGCATGAAATGCCGGATGTCGTGTCGAGCGTGATCGACACCTACGTCGACAACCGCGTGGAAGGCGAGCGCTTCATCGAGACGTATAACCGCATCGGCATGACGCCGTTCAAGGAGCGCGTGTACGCATCGCGCCAGGCGCACGCTTAAACGTCGACGAGACCGAGGACTTTGCAGATGGCTTTGATTATCAAGAACCGCTCCGTCGTCAATGACGATTTCACCGTGGTCCGTGCCGCCGAAGACGGCGCGCTGCCCGCAGTCGATGCGCTGCCCGCCGGCAAGTTGCTCGTGCCGTTCGCGTTGTGGAAGGAGCATCGTGCGGCGCTCGTCGCGGCGCATTCGAAGGACGAACTCGGCGTGTGGCTCGCGCCCGACGACGAACCCGCCGATCTCGTCGCCGATTTCGGCGACATCGCCGTGATCGCCGTCGATTTTCCCGTGTTCCGCGATGGCCGCGGCTTTTCCATCGGCCGCTTGCTGCGCGAGCGTTATCAGTGGACGGGTGAGTTGCGCGCAATCGGGGACGTGCTGCGCGATCAGTTGCTGTTCCACGCGCGCTGCGGCTTCGACGCATTCGCTGTGCGCGAAGACAAGGACATCAATGACGCGCTCAACGCGTTCAACGAGTTCACGGAGCGCTATCAAGGCGCGACCGACGATCTCGAACCGCTGTTTCGCCGTCGCAGCGCGGTTCTCGCGACGCTTGGAGCCTGAGGCATGACTCCCGAATTGCAAGCCAAGGTTGAACGCCTCGACGCGCTGCTCGATTCGATCGCAGCGCGCCATGAGCGCGTCAAGCTAGCCAGCAGCCTCGCCGCCGAAGACATGGTGCTCACACACGCCATTCTGTCGCGCGAGGTGAATATCGGCATCTTTTCGCTGAACACGGGCCGTCTGCACGAGGAAACGCTCGGCATGCTGGACACGGTCAAGGCGCGTTATGGCTACGACATCGAGCAGTTTCATCCGCGCCAAGATGCCGTCGATGCCTACGTCCGCGATCACGGCCTCAACGCGTTCTACGAGAGCATTGATTTACGCAAGAGCTGCTGCCATATCCGCAAGGTGGAGCCGCTCAATCGCGCGCTGTCGGATGTGTCGGCGTGGGTGACGGGGCAGCGCCGCGAGCAGTCGGTGACGCGCACCGAACTCCACGAGGAAGAGCACGACGCGCCGCGCGGCATCGCCAAGTTCAACCCGCTCGCGGACTGGACCGAAAGCGATGTCTGGGACTACTTGAAGGCCTTCGACGTGCCGGTGAATCCGCTGCATGCGCGCGGTTATCCGAGCATAGGCTGCGAGCCATGCACGCGCGCCGTGCGCCCCGGCGAAGATAGCCGCGCCGGCCGCTGGTGGTGGGAATCGCGCGATACGAAAGAATGCGGCCTGCACATCACGAACATCAAGATCGTCGAAGAAGCACCAAGTTCGGCTATCTGAATCATCGAGGTGCTCAAAGAGAAGCGCCCGGTACGAACACTGTCACTGAACGCGGCGTCAAAGCGCCACAAACGCATGACGCAGCCAATAAAAGGATCGACGCATATGAGCACCACGCTCGACTCTACCGTCACCGCCCCGATTACCAATCAGGCGACTCGGATGGACCATCTCGACTGGCTCGAAGCCGAGTCGATCCACATCCTGCGCGAACTCGTCGCGGAGTGCAGCAAGCCCGCGCTTCTGTTCTCGGGCGGCAAGGACTCGGTCGTCGTGCTGCATCTGGCGCTGAAGGCATTCGGTCTCGGCGCGGGCCGCAAGACCGTGCTGCCGTTTCCGCTCGTCCATATCGACACTGGCCATAACTTCGGCGAAGTGATCGAGTTTCGTGACCGGCGCGCCGCTGAAATCGGCGCGGAACTGGTCGTCGGCCACGTCGAGGATTCGATCAAGAAGGGCACTGTGCGTCTGCGTCGCGAAACCGATTCGCGCAATGCCGCGCAAGCGGTGACGCTGCTCGAAACCATCGAGCAATACGGCTATACGGCGCTGATCGGCGGCGCGCGCCGCGACGAAGAGAAGGCGCGTGCGAAGGAACGCATTTTTTCGTTCCGCGACGAATTCGGCCAGTGGGATCCGAAGGCGCAGCGTCCGGAACTGTGGAGCATCTATAACGCGCGTCTGCATCCGGGCGAACACTTGCGCGTGTTCCCCATCTCCAACTGGACCGAACTCGACGTGTGGCAATACATTGCGCGCGAGAAGCTCGATCTGCCGTCCATCTATTACGCGCATGAGCGCGAGATCGTGCGCCGCAACGGCCTGCTCGTGCCCGTGACTCCGCTCACTCCGGTGCGCGACGGCGAAACCGCCGAGATGGCGCAAGTGCGCTTTCGGACGGTCGGCGACATCAGCTGCACGTGCCCGGTTTCGAGCGATGCCGACGACGTCGAAAAGATCATCGCCGAAACGGCCGTGACGGAAATCACCGAACGCGGCGCCACGCGCATGGACGATCAGGCTTCCGAAGCCGCGATGGAACAGCGCAAGAAGCAAGGTTATTTCTGAAGCCACGCCCCCAAGGAACGAACGAAATGAGCATCTATCAAGCTGAAGACCTGGGCGTGTTGCGCTTCATCACGGCGGGCAGTGTCGACGACGGCAAGAGCACGCTGATCGGCCGCCTGCTGTACGACAGCAAGGCCGTGTTGTCGGACCAGTTGTCCGCCATCTCGCGCGCCAAGAACAAGCGCACCGTGGGCGATGAGATCGACTTGTCGTTGCTGACCGACGGCCTCGAAGCCGAGCGCGAGCAGGGCATTACCATCGACGTCGCGTATCGTTATTTCGCGACCGCGAAGCGCAAGTTCATCATCGCGGATACGCCGGGTCACGAGCAGTACACGCGCAACATGGTGACGGGCGCATCGACGGCGCATGCGGCGATCATTCTCGTCGACGCGACGCGCGTCACGTTCGACAACGGCGACGCTCAACTCCTGCCGCAGACCAAGCGCCATAGCGCGATTGTCAAGTTGCTCGACTTGCAGCACGTGATTGTCGCGATCAACAAGATGGATCTGGTCGAGTACAGCGAAGCGCGCTTCAACGAAATTCGCGACGCGTACGTCGTGCTCGCGCGTCAGCTTGGAATCGCGGATGTGCGCTTCGTGCCGGTGTCGGCGTTGAAGGGCGACAACATTGTGTCCGCGAGCGAACGCATGCCGTGGTATGCGGGCGAGCCGCTGCTCGACTTGCTCGAATCGCTGCCGGTCGCGCAGCCCGTCGATCAAGCGCTGCGTTTCCCGGTGCAATGGGTCGCGCGTCAGGACGGCTCTCAAGCCGACGATTTCCGCGGCTACATGGGCCGCGTCGAAGCGGGCGAAGTGCGTCTTGGTGACGCCATCACCGTGCTGCCGGCGAATCGCCAGGCGACGGTCGCCGAGATCATCGCGCCGGTGCCGGGCGGCGTTGCGCCGGTGGATCGCGCGTTTGCCGGCCAGACGGTGACCATTCGTCTCGCCGAGGATGTCGATGTCTCGCGTGGCGATACCTTCGTGCCGCGCGCGGAGAGCGAAGCGCAGACGGTCGAACCCGCGAAGAAGCTCGAAGCGGATCTGTGCTGGTTCGACGAAGAGCCGCTTTCGCAGCAGCGCAAGTATTTGTTGAAGCAGACGACGAACACCGTGTTCGCGCGGATCGGCGCGGTGAAGGAAGTGCTGGATGTGCATACGCTGTCGCATTCGGTCGATCGCAATACGCTCGCCATGAACGATATCGGCCGCGTGGCGTTGACCTTGCAGAAGCCGCTCGTCGCGGACTTGTACGAGACGCATCAGGGCACGGGCGCGTTCGTCTTGATCGACGAGGCGACGCATCACACGGTCGCAGCCGGTATGATTCGCGCAATCTCAGCCTGAGTGCATGCAAATGGGTAAGGTCTATCTGATCGGAGCAGGGCCGGGCGCGGCGGATCTCATCACCGTGCGCGGCATGCGTTTGCTCGAACAGGCCGACGTGGTGCTGCACGACGCGCTCGTCGAACCTGCGATGCTCGACTACGCGCCGAACGCACGCAAGATCGCGGTCGGCAAGCGTTGTGGGCAGCGTTCGACGGCGCAGCATTTCATCAGCAAGCAGATCGTCGATGCCGCTTTGGAACACGGTCTCGTCGTGCGTCTAAAGGGCGGCGATCCGATGCTTTTCGGCCGCGCGGATGAAGAGATGCGCGCGCTGGAGGCGGCGGGTATCGACTATGAAGTGGTACCGGGAATCACGGCGGCGCTCGCCAGCGCGGCGACGCTCAAGCGCTCGCTGACCTTGCGAGGCGTGGCGCGTAGTGTCGCGCTGGCGACGCATAGCCGCGCCGCCGACAGCGACGATATCCGCGAGCAGGCGCAGGCGGATTCGCTCGTGTTCTACATGGGCCGAGACAGCGCGCCGGACATTGCCCAACAGTTGATCGATGCGGGACGGCCGGGTTCGACGCCGGTGGCGATCGTCGAGGCGTGCAGCACGCCGCGCGAGCGCACGCTTACGCTTACGCTGGCGCGCATGGCGCTAGGCGAGGCGCAGGAATGGCTCGATGCATCGCAGCCGAGTTTGCTGATGATAGGCGAGGCGTTTCGGGATCGCGACGCGGTGGCGAAGCCGAAGGTGCATTTGAAGGGGATGCAGGCGGCGGCTTGAGGCGGACGGCTGAACTCTGGAACGAGCCTGGTTGCGGGCCAATCGCGTTGCCTGGAGCGGACGATTGCGATGTGCTTATCAGGCAGCGCGGCCACGCTTATGCCGCAACTCGCCGACATAAACGCTTGATGACGAACTTGCAGAACTCGATCTGGCGTTAGAGAGAACCGAAGCCGCTAACGATTTTCCGCCGGCTTGCCGGCGTGCCGCCTTCGATAAATCTAACTGCAATTCCGCAAGCAATTCCCTTCGAAGTTCCTTGTGAAGTCCATTCAACCGATCTTCTTGCTGTCGAACCAGTTGCTCGACTTGACGCCGAAGCTCCTCGGCCGACACCGGTTCCGCAACTGCCTGTTCTTCACTCAACTTGGCGACGTGTTCGCGATAAAAGTAGGCAAGCGTCTGCACTACAGCGAACGCGATAGCTGCAATGACGAGCGTGCCGTAATTCCCTTGAAGCGCAGTCAGAATATTTATCATGTCGTCAGGCGTTTGAGCTCGGACAGCGATACTGCAAAAAAATAATACACTACTGAAATCGATTTGGTCGAGCTCCAGCCAAACAGAGTGAGTCCCAGCCAACCTTTATAAATTCCGGAAAGCGACGCACCGAGTATCTGATGCCACAAAGGCATGCCGATGAGAGCCAAGGCAGCCGCCATGGCCACGAGCGTAACGTCGCACCGATATCGAAACTTTTCGGCGGCTCCTGCCGTAACTGCTGGCTCCTTGCGTGCAAGGCACAGTGAGGTGAGCAGGGCGATCGCGCTTAGCATAAGCCCGGGCGCCAAAAACGCCTCTGGATCTTTCTCTTTGAACGCCTGGTGAACGGTCAGCTCGAAGCTTCCCAGCCAGAACGGCAGTGCATAAATAAATACACGAACGAAAGAGTTATAAACGTAACGCGCCATGCAAGGAGTTGATGCGGGTTATCTCGATGTTTCGCTGAAAGCCAGAGTTGCAGGCAGCAGTCTCGTGAAGCTGACGTTGACCGTTGCCCTGAGTGGTGGAGTTGGCTGGCCAGCATTCCTGAAATCGTAGAGATCGTAGCATCGTCAGTAATGCTAGGCATTGAGTAAAAGACGAAAGCGATATGCAGCGCTTCAACTTCTCGGCAAGCCAACGATACGTGAGCCTTGAGTCTGACCGGCCCTCAAACCTGCCGCAAACAATACTCCGCGACCGCATCCAGCACCGCATCATCCTCGCCGACCGCCGTCGCGCAATGAATCGCGACAGAGGGATGCGCCGCGCGACACGTCTCGATTACCGCCGGCAAGTCACGCCTCACATGACCGCCTTGCCCGAAGAACACGGGCACCACGGTAACGGCATCGCAACCTTCTTCAGCCAACTGCGTCACCGCCGAAGGCAGATCCGGCGTCATCAACTCCAGAAACGCAAGCGCAACCGGCTCGTCGCGCCCGGCACGCAGGCGCGACGCAAGCCGTTCGAACGGCTCCGCCCAGCGTGGATCGCGTGCGCCGTGTCCGAACAGTACGATGCCGTGCTTGCCCATCATCTTCTCCCGAAGAAACTCAGTGCCGCTCGACCCACTTGAGCCCCAGCAAGCCAATCGCGAGATAGGCGAGGGCAGGCGCGGCCGCAGTAATCGGAGCCGGCCACGTATTCAAGGTCCCGATGTGCGAGAAGAGCGTATTGAATAGCTGAAAACTCATCCCGATCATGATGCCGCCGAACACCTTCACGCCGACCACGCCAGCACGCGTGTGCAAATATGCGAACGGCAGCGACAGCACCAGCATGACGAACACCGCGAACGGATAAAGAATCTTGCGCCAAAACGCAATCTCGTAACGCTGCGTGTCCTGATGATTTTCCGTCAAGTGCTGGATATAGCGAAACAGGTTGAACATCGACATGCGATCCGGCGACACCAGCAGCACCGACAGAATCTGCGGCGTAAGCTCGGAACGCAGCGAGTACTCCGGCAGCGTGGTCTGCTTCGCGTTGTAGATAGGGTTGAGCGCATCGTTGGGATTGATGGCCGCGAGCGGCGCATCGACCAGTTGAGTGTCCGTTACGCCCGTCAGCTTCCAGTGGCCCGGCGGCTCGAAGACGCCACTCTGCGCTATACGCACATTGGTGAGACGGAACTTCGAATCGAATTCATAGATACGCACGTTGGCGATCGTCGTATCCGGGTTCAACGTGCCCACGTTGACGAAGCGCGTGACTTGCTCGCCGTTCTCCTTCGCGGTCAGCGTGTCCTTCACCCACACGCCCGACTGGAAATTCGACGAGACCGACGACCCCAGCGCCTCCAGACGCACGCGCTCCGACAACTGATCCGCATAAGGCCCAACCACTTCGCCGATGATATACGTCACCAGCACGAGCGGAATCCCGATCTTCAAGAGCGAACGCAATGCCGTGCCCGTCGAGAGTCCCGACACGCGGAAGATGGTGAATTCGGACGCCGCCGCCATCTGCGCGAAGACATAAATGGCCGAGATGAGCGCAGCAACCGGAATGATTTCGTAGAAGCGCGAAGGCGTCTGCAAGGCCACGCGCAATATCGCGAGCGTGAACTTGTAGTTGCCATGCCCCACGGTGTTCAGTTCGTTGATCAGGTCGAAGAAAAAGAACAGGCCCGAGAAAGCGAACAGAATGAAGATGAACGCCAGATAGATCTGGCGCGCGAAGTATCGTTCGTAGATGCGCATTGCGTCAGGCTCCCTTCGAACGCGTGAACGTCGAGAGCGTGAAAAGTGGCCGGTTGCGCACGCGCAGCCAGAAGATGAACGCCACGAGTGCCGCCACCAGCAAATGCAGGCCCACGAGTCCCACGCCGAACGACATCTTTCCCTGCTCGATCCATGACTGGACCACGTTCAGCAAATTCGAATAGGTCAGATAGATGAGCACGGCCATCACGAGATTGATGGTCCGGCTGCGGCGCGGGTTCTGATAAGACAGCGGAATGGCGAGCAGCATCAGGTTGATGGCGATGAGCGGCAGACCCAGGCGCCACGCGAATTCCGCGAGGTTGTCCTTGCTCGGATTGGCAAGCAGGTCGGGCGTGGAGATGCCGGTGGTGGTCGGCGTGTTGACGACCTGATGACTCATTATCTTCACACCGTAGCGCTCGAACTCCGTGATGCGGAAATTCGGCTGGCCAGGCTCGCCATCGTAACGACGTCCGTTTTCCAGCACGATGAAGCGGTCGCCGTCGGGGCGCGTCTCCGTGTGTCCGTTCTTCGAGACGATGACGTTGACCTTGCCGCCTTCGGTGCTCGTGACGAACACGTTCTCCACTTGCGACTGATCGGGCGACATCTTCTCGATGAAGAACACGCGATGACTCGAAGGCGATTCGCGGAACTGGCCCGGCGCGAGCAGCGATACTTCATCGCGTTGCTGGAAGCGCGCCTTGATGAGTTTGCTCTGCTGATTCGACCACGGCCAGCCGACGAACGCGAAGAAGACGATAAGGATGATGATCGGCGTGGAAAACACCGCGATGGGCTTGATGAGCTGCGTCTGGCTCACGCCCGAGGCAAGCCACACGACCATCTCCGAGTCGCGATACCAACGCGTCAGCACGAAGAGGATGGAAACGAACAGCGTCACGATCAGCATGACCGCGAGATAGCCGATCACGGTGAGCCCGATCAGCACGACGACATCGCGCGGGTCGACCTGGCCCGATGCCGCGAAGCCGACGATACGGATCATCATCGTCGTGAGCATGATCGTGAGCAGCACCATGAATACGGCGCCGGCCGTATACGCGAGTTCGCGCTGCAGGGAGCGTTCGAAGATCATTGAATTTAGCTGAATTTAGCTGAAGGCCGGCGGCGATGCGGCGTAACGAACATGCCCTGCAACAACAAGAAGTAGATGCAGTAGCAATGCAATCGTTCCCCGAGTCAGTCGGGCTTTGCCTGTGACCGCCGCGGAAAAAATAGCGGATAATTGCGGCTTTCATCCTTCAGCCCAGATTTTATCCGAGGATAAGCGCGATGGACTTTAGCATAAAAGCCTGTGATTGGAGCAAAGGCGAGGCAAATGGTTTCCTCACCGGGAAGTCAGATGTAATCGTGCTCGGCATCTTCGAAGCACAGACGTTGACAGGCGCCGCACGCGACATGGATGTCGCCACCAAAGGGCTCGTTTCGCGCGTCGTGAAGGCCGGCGACATGAACGGCCGCGCAGGCACCACGCTCCTCATTCCCGAAGTCACCGGCATTGGCGCATCGCGCATCTTGCTCGTCGGACTCGGCAAGCAGGACGCCTTCAATCAGAAAGCATATGGCGAGGCAGTACGTGCCGCGTGGCGCGTGATCCTCGGCGCCAAGATCGTCCAGGCTACTTTTACGCTTGCGCAGTTGCCCATTCAGGAACGCAGCGGCGACTGGGGGGTGCGCGCCGCCATCCTCGCATTGCGCGAACTGACCTACAAGTTCACGCAGATGAAGAGCAAGCCCGACAACAGCGCGCGCTCGCTCAAGAAGATCGTCTTCAGTGTCGATCCCGCCGATGAAAAAGCCGCGAAGGCCGCAGCCAGGCAAGGCGTGGCGATCGCCAACGGCATGGACCTCACGCGCGATCTCGGCAACCTGCCACCGAATGTCTGCACGCCGACTTATCTCGGCCAGACCGCGAAGAAGCTCGGCCGCGACTGGAAGCTGAAAGTCGAAGTGCTCGGCCAGAAGCAGATCGAAGCGCTCAACATGGGCTCGTTCCTGTCGGTGGCGAAGGGTTCGGTGGAACCGCCGCAATTCATCGTCATCCATTATCAGGGCGCAGGCGGGACCGAGTCTGGCAAGGCGAAGGGCAAGAACGCGCCGGTCGTGCTGGTCGGCAAGGGCATCACGTTCGATACGGGCGGCATTTCCATCAAGCCCGGCGATTCCATGGACGAGATGAAGTACGACATGTGCGGCGCGGGCTCGGTATTCGGCACGCTGCGCGCGGTCGCCGAGATGGGGCTCAAGCTGAACGTCGTCGGTGTCATCCCGACTTGCGAGAATATGCCCGCGGGCAACGCGCTCAAGCCGGGCGATATCGTCACCGCGATGAACGGCACGACCATCGAAGTGCTCAACACCGACGCCGAAGGCCGTCTCATTCTGTGCGACGCGCTGACCTACGCGGAGCGCTTCAAGCCCGCCGCCGTCGTCGACATCGCGACACTTACCGGCGCTTGCGTCATCGCGCTCGGCCATCACAACACGGGCCTGTTCTCGAAGGACGACGCGCTCGCCGGCGAATTGCTCGATGCCTCGCGCGAAGCCGTCGATCCGGCGTGGCGTCTGCCGCTCGACGACGAGTATCAGGATCAGCTCAAGTCGAATTTCGCGGATGTCGCGAATATCGGCGGGCGTCCGGGCGGCAGCATCACGGCGGCATGCTTCCTGTCGCGTTTCGCGCAGAGCTATCCGTGGGCGCATCTGGATATCGCCGGGACCGCGTGGAAGAGCGGCGCGGCGAAGGGCGCCACGGGCCGTCCCGTGCCGCTGCTCTCGCAGTTCCTGATCGATCGCGCGGGCCAGTGAGCGTAAGGCCGTGACGCGCATCGACTTTCATACCAACGTGGGCGATTCGCTCGCCTACGCCTGCCGCCTCGCGCGCAAGGCGTATGCGAGCGGGCGCGCGCTCGTCGTCCTTGCCGAGCCGCGCCGTCTCGCCGAATTCGACGAGCAGTTGTGGACCTTTGCGCCGCTCGAATTCGTGCCGCACTGCATGGCGAAAAGCCCGCTTGCGGCCGAGACGCCGGTCGTGCTCACGTCGAATCTGGATGACGCGCCGCATCATCAGGTGCTCGTCAATCTCGGCGCGCCGGTGTCCGCGCAATTCGCGCGCTTCGAGCGGCTCGTGGAGATCGTCGGCAACGAGGACGACGAACTCGCGTCCGGGCGCGAGCGCTTCCGGTTCTATCGGGATCGCGGTTACGCCATCGAAACGCACAAGCAAGGCGGTTGAGCGAACATAGCGCGCCGTCGCGGGGCATTACGATTGGCGCACAACACAGGCTCATCACGCGACGGACGGAGACACCATGACCAAAACACCTGAATCCTTCGATACGTCCATCCCCGTTCTCACCGATGTCGTCGTGCCCGGCAAGCCGGAATATGCGCGCGCGGCATCGGCGGAAGCGGCATTCGAATACGATGCCGCGCTGGTCGCCGAACGCCTGCGCGCGCGCGTCACGCAGTATCTGGACACCGATGCCCGCGCGCTGATCGCGGCGCGCTGCGAGGAAGTGCTGCGCGAACATACGCAGACGCTCGTCGAGGACATCACGCGCGAAGTGGCGGTGGCGCTGGATGGACGCTTGCGCGAGTGGGTCGGAGCGGCGGTGGAAGAGGAGTTGCGGCGGCAGCGGGAAGAGTGAGCGGGACCTGCCAACGGCTCCGAACGAAAAAAGCCGCTACGAAGAACATTCGTAGCGGCTTTTTAACGCCGGGCGCTCGCCTTTCCTGGCTGGACCCACTTCAGCCCGTTACCGCCCCGCGATTGGCCGGCAACGCCAACGCCGCATACTTTGCCAGCACGCCGCGCGTATAACGCGGCGCCGGCTTCGTCCACAGCGCGCGGCGGCGCGCGATCTCCGCGTCATCCACGTTCAATTGCAGCAGCAGCTTGTGCGCGTCGATGGTGATCGAATCGCCTTCCTGCACGAGCCCGATGGTCCCGCCCGCGAACGCTTCCGGCGCGACGTGGCCCACGACCATGCCCCACGTGCCACCAGAAAACCGCCCGTCGGTGATGAGGCCGACGGTTTCGCCCAACCCCTTGCCGATGATCGCCGACGTCGGCGCGAGCATTTCCGGCATGCCGGGGCCGCCTTGCGGGCCGAGATAGCGCAGCACGACGACATCGCCGGGTTTGATCTTGTCGGCGAGAATCGCGTCCATCGCGCTTTGCTCGTCTTCGAACACGCGCGCCGGGCCCGTGATGACCGGGTTCTTCAAGCCCGTGATCTTCGCCACCGCGCCGTCTTCCGCGAGATTGCCGCGCAGGATCGCAAGGTGGCCTTCCTTGTACAACGCCTGCTCGATCGGAAAAATCACCTTCTGATCCGCGCGCGGCTTGCTCGGCACGTCCTTCAGTTCCTCGGCGAGCGTGCGGCCCGTGATCGTGATGCAGTCGCCGTGCAGCATGCCCGCATCGAGCAGGATCTTCATCACCTGCGGAATGCCGCCCGCCTTGTGCAAGTCGGTTGCGACATATTGGCCCGACGGCTTCAGGTCGCAGATCACCGGCACTTTTTTGCGCATGCGCTCGAAGTCGTCGATGCTCCATTCGACTTCCGCCGCATGCGCGATAGCCAGATAGTGCAGTACGGCATTGGTGGAACCGCCCGTCGCCATGATGAGCGCCACGGCGTTTTCAATCGACTTCTTGTTGATGATGTCGCGCGGCTTCAGATCTTTCTTCACGGCCTCCACGAGCACGCGCGCCGATTCGCCGGCGGAATCGACCTTCTCCTGATCCGGGTTCGCCATCGTCGAGGAATAGAGCAGCGACATGCCGAGCGCCTCGAACGAGGAGCTCATGGTGTTGGCCGTGTACATGCCGCCGCACGAACCGGTGGACGGACACGCGTTCTTCTCGACACCCTTGAAATCTTCCTCCGACATGCGCCCGGCCGTGAACTCGCCGACCGCCTCGAACGACGACACGATGGTCAGGTCCTTGCCCTTCCAGTTGCCCGGCCGAATGGTGCCGCCGTACACATAGATGCCCGGCACGTTCATGCGCGCGAGGCCGATCATGCCGCCCGGCATATTCTTGTCGCAGCCGCCGATCACGACCACGCCGTCCATCCACTGTCCCTGCACGGCCGTTTCGATACAGTCGGCGATGACTTCGCGCGAGACGAGCGAGTACTTCATGCCTTCGGTGCCCATCGACATGCCGTCCGAAATGGTCGGCGTCCCGAAGATTTGCGGATTCGCGTCGGACTTGCGAATGGATTCGACGGCGGCATCGGCGAGACGCTGCAGACCCGCGTTGCACGGCGTGATGGTGGAGTGACCGTTGGCGATACCGATCATCGGCTTGTCGAAGTCTTCCTCCTTGTAACCGAGGGCGTAGTACATCGAGCGGTTGGGCGAACGTGCGACGCCCTGCGTGATGTGTTTCGAGCGGCGATTGAAGGGCATGGCTGCCTCCTGAGGGGATCGTGGTTTTTGGTGTGGTGCAGGAAGAATGCAGTGTCGTCGATGTATCTGTCCAATATATTATTCAGGGTCTATTGAGTCGCAAAACATATCGATGCCAGTCGAACTCCGCCTGCTGCGCTACTTCGTGACCGTCGCCGAGGAGATGCACTTCGGCCGCGCCGCCGCGCGCCTCGCCATGACGCAGCCGCCGCTCTCGCAGGCCATCCGTGCGCTGGAAGACGCGCTCGGCGTCGTGCTGTTCGAACGCACGCGGCGCACGGTCGAACTGACGCCGGTTGGCCGCGATCTGTTGCCCGAGGTGCGCCGCCTGCTTGCCGCCGCCGACGCCTTGCGTCCGCTCGCGCAGTCGCTTTCGCGCGGCGAGGCGGGCGTGCTCTCGCTCGCGTTCGTCTCCACGGCGGATTACGGCCTTTTGCCAGCGTTACTGCGCGAATTCAATGCGCGTTATCCAGGCGTGCGTCTGCAACTCACGGAAGCCACCAGCGACGTTCAGATAGACGAACTCGTGGCCGGCCGTATCGATGCCGGTCTCGTGATTCCGCCGCTGCCGCCGCGTCACGCCATGACGCTTTCGTATCTGCCGATTGCGCGCGAGCCGCTCGTCATCGCCATGTCGACGGATGCCGCGCAGGAACTCGGGCAGGGCGCCGCCGAATGGACCGAGACGCCCGTCGATCTGCACGACTTGGCCAGCGCGCCGCTCGTCGTCTTTCCAAGGCGTCTCGCGCCGGGTTTGTATGACATCATTATGGGCTGCTACGGCGCGGCAGGTTTGACGCCGCGCATCGGACAAGAGGCGATACAGATGCAGACCATCGTGAGCCTCGTGTCCGCCGGCATGGGCGTCGCGCTCGTGCCGCAGTCGGTGCGGCATCTGCGGCGCACGGGCGTGGTGTATCGCCCGTTGCGGGAACCGGGGCCCGTGGTCGAAACCGGGCTCGTGTGGCGCGCGGCCGAAGTGAGTCCGGTGTTGAGCCGGCTCATCGAGATCGTGCGCGCGCAGGCTGCTGCCGTCGTTGCCGTATGATTCGCCTTTGAAGTTCGCCTGGCTCTTCCATTACACGATGCTCATACATCCCAATTTCGATCCCGTCGCGATCCATCTCGGACCGCTCGCCGTGCGCTGGTACGGCCTCATGTATCTCGTTGCGTTCATTTCGGCCATTGCCATCGGCAGATTGCGTCTGCGCTTGCCGCATGTCGCCGCGCAAGGCTGGACCGTCAAGGACATCGACGACATGCTGTTTTACGGCGTACTCGGAACGATTCTCGGCGGCCGCATTGGCTATGTGGTGTTCTACAAGGCGAGTTATTACTTCGCGCATCCGCTCGATATCTTCAAGGTGTGGGAAGGCGGCATGTCGTTTCACGGCGGCTTTCTCGGCGTGACGCTCGCGATGGTCTTGTTCGCGTTTCAGCGCAAGCGCACGTGGCTGCAGGTGACGGATTTTGTCGCGCCGATGGTGCCGCTCGGACTGGCGGCGGGGCGTCTCGGCAACTTCATCAACGGTGAGTTATGGGGCCGCGTGACCGACCCGGCCGCGCCCTGGGCCATGCTCTTCCAAAACTCCACCAACGACGACGCCATCTGGCTCGCGAAGCATCCGCAGTTCGATGCGCAATACAATCTCTCGGAGATTTTCTCGCGCTATCACATGCTGCCGCGCCATCCGTCGCAGTTGTATGAAATCGCGCTGGAAGGGCTCGTGCTGTTTGCGGTGATCTACCTCTTCGCGCGCAAACCGCGGCCGGTGGGCGCAGTGTCGGCGTTGTTTCTGATCGGTTATGGACTCGCGCGCTTCACGGTGGAATTCGCGCGCGAGCCGGATGATTATCTCGGACTCCTCGCGCTCGGCTTTTCGATGGGCCAATGGCTCTCGCTGCCAATGATCGTCGCGGGCATCGTCATGATGGTGTGGGCGTACAAACGTCAGAAACGCGTGTCCGGCAACGCGGCGTAAATCACGCCGCGTTCTCCGGCACAGCAGTTATCGCCCCATTTGCACCGAACCCGACACGTCGACGGTCACCGTCGTCGTGCCGGCTTCGAGCGCCATCGGCGCGCCGACCTTCGCGTCCGCGCCAAGCGAGCGGGCCTGCATCATCATCACCGGGCGCGGACCCGCGCCGCTGTGGCCCACGTTCACTTCGCGGATCGTGAAGTTGGCGTAACCGAACGCCTGACTCGCGGCCTGCGCTTCCTTGCGGAACGACTCGATGGCCTGAGTCGAGAGCTTCTGCTCGGCGGCGCGCTGCGCTTCGGGCGACAGCGAGAACGCGACGCTGCCGACTTGCATGGCGTTACTCATCTTGCCCGCGAGCTTGGACGCCGCCGCGAAGTCGTGCGATTCCAGCACGACCTCCGTGCGGCCGCGCCACGCGGAGATCTTGCCGTCGCGATCCGTGCTCGGATAAACCGTGAACGAGCCGCTTTTCGCGGTCACGTTGTCGACGCCTTTTGCTTCGCGCAATGCGGCTTCGGCGCGCTGATTGAGCGTGGTGGTGAGCGACGATGGATCGGCCGCTTCCTGCTCGTAGAACAGCGTGATGTTGACGACATCTTGCGGCACTTGCGCGCTGGCTTGCGCGGATAGCGAAAGCACGCCGGATGGCTGCGGATTGGTAATTACCGTCTGAGCGGCGGCCGAAAGCGGAAGCGTGAGCGCGGCGCTCGACATCGCGACGAAGGCGAGGGCGGCGGCGGTTTTCTTGTCGATCATCTAAGGACTCCGAGTGCAAGAGCATCGCGTGATTCGCGACCGCACTTAGGCGCTTCGTTCGTTCCCTTAGTTCCCTTGAACGATTCGCGCGCCCTAGACCAGACGCTCGGTTATGAAGCGCCACTGCGCCTCGGTCACGGGCGTGATCGACAGCCGATTACCGCGCGCGAGCACTTGCATGTCGGCGAGTTCCGCGTGTTCGCGCAATGTCGCGAGCGGAATCAACAGCGTCTTCTTGACGAAGCGCACATCGACGAGCATCCAGCGCGGCGTCTCCTGCGTGGACTTGGCGTCGAAGTACGGGCTTTTGGCGTCGAACTGAGTGGGATCGGGATAGGCCGTAGAACAGACTTTGGCGATGCCCGCAATGCCCGGCTCCGGGCAACTCGAATGATAGAAGAGCACGCCGTCGCCGACTTGCATCTGGTCGCGCATGAAGTTGCGCGCCTGATAGTTGCGCACGCCCGTCCACGGGAGGGTTTTCTTCGGCGCGTGCGCGAGATGATCGATGCTCGCTTCGTCCGGTTCGGACTTCATCAGCCAGTAGCGCATGATGGATTCGGCAACGGGGTTTTAAAACGGGCTCGACAAAAGCAAACGGCATCGGTATGAACCGATGCCGCTGGAGTAGGGTCCCCACCTCGGCCGCTAGGCCGGCATCCTGAACCTGGGTTCAAGATTGGTCGCAGTAAGCAACACTTCGGGTACATCAGACAGAGTGACGCGCGCGCCCGTGCTGCAAGTTTCCACAACCGTGCCAATGTAGCATTGGTTCAAGGAATATATGACCTTGGCGAACCAGGCAGGGAGTAGTCACTCTACACCAATCGAATGTCTAATGCAGCCTCTCGACACCAATTGCGCAGTTTCTTTTTTCGATTGACATCGCGCGACCGATTAGCGTTCGCCAAGGAGCGGCGTGGCGGCACTTCGGTCACTGCACTTCATACTGCGCGATGACAGCACCAAGCTGTTCGTTCATGGAGTGCATCGTGCGGCGAATTTCCTCGGCGGGGAAGGCCTCGCCATGACGCACGCTTTCTTGCAGCCTCAGCAATTCGGAAGCGAGTGAAAGCGCGGCCATCACCGCGATGCGGTCTTGCCCGCGCACGTTGCTTGCATTGCGCACCTTGTTCATCTCGGCGTCGACCCGTGCCACCGCTTCCCGCAGCGCGCCTTCGGTTTCCGGCGAACAGGCGAGGCGATATTGCTGGCCGAGAATGGATACTTCGATCTGCGTGGTCGTCATGCCTTCTCTCCGTGATGATGCTCGCTGTGCTCTCCCGCGTGCGCATGCTCGTGCGCGGCTTGCACATCGTGAGAACGGGCATCGAGGAGATCGAGCTGATTTTCCGTCTCGGCATGATTCGCGGACTTGCCGCGCGGCAACTTTTCGAGAATCGCGTTCAGGCGGACCTGCGCGTCGTCGATCTTGGCCGAGAGGGAATCGCGTTCGGCTTGGAGCGTGTCGCGCTCTTCGCGCATTTGCACGAGCTCTGCCTGCACGTTCGCGTAGTCGCTACGCAGTTGTTCGATTTGTGCTTCAAGCGCGAGACGCGCCTGATTGTGCCGCTCGCTGATCTGGATCAGCCGGCCGATATTTCCTGACAGTGATTCGAGTTCGTTGAGCATGTGCTGCGTCCTCTAAAGACCTCGCATTCTAGCGCGGTTCAACGGAGCTTCCGATAATTGTCTCGTTTCGAGACGTAACAGCACGCGATCATGCGTGCATCGCGATGCATTCGTGTGTGGAAAGCGCGGGCGCTGCCGATGTGTTGCGACGGCGGGTTCTAGTTGGTTCGTCGTGAGCCGTGTGTCTTGCGATGATCGGCCAGGGTCGTTTCTTGACGGTCCTGAATCGCGCTCCTACACTTGCCGCACTTTTGGTGCTCGCGTCCGCATTTCTTTTGCGGGCGCAGTCAAACGGGAAACAGGAAGCGGCGCCGCCAAGGCCACGCCAACCTGTGCTGCCCCCGCAACGGTAAGCGACCGCAACGCAAGTTGCAAGTCGTCCCTTGCGCGTTTTTCGCCGCGCCGTCGTGTGAGTTTGCTTGCGAGTCTGTCTGATTCGCAAGAATCCGCCGCTCGACGCAGGCAAGGCGAAGAACGTGTCGATGCCACTGCGCTTCATGCGTGGGAAGGCGGGACGGTGTGTCGCCAGCCCGGATACCGGCCAACTGTTCAGCGCGTTCGTCTGTTCGCATTCGAGCGCGCTCGTCGCGCATTGGCCTTGCGGGGAGCGAGGTCGCGCCAGCCTACGCATGGGAACATTTCACGCATGGTATCGCCACTTGCCCGACACGCGGGCAGACGCAAAACGATCGAACGCGCTGCGCTCGTCGCCCTCAACACATGGCTGCTCGCTCATGAAGCGCTCGCGGACGAAGCCTCGCAACCGCCGCTCGCGCCCGTCGTCGTGACCGCGACGCGCACCGCGCAACCTCTCGCCGATACGATCGCGCAGACTTCGCTCTTCGACGCCCAGGATATCGCCGATAGCAATGCCTACGACGCGCTCGGCGTCATCGGTCTTGCGCCCGGCGTGCAGGTGACGCGCAATGGCGGCCCGGGAGCGAATGCAAGCGCGTTCATACGCGGCGCGTCCTCGACGCAATCGCTCGTTTTGATCGACGGCGTGCGTGTGGAGTCCGCATCGCTCGGCTCGGCGCAGCTTGCGCAGATCATGCCGGATCAGATCGACCGCATCGAAGTCGTGAACGGCAACGTGTCGGCGCTGTACGGCTCGGGCGCGATCGGCGGCGTCGTGCAGATCTTCACGAAAGACGGCGAGGCGCATCCGCCGCGCTTCTACTTCGAGACGGAATACGGCAGCTATCACACGCAGCGGCAAGCGGCGGGCGTTTCCGGCGCGCTCGATAGAGAAGGCCGCACGACCTTCAGCTTCAACGTATCGCGCGAGAAGACCGATGGTTTCTCGTCGATCGATCCCGCGCTCGCGCCCAACGCCAATCCGAACGCGAACGGTTATCTGAACGAAAGCATCGCGGCCACGCTGCGCCACAAGTTCGGCGACAAATGGGACGCGGGCGTGCGCTTCTATCAGTCGAACGGCATCGACAGTTTCGACGATGCCTACGGCTTGCCCGGCGATCTCAACGATTCGCACAGTCGCGTGCGGTCGACATCGGTGTTTGCGAACGGCCGTATCACGGACCAGTGGACCACGCATTTCACGGTCGCGCAGGGACAGGACCGCGCGAACATCGAGCAGAACGGCATCTATACGAGCCGCTTCAATTCCGAGGATCGCCAGTATCTGTGGCAGAACGACTTTCGCCTGACGGAGGCGCACAAGCTCCTGTTCGGTTACGAGCATCTCGACCAGACGCTCGATTCGGATCAGTTCAGCGCGCCGGATCGTCACGTGAATTCGGTGTACGCGGGCTATGTGGGACGCTTCGGTCCGAGCGAAGTGCAGGCCAATCTGCGCCACGACCAGTATTCCGATTTCGGCGGCGCGAACAGCTACTATCTGGGCTATGCGTACAACATCGACACGCACTGGCGCGCGAGCGCGAGTTACGCGGCGTCGTTCCGCGCGCCGAGCTTCGACGATCTCTACTATCCGTTCAGCGGCAATCCGTCCATTCAGCCCGAGCGCAGTCATTCGGTGGAAGCGGCGCTGCAGTACGCATCGGACCAAGTGGGCGTGCTGCGCGTGACGGCGTTTCAGACGCGCTATTCGAATCTGATCGATTACGTATCGGACGGCAGCGGCTTCTATATCGCGCAGAACGTCGGACGCGCGAAGGTGCAGGGCGTCGAGGGATCGTGGGCAGGGCATGTCGGCGCCACTGATTTGCGCGCGGGCGTGACGTTCCAGAATCCCGTCGATGAAACCGGCAATCAGGACCTGACGCGCCGTGCGCGGCGTTTCGCGAGTTTCAGCGCGCATCGCTCGATAGGAAGCTGGCGCGTGGGTGGCGAGTGGATCGTGAGCGGTGCGCGCAGCGATTACGATTCGACGCTCGCGGGCTATGGCGTCGTGAATCTGTCGGCGCGCTATGACATCACGAAGTCGTGGTACGTGAGCGCGCGTGTCGACAACCTCTTCGACCGGAACTATGAACTGGCTTATTCGTACAACACGCCGAGGCGCGGCGCTTATGTCACGCTCGGCTGGCGCCCGTCGTGAGCGACACCGTTGACCTGCGCCGCGCGATGAACGCGAAACGCGCGTTAGGCATCTGGGCTGCGCTCGGGCTTGCCGCGTTGCTTGTGTTCATGGCGTCGCTCGCGCTCGGCAGCGTCGCGTTGCCCTTGCCGCGCGCCATCGCGGCGTTGCTGCACGCGCATGCGGCCGCGCCCGATATCGCCGATGACATCGTGCTCACCTTGCGTTTGCCGCGCGCGCTTGCGGGTTTCGCTTCGGGCGCCTTGCTCGCGCTTTCCGGCGCGCTGCTGCAAGTGCTGTTGCGCAATCCGCTGGCCGAGCCGTACGTGCTCGGCGTATCCGGCGGCGCAGCGACCTTCGCGCTCACGGCGATGCTCGCGTCGCTGCCGTGGTGGGGCATCGATCTGGCGGCGTGCGCGGGCGCGTTCGCATCCATCGTGCTGGTGCTCGGACTCGCGCGACGCGACCTGTGGCACGGCGACCGCGATGCCTCGCCGCGTCTTCTGCTGACAGGGGTCGTGATAGCGGCGGGCTGGGGCGCGCTCATCACGTTGATCCTCAGCATTGCGCCGGAGAATCGCTTGCGCGGGATGATCTTCTGGCTGACGGGCGACCTGAACGGCGCAGCGACGCCGTGGCCCGCGCTGATCGCGCTCGTCGTCGCGATGATCGTCGTCGTGCCGCTCGCGCCGCAACTCAACGTGCTGTTGCGTGGCGATACGGCCGCGCGTTCGCTCGGCGTGCCTGTCTCGCGCGTGCGGCTGTCGGTGTATCTCGTCGCATCGCTTGCGGCAGCGGCGGCTGTCACGACGGCGGGCACCATCGGCTTCGTTGGGCTCGTCGTGCCGCATTTATTACGGCTCGCGTTCGGCAACGATCAGCGCATGCTCGTGCCGGCGTCGGCGCTAGCAGGCGGCCTCGCGGTAATGAGCGCCGATCTCGTCGCGCGCACGGCGATCGCGCCCGCGCAATTGCCGGTGGGCGTGGTGACCGCACTCGTCGGCGTGCCGATGTTCCTGTGGATGCTGCTGGCGAGACCGCGATGACCCTGCATATCGAACACGTCAGCTTGCGCGCGGGCGCACGCACGCTCGTGGAAGACCTCACACAAAGTATCGGCGCGGGCGAGATGTGGTGCATAGCCGGGCCGAACGGCGCGGGCAAAACCACGCTCATTGGCGTGCTCGCGGGTTTGACAAAGCCGGCCAAAGGCGCGATATCGCTCGATGGCCGCGCACTCGCGTCCTGGCGCGCGGCGGATCTCGCACGCGCGCGCTCGCTGATGCCGCAAAGCTCGCACGATGCCTTCAGCGCGACCGTACTCGACACCGTGCTGCTGAACCGCTTTCCGTATGTCACGGGCTGGGGCTGGGAGAGCGCCGAAGACCGCGCTGCCGCGCATGCCGCGCTCGATGCGCTCGGTCTTCTATCGTTCGCCTCGCGCGATGTCCTGACATTGTCGGGCGGCGAACGGCAACGCGTGACGCTCGCCGCCGTGCTGTGCCAAAACACACCGCTCTTGCTGCTCGACGAACCGCTCGCGCATCTGGACCTGCATCATCAAATCGATTGTCTGCACGTACTGGCCGACGCCGCGCGCAAGTCCGGCCGCACGGTGATTTTCTCGTGTCACGATCTCAATCTCGCGCGGCGCTTTTCGACGCACGCGCTTTTGCTCGATGGCAAGGGCGGCGCGCACGCCGGTCTCGTCGCGGACGTGCTCACGCCTGAACGCGCGAGCGCCGCGTTCGGCTATCCGCTAGCCTTGATTCGCGATGGCGAGCACGAAGCGCTCGTGCCGTCCATTCCCGTTGCACGCACCTGAAGGATTGCCGATGTCAAACGCCCACGACTTGCCCACGCCCCGCGCGCCAGACCGTTCGCGCGAAGCCGAACTGCAACGCATCATCGATACGAAAACGAAGCCGCCGGGCAGCCTCGGTCGGCTCGAAACGCTCGCGCTGCAAATGGGCGCGATTCAGCGCACGACGAAGCCGCGCATCGAGCGCCCGGCGATGATCGTGTTTGCGGGCGATCACGGTATCGCGGCCGAGGGCGTGAGTCCGTATCCGCAAGAAGTGACCGCGCAGATGGTCGCGAATTTTCTGGCGGGCGGCGCGGCGATCAACGCGCTGTCGCGTTCGGTCGGCATGATGCTCGAAGTGGTCGATGCGGGCGTGGCGACACCGATTCCCATCGATAGCGGCTACGAGCGTCTGTCGCTCGGCCTCGGCACGCGCAACTTCGCGAAGGAAGCGGCGATGTCGCGCGAGACCGCGCTCGAAGGCATCGCGCGCGGCGCGGCGCGTGTGCGGCATCACGCGGCGCTCGGCACGAACGTGATCGGCTTCGGCGAGATGGGGATTGCGAACACGTCGGCGGCGGCGTGCCTGATGAGCCGTCTGTGCGGTGTGCCCATTGGCGAATGCGTCGGACGCGGCACGGGTCTCGACGATCGCGGCCTTGCGCACAAGCGCGACGTGCTTGGCCGAGCGCTCGCGTTGCATGCGGCCGAAGGCGATGCAATCGACACGCTCGCGACGTTCGGCGGCTTCGAGATCGCGATGATCGCGGGTGCGTGTCTCGCTGCGGCGGACGCGGGCATGACGATTCTCGTCGATGGCTTCATCGCGACTTCCGGCCTGCTCGTCGCGGCGAAGATCGCACCCGAGGTGCTCGACTACTGCGTGTTCGCGCATGCGTCGAACGAGGCGGGGCATCGGGGCATGCTCGCGCATCTGCATGCGGAGCCGCTGTTGCAACTCGACATGCGGCTTGGCGAAGGCACGGGCGCGGCGCTCGCGTTGCCGATCCTGCGCGCGGCCGTGGCGTTCGTCGATGAGATGGCGAGCTTCGAGGCGGCGGGTGTCACGGATAAGCGAGAGTGACGGCGATGAGCATCACCCGCAAGCGCTGCGCGAGGTCGGGGCGCGTCACTGCGTTCAAGCGCGCGGGCGTCTCGACTCGCTTGCCGCAATGACCCGTCCGCTCGACGAACTGCGCTACTTCTTCACCGCGCTCGGTTACTTCACGCGCGTGCCGGTGCCGCGTTGGGTTGGCTTCGAGCGCGCTTATTTGAACGCGGCGGCGCGTTATTTTCCGCTCGTCGGCGTGATGGTCGGCGGTATTGCCGCGCTCGTCCTGCTCGCGGCGTTGCGCGTGCTTCCGTTGGGGGTTGCCGTGTTGCTGTCGATGGCCGCCACGCTCGTGCTGACCGGCGCGTTCCACGAAGACGGTCTTGCCGATTGCGCCGATGCCTTCGGCGGCGGCTATACGCGCGATGACGTGTTGCGCATCATGCATGACTCGCGCATCGGGGCGTTCGGCGCGATTGCGCTCGTCATTGCACTGGCGCTCAAGTGGCAGACGCTTGCGAGCACGCCGCCGCTCATTGCCGCATGGTTGCTGATCGCCGCGCACGCCGCGAGCCGCGTTTTCGCCATCAGCTATCTCGTCACGCTCGACTATGTGCGCGCCGAGGGCAAGGCGAAGCCGGTCGCACAGCGCATGAGCGCGGGCTCGTTTCTGATTGCGATGATCTTCGGCGTGCCGTGGCTCTTTGTCATCGACTGGAAATTCGCCTGCCTGACGCTCGCGTTGCTCACGGTGCTGCGCTGGGCGATGGGAGGTTACTTCGTGAAGCGCATCGGCGGCTATACGGGGGATTGTCTCGGCTTCGCGCAACAGGTGTTCGAACTGGCCATTTATCTCATCGGGCTCGCATGGATCTCGTACTGATCCGGCATCCAGCCGTGCGCGTCGATGCAGGCGTGTGCTACGGCCAGAGCGATGTTCCCTTGCTGCGCGATGCGAATGCATCGGCTTGCGCTCTGAAGGCGCGCATGCTGTCGCTGAACGTGCCCGCGTGTGTCGATGGCTGGCATTCGAGCGGACTCGTGCGATGTGCATCGCTGGCCTGGGCGTTGAGCGGTGGCATCGCGCCTCACGTCGATGCGCGCCTCGCCGAGATGAACTTCGGCGCATGGGAAGGGCGCGCGTGGGATGCGATCGATCGCGCGCTGATCGATGCCTGGGCCGCGGATATCGAACACGCGAGGCCGCATGGCGGGGAGAGTCTCGTGCAGTTCGCCGGGCGCGTGGAGGCCTGGTTGCGCGATATCGAGCGTGCCGACCGGCCGGTGCATGTGATCGCGCATGCTGGCGTCATGCGCGTGCTGACAGCGCACATGCTCGGGATGGAGCGCGCGAGCGTGTTGCAATGGCCGATCGAATTCGGCGCGATCGTGCACTTCAGGCGTGTGACAGGGAAGTGGCTGCTGGTGCGGTGGAATGCCTGAGGGCAGGGCCGCTTCGGTCACTTTCCGCGACGCCCGCGCGCTTGCTCCAGATCCCTGCAAAGCTCGGCCGCGCCCAGCGCGATGCGCGGCGTCGGCCGATTGATCAGATCGCCATCGATACCGAAGAGGTTGCCGCGCGCCACCGCGGTGAGCGAACCCCAACGCTTCCATCGATCGAGTGCGGGCAATGCGCGATTCGGCGTCGTCGCGCCGGGCGTCGCGGTGACGATGGCTTCCGGGTTCGCCGCGAGCACGGCTTCGGTCGAGATGGTCGGCACGCGCGTGTCGTTCGCGGCGAAGACGTTGACGCCGCTGCACAACGCGATCACTTCGCTGAACACGTTGTCGCGGTTGAGCGTCATGAGCGGGTCGTCCCACACCTGATAAAACACGCCGACCGGCGGACGTTGCGCATAACGCGTCCGCAGACCGCCGATATCGCGCGTGAATGCAGCCGACGCCGCGCGTGCGTTCGCTTCCGTGCCGAGCAACGCGCCGAGCCGGTCGATGTTGCTCGCGATATCGTCGAGATGGCGCGGTTCGCTGAAGAAGATCGGAATGCCGAGCGCTTGCAGCCGATCCATCTGCCGCGCCGCATTGCCATGCCGCCATACGACGATCAAGTCCGGATGCAATGCGACGATGCGCTCCAGATCGAGCGCCTTGTTGTCGCCGACGCGCGGGATAGCCTGCGCTTCCTTCGGATAATCGCTATACGTCACCGCGCCGACGATACGCGACCCGCCGCCCGCCGCGAACAGCAATTCGGTGACATGCGGAGCGAGACTCACGACGCGCGTGGCGGGTGTCGCGAGCGTGATGCTGGCGCCGCTGTCGTCGGTGACGGTGATGGCGGCGAAAGAGGGCGATGCGCTCAGCGTCAATATCGTTGCGAGAAGGACATGCGGAACGGCGTGTCGAAGCGAATGCGCGGCGAACGCGCGCAGACCTCGGTTGCTTGCGCGCCGGAGCAAGCCGATTTGCGCAGCCAAGGTGCGCAAGACGAGTTCTAAGCCCACGCGCAAACCTCCGGGAGCGAGCGTTCAAGCTGCGCCCGATTGACTTCACTGCCAAGCAAGCCGATCTGTGCAGCCAAGGTGCGCCAGAAAGATTTCGACGTCACGCGCAAACCTCCGCCATCGCTCGTTCAAGCCGCGCCCATTCTCCTTCGCTGCCCGGCAAGCCGATGCGCAAACGCGGCGTCATCCCAGCCGGATCGAAGAGCCGCGTCCAGATACCGCGCGTGGCAAGCGCATGCTGCAAGCCGCTCGCATCCAATGTCTGGAACGACGTAAAAAGCGGCGTCGCACGCGCGTCGAACCCATGACGCGCGATAAGCGCCGCGAGCCGTGCGCCATCGCGCTGCAAGCGTTCGCGGGTTTCCCGTTGCCACGCGCGATCCTCGAAAGCCGCCCGCACCGCGTGACGCGCGGGGCCGCTGACGGTCCATGAACCCAGCGCATCGGCGAGCATGGCGATCACATCGGGTGCGGCAAGCACGAAGCCCGCGCGAATTCCCGCGAGCCCGAAGAACTTGCCGACCGAGCGCAGGACGACAAGCCCCGCATCCGCGCTGCGATCGGCAAGAGACTCGGCCGGATCGACATCGGCGAATGCTTCATCGACGATCAACGTACCGCCGCGCGATGCCAGCCTCGCATGCCAATGCAGCAAGACGTGGCGCGGGAGACGCTCGGCGGTCGGGTTGTTCGGATTGGCGACGATCACGTGATCGACGGCATTCGGCAACGTGTCGGCATTCACGTCGAGCGGCACGACCGAATGGCCCGCGCGCACGAACGCCGGCGCGTACTCGCCATACGTCAACGGTGCGATGGCCACCGTGCCCTTCTTCAAGAGCCACGGCAAGGCACGAATGGCGGCCTGCGAACCCGCGACGGGCAGCGCGAGCGGCGCGCCGTAATGAGTCGCGGCGAGTTCGGCGAGACCATCGGCGTCTTCGGGCAAACGGCGCCAGGCATCGGGCGGAATGGGCGGGACCGGATAGCCTAAAGGGTTGATGCCCGTCGAAAGATCGAGCCAGTCGTCGAGCGCGATGCCGTATCGACGCGCGGCTTCGCGCAGATTGCCGCCGTGACGGATGGGACGCAGTGGATCAGACATGATGGCGTGTGGAAGGCGCGAAGTGATGGACGCGTCGAATCGAAACAGAAGAATCACCCATGTCCGGACGCGCTCATCAAGGCAAAGACGAGCAGGATGGCAAGCCACAGCAAGATCGAACGCTCGACGAGCCGCAACGCCGCGACCACGTGCCTCGGCGTGGCCTCATGCCCCGCGCCGAGCGTCGGACGCGCTTCGAGCACGCCGTGATAAACCGCCGCGCCGCCAATCAGCACATTGAGGCTGCCCGCGCCCGAAGCCATCACCGGCCCTGCGTTCGGACTGTCCCACGCACGCGCCTGCGTGCGCCAGCAATGCCAGGCCATGCGCGTGTCGCCCGCGAGCGCGTAGCTCGCCGCCGTGAGGCGCGCGGGAATGAAGTTGAGCACATCGTCGATGCGCGCCGCCGCCCAGCCGAAGCGCAGGTAACGCGGCGTGCGATAACCCCACATCGCGTCGAGCGTATTGGCGAGACGAAACGCGAGCGCGCCCGGCCCGCCCGCGATCACGAACCAGAAGAGCGCCCCGAAGATCGCATCGTTGCCATTTTCGAGCGCGGATTCGACGGCCGCGCGCGAAAGGGCGTTCTCGTCGGCTTGCGAGGTATCGCGCGACACGATCCGCGAGGCGAGCTTGCGCGCGCTTTCGAGGTCGCCGAGCGAGAGGGCGCGGGCAATCGGCGCAATGTGCTGACGCAAGCTCTTGGCGCCGAGCGCGAACCACAGCAAGATCACATGCACGGCCGCGGCATACGCGGGCGGCAGCACGCTCACGAGCGCCCATGCGACCAACACCGGCGGCACGACGGCCGCAAGCCACGCAAGCATGCCCGCCGGCCGCGCCCGATGCCCCGTGTTCATGCGCGCTTCGAGCTTCGTCGCGTATCGCCCGAAGGCGACGAGCGGATGCCGCATGCGCGGCTCGCCGAACATGCGATCGACGATCACGCCGAGCACCGCGAGCAAGGACATCGAGTAGAAGGAAAGCAGGAGCATCGCCGGTCAGCCTTTCAGCGCGATCGGCAGACCCGCGACCATCAGCGTCGTGCGCGTGCTCGCGGCGGCGACGCGTTGATTCAATCGGCCGAGCTCATCGACATAAAGGCGCGTGACGGAACCGAGCGGCACCACGCCCAAGCCGATTTCGTTCGATACCACGATGACCGTGCCGCGCACGGCGGCGAGCGCGCGGTCGAAGGCATCGAAGGCATCGGTGGCCTCGCGCGGCAGTGACGCGTTCTGCGCGTCGGCGTTATCGGTTGTGAAGAGCAGATTGGCGAGCCAGAGCGTCAGGCAGTCGATGAGCACGCACGCGCCCGGCCTGTCCGCGTCGCGCACGGCATCGGCAAGACTGAGCGGCGCTTCGACGAGCGTCCAGTGCGCGGGCCGTCTTTCGCGATGATGCCGCACGCGCTCGGCGAACTCGGCGTCGCTGCCGACGCGCGCAGTCGCGATGTATGTCACGGGCAAACCGCTCTCGTTGGCAAGGCGTTCGGCGTGCGCGCTTTTGCCCGAACGAGCGCCGCCGAGAACGAAGATGAGGTCGCGTGGAGAGTGGGTCGTGGTCATCGCAATATTGTACCGGCGGGCTAAGATGCAGGCTTTCACCCGAGGACCGCATTCCATGTCTTTCACGCCGCGCGGCACGCTGATGATTCAGGGCACGACTTCCGATGCCGGCAAGAGCACGCTCGTCGCGGGCCTGTGCCGGCTCGCGCGGCGCGGCGGCGTGAAGGTCGCGCCGTTCAAGCCGCAGAACATGGCGCTCAACAGCGCGGTCACCGTGGATGGCGGCGAGATCGGCCGCGCGCAGGCGCTGCAGGCAATCGCGGCGGGCGTGCCCGCGCGCATCGACTTCAATCCGGTGCTGCTCAAGCCGACGAGCGATCGAGGCGCGCAAGTGATCATCCACGGTCACGCGCATGCAAATCTGGACGCGCGGGCGTATCACGAATACAAGCGCACCGCGTTCGATGCCGTGCTCGCGTCCTACGCGCGGCTCACGGCCGAATTCGACGCGGTGATCGTCGAAGGCGCGGGCAGTCCCGCCGAAATCAATCTGCGCGATCGCGATATCGCCAACATGGGGTTCGCGGAACGAGTCGATTGCCCGGTCGTGCTGGTGGCGGACATCGATCGCGGCGGCGTGTTCGCGCATCTCGTCGGCACGCTCGCGTGTCTTTCGGAAAGTGAGCGGGCACGAGTGCGCGGCTTCGTCATCAACCGGTTTCGCGGCGATATCGGCTTGCTGACACCGGGGCTCGAATGGCTCGAAACGCAGACCGGCAAGCCGGTTCTCGGCGTCTTGCCGTATCTGCATGGCCTCACGCTCGATGCCGAGGACATGCTGCCGTCGCAGGCGCGGTCGCGCGGCGCGGAATCGACGCTGAAGGTGATCGTGCCCGCGTTGCCGCGCATCAGCAATCACACGGACTTCGATGCGCTGCGGGCGCATCCGCAAGTCGATTTCGAGTACGTTCGGCCGGGCATGGCGCCGCCGCCCGCCGACTTGATCGTGTTGCCTGGATCGAAAAGCGTGCAGCGCGATCTGACGTGGCTGCGTTCGAACGGCTGGGAGCGGGCGATCGAGCGGCATCTGCGCTACGGCGGCAAGGTGCTGGGCATCTGCGGCGGCATGCAGATGCTGGGGCGCACGGTCGACGATCCTTCGGGCGTCGAAGGCGCGGCGGGTTGTGTCGATGGCCTGGGGCTGCTCGATCTCGCCACCGTGCTCACGCCCGACAAGCAGCTCGCAAACGTGACGGGGCGGCTTGTCATCGACGGCAAGGAGGCGCCCGTGCGCGGCTACGAGATTCATATGGGACGCACGAGCGGCGCGGCGCTCGCGCGGCCGGCGGTGGCGCTCGACGACGGCCGCTTCGACGGCGCGGTGTCGCAAGACGGGCAGATCGCGGCGACGTATCTGCATGGCCTCTTCGATACACCCGAAGCCTGTGCCGCGTTGCTCGCGTGGGCCGGCGTGAACGATGCCGCGCCGCTCGACTATCCGGCGTTGCGGGAGGCGTCGCTCGACCGGCTCGCGGATTCGTTCGAGCAGGCGCTGGATCTGAAGGCGGTGCTGGCGGCGTTCGCTTAAGGACGAGCTGCCGCGGGGCGTGCCTTTCCGCATTCAAGTTTTGCGGCAGCGGTCCGTTATCTGATTGTCGGCACGCCGTGACGAGCGGCGGCCTGTGCTCAATCCGATACCAAGAACACGCTCTCATGAAACTTCGCTCCAAGCTTATGCTGCTCGTATTGCCCGTCCTCGCTGCTTGCGGTGGCGGCGGCGGCGACGACAAGACCTGCACGACCGACCTCGGTAATCTGCAGAAATCGTGCGTAACGAATCCGTCGCATACGCTTCCTGAAGGCTTCTGGTACGGCTCGGTGAATTCCGGGCAGTCGCTCGCGGCGCAGACCATCGTCCTCGAATCGGGTCAGTACTTCAGCATCTATTCGCGAGATGGCTCGTTCGTCTGGCTGATCGAAGGCATCATGACGGCGACCGATGGCGCGTTCAGCGACGCGTCGACGGTAGGTTTCCACGAAGCAGGCGCGATCCGTGCCGGCTCGCTCAGCGGCAACTTCACGCAGAAGAGCACGCTCACCGCGACCACCTCGCTCTATGTTTCGCCCGATACCGCCGCCACCGCGTACAACGGCAACTACAACGCGACGTACGACACGCCGATCGCCATCAACGACGTGGCGCGCACTTGGACGAGCGCATCGGGTGTCTCGCCGATCTCGTCGATCACCTTCGCGGCAGACGGCACGGCCAAGGGCACGCAGAACGCCTGCACGTTCACGGGCAGCTTCAAGCCACGCTCGACCGGCAAGCATCTGCTCGATGGCACCTTGAACTTCGCGGGCGGCGCGTCTTGCACGCTCAATAACGTGTCGATGCCCGTGGAGGCCACGGTCGTCAACGGACAGCTCACCGTCGTCGGCGTCACGACGCAGCGGGATCAGGCGTTCTATCTGTCGGGACAGTGAGCCTGTTGCTGGTTTCCTAAAATCCCGGTTCCTTGCTTAGGATTTAGCCCGCCGCGCGCGGGCTTTTTCTCGTCCAGTGTGCCGTGACGCCTCGCACACGTCGCAGCACGACAACAGTTTCTGATACGACAAATACAATTTTGTACCGTCCGTTTAATAGACAATTTACAATTGTTAACGATTCGCATTTACGCGCTCAGACGGCTCAATTCACCTTTTTCGAATATCCACGCCTTATGTCACGATCGGTCACCCAGCAAGAAGTCAGTCGCCGCACTGCGGTATCGAAGGCGGTAGAACGTCTTTTCGTGGGACTGGTCGCCGCCGCCGCAATGCAGGCGAGCGCTTACGCGCAAGGCGCGCCCTCGGCGGACGGCACCTCGGCCGATAGCGCCAGTGCTGCTCAATCGACGACCTTGCCAGCCGTGATGGTCAAGGGATCGGCGGCGCCCGGCGATCTGCCCGCGCCCTATGCAGGCGGACAAGTGGCGCGCGGCGGCAGCATCGGTGTGCTTGGAACGGCGAACGTGATGGACCAGCCTTTCAGCACGACGAATTACACCGAGCAGATGATCCAGGACACACAGGCGCGGACCATCGGCGACCTCGTCGTCAACAACGCGTCGGTGCGCACGGAGCAAAGCGGCGGCGGTTTCGGCGACGTGTTCCAGATTCGCGGCTTCGACGTCCAGCCGACCGATGTCGCGCTCAACGGCCTCTACGGCATGGTCTCGGCGGCGCGCGTGCCGGTCAACCTGCTCGAACGCGTCGAAGTGCTGCAAGGCCCGGGATCGCTCATGTACGGCATGGGACCGGGCGGCAGCGTCGGCGGCGCGATCAACATCGTCACCAAGCGCGCCGACGATACCCCGCTCACGCGTCTCACCGCGTTGTATCAATCGAAGAGCCAGTTCGGATTTGCCGCCGATATCGGCCGCCGCTTCGGCGATGAAGGCCAGTGGGGCGTGCGCTTCAACGGCCAGATCAAGGACGGGCAGACCGGCATTGCGCACGGCAACCAATTGCAGGGCGACAGCGCGATTGGCCTCGACTATCGCGGCAAACAGTTGCGCTGGTCGTTCGACGCCTACAACGTCTCCGAGAACACCGACGAGTACCGCTCGCAGATCGGTTTCGGCACCGCGACCGCCGTGCCCGCCGTGCCTTCGGCATACAACAATCTCTATCCCGGCTCGAAGCTCAAGCTGCGCGATTCGGCCGTCATGACGCGCGCCGAGTACGACATCAACCAGTACGTGACCGTGTACGGCGCGGCGGGAGAGCATTACGGCACGTCGCAGCAGAACTTCCCGTATGCGGCGGGCATGACGGCGGCGGGCGAGTTCAGCGCCTATAACGGCTATTACGACCAGTACACGCGCACCAAGACCGTCGATGCGGGCCTGCGCTTTCACTTCGATACCTTCGGCGTCAAGCACACGCTGGTCACGGGCGTGACGAGCCTGAATCAGGAGATCGGCTACTTCTACGCGCTGGGATCGACCGCGGTGGCGTCCAATCTCTATTCGCCGTCGCCCCTCGCACCCGTCGATACCCCGCGCGGCGACATGCAGCGCAGCAGCCAGACGCGCCTGAACAGTCAGCAGGTCATCGATACGATGTCGTTCTTCAACGACCGCGTGCTGCTGACGGGCGGTTTCCGTCGTCAGACGATCGGCCAGGACAATTACGATCCGACCACGGGCGCGCAGCAAAGCTCGCTCGACCAGCAGGCGATCTCGCCGCTCGCGGGCATCGTAATCAAGCCGCTTTCGAATGTTTCCGTGTACGGCAACTTCACGTCGGGTCTTTCGAATGGCGGCACGGCGCCGGCGGGCACCGCGAACGCGGGCCAGGCGTTTGCGCCGTACAAGTCGAACCAATACGAAGCGGGCGTGAAGGCGGATTGGGGCCGCGTGCTGACATCGGTTTCGGTGTTTCAGATCTCGCAGCCCAACGCCGTCACCGATCCCATCACGAATTTCTACGGCTACAACGGCAAGACGCGCGTGCGCGGTCTCGAACTGGCTGCTTACGGCGAAGTGTTCCGCAGTCTGCGCCTGATGGCGAGCGCGACGTTCTACGATCCGAAGGTTTCAGGCACGGCGGGCGGCACGCAGGACGGCAACGATCCGGGCGGCGTGCCCAAGTTCGCCTTCAACCTCGGCGCGGATTACGACTTGCCGTGGGTGCCGGGCCTGAGCGTCAACGGGCGGATCATCCATACGGGCGCGCAGTACTACGATTCGAGCGATACCTTGCGCTTGCCGTCGTGGACGCGTTACGACGTCGGCGTGCGTTACGGAATGCGCATCGCGAAGAAGGACGTCGTGTTTCGCGCCAACGTCGAGAATCTCTTCGGCAGCCGGTACTGGATGCAGCAGGGCACCTACGTGACCAACGCCGCGCCGCGGACCTTGCTGATTTCCGCGCAAGTCGATTTCTGATCGCGACTTGAAAAGCCGGGACAGTCGCGCCGCTGTCCGGCTTTTCCGTCAATAAAGAATCATCTGCGTACACCGGAACATGGCGATCAGCTTTCCTTCGCCATTGGTGACGCTTGCATCCCACACCTGCGTGCTTCGTCCGGCATGCACGGCCGTCGCCCGCGCGATGATCTTCCCTTCACGCGCCGTCGACACGTGATTGCTCTTCAATTCGAGCGTCGTGAAATTCTGCGCGTTCTCCGGTAAATGAGCGATGCACGCGTATCCGCAACAGGTATCCGCCAGGCCGACGACCGTTGCCGCATGCAGAAAGCCATTGGGCGCGAGTAACTCAGGCCGGATGACGAGTTCGCCCGTCAACGCGCCTTCTTCGAGTGAAATCAGTTGCACGCCGAGCAACTCGGGCAGACGGCCCTTCTGACGGTTGCGAAGAAAGTCGAGCGTCACATCGGAACGAAGGGGCATGGCGGTCGTTTAGAAGAGAGGGGAAGAAAAGGAAAGGGTAGTCCGTTCGGCCAGCGCTTCGCGTGAGCGCCGTTTTGCCGATAATATCAACGGCTCGAAATCATGTATCGGTTCCTAAAACGAAACCGCGCGCAGGCGTATCCCGGCGAAGGGCGTCGAAATCAAGCGCGTCGAACAATCTTCTGGACAATTCATGACCGTGATCGTGGTGGCAAATCCGAAGGGCGGCGTCGGGAAAAGCACGCTCGCAACCAATCTGGCCGGGTGTTTCGCGGCAAACGGCGAGTGGGTCGCGCTCGCCGATCTGGACAAGCAGCGCTCCTCGCACGCGTGGCTTTCGCTGCGTCCGGACACGCTGCCAAGAATCGAAGAATGGAATCTCGACGTCGACGCGCCCGCCAAGCCGCCCAAGGGCCTGGAAAAAGCCGTCGTCGATACGCCCGCCGGAGTCCACGGCAACCGGCTCGCGCTCGCGCTGGATATTGCCGACAAGGTGATCGTGCCGCTGCAACCGTCGATGTTCGACATCCTCGCCACGCAAGACTTTCTGTCGAAACTCGCGAAGGAAAAGGCGGTGCGAAAGGGCGCGATCCAGGTCGGCGTCGTCGGCATGCGGGTGGACGCGCGTACGCGCTCGGCGGAACAGCTGCATCGTTTCGTGGAAAGTCTCGACTTGCCCGTGCTCGGCTTTTTACGCGACACGCAAAACTACGTGCAACTCGCCGCGCACGGACTCACGATCTGGGACGTCGCCAAAAGCCGCGTGGAGAAGGACCTGGAGCAGTGGCAACCCATCATCGAATGGGTCAGCAAAAAATAAGGTCGGCGGTCCTTTCGGAGCGCCGGCCAAGTCGCGGATGAACTCGGACGATCAGGTCCAGTTCTGCGTCGGCACGTGATCGCGGTTGCCCTTGATGCGGTTCGCTTCATCGACGAAGACGAGGTCCGGCTTCCAGCCCGCCGCGATCTCTTTTTCGTCGACAGCCGCGAAAGCCGCAATGATCACGAGGTCGCCCAACTGCGCGCGCCGCGCCGCCGAGCCGTTCAGCGAGATCATGCCGCTGCCGCGCTCGCCCTTGATGGCATAAGTGGTCAGGCGCTCGCCGTTGTTCACGTTCCAGATGTCGATCTGCTCGTTCTCCAGCAGATTCGCCGCTTCGAGCAGATCCTCGTCGATTGCGCACGAGCCTTCGTAGTGAAGCTCGCAATGCGTGACCGTCGCGCGGTGGATCTTCGATTTGAGCATGGTGCGCTGCATGATGCGTGTGGTTCCTTTACTTCAGATTTCCAGATTGTCGATGAGACGGGTGTTGCCGAGCTTCGCCGCCGCCAGCACGACGAGCGGCGCGCTCGCATCCGCTTCGCCCGGCGCGAGCAGGTCGACGCGCTTGCGCACGCTGATGTAGTCGGGTTTCCAGCCGCGTTCGGCGAGCGCGTTCATGGCCGTGCGTTCGAGCGCGGCCAGATCTTTCTCGCCCGAGAGCACGGCTTCGCGCACGCGATTCAACTGCAGCGCGAGTTGCGGCGCTTCGGCGTGCTCGGCGGCCGACAGAAAGCGATTGCGCGATGACAGCGCGAGACCGTTTTCCTCGCGCACCGTTTCGGCGGCGATGATCTCCGTGGGCAGCGCGAACTGGTGGCACATCTGCCGCACGATCATCAGTTGCTGATAATCCTTCTTGCCGAACACCGCGACGCGCGGCTGCACGCACGACATCAGCTTCATCACGACCGTGCACACGCCGGTGAAGAAGCCGGGGCGGAATTCGCCTTCGAGAATGTCGCCGAGGTTATGCGGCGGATGCACGCGATACTGCTGCGGCTCCGGATACATATCCACTTCGGTCGGCGCGAACAGCACGTAGACGTTCTCCGACTGCAGCTTTTCGATGTCGTCCAGCAGCGTGCGCGGATATTTGTCGAAGTCTTCGTTCGGCCCGAATTGCAGCCGGTTCACGAAGATGCTCGCGACCACCGGATCGCCATGCTGGCGCGCAAGCCGCATGAGCGAAAGATGGCCTTCGTGGAGGTTGCCCATCGTCGGGACGAAGGCGGTGCGGTTCTGACCGCGCAACTGATCGCGCAGTTCGTGAATTGAGCTGATGACTTTCATCGAGCGGGTGTCTCCTGGCGGGCGGCAGCAACAGGCCGCACCGAGGCAAGGGTAGAGAAAATGCTTTTAAGCGGGAGAGTACGCGAGTCTCACGTAAATGGGCGCAAAAGGCTCGGCCTGAGTGATTTCGATCAGCGATTCGCGCGACAACTCCAGCATGGCGATGAAGTTCACCACGACCACCGGTACGCCGCGCGTGGGATCGAATAGCTCGGAGAACTCCATGAAGCGCGCATGCTGCAGGCGCCGCAGGATTACGCTCATATGCTCGCGCACCGAGAGTTCTTCCCGCGAAATCCGGTGATGCTGAACGAGCTTCGCGCGCTTGATGACATCGGCCCAGGCGGAGCGCAGGTCGTTCATGTCGACGTCGGGGAAGCGTTGCGTCGACGCCTGCTCGATATAGACGTCCGCGCGCAGGAAGTCGCGGCCGAGTTGCGGCAACTGGTCGATACGTTGCGCGGCGAGCTTCATCTGCTCGTATTCCAGCAAGCGGCGCACGAGTTCGGCGCGCGGGTCTTCGGCGTCCTCGCCGGTGTCGGCCTTCTTGACCGGCAGCAGCATGCGCGACTTGATCTCGATGAGCATGGCCGCCATCAGCAGATATTCCGACGCGAGTTCGAGATTCGACTCGCGAATCTGATCGACATAGCCGAGATATTGCGCGGTGACATCCGCCATCGGAATGTCGAGCACGTTGAAATTTTGCTTGCGGATGAGGTAGAGCAGCAGGTCGAGCGGGCCTTCGAACGCTTCGAGAAAGATTTCGAGCGCGTCCGGCGGAATGTATAGATCCGTTGGCAGCTTCCAGAGCGGCTCGCCGTAGAGATGCGCGAAAGCGACGCCGTCGATGGTGTCGGGCGTCGAGTCGGTCGCAGGCTTGGCGAGCGCGGCGGCCCGTTCATCTCGCGAGTCGTCCGGGGCCTGACGGCGGGGCGACTGCGGCTCGCGGCCGGCTGTACTCACGTTCAGAAGTTCTGGTAGTAGACGTATGGCGTCTGGTTCACGCGCGCCTTTTGCTGGCGTTCGCGTTCGTCGAGGTCGACCGGCTGCTTGTCCCACAGGAGCGCGCGGCCGCGACGCTGTTCGTCTTCGAGCGTCGGCTTCTGGCTTTTCAACTGATTGATGAACTGGGTGATGTCCGACTGGTACATGATCGGTTTTCCGTTGGCTCGATGCGGTGAATAGGGACGACGCGCCCGGCAGCCTTTGCTGGCGCCGATGCCGCGCGGCACTGGGTTCGATCTCCAGGATTTTACAGCAAGCGTGAAGCGGTAACGCATGGGACTTGGGGCTGCCACGTAAGCGATTATTGGAACCCGCGGAACCCCGCGAGCGTCTGACCGTCCAAAACCGCACGACAGCGCGCCCGGCAGCGGTCCGCGGACGGCACGCGGCAAACCACACCGCCGCAAGCCGCCGTTGCACATCCGTGCTCGGTTCCCATGCGAAGCTGTGGTGAAATAGCGCCTGCGCGCCGTGACCGGCTCATCGCATTGCAGCCGCGCGTTCGAGGTTCATCTTTCAGTCTCATTCATCCAGATGCCGGAGGTCACGTTTGGCGGGGCGTTCGTTTGATCCGCTGCGCGCGTTGCGCGCCTGTCCGCCGAAACGGCCGCACATGGCGACGTCCACGTCGCCCGGAATGAAGCGCTTGCCGGCTGCCCTGCGCAGCTTCGTGGCATGTGCGCTCCTGGCGGCCGCTTGGCCTGCGTTCGCCAAGTACGACATCGACATCGATGCGCCGCGCAGCGTCAAGAAGCTGCTGAAGGACCATCTCGATCTGTCGCGCTTCGCCAAGCGCGACGACGTCAGCGACGACCAGTTCCAGTTCCTCGTCACCGCCGCGCCGAAGGACGTGCGCGACCTCGTCGCGACCGAAGGCTATTTCACGCCGGTCGTGCGCACCGACGTGACGACCGATGGCGACAAGCGCAAGGTGACCGTCAGCGTCGATCCAGGTCCGCAAACGAAGATCGCCTCCGTGCAACTGCATTTCACGGGCGCGGTGACGACCGAAGACCGCAATCAGGAGAACGCCGCGCGTTTCGCGTTTTCAGTGAACGAAGGCGATCCGTTCTCGCAAGGCGCGTGGGACGACGCCAAGAACGCCGCGTTGCGCGCGCTCCAGTCGCGGCGCTATCTCGGCGCGAAAATCGTGCGCTCGCAGGCGCGCATCAATCCGCGCGCGCACCTCGCCGATCTCTCCGTGACCTTCGACAGCGGTCCGACCTTCACATTCGGCAAGCTCGATATCAGCGGCACGAAGCGCTATCCGGAAAAGATCATCGACAACGTGAACCCGATTCATCCGGGCGAAATCTACGACGTCTCGCGCGTGAACGAACTGCAACGCCAGGTGCAGAACACGCCGTATTACGCGAGCGTAGCCATCGACGCGGACAACGACGTCAACAAGCCGCTCGAAACGCCGGTGCATCTGAAGGTGAGCGAGTATCCGTACAACAGCATTCGCTACGGTGTGGGTTATGCGACCGATACCGGCTTTCACGTGCAGGGCGCCTACAGCTATCTGAATACGTTCAACGCGGCCTATCCGTTCACCATTTCCGGCCGGCTCGATCAGACGCAGCAGTACGGCCGCGTGCAACTCGCGATGCCGCCCGATTCGCGCGGCTGGGTCAACGCGGTGTTCGGCTCCTACACCATAACCGACGTATCGAGCACGAAGATTTATAGCGGACGCGTGGGTGTGCAGCGCTCGCGTTCGACGCAGAACATCGACACGACGTATTCGCTCGCTTTCTACGACGACCGCATCACGCAGAACGAGCCGAATCCGTCGACGGCGCGCGCGCTCGTGCCCGCGTGGACGTGGGTGCGCCGCGATGTCGACGATCCGCTGTTCCCGCGTCGCGGCAACATCATTCGCGCGGAAGCAAGCTTCGCGGTGAAAGGCTTGATGACCGATCAGACCTTTGCGCGTCTCTACACCAACGCGCTGCAGTATCTGCCGATCACGAAGAACGATCTCTTCGTGTTTCGCGCGGAATTCGGCGGCGTGTTCACGAGCGGGCCGTCGAGCGGCGTGCCGGCGTCCCTGCTGTTTCGCGCGGGCGGCGCGAATTCGGTGCGCGGTTATAGCTATCTGAGTATCGGCAACAATGTGGCGGGATCGATCTTGCCGACCAAGTACATGGTGACGGGCAGCAGCGAGTATCAGCACTGGTTCACGCACGATTGGGGCGGCGCGGTGTTCTTCGACATCGGTACCGCGACGGATACCTGGAGCGAGCGCGTCTTCCAGCCGGGCGTGGGCGTCGGCGCGCGCTGGCGCAGTCCGGTCGGGCCGGTCAACGTGGACGTGGCCTACGGGCTCAAGAACAAGAGCATCAAGCCGTATCTGACGCTCGGCATTGCGTTCTGAACGGGCGCACGAGCGATGGTGGATATCAAGGGCATGACGGAATCGAGCGCACAAGGAAGCAAGGACGAGCCGCGTTGGGATGAGGCGGGCGGCGTCGTTGCGTCCGATGCTGACGCGGGCGGCGGCAATAACGGCGGCAGCGGCGGTTCCGGCGACGATAAAAAGCCGCGCCGCGGCGGCTTCAGGCGTTTCATGCGCTGGTTGGGCGTGCTCGCACTGGTCATCGTTCTGATCGTCGTGCTTGCCATCGGCACCGTGTTGTTCGTGCTCAACACCGAGCGCGGCACGCGTTACGCGTGGCAGGCGGCGACATCGCTGCTCAAGGGTCAGCTGACCGGCAAGCTCGATGGCGGCGCTATCGCCACCGGCGTGAGTCTGCGCGATGTCCACTGGAAGAGTCCCGACGGCAAGGGCACGGACATAGCGGTCGACAGCGTTTCGGGACGCTGGGCGCTCACGCGCGAGCCGCTGCGCTTTACCATCGATTATCTGCATGTCGGCACCATCGACGCGCGCATCGCGCCTTCGCAAGAAAAGTCGACGAAAACGGAATTGCCGAAGGATTTGCGCCTGCCGATCCAGCTTGCCATCCGCGACCTGAGCGTGGAAAAGCTGCGGTTGCATCAGGGTGCGACGACCACCGAATTCTCGCGCCTGCTCTTTAACGGCGGCAGCGACGGGCAGCATCATCAGGCGACGGTGCAGCGGCTCGACACGCCGTTCGGCGCGGTGACGGCATCCGCGAAACTCGACGGCGGCGCGCGTCCGTTCCCGCTTTCCGGCGATGCCGGCTACACCGGCAAGCTAAACGGCGAAGCGGTGCAGGTGGGCGCGCGGTTATCGGGCTCGCTGGAAGACCTCATTGCCGATATCGACGCCAGCGGCATGAAGCTCAACGGCCGTGCGCATGTCGAAGCGCTGCCGTTCGGCGACGTGCCGCTCAAGCTTGCCATCGTCAATGTCGATCACGTCAATCCGCAGGCGTTCAGCCCGGGCGCGCCGTTCGCCGACCTCGCCGTGAGCGCCGAAGTGAAGCCGGTCGAGAACGCGCCGGGCTTCGTGGTGAGCGGGCCGGTGTCGATCGTCAACGCGAAGCCAGGCGCCATCGACAAAAAGCTGCTGCCGCTCATCGACGCGCACGCCAACGTGCGGCTCGATGCCTCCGCGCAAAGCATCACCGATCTCAACGTGCGTCTCGTGAAAGACGCGACCGTGACGGGTGGCGGCTCGCTCAAGGGCGGCGACGGCAAGTTCGACCTCAAGGTGGCGAAGCTCGACCTCAACGCAATCGAAGCGAGCGTGCGTCCGACCGATTTCTCCGGGCCGATCAGCGTCGTGCTCGCGGGCGATACGCAAACCATCGCCGCCGACCTGAACGATCCGAAAGCGGCGATCCGCGCGCAAGCCAAGGTGAAGCTCGACCCGAAGCAGACCGCGCTCGACGAAGTCAAGCTGACCGTCGGCAAGGGTCGCGTCGAAGCGAACGGTGTGCTCAAGAAAGATACGAATTCGAGCTATGACCTGAAGGCGAAATTCATCGACTTCAATCCGCTTCTGCTCACGCAGCAGTTGCTTCAGCCGAAGCCCGCGCCCGTCAGGAAAGGCACGCAGAAGAAGCCCGCCGCGCCCGCGCGCGCGATCGAGGCGCGCGTGAACGGCACGCTGGCCGCATCCGGCAGACTCGCGCCCGAACTCACCACCAAGGCGACCTTCAAACTCGCCGACAGCATGTACGACAACTTGCCGCTCACCGGCGAAGGCACGGTGCAACTGGCGGGCATGCGGCTCTTGCCAAGCGCGGCCAAGTTGTCTGTCGCGGGCAACGATGTCGATCTGAACGGCAGTTTCGGCGCGCCCGGCGACCGGCTGCGTTTTCGCGTCGATGCGCCGCAACTCGAGCGCCTCGGCTTCGGTCTCGCGGGGACGGTGAAGGCGGACGGCGATCTGACCGGCTCGATTGCGCATCCGAACGTGGCGGCGAATTATCAGGCCGATGGCGTCGTGTTCGGCGCGAACCGCGTCGGTCATGCGGAAGGTCGCGCGGACATTCGCGATGGCTCGAACGGCGCGCTCGTCTTCACGCTGAAAGCGCGCGATGCGAGCACCTCGGGCATCGAAGTCGCCACGCTCGATGCGAACCTCAACGGCACACGCATGCATCACACGCTCGACGTGACCGCGACCGGCAAGGTTCAGGGGCAGCCGGTGAATCTCGCGCTCGGCGCGAACGGCAAGTTCACCGATGCCGCCGACGGCCCGCATTGGGACGGCACGATCACGAAGCTCACCAACAAGGGCACGCCGTCGGTCAATCTCGAACAGCCGCTCACCGTGAGCTACGGTCCGGCCAGGCTCGTGCTCGGCGCGACGCGGCTCGTCGCGGAAGGCGCGGCGCTCAATCTCAAGTCGTTCGCGCTCGATCACGGCCGCATCCAGTCGGCCGGAACGTTGACGAATCTCTCGGTGCCGCGGCTTCTGGCCGTGCGTCAGGAAATGACGGGCGAGGAGCCACCGATCCGCACCGACCTCGTCTTCGATGGCGACTGGAACTTCTCGCTCGGCGCCACGGCGACCGGCTATGCGCAGCTCAAGCGCCGCAGCGGCGATGTGACCGTGGAAGGCACCCGTGGCGTCTCGGCGCTCGGCATCAACGACATCTCGGCGCGCGCCGATTTCTCCAACGGCAATACGCTCAACGCGACGCTGCGCGCGCAGGCGACGCGCATCGGCGTGATCGATGCCAACGCGCACACGCCGCTCGCCAATCGCGACGGCATGCTGACCGTGGTCGACGAAGCGCCGCTCTCCGGCGCGATCAACGCGAATATCCCCGAACTGCGCACCACCGGCGGGCTGCTCGGCCCGAGCTATCTGCTGGGCGGCAAGCTTGCGCTCAAGTTGAGCATCGCGGGGATCGTCGCCAAGCCGAATCTGTCGGGGTCGCTGACGGGCGACAATCTTTCGGCGACGGTCGTCGATCAGGGCGTTCAGTTGAAGGACGGCATCATTCGCATTGCGCTGTCGGAGAATCTGGTGGACTTCCAGCAGGTGGAGTTCCACGGCGCGAGCGGCACGTTGCGCGCGACGGGCAAGGTGCGGCTCGATCAGGCACAGCCGGACCTCACTGCGAGCATCATCGCGGACAAGCTGGAACTGTTCGCTTCGCCCGACCGGCAATTGTCGCTTTCGGGCAGCGCGAGTATCGCGAACGCGGGATTGCAGGGCGGCATGGCGATCAACGGCAAGTTCACCGTCGATCACGCGCTGTTCGACTTGCCGGAATCCGGCGCGCCATCGCTCGGCGACGACGTGGTCATCGAACGTCCCGATGGCACCATCAAGGGCGAAAACACGACGAAGCAGACGGTGGCCGCAGCGGAAAAACCGGTTGGACCGTTCACGCCGCGCGCGAATATCGACATCGACCTGGGGCAGCGCTTTCGCTTCAAGGGCGCCGGCGCGGATCTCGGGCTTGCCGGCGTCATCAGCGTGACGAGCGCGCCGAACATGCCGCTGCGCGCGGTCGGCAATGTGCGCGTGACGACGCCGGGTTCGAGTTACACGGCGTTCGGGCGCAAGCTCAACATCGAGAACGGCTTCTTCACGTTCAACGGACCGGTGGCGAACCCCGGCATCAATGTCCTCGCGATGCGGCGCAATCAGGAAGTCGAGGCGGGCGTGCAGGTGACGGGCACGGTGCAGGCGCCCGTGGCCAAACTCATTTCCGAACCGAGCGTGCCTGACAACGAAAAGCTCTCGTGGCTCTTGTTCGGTCATGGCACGGATCAGGGCAATAACGTCGGCCAGCAGAGCGCAATGACGAGCGCACTCGCGTTGCTCGGCAGCACGGGCGGCAAGCGTATTGCGCAGACCTTCGGGCTGGATGAATTCACCATCGGTTCGAGCGAAGTGGGCCTGACCGATCCGCAAGTGGTGATGATCGCCAAGGCCATCAACGAGCGGCTGGTGATTGGTTACGAGCAGGGTCTGCAATCGGCCAGCAACGCGATCAAGGCGACACTGAGCCTGTCGCGATTCTGGTCGGTGACGGCGTATGGCGGGACGTTCCAGGGCGTCGATCTGTCTTACACACGGCGCTTCAATTCGTGGATGCGGCTCTTTTCGTCGACGACGCCCACGCGGTCGGAGCGGGCGGCGGCTTCGTCGGCCGCGGCGGCATCCGAGGTGGAGTCGACCACGGAGTAGATCGCTTTGAAGACGTAAGGGGCCAGGGGCTTGCGAGTCGATCGCATGCCCCTTTTTGTTTTTACGCCGCGCCCGTAACCGATGTCTTTCTCTGGTCCCGAGACCTGCCTCCGATCTGAGTCGTTCTCAAGGTGCGCAAAAACCCGCAAGAACATTCTCAATATGGATGCGCTACATCAACGATTTATGTAGGAAGTTTGTGGTTTTAAGCGTGTTCCTAATCGTTCGCATGGCCCGAGTCAGCATACTCAGCCTTTCGTCAGGAAGCGAGTATGAATATCTTGTTCACGACGCGACCTGACGAATTTTCAAATCGGGCTCAGTCACTCAGGTGACGACTAAGGAATACTTATTATGAAGAAGATCATTCTTCCGCTGGTCGCGGTGTCCATGTCTCTGGCAGGCGCTGCCGCGCACGCCGCACCGGCAGGTAACGGTGGCACGCTGACCATCAACGGAGAGCTGACGGCCAACACGTGCACGGTAAGCGGCAATGCCCAGGGCAACAACTTCACCGTGACGCTGCCGGCGCTTGCCGCAGCGGAACTGACGGACGCCGGCTCTTCCGCGGGCGCCACCGGTTTCAACATTGTGCTGTCCAACTGCACGCCGGCTACGGGCAACGTGCACACGTTCTGGGAATACGGCGCGAACACGCTGGCCGACGGCAACCTGAAGAACAACGGCACGGCGACCAACGTGGAAGTCCAGTTGCTGGACTACAACGGCTCGGGGCAAGCCATCGACGTGAGCAAGGCCGACGGCGCGCAGCAGTCGCAAGACGTTGCGATCACGAGCGGCAGCGCAAGCCTGCAATACGCAGCGCAGTACAACTCGCCAATGGGCGCCGCGACCGCGGGCACGGTGACGAGCCAGGTGACCTACTCGATGGTCTATCAGTAAGTCGATTCGCGAACGAGGACGCCCTCGCGGCGTCTTCGTTTAACCCTCGCACGGCGCGCGGGGTCGAGTCATCGCGTCACCGCAAATTTTGTTGAATGTCATGAGTCTCCGAAAAGTCGTTTTTAGCGCAGTGACAGCGGGTGTGCTCGCTCTCGTTGCGATCCTGCCGTTCGCAGCCAATGCGTCCGTCGTCGTCGCGGGCACGCGCGTGGTGTACAACGCCACGGATAGCGAGGTGACGCTTAAGCTGTCCAACGCGGGAAAATCGCCGGCCCTGACGCAGGTGTGGCTCGACAAGGGCGATCCCAAGGTCGATCCGGCTCAGATCGATCTCCCGTTCGTGCTCACGCCGCCGTTTGCGCGTATCGATCCGGGCAAGGCGCAGACCGTCCGTATCGCGTATACCGGCGAAGCGCTGCCGAAAGATCGCGAAACCCTGCTCTGGTTCAACATGCTGGAAGTGCCGCCGAAGCCAACCGAAGCTCAGGCCGGCGCGAACTACGTCCAGCTCGCATTCCGCTCGCGCCTGAAGTTTTTCTTTCGCCCGCAAGGTTTGCCGGGCAGCGCCGACGACGCACCGGGCAAGCTCACATGGCGGCTGTCGTCGCAAGGCGGCAAGTCCGCGCTCGTGGTTTCGAATCCGACGCCTTATCACGTGACGATCATCGACGCTCATGTGGGCGAAGGCGAACATGCCGCCCGATTCGATGAAGGCGGCATGGTGCCGCCGGGTGGCGAGCTCACGCTGCCACTGTCCGGTAAGACGACCGCGAACGGCCAGGTCTCGTTCACGACCCTGAACGACTACGGCGGTCCCACGAAGCACGAGGCAGCGATCCACTGAGACGCGCTGCATGCGGGCTATCTGACCGATTCACGAGCGACGCGAAGGATGTCGATTCCTTCGCCATCGGTCGGCCACACGCCGGGCGCGAATAGCCTGGCGTTCACGTACACCAAGACTTAATCGTCGCGAGGCAGCGAGCCCCGGATGCCGATGTTTCCCATCGGTGGGGAGCGGTGTTGCCCGCGAATCCGGCTCGATATGAATGAACGCTGCATGGAATCGAATTCGAGGTTCGCTCTCTCGCTGAGTCGGACCAGCGTCGCCGTGATGCTCGCCTTCGCCGCGGCGCATGCCAGGGCCGATGCAAACACGCCGGCTCGCACGGACACTTCGTCATCGTCCGGGGTGCGGCCGGATCGGGCTCAGGCCTCGTCCGATGTTAAGGCTGCATCGAGTGGTGCGACGGTTGCATCGACGGCGTCGACCTCGACGGCATCGACCTCGACGGCATCGGCCGCATCGACCGCATCGACCGCATCAGCCGCGCCCGAGGCCGTGGAGTTCGACCCGGGCTTCCTGCGCTTTGCTGGCGCGGCGGTCATGGACGTCAGCCGCTTCGACAAGGGCAACATCGCACTGGCCGGCAATTACCGCGCCGCACTGTACGTAAACGGCGTGTGGCTTGGCATGACCGCCATCACGTTGCGCAATGTCGGCGCGCCGGATCATCGCGCGGTCCCGGTCTTCGATCGCGATCTGCTCGCGCGCGCGGGCGTCGATACCATGCGCCTGCCCGATTCCGCGTTAGCGCAACTCGACGCCGCGAACAGCACGGGCGGCGTGGCGCTGCCGGACCTGATCCCGCAGGCGACGGCCACCTTCGACATGGGCGAACAGCGCCTCGACGTGAGCGTGCCGCAAGCGATGATGAGCCGCAACGCGCGCGGCTGGGTCGATCCGAAGCTGTGGGACGAAGGCGTGCCAGCCGCGACCTTGCAGTACAACGCCAACGTGTATCGCTCGGATGGCGGCGGCGTGTCGAACACTCAGGGTTATCTGGGCGTGACGGCGGGTCTCAACTTCGACGCCTGGCGTTTTCGCTACAACGGCAACGTCACGACATCGTCGTTTGGCGGCACGCATGCACAGAGCCTGCAGACGAATGTGCAGCGCTCGCTGATTCCGCTCAAGAGCCAGTTGACGCTCGGCGACTCCTACACCGACGGCTCGATCTTCGATTCGTTCGGCGTGCGCGGCGTGCAACTCGCAACCGACGACCGCATGTACCCGGAATCGCAGCGCGGCTATGCGCCGATCGTGCGGGGTATCGCCAATACCAACGCGAACGTTCAGGTTAAGCAAAACGGCAATCTCATCTACGAGACGACGGTCGCGCCGGGTCCTTTCGAGATCAACGATCTCTACCCGACCGGCTACGGCGGCGACCTGCAGGTGATCGTCACCGAAGCGGACGGCAGCCAGCACGTTGCATCCGTGCCGTATGCCGCGCCCGTGAATTCGCTGCGCGAGGGGCGTTGGCGCTTGAACGTGGCAGCGGGCCAGTATCGCAATTCGAGCGAATCGGGCCATCCGTATGTCGTGCAGGCCGGTGTGCAGCACGGCGTGAACAACCTGGTCACGCTATATGGCGGCTCGATCGTCGCCGAAGACTACATTTCGGCGGCGCTCGGCGCGTCGCTCAACACGTCGGTCGGTGCATTCGCCTTCGACGCGACGCAAGCCAATGCGAATCTGCCGAAATCCGGCAGCCGGAGCGGACAGAGCCTTCGCCTTTCGTTCTCGCGCAGCTTCACGCCGACGAACACCGACGTCACGCTCGCGGCGTACCGCTATTCGACGAGCGGCTTCCTCGGGTTCCGCGACGCCATGAACCTGCGCGACCTCGAGTCGAAGGGCACCGCGTTCATGAGCAACGGCATCCAGAAAGGTCGCCTGCAGCTCACGCTCAACCAGAACCTCGACAAGTGGGGCTCCATTTACGCATCGGGCTACACGCAGAACTACTGGAACAAGCATGGCAACGATACCGCGTTCCAGGTCGGCTACAACACGAACGTCGGGCGCGTCGGCGTGGGGGTTTCGGCTTCGCGCGAACTCGACACGTCAACCGCGAACTGGGACAACCGCGTGATGCTCACGCTGAGCGTTCCCCTCGATCTGGGCACGAACATCGCCAATTCGACGACGAGCTTCTCGCACGACTCGCGCGACAACACGAACCAGATTCAGGAAACCTTCACGGGCACGCTAGGCAAGGACTATGAGATGAACTACGGCGTGAGCGCGGGCCACACATCGGGTGATCCCGGCAGCCACAGCGACAGCCTTAGCGCCAACGTCGGCTATTTCTCACCTGTCGCGCAGTTGCGCGCGAATGTTGGCCGCGCCAACGGATACACGCAGGCAGGCGCGGGTGCGTCCGGTTCCGTGGTCGCGTACGGGGGCGGTCTGGTCTTGTCACCGCAAAGCGGCGACACGTTGGCGATTGTCGAGGCGAACGATGCCGCCGGAGCGCGCATTGCCAGTTCGCCCGGCGTGCGTCTGAACGGCGCCGGCCGCGCGGCCGTGGCGGGCATGCAGCCGTATTCGCAGAACGCGGTGGAGATCGACACCAAGGGCTTGCCGATGGGCGTGCAGCTCAAGACCACCGAGCAGCACTTTGCACCAACGGCCGGCGCGGTGTCGCTCGTGAAGTTCGATACCGAAGACCGAGGCCGCGCAATCGTCTTGCGCTTGCGTCGTCTGAACGGCGAGCCGGTGCCGTTCGGCGCGGACGTGCTGGATGCGAGCGGCGAATCCGTTGGCGCCGTGACGCAGGGCAGCCGCGCGATGTTGTATAGCAAGGCCGCGAGTGGCGATCTGATCGCCCGTTGGGGCTCGGCGGCCGATCAGAGTTGCAAGGTGCATTACGCGTTGCCCGAAGCCGACGGGAGCCGGGCGGCATCGACTGCCTTCGCGGATGCAGCCTGCAACTAAGCCGATATCTCCACGACATGAATCTGCAATCGACAAAGACCCGCACGAGCGGCGGCAACATGAACACGTTTGAATGACTATGCGCACACTTGGATCACTTCTGGCTAATCTCGCCGTCACCATCGCCGTCACCGCGACCGGTTCGGCATTCGGAGCGGATGCCACGCTCAACTTCACCGGCACCATCGTGCCCCCGTCCTGCACGGTGGACACCGCTTCGGCGAATCAGACGATCAATCTGGGCAGCGCCAATATCCTCGACTTTCCGAGCGTGGGATCGACGATGAATCCCACGGCGTTCAGCCTGAAGCTGACCAACTGCACGCCGGGCACCACGGTATCGATGGCCGTATCGGGCCAGTCGGACACCGTTCCGAGTGTGCTCAAGAACACCGGCACCGCGACGCAGACCGGCGTGCAACTGCTGCAGGCGAGCAGTGCGGGCGCGACCACCGGTACGGTCGTCACGCTCGGCAACACGTCCAATCGGGGCCAAGTGGACGCGACCAACGCCATGACCATTCCGATGGTGGCGCAGTTCTATCGTCTTGGAACGATGACAGCGGGCACGGTGACGACCTCCGCGACGGTCAACTTCACCTACAACTGACGCGCGCGTGACTTCGACACCCTTTGACGGAATAGCGATATGAAAGGCATCGGATTTGCCCGGCTGCGACGATATGCTTGGATCATCTTGTCGAGCGCGCTGGTTTTGACAGGCGGCATGCAGGACGCATGGGCCGACGCTTGCACGGGCGGAGGTCAGAGTGTGCAGGCCATTCTCCCCGCGACGATTTCGGTGCCGCGCGACTTGCCGGTGGGCGCCATTCTGGCGCCCTGGAGCATCACGTCGATGGTCAACTACGTGTGCACCATGTCGACGACATCCGGTTCCGGCATGTATTCGAAGTTGAATGTCGCATGGCCGAAAAGCAGCGTGACGATTGCGAGCACACCGGGTCCAGGTCTCGCGTCCTATACGGTCTTGCAGACCAATGTGCCCGGCGTTGGCATGGCCATCGCGTTCGACGGCGAGCCGAGTTCGTGTGGCGGTGTGGATTGGCTCGACGTGGTGTCGCCCTCCGTGCGGGCGCCCTACGTGGGCTGGACCTGTACCGCCGTTGGCTCCAACCTCAAAAACTATGGGCGTTGGGCAGTTGCGCTCGTGAAGACAGGCGTTGTGAGCGCGGCGGGTGTGCTGGGCGCGCAGACGCTGGCGAGCTCCAGCTCCATGATCAATTTTGTCCCGGACAGCCCGGGCACCACGCCTTTTTATCTGATCGTCCCGGCGGTGACGGTCGTCCCGCTTACCTGCCAGACCCCCGATGTGCCGGTGCCGCTCGGCACCCATTTTCCGGTGGAGATGGCGTCTGTCGGTGCGACTACCGCGGCGGTCCCGTTCAACATCAGCCTCAACAATTGTCCCTCGGGAATGAATGGCGTCCTGTATGAAATCGATCCCACGACCAGTGTGCTTAACAGTTCGCAATCCGTCGTGGCGCTCAATGGCTCGTCGTCGGCCACGGGCGTGGGCGTGCAACTACTGGATGGCTCCGGCGCGGTGTTTCCGCTGAGCACGACCAAGGCATTCTCCGGCTACAACAGTTCCACGGGTGGCAGCTATGTCATCCCGATGAAGGCGCGTTACTACCGAACCGGTACCGTGACGCCCGGTCCGGCGAACACGTCGATGATTCTCACCATGACCTATCAATAGGCATCGCCGGGCAGCGCTGCTCAGGTTGCTTGCCACGGACAGACGTCCGAAAAAAAACGCCCCTCAAGAGGGGCGTTCCTGTTTCGAGCGTCGCGGTTGTCGTTCAGCGCACCCGCATTCCCGGCGTGGCCCCGCCATGCGGTTCGAGAATATAGAGCCCCGGCTCCTTCTTCTCGTCGGCAGCGGACGCCGCCAGCACCATGCCTTCCGACAGGCCGAACTTCATCTTGCGCGGCGCGAGATTGGCGACCATCACGGTCAGCTTGCCGATCAGATCCTGCGGCTGATAAGCCGAACGAATACCCGAGAACACATTGCGCGTTTTCTCTTCGCCGATATCGAGCGTCAGTTGCAAGAGCTTGTCGGAGCCTTCGACCGTTTTGCAATCGACGATCTTCGCGATACGCAGATCGATTTTCGAGAAGTCGTCGATGGAGATGACGCCTGGCGTCTCTTCGTTCGCTTGCTTCTTGGCGGGCGCCGCGCTCTTAGCCGCACTCGCACTTGTAGCAGCGGCAGAAGCAGCGGCCGCTTCCGGCGCTGCCTGCAACGACTCGCGATTCGCCGCGAGCAAGGCCTCGATCTGCTTCGGGTCGACGCGCGTGGTCAGATGCTTGTACGCGTTCACGGCATTGGCCGACGACAGCGGCTTGTGCGCGTCCGTCCAGACGAGCGGTGCGATGCCGAGGAACGCCTCGACCGCTTCGATCAGCTTCGGCAACACCGGCTTCAGCGCAAGCGACAACAGGCGGAACGCCTCCAGACTCACGCTGCAAGTCTCGTGCAACGCGACCGAGTTGGCCGGGTCCTTCGCCTGTTCCCAGGGCTTCGCGGTATCGACGTAGCCGTTGACGGTATCGGCGAGATCCATGGTCGTGCGCAGCGCGCGGCCGTATTCGCGCGACTCGTAGAAGCCCGCAATCTGCGGAATCGCGGCGCGCAGTTGCGCAAGCAGCGGATGCTGCATCGCGCTGTCCTGCACGCGGCCGTCGAAGCGCTTCAGAAGAAAGCCCGCCGCGCGGCTCGCGATATTCACGTATTTGCCGACGAGATCGCTGTTCACGCGCGCCTGGAAGTCTTCCAGGTTGAGGTCGATGTCTTCCATCGTGCTGTTCAGCTTGGCCGCGAAGTAGTAGCGCAGCCATTCCGGATTGATGCCGGTATCGATCACGCTTTGCGCCGTGATGAACGTGCCACGCGACTTCGACATCTTCGCGCCGTCGACGGTAAGAAAGCCGTGCGCGAACACGTTCGTCGGCGTGCGATGACCGGAGTATTCGAGCATCGCGGGCCAGAAGAGCGTGTGGAAATACAGAATGTCCTTGCCGATGAAGTGGTACTGCTCGGTCTTCGAACCGGGCTTCACCCATTCATCGAAATTCAGGCCGATACGGTCCGCGAGATTCTTGAAGCTTGCGTAATAGCCGACCGGGGCGTCGACCCAGACGTAGAAGTACTTGCCCGGCGCACCGGGGATTTCAAAGCCGAAGTAGGGCGCGTCGCGCGAGATGTCCCAGTCGGCGAGCTTGGCCTCGCCCTTGTCGCCGAGCCATTCGCGCATCTTGTTCGTGGCTTCGGGCTGCGCGAGTCCGCCGACCCAGCCGCGCAGGAAGTCTTCGCAACGCGGGTCCGACAGGCGGAAGAAATAATGCGTGGAAATCTTGCGGATGGGCGTCGCGCCCGACACCACCGAATACGGGTTGATGAGTTCGGTGGGCTGATAAGTCGAGCCGCAAACCTCGCAATTGTCGCCGTACTGGTCCTTCGCGCCGCACTTCGGGCACTGGCCCTTGATGAAGCGGTCCGGCAGGAACATTTCCTTGACCGGATCGTAGGCCTGCTCGATGTCGCGCGCGTCGATCAATCCCGCTTCCTGGAGCGCGGCGTAGATGGCGTTGCAAAGGACGCGGTTTTCCTCGGCATCGGTCGAATAATAGTTGTCGAAGGAAATGCCGAAGCTGTCGAAGTCGCGCTTGTGCTCTTTCCAAACGCGTTCGATCAGCGCTTTCGGCGTGATGCCTTCTTTTTCGGCGCGCAGCATGATGGGCGTGCCGTGGGTATCGTCGGCGCCGACGTAGTAGACCTCGTGGCCATGCATGCGCAGCGTCCGAACCCAGATGTCCGTCTGAATGTATTCGACCATATGGCCGATATGAATCTGACCGTTCGCATACGGCAACGCGGACGTGACGAGGATCTGGCGAGCGCCGTTCTTGACGGCGGGCGCGGCGGTGGCGATGGCTGAAATCGGTGCTGACATAAGGCGCGGCCCGGAGGAAATGCAGAAGTTGATCGAAGAACGCAAAAAAAGCGATTTTCGATTTTAGCAGGGAGGGGAAGGAAGACGGGGAGGCGGGGAGACTTGGGCGCGGCAGCCGAAAACCATCGCACCAAAAAAAACCGGGGTCCAAAACCGGGCCCCGGAGCAACAACGACAAGAGGAGAATGGCAGGTGGCGGCCTCGCCGCGCGCCTACCGTAAAGACAGACACGCGCCGTGCGCCCAAGTTTCAAATTTTTTTCAGGCGGCTTCGCGCGCTTTGCCACGCTGCGCCGGCATCTGCCGATTCTCCTTATAAATCAGAAATTTATTGCACTTGGCCCGGCTGTGCCGTCGCGCGCAGGTAAATTTCCACGCGACGATTTTGCGCGCGGCCTGCTTCGGTCGAGTTGTCGGCGATCGGCTGGTTCTGTCCCATGCCCTGCGACGAGAGACGCTGACCGGCGACACCGTGCGTGGCGATATAGGAAGCCACGCTTTGCGCGCGATTCTGCGACAGCGTCTGGTTGTAAGCCGCCGTGCCGGTGTTATCCGTATGGCCGATCACGTTGGCGATCAACTCCGGATGCTGCTGCAACGTTTGCGTGACGGAGTTCAGAACCGGATCGAACGTCGGCTTGATCGCGTAGCTGTTGGTGTCGAAAGAAATCGAGTTCGGTATGTTGACCTTGAGCGATCCGTCTTGCTGCTCGGTCACCTGCGTGCCGGTGCCCTTCGAGTCGCCGGAAATCTTGTTGCGAATGGCTTGCCAGTTGTAGCCGGTCACACCGCCGACAGCCGCGCCTGCAGCCGCGCCGATTGCCGCGCCCTTGCCGCCGCCGAAAATCGCACCGAGGCCAGCGCCGGTCGCGGCCCCGACGCCCGTGCCGACCGCCGCATTGTTACCCTGCTCCGTCGCGCAGCCCGCGACCAGTGCGCCAGCAACGACGAAAACCGACAAACGGGTCATCAACTTCAACTTCATGTTTGATCTCCTTGAATCAACGAGCGATTCGGCGCGCCGCGCCGACAGTACGTAAGGGTCTTCGGACGTGCGTCCGGACGAACCTCTACAATTATGAGAAATGAGAGCGCGTCAGTCGCCAGTGGCGATGCATCCCCGGAAACAATTACCGCGCGCAATAGTGCAATGCGCGGGGACGCGGCGCAACGGCTCTAACAATTACTTTCACTTTCCTCAGTTTGTTGCAATGCGCCGTCGCATCAGCACAAACCATTCCATGGAGTTGCAATGAGTATCGACCGCGCGAAGATCGACGCCGCACTAGCCACACTGACCGATCCGAACACCAGCCGCAAGTTCGTCGATACCAAAAGTATCCGCAACGTTTCGCTACAAAACGGCACGGTCTCGGTGAGCGTCGTACTGGGCTATCCGGCGCGTACGCAGTTCGCGGCCACGGCCAAACTGGTCGAGGATGCGTTGCGTGCGGTTCCCGGCGTGGAAGACGTCGTCGTCGATGTGTCCTCGCAAGTCGTCGCGCACGCGGTACAGCGCGGCGTGAAGCTGCTGCCGAACGTCAAGAACATCATCGCGGTGGCGTCGGGCAAGGGCGGCGTCGGCAAGAGCACGACAGCCGCGAATCTCGCGCTCGCGCTGGCGGCGGAAGGTGCCAATGTCGGCATGCTCGACGCGGACATCTACGGCCCGTCCTTGCCGATGATGCTCGGCATCTCCGGCCGGCCCGAGTCGCCCGACAACCAGTCGATGAATCCGCTGATCGGTCATGGCATTCAGGCGAATTCCATCGGCTTTCTGATCGAGCAGGACAACCCGATGGTCTGGCGCGGCCCGATGGTCACCTCCGCGCTCGAACAACTGCTGCGTCAGACCAACTGGAAAGACCTGGATTATCTCGTCGTCGACATGCCGCCGGGCACGGGCGACATTCAGTTGACGCTCTCGCAGAAAGTGCCGGTGACGGGCGCGGTGATCGTCACCACGCCGCAGGACATCGCGCTGCTCGACGCCAAGAAGGGCCTCAAGATGTTCGAGAAGGTCGGCATTCCCATTCTCGGCATCGTCGAGAACATGAGCACGCATATCTGCTCGAATTGCGGGCACGAGGAGCATATCTTCGGCGCGGGCGGCGGCGAGCGCATGGCGAAGGAATACGGCGTCGAGATTCTCGGCCAGTTGCCGCTCGATATCGCGATTCGAGAACGCACCGATGCCGGTCAGCCGACAGTCGTTTCGCAGCCGGAAAGCCGGATTGCCGAGACGTATCGCGCGATTGCGCGGCGCGTGGCGATTGCCATTGCCGATCGTCAGCGCGACATGACGTCGAAGTTTCCGAGCATCGTCGTGCAGAACACTTGATGTGGCGCGCTTGGACGCGTTTCGCCGAAGCCTTGTGCGGTGCGGCTCGCGGTATCATGTCGCCTGCTATGGGCGGCCGCGCGGATGCACCGGGTGTCGGCGGGCCGCCGAGAGGATCGCATGAGACATAGATTCGACGGAAGGGCGGCGCACGCCGGACTTGCTTCGGCGCTCGTCGCCTGTAGTGTTCTCGTGAGCGGCTGCGGCATCATCTTCCAGAATCACGAGAAACGCGCCGACGCGGTGCTTCAGCCGACGCCTGGCAACGCGGCGCGCGGCACCATCACGCTGATCGAGCGCGCGGACGGCGTTCAGGTGTCGTATAGCCTGATCGACATGGCGCCCGACAGCGATCACGCGCTGCAGGTTCACGAGCGCGGCGACTGCATCGCCATGGACGATCAGGACGCAAGCCCGGTCTTCGCGCTGCCGGCGGAGCGCAAGCGCGCCACCGCGCGTCTCGAAGGCGAACTCGGCAACATTCACGCGGATTCCACCGGATCGGCCACGGGCTTTTTCGTGGCGACGGACGTGTCGCTCGACGGCGTGCGCTCGGTCATCTCACGCGCTATCGTGCTGCATCGCGAAGCCACCGATCCCTACGCCGCCAGTCCGCACAACGTGGGACCGGCGCTCGCATGCGGCGTCATCCGGCGCTGATCGATGAAGACGCCGCGAGTATCATCCGAATGGTCGATCACGGTCGAGCGTCGCCGATACGACGCGTCGTTCGCGTAAAATACGCGCTTTCCGTTTGGCCGCAGCGCGCGACAAAATCGCTGCCGCCATGCCCCGTTTCACCGCAGGCGTCCGGTCGCATGACCGCGAGCCGCAACGCTGGGTAGCGTCCCTATGAGCATCAAGTCCGACAAGTGGATCCGGCGCATGGCCGAAGAGCACAAGATGATCGAGCCGTTCGTGCGCGATCAGGTGCGCGTGACCGAAGACGGCCGCAAGATCGTGTCGTACGGAACGTCGAGCTACGGCTACGACATCCGCGTGGCCGACGAATTCAAGATCTTCACGAACATCAATTCCACCATCGTCGATCCGAAAAACTTCGACGAGAAATCGTTCGTCGACTTCAAGGGCGATGTCTGCATCATCCCGCCGAATTCCTTCGCGCTTGCCCGCACGGTCGAATATTTCCGTATTCCGCGCTCGTGCCTGACCGTGTGTCTCGGCAAGTCCACCTACGCGCGTTGCGGGATCATCGTGAACGTGACGCCGTTCGAGCCGGAATGGGAAGGCTACGTCACGCTCGAATTCTCGAATACGACACCTTTGCCTGCCAAAATCTACGCGAACGAAGGCGTCGCGCAGGTTCTGTTTTTCGAAAGCGACGAGATTTGCGAGACGTCGTATGCGGATCGCGGCGGCAAGTATCAGGGGCAGCACGGCGTTACCCTGCCGAAAACCTGATTCCTTCGCTTCTCAAAGAAACGCACACCGCATACGCTTGTCGAAAGACCGCTGTCGTCGAGCTTCCAGTCTCGGGCAGCGGTCGTTCCATTTGGAGATTCGCACGATGAAGTTCCGCTTTCCCGTCGTCATCATCGACGAAGACTTTCGCTCCGAGAATATCTCGGGTTCCGGCATTCGCGCGCTTGCCGAAGCGATCGAGCGCGAAGGCGCCGAAGTGCTCGGCCTGACGAGCTACGGCGACCTCGCGGCCTTCGCGCAGCAGTCGAGCCGCGCGTCGTGCTTCATTCTGTCGATCGACGACGACGAACTCCTGCCATATGCCGATAACGTCGTCGTGGAAGGCGACACGCCGGAACTGGCTTCGGCTATCGTCGCGTTGCGCGCGTTCATCAACGCCGTGCGCCGCCGCAACGCGGACATCCCGATCTTCCTGTACGGCGAGACGCGCACCTCGCGCCACTTGCCGAACGACATCCTGCGCGAGCTGCACGGCTTCATCCACATGTTCGAGGACACGCCGGAGTTCGTTGCACGGCACGTCATTCGCGAAGCCAAGGTGTATCTGGATTCGCTCGCGCCGCCGTTCTTCAAGGAACTGGTGCAGTACGCAGAAGAAGGTTCGTATTCGTGGCATTGTCCGGGACACTCGGGCGGCGTCGCGTTCCTGAAGAATCCGCTCGGACAGATGTTCCACCAGTTTTTCGGCGAGAACATGTTGCGCGCGGACGTCTGCAATGCCGTCGAGGAACTCGGCCAGTTGCTCGATCACACTGGGCCGGTCGCGGCGTCCGAGCGTAACGCGGCGCGCATCTTCAGCGCGGATCATCTCTTCTTCGTGACCAACGGCACGTCCACCTCGAACAAGATCGTGTGGCACGCGACCGTGGCGCCGGGCGATATCGTGCTCGTGGACCGCAACTGTCACAAGTCGATCCTGCACGCCATCACCATGACGGGCGCGATCCCCGTGTTCCTCACGCCGACGCGCAACCAGTTCGGCATCATCGGACCGATTCCGCGCGACGAGTTCAAGCCCGAAAACATTCGCAAGAAGATCGAGGCGAATCCGTTCGCGCGCGAGGCGCTCGCGAAGAACCCGAAGATCAAGCCGCGCATTCTGACGATCACGCAAAGCACGTATGACGGCGTGATCTACAACGTCGAGATGATCAAGGACCTGCTCGGCGACCTGCTCGATACACTGCACTTCGACGAAGCCTGGCTGCCGCACGCCGAGTTCCATTCGTTCTATCAGGACATGCACGCGATCGGCGCGGGCCGGCCGCGTACCGGCGCGCTCGTGTTCGCCACGCACTCCACGCACAAGCTGCTCGCGGGCATCTCGCAGGCGTCGCAGATTCTCGTGCAGGACAGCGAGAACAGCACCTTCGACCGGCATCGTTTCAACGAGGCGTACCTCATGCATACGTCGACGAGCCCGCAATACGCGATCATCGCGTCATGCGACGTGGCCGCGGCGATGATGGAAGCGCCGGGCGGCACGGCGCTCGTCGAGGAATCGATTGCGGAAGCGCTCGATTTCCGCCGCGCCATGCGCAAGGTCGACGACGAATACGGCGACGACTGGTTCTTCAAGGTCTGGGGCCCGGAGGCGCTGGCCGAAGAGGGTATAGGCGACCGCGAAGACTGGATGCTGAAGCCGAACGACCGCTGGCACGGCTTCGGCGCGCTCGCGGAAAACTTCAACATGCTCGACCCGATCAAGGCGACCATCATCACGCCGGGACTCGACGTGGACGGCAGTTTCGGCGACACGGGCATTCCGGCCGGCATCGTCACGCGCTATCTGGCCGAGCACGGCATTATCGTGGAGAAGACCGGGCTCTACTCGTTCTTCATCATGTTTACCATCGGCATCACGAAGGGCCGCTGGAACTCGATGGTCACCGAACTCCAGCAGTTCAAGGACGACTACGACAACAACCAGCCGCTATGGCGCGTGCTGCCGGAATTCATCGCGCAGCATCCATCGTATGAGCGCATCGGCCTGCGCGATCTGTGCGAGCAGATTCACAGTGTTTATCGCGCAAACGACATCGCGCGTCTGACTACCGAGATGTATCTGTCGAGCATGGAGCCGGCCATGAAGCCGTCCGAAGCGTTCGCTAAGCTCGCACACCGCGAAATCGACCGCGTGCCTATCGACGAACTCGAAGGGCGCGTGACGAGCATTCTGCTCACGCCGTATCCGCCGGGCATTCCGTTGCTGATTCCGGGCGAGCGCTTCAATCGCACGATCGTCGATTACCTGCGTTTCGCGCGCGAATTCAACGAACGCTTCCCAGGCTTCCATACCGACATCCACGGGCTCGTGGGCGAGGTGATCAACGGGCGTATCGAATACTTCGTCGATTGCGTGCGCGACTGAGTTGCGCCCGGCTGCGCGCTGATCGTTGCTAGAAGACGATCAGTGCCATGATGGTGTCGCGATACCTTCCAGGCGGTTTCGATTCCTGCGCCGGGACCTGGCCATAGACCACGAGCGTTTGCGGCTGGCCGGTTCCAGTATTGAAGGCCATCGTCGTGCCATTCGTGCCATCGGCCCAAGGCACCTTGTGCGTCGGGTCGATGTATAGCTGATAGTCGATGGTCTCTGTCCCTCCCTGGCGAGCGAGCTTGCGGTTGGTGGTCGTCGCGCCGGGCGTCATGCCGCGGTCCAGCGCCACCGAAAAGGGCATGCCCGAGACGCACGTCACCCGCAACGAACTCGTCGACTCGATCGGTTGGTCGAGCAGGCTCGCCTCCCGAAAGACGAGGGGCGACGCGTCTATCGTGCAAGTCGGGCCGACCGTCGCCGTAACCGTGAACGGACCGCTCGTATAGGGCGCCGTTGCCGTCTTGCAATCGGGTGGCGTGCCGGTGTATCCCACATAGACGAAGTAGGTGTCCGAGGCGCTGAACGGCATGGTGTACGTGCCGTTCGGTACGGGCTGGTTAGGCGGAATGCGTCCATAGAACGGCTCATGTTCCCAGACCTTGCCGCCCGGATGAACGGGAAGATCGAGCGTCAGCGGCACGGTGTCGGGCGCCGTGACCGATCCCCACACACCTTGATGGTCCGGATCGACGTAGAGGTTGTAGTTCAACGTTGCGCCGCTTGGGCCAATGAGCGTGCGCGAGTCGGTGTGGCCGATGTTCAGGCACATGCGAACCATCGCCGTCGAATAGCCGCTGCACAGAATGTGAATGCCGCCGACGATATCGGCGGGCTCGGTGTCCGTCACATCGATGGAGCCGAAATCCGTATAGCCCACCGAAAACGTGCAGGTTTGCGAGCGCGCCGCGCCAGAGAGCGCGCAGAGCACGAGAAACACGAGCGCGTATCTGACGGGACGAAACGAGCCGTGCGTGCGGCGAAGCGGTGCGTGCATGTCATTTCTCCTTTTGGCTCTTGCCCTTGTCCGGCTGGCAGGTGATCGGCCCGAGCTGTGGCAGGTCTCCGGCCTTCGGCGGGTCGAGCCTGAAACCGGCTGAACAGTCGCCTTTCGCCTCGTGAATCGTCACGTGGTTGTCTGAATCGAGACGGCGGAAAAATGCAACGCCGTCGTAGCCGACGATCGCCGCTTCGCCCGTGCTCGTGAGCGTCGCCACGGCGCCGGCGGGCAAGGGCGCGCCCGTGGTATCGACGAAACTCACCGACGCGCCCTGATAGCGCGACATGCCGAAGTGCGCGAGCGCACCCGAGCGCCGCTGCGGCGCGATGTCCAGTTTCGTTCTGTCGATGGATGCGTCTGGCGGCAGCGCGAGCGGGTCGATCGCGAGTTGATTGCGCTGATAGGAAGTCAGATTCGGCACGAGCAGATAGCCCTTCGAGTTCGTCACGCCGACAAAGCGGTTCTCCTGCGTGACAGGAACATTGGGGACGCCATCGGTCGAAACGAGCGCGAACGCGTCGGTGACCGTGCGCGTCGGCAAGATGGCGCCGTCCATGATCGCGATGCCGCCCGCCATGTCCGTGCTGAGCGCCGTCGTGCCGTTGAAGCGCTGCGCGGTCGCCTCGAAATCGCCGAACTTCGAGCGATAAGTCGTTCCGGCGAAGGCATGACGATAATCGGCACCGGCGCCGCCTTGAACCGACCAACCCCAACCGCCACCGTAGTCGGCGGGACGCGATGCGGTGACATCGGCGGTCGTGTGTCCACCCGACTGCGCCACCGTCGTGCTGACCGACGTATTGCCGCCGAGCGCGATGGTTATGCCAATCGAACCGCCCCATACTCCGCGCTGCAGAAAGTCGCGATACGTGCTCGCGAAAAGCGACCAGCGGCTGCCGATCTGCGCGTTGTACGCAAGCGTGACGACGCGCGCGTGTCCCGAGAACGTGTCTTCGGAATCGATGTAGCTTACTGTTGCCGATTGCGACCGCATTAACGCGACCGATACGGTCGCCTGGTAAACATGCTGAAACACAGAGGTGCCGTCGAGGGCCGCGATATCGCGATAGTTGTTGGTCGCGTGCGTGGTCTGCAGCGTCAGCGAAGCCGCAGGACTGATGTACTGGTAGCCAAGACTGAAAAGCGCGCCGGTCGCGCCATTCAGCTTGCTGCCCGCGGCCGCCGCATTGAAGACGCCGAATTGGCCTGCGCGCACGATCGCGCCCGTGCCGGCGTTGCTCAAACCTTGCCCGCCTTCCGCGTGGGCTTGCAGTGTGAGCCAGTCGGTGATGCCATACGCGGCGGTTCCGCTGAAGACGGGCGATGCCTCGTACGACCAGGAGCGCAGCGTGTAATCGTCGCGCAGAAAGCCGAATTCCGCCGAATAGCTCGACAGGCCTTTTGACAGCAGATGCGTGTCGATATAAAGCGGCACGCTCGTCGTGACGCGACGGCCGAGCGCATCGGTCACGACCACTTGCGCCGTGCCCGCGCCTGTCAGACTGGGCGCCTGCGCGATCTGGAACGGACCCGGCGCGACGTTGCCGTTGTACTGGCGCAGACCGTTGATATACAAGTCGACGGCAGAGGGCACCGCGGCCGATCCGCTGAACATCGGCAGGGGAAACGTCACGAGATCCGGGCGCAGGCTGAAATCGCGCTGTATCTGGAAGCCGCCGAATCGCACCGAGCGCGTCCACGCGAGTGAGCCGGAGATGGCGTCGCCGAACGTCATCGTCATGAGTTTGGCCGGATTCGAATAGACCCAGTTCGTGTCCAGCCGCGTGTAGCCGTTGGTTCCGGCGCCGTTGAGGTAAGTGCCGGTGTTGTCGAATACGCCCGCCGGACTGAAGAGCCGCTGTTCGTTCCAGACGCCGAACTGACCGGCCGCCATTTCGCCCAGTTGGCGCGTGTACGTCACGTCGTAGTTGAGCGCGAAGCCGGTGCCGGGCGTTGCCTTCGGTGTAACCGGAAGCCGGTTGCCGAGGCGCTGCGCGATCTGACGCGACCGGTCGACGTCAAGAAGCGCCTGCTGACGCGCGGACGAATAAGTGGCGCGCACGCCTGGAATCGATGAAACGGCGATCCATCCGTCTGCATCGGCATGTAAGTCGTCGACCCGGATGGCCGCATTCTCGAGCGTGGCGCGCTCGGCATAGAGTTGGCCGTGACGCAACTCGAAGTTGGACGGCTCGCCCAGGTTCGTGCCGTTGACGACGATCTCGAGCACGAGCGACTGCGTTTCTTGCGATTGCATGTCGAGCGAGGCGGTGCGCGGTGAGCCCGCGATATTCGGAACCTGGCTGGGCGAGCCGCCGGTGATATCGACTTGAGCAACAGCCGCTTGGGAAAACACGCCCAGTGAAATCAGGAGAGGAACACCGCGCGTCACGAGCCTTGGGCGAGTCGATCCATCCATGACGATGCACGCTGTTCCCGTGGCAACCCCGAACGATCAGGGCGCGGCCGGATTGCTCAACGATCCGTTCATGCTGGCGCCGTTCACCGTGGCGCTGACTTCGCCCGTCTTGCCGTGCATGGCGCTGGCCGCGTCGGGGAGTATCCATGAGCGCACCCGGCCTGGCAGCACGTAGCCGAGCAAACCGCCGGACACGCGCACATCCTTGTCCGATGTCTTGAGTGAAACGGTGCTCAGTTGCGCGTGAATGTCGCCATCGTTTTGCACTCGCAGATACGCCTTGCCGTTTCTTTCGACGACGGACCATTGCAGCTTCGGCGTGCTCGCCTCACCGCGCGGCGAAATGAATAGGGGTAGGGAATATCGAAAGCGAAACTGAACCGCCGATTGCTTGTCGCCGCCGTCGGGCGGCAACTCGTCGATGATCAGGCGGTATGCGCGTTCCTGTGCAACGGGTGCGGCGTTGGCGCGAATGACGCGGATGACTTGCTGACCGCCGGCGGGCACTTCGGCGATAGGCGGACTGGCGATCAGATCGCGGGTAGGCGTGAGTTTGTCTTCTTCGTCGGACTGATCCCAGACGAAGGTTCGCACTTGAGCGTGAATCGGTTCATCGCCATCGTTGCGTAACGTGACGACCTTGCCGTTTTCCGGGCCAGCGAGCTGGATTGAAACCGGAGATATCTGCAATGACGCGGCGAGCGAGGCAGCGCATTCCAAAAACAGAAAGGCTGCCCATGCTGGTTGTGTAAAGCGTGGCATCGTCGGTCTCCCGAATTACTTCCGACGATGCCAGTGATATAGCTTTATTCGAGCTCTGGCAAGCTTTGCACATGAAGCGAAGCGAGTTGCCTCAGAACACGACCGTGGCGGTAACAGTCGAGCTATAGGTGCCTGCGGCCGGGGTGGTTTGCGACGGTACGCGGCCGTACACGACGAGGCTCTGACTGTCGCCATTACCTATACCCGAAGCCGTGTCGATGCCGGTCTGCTGGCCCCAGAGCTTGGTGCGGGCTGCATCGCGATACAGGTTGAAATTGACCGAGGCGTCGCCGGTGGCGTTGGCGAGCTTGCGCTTTGCGATGAGCGAACCGGCTGCCGTGCCGGCATCGAGCGCGACGTTGTAGGGCGTTCCGGACGTGCAAGTCACTGCGAGGTTGCTGGACTGATCGACGTTGTCGGTAAGCGCGCCGGTGTCGCCGAAATTCAAGGGATTCGCCGAGATCGAGCAATCGTCTTGAACGTTGAGCGTCACGTCGAACGTCGCGGTCTTGCTGCCGGCGAAGGCGCTGGGCGTGGCGACGGCAACGGTGCTTGCAACGATAGCAATGATGGCGACATTCTTGATCAGGTTACGCATGCTTGAGACTCTCCGGTACGAATTTAAGCGGGAAGCTTTCGATTCGGCGCTGCGGTTTTCTGCATCGCCGCGACATGTATGAATCATAGGGACGGGCGCTTTAAGACTGAATGAGACGAATCTCATTTGAGATAGCGTTGTGCTGCCTTTCCCTTGCTGCATCAGGAGACGCGGCTTTATTGGGATGGATTCGTTGCGCCGTCAGATGCAAAAACGGCCTCCCAAAGGAGGCCGTTCCGTCTGCTTATCTACTCGCTTCAGAACACGACCGTAGCGGTGACAGTCGAGCTATAAGTGCCTGCGGCCGGTGTGGTTTGCGATGGTACGCGGCCGTACACGACGAGACTCTGACTTTTGCCATTACCTACGCCCGCTGTCGTGTCGGTGCCGGTCGTCTGGCCCCAGAGCTGCGTGCGGGCTGCATCGCGATACAAGTTGAAGTCGACCGTCGCGGTGCCGCCGGCATTGGCGAGCTTGCGTGTCGCGACTTGCGAACCGGTTGCCGTGCCGGCATCGAGCGCGACGTTGTACGGCGTGCCCGTGGTGCAGGTCACGGCGAGGTTGCTGGACTGATCGACGTTGTCGGTAAGCGCGCCGGTGTCGCCGAAGTTCAAGGGGTTCGCCGAAATCGAGCAATCGTCTTGAATGTTGAGCGTCACGTCGAACGTTGCGGTCTTGCTGCCGGCGAAGGCGCTGGGCGTAGCGACGGCAACGGTGCTTGCAACGATAGCGATGATGGCGACATTCTTGATCAGGTTACGCATGCTTGAGACTCTCCAGTACAAATATAAGCGGGAAGCTTTTGATTCGGCGCTGCGTTTTTCTGCATCGCCGCGACATGTATGAATCATAGAGGCGAGCGCTTTAAGACTGAATGAGACGAATCTCAATTGAGATGGCGTTATGCTGCGTTTCCCTTGCTGCATCAAAGGCTGCAGCTTTATTAAGATAGAAGCGCTGCGCGGTCAGATATAGAAACGGCCTCCCGAAGGAGGCCGCTGTCTGCTGCGATCAGGCCGCGCGGTGCGCTCAGATCAACCCTTCGGCCTTCAGCGCCGCCTGCACGCCGGCGCGCTCGCCCACGCGCGACCGATACGCCACGAGCACCGGCCATTTGCCGAGATCCAGATCGATGAACTTGGCCCAACCGAGCACCGTGAACAGATAGGCGTCGCCAATGCTGAATTCGTCGCCAAGCAAGTACGTCTTGTCTTCGAGTTGTTGCGCGGTGTAGGCGAGGCGGCGTTCGAGATTGCTCATTGCCGCCGCTTTCCAGTCGCTGCTTGCGGCCGGATTGAAGAACGGAGAGAAGTTCTTGTGCAACTCGGTGCCGATGAACGTCAGCCAGCCTTGCAGACGATAACGCGCCATGGCGTCGTTCAGCGGCGCGAGATGCTTTGCGGGCGCCTGGTCGGCGATGTATTGCATGATCGCGGGACCTTCGGTCAGCACATCGCCATTGTCGAGGACGAGTGCGGGAACATAACCCTTTGCATTGATCTTCGTGAAATCCGCGCCGCTGGCGGTGACTTTCGCCTTCAGATCGACCGCTTCGATATCAAACGGAAGGCCGGATTCAACGAGCGCGATATGCGAGGCCAACGAGCAGGCCCCGGCTTTGTAGAACAGTTTCAAAGCGAATCTCCATAAATAAGGCTCGAAAGATTATGAAGGAGAGCGCTTGCGCCAGGCACGATCCACAATGAAATTAAGTGTCTCAATCCAGTATGTAGAGCCGCGACGAAGAAGAAGCCTTGGGCGCGCGTTCGAAGGCGGGATCGGCCGACATGTCGTGCAGGACGGCTTCGAGCGTATTGCACATTGCGTTCAGGGCGAGGTCGTTTTCTTCGAGGCCGAACGGATCTTCGATCTGTGCGGCGATCGCTTCAAGCGCCATGAACGCATAGGCGACGAGCAGAGCGAACAGTGGCGTGAGCATACCGGCACCATCGACGAGACCGAATGGCAGCAGCACGCAAAAGAGATAGATGGTGCGGTGAATCATCACCGAATAGGAGAAGGGCAGGGGTGTGTTCGCGAGCCGTTCGCAGCCGCCGATGACGTCCGACAGCGCGTTGAGGTTACGGTCGATCGCGATGAGCGCGTAGCCGTCGATCGTGCCGTCGCGCTGGCGTTGTGCGAGCCATTCGCCGAACCACAGCAGGATGATGCCCGGCTTGAATTGCGCGGTCGAGACGCGAGCGTGCAACTCGGGCGTCAGCCGTGATGCGAGATCGGCGAGCGCATCGGTGCCGCGCAACTGATGCCGCAACGCATGTGCAAAGCCGCCGATCGCCGCGAGGAAGTGCCGCTGTTGTAGAGGATCGAGCGAATCGGGCATCGACAGAATCTGGCGTGCGAGCGAGCGCGCCGTGATGAAGAGTTCGCCCCACAGTTTTCGGCCTTCCCACCAGCGCTCGTAACTTGCGCTGTTACGAAAGCCGAGAAACACGGCCAGCGCGATGCCCACGAGCGCAAACGGCGGCGTGCCCAGGTTCACCGGATAGTTGCGAATGTGATCGTGCATGAACATCGCCGAGATCGACAGCACGAAGATGAGCGCGAGCCTCGGCAGCAGTTGGGGCAGCACGGAGCCGCGCCAGACGAACAGCAACCGGAACCAGTTCAGTTTTGGGCGAATGATCATGAATGACTACCTTGTGCGAAGCGTGGTCGCTGTCGTTGTCGATTGATGCAGAAACAATCAGCATGATAAGCGGGCCGTAGAAAGCGGCATCGAAACGACGCGCGCACTGCGGTGCATGCGCGTCCTGATGGCGAACATCGGCTACGCTGACAACTCCGGGATGTCGGTCCGCGCGTGCTACCGCATATCGTTTGAAGCGTCTAGAATGAAACCCAAACGAAGGGCAAGTAGATTCCTTTTAAGTTAGTAAAGCGAACTATTTCAGATGGCGTAAGCGAAACATGCGTCTAAGCCAGATGCGAAAACAGTCCGTGTGAATCCGCGCTACCAGACCCTCTCCAATTGCCTGTTTCATTTCTTCTATGCCGGGAGTGCGCACGTATCGATACGCGTGATCTTGCATAGCCGATCGAGGAGAAGCAAACAACAAGCTCGGGCACCAATGCCGTTCGAAACTGGAACGAGGCATCGAGTGACTCGACGTTCTGAAAATGAGTCCGCTTGCCGACGTGTTTCGAATCTTTATCGAGGCAATTCGGCTCGTCGTACACAAAGCGGACGCTGGCTATTGAACGAGCGTAGGAGTGTCTCTCATGTTGCGTCACAAGAAGAAGGTTTTGGCAATGCTGGTACCGCTGGCCGTTCCATGCCTTGCGTGGAGTCACGGCACGATGGAAACGCCGATCAGCCGGGTCTACGCCTGCTACAAGGAAGGGCCGGAAAGTCCGACGTCCGCGGCGTGCAAGGCTGCGGTGGCCGTCGCCGGGCCAGCGTTTCTTTATGACTGGGCGGGCGTCAACCAGCTTCCCAATGGCGATCACAAATCGTTCGTACCCGACGGGCATCTGTGCAGCGCCAACAAGTCGAATTATTACGGTCTGGATCTGGGTCGCAACGACTGGCCCACGACGACGATCTCGCCCGACCTGAGCGGCAACTACGAGTTCGTCTGGAACGCGACGGCGCCGCACGTGACGCGCTACTTCCAGATATTCATGTCGGCGGATGGTTACGACTTCAATCAACCGTTGAAATGGTCCGATCTCGACAGCAAGCCGTTCTGCGAGATAACCAGCGTCACGCTCGACAACGGCCGCTACAAGTTGAAATGCAAATTGCCCGCAGGCAAGACAGGCAAGCGCATCCTTTATGCGATCTGGCAACGCAACGATAGCGCGGAAGCGTTCTATGCGTGTATGGACGTGGTCATCAACTCGACTAAAACGAGCTGGCGCGAAGTTCGTCCAATTCCGACCACCGCGGTGGATCAGCCGGTCGGCACGAAAATCACCTTGCGGGTATTCGATAACGACGGTCACGATCTCGAATCGCTCAGTTACACGGTGACGCAGCAAACGACCGCTGCGGCCGACTGGGTGTACGCGATGGCCACGAAGATCAACACGGACTCCGGGCGCGTGCATCTCGGTCTCGTGGATAACAGCGGGAACATCGTGCCGCAGAAGGTCATGTCGGCGAACCGCATCTACGTCGATAGCGCGCAAGACTACAACTTCGCGATGGACTACACCGGAGCGCCCGCGCCAACGCCTGCTCCGTCGCCGACGCCCACGCCCACGCCCGCTCCGACGCCGACTCCCACGCCGGCCCCGACGCCGACGCCAACCCCTGCGCCTTCACCGAAGCCGCCATCGCCGGCCCCGGCGCCAACGCCCACGCCAACACCGACGCCGAGCCCGACGCCAACCCCTGCCCCGTCGCCAAGCGCGGGCGGATCGACCTGCTCGGTTGCCTGGCAAGCCGGCACGCTCTATAAGGCGAAGGAAACGGTATCGGATAGCGGGCACAACTACAGCGCGCGCTGGGAGAACTCCGATCAGCCATCGCGCAACGCGGGTAACGGCAAGTCGTGGCAGGACATGGGGACGTGCTCCGGACAGACCGCGTTGACATGCGCGCCGGCCTGGAGTTCGAGCAAGACTTACTCGACAGCCGGAACGAGTGTCAGCGTGAGCGGCATGAACTATCGCAACAAGTGGTGGAGTTCGGGCGTCGACCCGGCAACCAACTCCGACGGTGCATGGGAAAAAGTAGGAGCGTGCAAGTAGCAGTGCCAGCGTGTCGCGCCGGAGCGATTGTTCCGGCGCACACGCGGTGTGGATCGCTCATTTGAATGCGTCAGGCTTCGGCGCGAAACCTGCCCTGACGAATCCACTTGGTGGCAATCCACTTCTCGCCTTTTTCGACAGGCGTTCCGGCATGTAGCGTGCGCGCGTCGGTTTGACCGAGGTCATTGACATACTCGAAGTACAACGCGCTGCCGCGACGCGGATGAATGCGCAAGCCGACGTCCGGAAAGGTGGTATCGCCGCCTCGTTCGACTTCGTTGAGATAGAGGATGACGGTTGCAATACGCTGTCCGCCGCGCAGCATGTGGTGCCGGCTGCCGGCTTGCTCTTCGGGAAAGTAGTCGAAATGCGGACGATATTCGCCACCTATGCCGTAGCGCAGAATATGCAGGTCCTCGCCGTTCTCGATCGGTTGCCGCACGAGTTCGGCGAGCCTGCGATCGACCCTGGTGACGAGTGCATCGGTCGATGCGTTGACGAACGCGCCTTCGCTCTTGCGTTCCTCGATAGTGATCTCGTTGCCCGAGTCGGGATCGACGACCGATGACTGCTGCACGCGCGCGCGGCCGATATCGATCAGCCTCGCGCATTCGTCATCGGTCAAGACGTCGGCCAACAACGCGACTACCGGCGTCTCGCATGTGAATACCTTTAGCGCTTCGCAATCGCTCGCGCTCAGCACGCGACCGTCGGGAAGCATGGGCTTGCCGTATCGATACACGCCGGGCGGATCATCGCCGTCATCCGATGTATCGCCTGCAATGTGACGCGCGATGATGGAGCGCGCGGCGTTCGGATGGAACGCGCTGGCGACCATCGCGTCGATGAGCGATTGATGCGTGCAGCCACGGCGGATATTCTCGTCGAGCCAGTTCTTCCATGTAGCGTCGAAGCGCGGGTTCGTGCTCATCGTGGCGTCATCAAAAAGCGAGAGTTTCGATTCGTCCCGAGCGGTGCGTGACAAACCGACGCTCGGTTGAACGCTGAAAAAATCAGCTTTCATGGAAGCACAAATGCTGGCGTAAAACAACGGCATCCTTGGACAATCCGCCATTGAAGATCGTGCTAAAGAAGTGAATCGGCCAATGAATCGAAACGCTGACTGCATGGCGGTTTGGTTCGTCGGCTCGGTTCGTCGATTAAGCGTGATGGAAGGCCCGAAGCACACTATCCTTGTGAAATGTCCGCACGTTCAACTGTAGCGCTCGTCTTGAGAGCCGGCACGCGTCATTCCATATCGACGCTGCTGGCCTGCGCGCTCGTGATGTCGACGAGGCAGGCGAACGCAGCTTCCATGTTGAGATGCGAGGCGGCGGATAATTCCGTCCGCTATGCGAGCGAGAATCTCGACAACGCGAAATGCAGTCGCGTGAATCTGATCTGGCAAGCCGCCTATCCGCCGGTGGCGTCGAGCGTTGCGCCAGCCCGTGCCGCCGCATCGGGCGATCCGGGCGCGCTGGCATCGAGCGTGGCGTTACCGCGTCGTGCAAGTCTTGCGAGGCGCGAAGCCGTCACGCCTGTCTATACCTACGTGGAAGACGGCGTCAGGCATTACCTCACGAAGATGCCGGTGGGCGTGGCGCAAAACGTCGAAGTCATCAAATTGCATTTCATGGAGACGTGCAGCTTGTGCGCGCCCGAAGAAAACATCGGTATCCCCGCCTTGAAGCTCGACTTGCGTTCATATCAACGTGAAATCGATGCGGCTGCTTCGGCCTTCGGCGTCGATAGCGCATTGGTTCGTGCCGTGATTCATGCGGAATCGGCGTATCGCACGAACGCGATATCACGTGCGGGCGCACAAGGGCTCATGCAACTCATGCCCGCGACGGCGCTGCGCTTCAACGTCAACGATCCCTTCGATGCCGCGCAGAATATTCGCGGTGGCGTGAGTTATCTGGCGTGGCTGAAAACGCGCTTCAACGGCAACGTCGATCTCATGCTGGCGGCTTATAACAGCGGCGAATCGAGCGTCGACAAATACAACGGCGTGCCGCCCTACAGCGAGACGAAGATCTACGTCTCGCGCGTCAAGGAGTTGACCGAGCGTTACAAGAGCGGCAAATGACGATGGCACGGTCTTCGGAATCGGACGCACGCTACCGTCGTTCGCAGGCCGCGCGTTCAACCAGAACGAACCGTTGAACGCGTGCCCGTGGACGTTGCTATTGCGTGTTGTCTATCACGATCTGCCCGTTGTATTGAACCTTGCCGCGAAAGAAGTAGTCGGTGCAGGCCTTGTAGTCGCCGGGCGTGAGAAGCGAGAACGGCATCTGATAATCGACGAGCTTGCATCCGGTGACAGGCTTGCCGTTGGCCCACGCATAGTCCTTGTCCAGATACGCCTTGATTGCCGCGGCCGAGCCTTCCGTGAAGCCGCGCATGTTCGCGCAGCCTAGCGGTTCGTCGGCGGGAATGGTGACGCCGAGTTCGCGCGCGAACTCCTTGTACGCGTTGATGCGATTGGTGACTTGCGAGCGTTCCGCGCCGCCCTGACCGCACTCTATGCCGCCGTTGATGATGTAGATCGTCGCGCCGAAGCCAGGCTTCATGTTGTTGCCGACGTCGACGCTATTAGGCTTCCAGGTGCCGTCGATCGCCCAGGTCATCGGCGGCTTGGGCGTCTGCGGGGTCACGGCGAACCATACCGCCGAGGCGAAGTTCAGCCACGTATCCGCGACTCGGCCGGGGTCGTCGAGCAGCACGTTGGGGTCGCCGTATAGCGCCTGCGAGAACGGGCCGAAGTTGTAGTTCCAGGACAATTGCTTGGCGCCGCGCCCAAAGTAGTCGAGGTATTTGCCTGCCGCGTTCTTCGCGCACGGAAAGAAGATCCAGTTGGTCGCATGCGAGCCCGGCGCGCATTGTTGATACGCACCAACGGCCGAGCCTTCCTCGTAGCCCGACTCGCGAAGGAACCATAAAGCCTGCTGCCAGAACGGGATGGCCGTGTCTTGCGGCATTTTTGCGAGCACGGCGTTGTTGTGGTCCGCATAGCCCGAGCGCACTTGCGCCGGCGTGAGCGACGGCCAGTTGGCGCCCGTCTCCTGAACGAAGTGCGCGAAGGACGTGGCGAGCAGCTTGCGGCAGATGGCGGCGGCGTCGCGTCCGTCCGTGTAATCGCCGCAGTACGCCGGAAACTTGGCGATCCCGCGCAAGAAGCTGACGTAGGAGTATTTGATGTTGCGCACCGGGAAGAGTTGGTCGAACTTCGCTTCGCTTACGATCGACTCGACTCGCTTTACATTCGATGGATTCGCCGCGCGTCCGGGCGTGACGGCATCGACGTCGGTATCGGGCAGCACGCGCAGCGCGTCGCGGATCAAGCCGATCTGGCCGTTGGTCTGATCGACGAGTGTCTTCTCGGTCGCGTTGAACTGGGCGACGGTCGGATAGCCGGTGGGTTCGGGGATGTAGGTGATCTTCGGCTTGTAGGATGCGATTGGAGTCGGCGCTGGTGTTGGCGTCGGCGTTGGCGTTGGCGTTGGCGTTGGCGTTGGCGTTGGCGTTGGCGTTGGCGTTGGTACGGGCGCGGGAGCCGGCGTTGGTGTCGGTACGGGTGTTGGCGTCGGCGCTGGTACAGGCGCGGGCGCCGGCGTTGGCGTCGGAGTTGGTGTGGGCGCGGGCGTAGGCGTTGGCGTTGGCGTTGGCGTTGGCGTTGGCGTTGGCGCGGGCATAGGCGTAGGCGAAGGTGAGCCGCCAGAACACGCACCGAGATCTTCCCACGCACCATACGCGCCCGATTGCGCCGGGTTGTCTCCCTGGGTCCACCACTTATTTCGATAGTTGCGGCCGTTATAAGTTATGCGCGTACCCGGTGTTGCATAAGCTTGGGTAGCAGACCACGCTGCAAAGCACGATGAAGTTGGCGTTGGCGTTGGCGTTGGCGTTGGCGTTGGCGTTGGCGTTGGGGCGGGTGTTGGTGATGGCTTTGGAGCTGGCGCAGGCACAGGAGCCGGAACTGGCGCAGGAGCAGGAGCAGGAGCAGGAGCAGGAGCCCCCGCCGCCCCCACATCCTTCCAAAGCGTCGGCGTAGTCGCAGGAAACCATCCCGCGCCCGGATATGCCGTATGCGCCTGCTGCGCCTGATAAACGCGACCGCTATAAGTCACCGTGGCGCCAGCCGCATAGGTCGCGCCTTCGCGCCATGCTTCCTGCGCGGACACGATGCCGGCATGCAATAGCAACGCGGCTGGAAGCATCGCCAACTTTCTACGAACGGTCAACATCTCAGCACCTCTTTTGGAACGCGACGGCCAGCAGCTGCACATGCCGGCCCGATATGAAAACTACCTTCGATTCATGCTCATTTCCGGGTAGCTCGTGAACTTCCAGTCTTCGTAGCTCGTCTTCAACGCGAAGCTCGCGTCCTCGTCGGAGAAGCCATCCGTTTTCAGCGGCGTTTGCTTCGATGAGCTGTACACGCCGTACAGCTCGCCATTGGGGCCGCGCACCGTTTGCCATTCGCCGTTGGTCATCGGGTCGGTGTATGCATCGCGCAGGTATCGGCGCACGAAGGACGCGCGCGAGTCGCGCAACAGGTCATCGAGGCTCTTCGGAAAAGCGCCGCCAGGGTCGGCCTTGACGTACTCACGAATCGCGTTGCGGATCGCATCGCCCTTTTTCAGCATTTCGAATTCGCGGTTGCGCTGAATCTGCGTGCTCCATACGGTGCCGATCTGCATCAGATAGATGCCGATGAGCGCCACGCACATCAGCGCCCACAACATGCCGAAACCATGCTGCCGCTTGCGCGATGCAAACGCTCGACGCGCTCGATCCGAATGCCGCCCGCGCGCGCTACCAGCTGCCGTAGTCGGTGCCATCCCTGGCCTTGCCTTTTGCGCCGCTGCGCACGTTATAGACGCCGGGCGTGCCGTCGTTGGGCGGCTCGGTCGTCCAGGTCGTGCGGCTTTGCGCGACCGGGTCCATCGGCACCTCACGCAGATAGCGGCGCTCGACCAGTTCGTTGAGCGATTGCGGATAGCGCCCCTGATCGCCGCGAAAGCGGTCGATGGAATCACGCATGGCGGCGAGATTCTCCTGCAGCACGGTTTCCTTGGCTTTCTCCGCCTGCCCGAAGTAGCGCGGCACGACGAGCGTGAGCAAGGTCGCGATGATCGCCAGAACGACCAGCAATTCGATTAGCGTGAAAGCGCGCAGCATTCGTTTGTTCATGACGCTCACCACTTGCGGTAAGGGACGCCGTTAAGGCCGGTTCCTTCCGAAAGCGAGTAGACGTCGTAGACGTCGTTGCCTTCGCTCGGTGAATCGGCGGAACTCGAATAAGCGCGCTTGCCCCAGGTCTGTTCATCCGAACGGCTCGGGCAATCGCACATCGGATCGCGCGGAACACGCCGCAGGAAGAAGATGCGCGCGTGAGTCGGATTGGTCTTGTCGACTTCGCCGTCCACCAGTACGTCGAGCTTGGCGGGATAGCCCGTTTCGCCGAGCGGACGATCGAACTTGCCGGCATCGCCGGCGGCTTTGTAAGCATCGATGGCATCGCGAATACTCCATAGGGCGCGCCGCAATTCGTCTTCGCGGTTGCGTTGCGCGGTCACCTGCACGAGCGGCGCCGCGACCATCGCCAGCACCGCGATGATCGCGAGCGTGATGAGCAACTCGATGATCGTGAAGCCCTTGTCCATGGCCGCGGCTGGTTGCACGTTTCTAGGGTTGGGTGGGCGGCGGCGAGGTCGCGGCGGGTGGCTGTGGCGGCGGCGTGGGTGCGGGCAGCGCCATCACGGGCGGCGGCGCGGAAGGCGTCGGCACGGGCGGAGGCAGGGTAGGCGCGCTGCTCGCGCCGCTTGGCGGAACGCGCACGCTTGCGTTCGGTCCGACCGGGTCGCGCTCCGTCGAAATGCGCGTCTCCGTGCCCGAATCGAAGGACACGACGTTGCCCGCCGGCATGGCCTGATTGCGCACGATGCGCGGCGTCAGCATCAGCACGAGCTCCGTCTGATGCTGGTCGTTCGCGCGCGTGCCGAAGATCCGGTCCAGCAGCGGAATGCGACTCAGGCCTGGCAAACCGGAGCCGGACGCGCGCTCGTTGCGCTGCAGGAGACCCGCGAGCAGCTGCGTTTCGTTGTTGCGCACGCTCATCACCGTTTCGGCCGTGCGAGTGCCGATCTGATAGGCGACCAGTCCCGTCGTCGTCGTGATCGTGTCGGTAACGTTCGACACTTCCATGCGCAACTTCACCTGCACTTCGTCCGAGTTGACGATCACGGGCGCAACTTCCAGCGTGAGGCCCACGTCCTGATAGTTGATGCTCTCGGAGCTGAAGTTGCTGGAGAGCGTCGTCGTGACCACGGGCAGACGGTCGCCGATCAGCACCTTCGCCTTCTCGCGGTTTCTCACGCGGATGCTCGGGTTCGCAAGCGTCTTGGTCTTGCCCTGGTTCTGCAGCATGTCGATACCGACCGGCCCGATCCTCACGAGCACGTCGCTGCTGTTCAGGTTGCGCAGTTGCTGCAAGGTCAGCGTGCCCGGCGCGCGGGTCGAGGCATCGGAATTGGTCCCGTCCGGCATGAGCGCGAACTCGATACGATTCGGATAGGAAATGCCCATCTGCAGCAGATCGGATGACGATACTTCGAGAATCTGCGCGTCGATGACGACTTCCGCGGGCGTCACGTCGAGCGCGCGGATGATCCGCTCCGCGACCTTGATGGTGTCCGGCGCGTCGCGCATGATGATCGCGTTGGTGCGTTCGTCGAGCACGGCATCGCGCGTCTTGACCATCTGCTTGACCGCCGCGAGCACCTGCGCCGCCTGCGAGTTCTGCAGATAGAACGTGCGCACGACGAGGTCCTTGTATTCCGTTTCCTTGTCGGGCCGCTTCGGGTAGATCAGGATCGAGTTGCCGCTCACCACCTTGCTCGCGAGCTGGTTCGCCTGCAGGACCATCGTCATCACTTGCTTGACGGGCGTGTTGCTCGCGAAGATGGTCGTCGGCGCGGCGGCCTGCACTTCGCGGTCGAAGGTGAAGTTCAGTCCGGTAATGTTCGACATCAGCTCGAAGATACTGATAAGCGGCTGATCCCGGAACTGCACCGTGATCGGCTGATTGAGGTCCTTGTTGAGCTTCGGTTCGAGGTCTTGTCCCTTGGGCGCGAGCAGCAGGTCGCGCAGACGGATGGCGCGCGCGTTGTCGGGCTGCTTCGAGAGCACGTCGTTGAGAATCGCCATCGCCTGGTCCGGTTGATCCTGATAGATCGTTTCGGCGTATTGCACGGCGGTGTCGATGGGCGCCTGCTTCTCGATCCACGCAATCATCTCGCGCGGCCCGTCGTCGCCGGGCGCGGCGGCCTGAGCCTTCTTCGCCCACGCGATCGCCTGGGCCGAATCGCCCGCGCGATACGCGACACTTGCCCGCTGCAAGTACTCCAACGAAACCTTGCGACGCAGGCTCACATACCAGTTGTAGATTTCCAGGTCGTCGGGATACTGCGCGCTCTGCTGCGCGAGCAATTCGAGCTGCGCGTCGGGCGGCATGGTCCCCAGACGGTTCTGCAGATCCTTGCGATGCATCTCGCCCGCGCACGCCGTCAATAGCGGAATCAGGACCCAGACCGTAATGTCTTTGAGCCGGCTCATTTCAGTTCTCCGAGCGACAGCGTTTGTCGGCGCTTCAACGGCAAGTACATGAACCTCACTTCTTTACGGTTGATGTCCTCGATCTTGTAGGCGTTGAGAAGCACATCGCCCTTACGCAGGAAACCCGTTTTCTTGCAGTTGATGCAAAGCGGGAACTCGCGTCCGGTGCCGCTCAGAACGACGTAGAAGATGCCTTGCTGGTCCAGCCACAGCGAACGGACGACAAAAGGCAAGGGCGGCAAGGGCGGCGGTGGCGGCGGCTTGATGGATTCGGGCGGCGGAGGGGGCGGCGGTGGCGGCTGCCAGTTCTGCATGGGGAAGATGTTCACGGCGGCAACGCGGGTATCCGGCGCGGCGTTGGCTTGCGGCGCACTTGCCGGTGCAGGCGCGCTCGCTCGTGAAACTCGCTCCTTCGTGGCCACCGTCGGAGGACGATCCGCCTCGTCGTCGGGCGCCCCGCGAAACCATACGAACAAGATCAAGCCGAGCGTCACGACGAGCAGCCCGCTTATCGGCCACGAGATTCTCAGGGTTCGCATATCGAGCGGCTTCACTTGGCCGCCTCCACGACGAACGAACATTGCAGGCGAATTTCGAGATCGGTCACGCCGATATTCGGCCGCGACAGCGTGAGCCGCTCGCAGCGAATGCCCGGCAAGGTCCGCAACTCGGAGAAGAAAGTACGAAATTGCAGATACTGACTCGAAAACGACGTCTCGACGACAAAGCGGCGGGAGGGCGAATCCTTGTCCTGCGCGGCCATCTGATACGTGATTTGCGGCATCGAGATACCGTTCTTCGCGGCGATCGCGTGCAGGCTGTGCAGGAAAACGAAGTAACGCTGCTCCGGACTCGTCGGCGCCACGGCTTCATCCGGCATGGGCGGCGGCGGTTGTTTCAGCTTCGCGGTGCGCGCATCGAGATCGAGCTCGCGTGCGGCGATGTCGTTGCGAAGCGGCAGGATCTCGACCAGCGCGATGATCGCCGCGCTGCTCAGGAGCAGTAGCGCAAAGAGCCCGAAGGTGCCGAGCCGCCACTGCGCGCGGCGCAGTTCCCAAAGCCAGCGGCTCATCTGGAACCTCCGGCGGAAGACGCGGCCACATCCGGCGCCGACGCGCCCGTTGCCGCCTGCGTCGCGAACGGGCGCCACGTCACCTGAAGCGCGGTTTCCACGGTTTTGACGGGCGGCCCCGGCTTCTCGCTCTGCCGCTTGATCGAGACGCTTTCGGCGGCGGGCTGCGCCTGCAGCCAGTCCGCATAGGAGATCGCTTCCTGCGCCGAGCGCGTCTCGAACTGCATGTTGATGGTGCGCGATGCGGTCACGATATCGAGCGAGAGCATCGCGATATTCGGTTGCCAACCGCCTTCGATCAGACTGCGCGCCGGTTCCGCCGCATAGCGCTGCTGCGCCATCAAGGCGTCCGCGCGGGGATTGCGCGTGCCGCGATGCGCTCGGCCAATGCGCTCGAAGCGTTTCTCCTCCTGCGCGACCGACGCTTCACGTTCATCGAGCGCGGCGCCTTGCTCCTTGAGCTTGTCGCGATACTGCATCGTCACGAACAGCACGACGACGCCGAGGGCGAGCGCAATCAGCCCGGTCGCCACGCCCGGACGATTGGCCCGATGCAGGTCGATGGCGGGCGCTTTCATGGCGAAGCCTCCCATGGCGCGGCAAGCCATTCGACGAGCGTTGCATCCGCGACCCAGCGATCGGCTGCGCCCGGCCCGATGGCGTAACAGCGCTCGGGCGGCTCGGTGGCGGCGAGCACGAAGGCGTCGCGCAGCACGTCGTCGAGCGGGCCCGCCACCGGCAGCGCGATGAAGCCGCTCCAGCCGCCGCCGCGCCGCAAGCCGATATGCGCGATGGCCGCGCCGCTTGCCGCCTGCTCCAGTTCCACGACGGCGATGTTGCCGTCGCGAATGTGCCGCGCATGCTTTTGCATGGCGAAGGTAAAGCCCGGCTCGATACCGAGCAATTGCAGTCGTCGCGTCTTGCATAAGCGCTCGATGCCCGCGCACAGCGCCTCGGGCATCGCGGCGGCGAGGCGGCCTTGTTGCCACGCGCCATCGGTGACGGCGTAGCGCCACGGCTCGGCGCCCGCGCCCGCGCCCGCCTGCGCGGCCTGCATGCGCGCCATCGACACCCATTGCTCCGGCTTGGGATGCGGCCGCCACGGCAACGCGTAATAGCGCACGAACGGCGCGCCGACGACCACGCGCAGGCCGTGCAGCCCAGGTCGCGCGGGCTTCGGCGCGAGCGCCTCGATGGCCTTGAGCGCGGCCGCCGTGTCGCCCGGCGTCGTAAGGGCTTCGGTATTCACGTTGCTCGCGACGCCGGACTCTCGCACCCGTTCGCCATCGACCCATAGCGTCACGCGCGGCATGAAAGCGCCCGCGCGGGCCGGTCCCGTGCGCCTCGAAGGGCGCTTCGCGACGGCGCTCATCGCTCCGACCAGATCCGACCAACGTGACATGTTCCGTCTCCGCTATGCCGGTTCGACGATCGTGACGCGGTTGACTTCCGCGAGCGTCGTGCGGCCATCCGCGACCGCGCGCAGGGCGATCTGGCGAATCGGCACGAAACCGCTTCGATTCGCGAGTTGCTTCAGTTCGATCAACGGCCGCCGTTCCACGAAGCACTGCTTGATCGCGTCGTTCATGCGCAGCACTTCCGCAATCGGCTGACGCCCGAGATAGCCCGTCCGGCGACATGCCTCGCAGCCCGCGCCACGGCGAAAGCGCCAATGCGCGACCTGCTCGCGCGTGAGCGCCGAGGCAAGCAGCGTGGCGTCGTCGGGCACCTCGTCGTCGCGCACGCAATGCGGACAGTTCTTGCGCATGAGCCGTTGCGCGACGGCGCCGAGCAGCGCATCGACGAAGCTGTGCATGTCGACGCCCATGTGAAGGAAGCGATCCAGCACGGAGAACACGTTGTTCGCGTGCACCGAGGTCAGGACCAGATGTCCCGTGAGCGCGGCCTGCACGGCGATGCCAGCGGTTTCGCCGTCGCGGATCTCGCCCACGAGAATCTTGTCGGGATCGTGCCGCAAGATCGAACGCAGGCCGCGCGCGAAGGTGAGTCCTTTCTTGTCGTTGATCGGAATCTGCAGCACGCCCGCGAGTTCGTATTCGACGGGGTCCTCGATCGTGATGATCTTCTCGTCGCCCGTGTTGATTTCGGTGAGCGTGGCGTAGAGCGTGGTCGACTTGCCCGAACCAGTCGGGCCCGTCACGAGCAACAGGCCGTAGGGCTCGCGCGCGATCGAGCGAATCGACGCTACCGTGTCCGGGTCGTGTCCGAGTCCGTCCAGACGCAGCGTCGTGCTGTTTGCATCGCCGCGCTGCTTGTCGAGCACGCGCAGCACCGCGTCCTCGCCGTGAATCGACGGCATGATCGACACACGAAAATCGATCTCGCGCTGATTGATGAACGCCTTGAAGCGGCCGTCTTGCGGAATGCGCCGCTCGCCGATATCGAGCTCCGCCATGACCTTGAGCCGCGAGAGCACTTGCTCCGCGACATCGGTGCCGGGCGCGGACGCCGTTTCCTGCAGCACGCCGTCGATGCGGTATTTGATGACGAGACCCGTCGCGGTGCTCTCGATATGGATGTCCGAGGCGCGCGCCCTGAGCGCGTCGTACAGCGACGAATTCACGAGCCGGATGACGGGATGCACGTCCGCCGAAAGCGTGGCGAGCGTGATCTCCACGCCCGCCGCGGCGGCGTTGCCGGTCTTGCTGTCGACATTGACCTGCGTGAGCGCCTGATGCGCGGACTCGTGCAGCGCGAGGTACGCCATGAGCTCGCCCGGCACGCAAAAGGCGAACGCGAATGGCTTCTTAACGCGCTGCATCGCCCAGGCACGCAGCGGCGGATCGAAAGGATCGGCAAGCACGAACCACAGACGCGCGTCGCTGTCGGCGGCAAGCAAACAGCGGCGCGACATGGCTTCGCCGAACGGCAGGAGGTCGAAGCGCGGTTCGAGCGTTTCGAGCGCGGTGGCGTCGAAGCCGCGCAGGCCGATGGTCTGCGTGACCTTCTTCAGATAGTCGGCGCCGTCGTGTTCCGCTTCGTCCCAGAGCTGCTGCTGCTTCGGGCGCGGGTCGCGCACGGGGTTCGCCTTCGCGGGCGTATCGGTGGTCTGTTCCATGTCTTACCCCACGCTTCCGGCCAACTGAAAAATCGGCATATAGAGCAGAAAGATGATCGTCCCGACGATGCCGCCCACCACCAGCATCAGCACCGGCTCGACCACGCGCATCAGCGTGTCGATCGCGCGGTCGAGTTCCTCGTCGCAGAATTCCGCCGAGCGCGTCACCATGCCGGCCAGCTCGCCGCTCTGCTCGCCGACGCGGATCAGCCGCTCGGCCACCGGCGTCGTGAGATTCGCGGCCGGCAACGCGCCGGACAGCGACTTGCCCGCGCGCACTTCGTCCAGCGCGCGCGCAAGCGCGGACTGCATCAGCGAAGGCAGCAATTGCGCGGAAAGTTCGAGCGCCGCGACCATCGACATGCCGCCCGCGAGCAACAGGCCGAGCGTCCGGTAAAACCGTGTCAGGGCGAAGAGCCGTTGGTAATCCGCGAGCTTGGGCAGGCGCAGCACCGCGCCGAACAACCTGCCGCGCACCTTCTCGTTGCGCAGCGCCATGATCGCGCCGGCGAGCGCGGCCACGATGCCCGCGAGCAGCACGCCGCCATGCTCGGCGACGAGGTTGCCCCAGGCGAGCATCATGCGGGCGGAGAAGGGGATGTCTTTCATCGACGCGAACACCTGGCTGAACTTCGGAATCACGTAGAACGCGAGGAACAGGATGATGAACGCGCCCGTGGCGATCACGATGGACGGATACACCATGGCCGACACCACTTTCTTGCGCACCGCCGCGAGCCGCGCGTCGTAGTGGTGATAGCGCTTGAGCGCCTCGGAGAGATGCGCCGTCTGTTCCGCCGATGCCACGGTCGCGACATACAGCGGCGGGAAATGTTCGGTTTGACGCTCGAGCGCCCGCGACAACGGCTCGCCTTCGTAAAGCGCGGTGACGATGCCTTGCAGCACCGTCCGATTGAGGCCTTCCTTGCTTTTGTCGCGCAACGTCTCGACCGTTTCGACGAGACTCAGGCCCGCTTCCAGAAGCGCGATCAGTTCCTGCGTAAAGAGCGCGCGCTCGAATACGGGCTTGCGCAACGAGAGACCGCGCGTCTTCTTTTCCACGGGTGTCGCTTCGATCAGCGACAAACCCATGTCGGCCATGTTCTGCCGAAGCTGCGTTTCGTCCGCTGCATCGAGCTCCAGTTCCTGCTGGCCGCCGTCGGACTCGACCCGCACGCGATATCGCATGACTGCCGCCGAATCCATCATTTGCCGATGATGTCCGCGTCCTCGCCCGAACCGCCGGGCTTGCCGTCGGCGCCGTAGGTCATGAGGTCGTAGTCCTTGCCGTTCTCGCCGGGCGAGCGGTAGACGTACGGCTTGCCCCACGGATCGTTCGGAATGGCGCTGCTCATGTACGGACCTTCCCAGCCCGAGGTGTTGCCGACGTTGCTCATCAACGCCTGAAGTCCGGCGTCGGTGCCGGGAAAGTGGCCGGTGTCCAGACGGTATCGATCGAGCGCGTCTTCGATACCCTTTATCTGCGTCGCCGCTGTCTTGGAGCGCGCCTTGCCGACTTCACCGAAGAGCTTCGGGCCGACATAGCCCGCCAGGAGCGCGATGATGAGCAGCACCACCAGCAACTCGAGCACGGTAAAGCCGCGCCCGCGCCAGCCGAGGTTGTGCCGGGAGAGTTTCGTTTTCGACACAGCGGCCGTCGAGAACGCGGCATTCGTCAATCGATCCTGCATGGCTGCCCCCGATTCATTGCACTGCGCATCGTCTGCGCCCGGCGTCATGCACCGGGCGCAGTCGCGCGGCCGATCACTTGTTGACTTCGCTCATGACGTTCAGCAGTTCCGCGTTGGCGGCGTCGCCGTCCAGCTCCCAGCCGAAGACACCGCGCAGACTGAACTGCTTCACGTAGGCGTTCTTGACGCGGATCGTCGTGGGCGAGTCGTAGGACCAGAAAGTCGTGCCGTCGAACTTGTACGACTGCTTCGTCACCGGATGCTCGTACACCGTGCCTGCGGCGCTCTTCAGGAGCCGGTAGTCCTGGATGCCGGCCTCGTACTTCCCGGGCGCTGTCTTGGTGGCTTTCTGATAGAGCCCGTCTCCCTTCGGTCCCGGCGTGACGCCGGTCCAGCCGCGCCCATACAACGGAATGCCGAGAACGATCTTCGACGACGGCACTCCCGCTTTCAGCAAGGCCTGGATGGCGGCATCGGTGTAGTAGGTGTTGCCGGGAGCGCCCGCCATGTTCGGGCTGGCCGGGTCCGGATACAAATGCGACTGGAAGTCCGTCGGGCCGGTGCTTTCCCATCCGCCGTGATAGTCGTACGTCATCACGTTGATCCAGTCGAGCGGCTTGCTGTAGTCGCCCGGGTTGGTGCTGGCGATCTTGTCGCCACCCGCGCCGATAGCGACCGTCAGCAAATAGCGTTTGCCGTTTTGCGCGCCCATGGCGTCGAGTTGCTTGCGGAATTCCGTCAGGAGAAGCGTGTAGTTCTCCTTGTCCTTGACGTCGTACGTGTTGTAGGGCTGACCGCCGCCACCGGGAAATTCCCAGTCGATGTCGATGCCGTCGAACACGTTCGCTGCGACGCCATCTCCGCCCGCGTTGGAGGCAGCATCGAAGGGCACGTTGCCCTTGATATAGACATCGATGCACGACGAGACGAGCTGCTTGCGCAGCGCATCGGTGGCGCTGGCCTTGCTGAACCACTTCGACCAGGTCCATCCGCCGAGCGAAATGATCATGCGCACGTTGGGGTACTTGTCCTTCAATAGCTTGAGCTGATTGAAGTTACCCTTGAGCGGACCGGACTTGCCCTGGCGTGGATCGCCATAGGGCCAGTCCCATGCATCGCTCTTGCCGTTGACCGATTCGTTCGCCGAGAAGCCCTTTTGGTAGTCGGCCCAGGCGTCGCCGCCGGTGCCTGCGTCCGGGGCGTTCTCGTTGGTCGCACCCGGTTCTGCCTTGTTGATGATGCCGCACTCGTAGCCGCCGTTCTTTTGATAAACGTTGCCGAATGCGTAGTTGATAAACGTGAGCAGCTTCGCCGAGCCCGATGTGTCGACATCCTTGACCTTGTAGTTGCGGTCGTAGATTCCCCATTGCGCGAAGTACGCGCCGACTTCACGCGCGCCGGCGGGAGCGGGGGCGGGCGTTGGTGTTGGCGTGGGTGTAGGCGTAGGTGCCGGCGTAGGAGTCGGGACCGGTGTCGGCACGGGTGCTGGTGTCGGTGTTGGGACCGGTGTTGGTGCTGGTGTTGGAACCGGCGTTGGTGTCGGTGTCGGTGTCGGTGTCGGCGTTGGAGTCGGGACCGGTGTTGGTGTTGGTGTTGGCGTCGGCGTCGGCGTTGGAACTGGCGTTGGCGCCGGTGTCGGCGTCGGACTTCCCGAGCATGCGCCTATGTCTTCCCATACGCCGTATTGTCCGGACTGCGTCGGGTTGTCGCCTTGGGTCCACCACTTGTTTCTGTAATTGCGTCCATTGGCCGTGACGCGCGTACCTGTCTGTGCATAAACCTGCGATGCCGACCACGCAGCGAAGCAAGCCGAAGGTGTCGGAGTGGGAGTGGGAGTGGGTGTTGGCGTTGGAGTCGGCGTCGGGGTTGGTACGGGAGTTGGCGCAGGAGTCGGAGCGGGTGTCGGCGCAGGTGTGGGCGATGGTGCTGGCGTAGGCGTAGCCGCGCTCACATCGCGCCATAAGGTCGGCGTGCTGGCCGGAGTCCACCCAGCGCCTGGATAAGCCGTATGCGCCTGAAGAGCCTGGTATGTGCGCCCGTTGTAGGTGACGGTCGCGCCCGCCGCGTAGGTCGCACCTTCCTGCCATTCGGCGCCCAACGCATTGATTGAATAAGCGACGAGCGCAGCCAGCGTCAGCGCAGTAGTCTTCGACTTCATGCCAAGGCGATTCATGAGAACGGCCTCCTTACTCGGTTTGTTTGGTTCGTTTCGATCCGCGACTCATTTGCGCTGACTGAATTGTCGTCAAGCCCTCTCTTATAGGGCTCGTGCGATCATTGATAATCCAGCGACCAAGGCGAGGCAAGCCGAAAATCGGATATTAGGTTTCCTACGGAAAAATTTTTAAGGATAGACGGAGCGTGTTTTCCTTGACGTTTTTTTCTTGTGAGAATGACGTCGATTCGTTCAAGGAACTCGTTGAGAGAAGCGAAGCAAATACGAACGATCCAGGCGAAATTGCGAATGCAATCTCGAATCATGGCGATGCTTGCGTTACAAAGAAAGCTGCACCGTTCAGCAGATGCCTTTAGTCGGGAAGACGATGAAGCAGATGTGGTGAAGCGGTATGAACACCCAAGACCCGTCGTTTTATCTTTGTGAATTCAAATCGGGATTGTTGGGCATCTAAAGCGTGTAGGGCAAAACACTCGACCTGCATTGCATCGCTTTCCAATGAATCGAGCGTTGCCTTGCAAGTCGTGTCGTGCGCACAATCGGCGCCCCGCGAATATCAAAACTCGACGGTCACGAACTTGACCAACGGCGTGGTCTCGGAATTTGTCGCCGAAGATTGCGGTTCCGCGGCAACGCCGATCGTCTTTCGAGCATCGCCGTAAGCTGCCGTCGCGGCCTGTGCTGTTGCTTGCCTGGAGACGGCGGTGCTTGCATGCAGTTCGCTCATGACGGAAACGCCGTAGGGCGTTTGTTTTCCCGTGCAATCCACCTTGATGGACGTTCGGTCATTCGCACCGGAAAGCATCTCAATCGGATCTGCCGTTTCCGAACCGCTGACGATCGAGCAGGCATTGTGGATGGTCAACGTGACTTCTAGTTGTGAGCTTTTGCGCTCGGCATATGAGGCGGACGTGCCGGAAAGCGCTTCCGCCGCAACGAGCGCAGCCAATGCGGTACTGCGAAAATTGCGCTTGTGCATGATGATTCCCGAAGGCAAAAAAGTGTCTCTCATCATGCTTGCGAGCTACGCCAAGGCGGATAGGTTCGCTCCCATTTCATGCGCGCATTTCAACCATGCAGTGTTTCGCACGGCGTGATAAAAACCGGCGTTCCCAAAAAAATGGACCCACGAATGGGTCCGATTCGAAGCATGGTCCGGCTCGATCAGCCAAGCGCCGCGCGCGCCGCCTTGGCGGCCGCACGCACCTGATCCGGCGCGGTGCCGCCCGCATGATCGCGGCTCGCGACCGAACCTTCGAGCGTGAGATATTCGAAGACATCGTCGCCAATCAGATGCGCGACGTTCGGCAGTTCCTGCTTCATTTCATCGAGCGACAAATCGGCGATATCGCATTCGCGATCCACGCAGATGCGCACCGCATGCGCCACGGCTTCGTGTGCGTCGCGAAAGGGCAGGCCACGTTTCACGAGATAGTCCGCGAGATCGGTGGCCGTCGAGAAACCTTGCAGCGCGGCCGCGCGCATGGCCTGCGGCTTGACGGTAATGCCCGCCGCCATTTCCGCGAAAATGCGCAATGTGTCGGCGACCGTATCGACGGTATCGAAAAGCGGCTCCTTGTCTTCCTGATTGTCCTTGTTATAAGCGAGGGGCTGGCCTTTCATCAGCGTGAGCAGCGCCATCAAATGACCGTTCACGCGGCCTGTCTTGCCGCGCGCGAGCTCGGGCACGTCGGGGTTTTTCTTTTGCGGCATGATCGACGAGCCGGTGCAGAAACGATCCGCGAGATCGATGAAACCGACGCGCGGACTCATCCACAACACCAGTTCTTCGGAAAAGCGCGAGACGTGCGTCATGACGAGCGCGGCGGCCGCCGTGAATTCGATGGCGAAGTCGCGGTCGGAGACGGCATCGAGCGAATTCGCGCAGATGCCATCGAAGCCGAGCGTCTTCGCCACCGCGTGACGGTCGATCGGATAACTCGTGCCCGCGAGCGCCGCCGCACCCAACGGCAGGCGGTTCACGCGCGTGCGGCAGTCGCGCATGCGCTCGGCGTCGCGCGAGAACATTTCGACATAAGCGAGCAGGTGATGCCCGAAGGTCACGGGCTGCGCCACTTGCAAATGCGTGAAGCCCGGCATGATGGTGTCGGCGTGCTTCTCGGCCATGTCGATGAGCGCGCTTCGCAGGTCCTTCAACAGTTCGCCGATACGGTCGATCTCGCCGCGCAGCCACAGGCGAATGTCGGTTGCGACCTGATCGTTGCGCGAGCGGCCGGTGTGCAGGCGCTTGCCGGCGTCGCCGATCAACGCGGTCAGCCGCGCCTCGATGTTCAGGTGCACGTCTTCCAGGTCCAGCTTCCACTCGAACTCGCCGCGCTCGATTTCGCCCTTGATCTGCGCCATGCCGCGCTCGATGGCGGCAAGGTCGTCCGCGCCGATGATCTTCTGCGCCGCAAGCATCGACGCGTGCGCGAGCGAGCCTTGAATGTCGACGAGAGCGAGCCGCTTGTCGAAGAACACCGACGACGTATAGCGTTTGACGAGATCCGACATGGGCTCGGAGAAGCGAGCCGACCAGGCTTCGCCTTTTTTGTGCAGTTGGGACGTCATGGTGATGTGATTGGCGGTTGAGGCGAATGAGGCGGCTAAAGCGGCAAGCCGGAAGTCGAAGATTTTAACATTCGGCGCCTGCTGCCTCAGTCGTTGCCGACGAGGATCACGAGCTTCAGATCTTCGCGATGCGCGGGCTTGAAGGTGATCTGGTTGAACACGAGTCGTCCGCGCGACGGGTGATCGAACGCGCGTTCGCCGCCTTCGCGCTCGAACACGTCCTGCGACGCCCAGTAGCGCGCGAAGGCATCGCTGGCGGCGCCGAGCGTGTCGATCAGCGTGCGCGTGGGCGCGTCGTTGAGGTGACGGATGGAATCGGCGCGAAACTCGGCGGCAAGACGGCGCGCGCGCGTGTCCCAATCGACGATCAACGCGCGCGCCACCGGCGAGGTGAACGTGTAGGCGAGCAGGTTGCGGTCGTGTTCGCCGTCGAGCCAGCCGACGAACAGTTCCGACGCGTGCGCGTTCCAGCGCAGTGCATTCCACTGGCGGTCGAGCACGTAGGCCGGCGCGCCGATCAGCCCGACGCTCTGCAAGAGCGCGGCGGGCACGTCCTGCGCGGTGGGATCGGGCTCGGCGGGATCGCGTTCCTCGGCCAGTTCGAAGAGATACGCGCGTTCGGCCCGCGACAACTGCAATGCGACGGCGATACGCGCGAGCGCATCCGCCGAGGCGGAAACCGGCCGGCCCTGCTCGATCCACGTGTACCAGGTCGGGCTGACGCCGCACAACGCGGCGACTTCCTCGCGGCGCAGCCCCGGCGTGCGGCGGCGCGGCCCCGGCGGCAAACCGACGGACTGCGGCGAAAGCCGTTCGCGATGCGCCCGGATGAATTCGCCGAGCGCGCGTGCGGGGATATCGACAGCTTCCCTGGATTCGGTCTTCGGGGTCGTTTTCATGAGGCGTGGCGGGTAATGTCGATACCAGAATAAACAGTCAACTTGTACTGGTACAAGGCGGGCTCTATTGTAGCGGCAGGCCGGGCGGCTCAGGAACCGCCGGCGTCCCCAAAGAACATTCCGGAGCCATACCGATGAAACACCACGACCAGGTAGCCGATGCGTTCGGCAGCACCGCCGCCGCCTATCTCACGAGCCAGGTTCACGCGAGCGGCGCCGATCTGCAAAATCTCGCCGCGACTTTTGCCGCGACGTGCGGCAACGCGACCGTGCTGGACATGGGATGCGGCGCGGGTCACGCGAGTTTCGCGGTGGCGCCGCACGTGCGCGAGGTCGTGGCGTACGACATCGCCCGGCAAATGCTGGCCACGGTCGATGCCGCCGCGAAGGAACGCGGCCTTGCCACGATCCGCACGCAACAGGGCGCCGCCGAGTCGCTGCCATTCGCCGACGCCTCGTTCGACTGGGTGGTGAGCCGCATGAGCGCGCATCACTGGCGCGACGTGCCGCGCGCGCTGGCCGAAGTGCGGCGCGTGCTCAAGCCGGGCGGCCGGTTGAAATTCATCGATATCGCGGGCGCCGACGATCCGCTGTACGACACGCACATTCAGGCAATCGAACTGTTGCGCGATGCATCGCATATCCGCGACTATCGCGCCGACGAGTGGATCGCCATGCTCGATACCGCCGGCTTCGACGCGAACGTGACCGAGCGCTGGCGTATCGGCCTGGAATTCGATTCGTGGGTGACACGCATGAGAACGCCGCCCGAACGCGTGACGGCGATCAAATCGATGTGGGCCGCCGCGCCCGACGAAGTGCGCGAATACTTCAAGGCCGGCGACGACTTCTCGTTCGAGCTGGATGCGTTGATGATCGAAGGCAAGCGGCGCGACTGAGCGCCGCTCGAATGCCGCAAGGGCTACTTAAACAAACGTGCCACGAACACATGGCGTGATTCGTGGCACGTGAAAGATGCAATGCCCGTTGCCGGGCGCATCGATCAACCCGTATTACGCAGGCCCGCCGCAATTCCGTTGATCGTCAAATGAATCCCGCGCCGCAGCCGCACGTTCTGATCGCCCGCGCGATGCCGCTTGAGCAGTTCCACCTGCAAGTGATTGAGCGGATCGAGGTACGGAAAACGGTTCTTGATCGAGCGCGCGAGCAGCGGATTGTCAGCGAGGCGCTCGCCCTTGCCGGTGATTTCCGCGAGCACGTTGCCGGTCCGCTCGTGCTCCGCGACGATGCGATCGAACACGCGCTTTCTGAGCTTCTTGTCCGCGACGAGCTGCGCATAACGCGACGCCACCGCGAGATCGGTCTTCGCGAGCACCATGTCCATGTTCGAAAGCAGATTCGTAAAGAACGGCCACGTCTTGTGCATCTTGCGCAAGGTGCCGAGGCGCTTCGCGCGTTCCGCGTCCGAGTCGGCCGAATCGAGATAAGCCGTCACCGCGCTGCCGAAGCCGAACCAGCCCGTCAGCAGCAGGCGGCATTGGCCCCACGAAAAGCCCCACGGAATGGCGCGCAAATCTTCGATCTTGCGTTGCTTCGGGTCCTGCAGCTTGCGCGATGCCGGCCGGCTGCCAATGTTCAGTTCGGCGATCTCGGCGATCGGCGTCGAGGCGAAGAAGTAATCGGTGAAGCCGGGAGTTTCGTACACGAGCGCGCGGTACGCGGCCATCGCGGAATCGGAGAGCGTTTGCATCGTCGCTTCGAATAGCGGCAGTTGCGCGGGCGCGTTCTCGTGCGGCAGAAGCGATGCCTCGAGCGTTGCCGCCACCACCGTTTCCAGATTGCGCCGCCCGATTTCCGGATTGCCGAACTTGCTCGAAATGACTTCGCCTTGCTCGGTGAGACGGATTTGCCCATCGACCGTGCCGGGCGGCTGCGACAGAATCGCCTGATAGGTCGGGCCGCCGCCGCGTCCCACCGTGCCTCCCCGGCCGTGGAAGAGACGCAAGGTCGTGCCGCGTTGCTTGAACAGCGCGACGAGCGCCAGTTCCGCGCGATACAGCTCCCAGTTGGACGTCAAGAAGCCGCCGTCCTTGTTGCTGTCCGAATAGCCGAGCATGACTTCCTGCTCGTTGCCCTGATTTTCGATGAGCGCGTCGATGCCCGGCAGCTTGAAGAACTCGCCCATGATGACTGGCGCATTGCGCAAGTCGGCGATGGTCTCGAAGAGCGGAATCACCATCACGCCATCGCGCGCGGGATTGTCCTTGCTGCCGAGGCAACCGTGCAGCACGCCGGTTTCCTTCTGCAGCAACATGACTTCGAGCAAGTCGCTCACGGTTTCCGTGTGCGAGATGATGTAGTTGCGCACCGCGCGCTTGCCGAACTTCTCGCGAGTCACGCGTGCGCCTTCGAGCACGCCGAGTTCGCTCTTCGCGAGATCGGAGTAATCGGCATAAGGAAGACGCAGCGGACGCGGCTGCGCAAGTTCCCTGAGCAACACGGCGCGCTTGTCTTCCTCGGAAAGCGCCGCATAGTCGGCTTCGACGCCCGCGCGCGAAAGCAACTCCGCGATCACCGCTTCGTGGATATCCGAGCTCTGCCGCAAGTCGATGCTCGCCAGATGAAAGCCGAACACTTCCGAAGCGCGCGTGAGCGGCGCGAGCCGCAGCAGTGCAAGCGAGCCGCCATGATGTTGCGCGAGCGAGTCGATCAGCACATGAAGATCGCGCGTGAACTCGGAGCTATCGCCATAAGGCGTCGCGCGAATTGGCGCCGCGCCGCGTCCCGCGCTGCGCACCGCGACCACGCCTTCGCCCAGCCGCACGCGCGCGCTCGCCGCGATCCGCGTATAGATGCCGATCAGCGCGCGCCTATATGGTTCGTCCGTGCGATGCGGCGACTGGTCCGGCGAGGCATCCGCGAGCGCCTGCAAGGCTTCGCTCGATCCGGCGAGCAGATTCGACACGGACAACTCCGCGCCGAGCTTGTGCACCTGTTCCAGATAGTGTTCGAAGATGACCGTCGCTTGCCGCGTGATGGCGTTTTCCAGCGTGGCGGCGGTGACGTTCGGATTGCCGTCGCGGTCGCCGCCAATCCAGCTTCCCATCTGGAAGAACGGCGGCAGCCGCGCGGGCAGGCCGTGTTCAGCGAGCGCTTCCTCGATATCGGCGTAAAGCGCGGGAATTTCTTCCAGGAAAGTCGCGCGATAGTACGAAAGCGCGTTCTCGATTTCATCGGCGACCGAAAGGCGCGACTCGCGCAGCATGCGCGTTTGCCAGAGCGAGGTCACGCGCGCCCGCAGGACGGCTTCGTTGTGCGCGCGTTCGCGCGCTGTCAGTTCCTGATCGCGTTCGGCAAGCAGGCGCGCGATGTCGTGTTGCGCATCGAGAATGCTCTTTCGCGACACTTCCGTCGGATGCGCGGTGAGCACGGGCACGATGAGCGCGGCATCGAAGAACTTTTCCAGCACCTTGCGTGTTTTGCTGACGTTGGACTGCTCGCGCATGCGCTCGATGGCGTAGGCGATGGTGCCCGGCTGCGAAGTCGAACCGGCGAGCGCGTGAATCCGCCGCCGCCGATTGTGATGACGGTCTTCCGCGATATTCGCCAGATGCGAGAAATAGCTGAAGGCGCGCACCACGCTGACCGTCTGTTCCGGCGATAAAGCACGCAGACGCTTTTCCAGCGCTTGCGACGCTTCGTTGTCGTCCTCGCGGCGAAATTTGACGGCGGTCTGACGAATGGCTTCGACGAGTTCGAAGACGGCGTCGCCTTCCTGTTCGCGCAGCACGTCGCCGAGCAGGCGGCCAAGATAGCGGATGTCTTCGAAGAGCGGACGGTCCTTGTCGTCGCGCGTGCGGCTGGTCGGCTTCGGCCGTTCGGCGCCATTGATGGCCGTTTTTACGCTCGCCTTCTTGGGAACCGGCGCGGCCTTTGGAGCCACGCTCGCCTTCGATGCCTTCACGGCAGTGGCCGCTTTCGTCGTGCGAATGATTGGCGTCGCTGACGTCGGCATCGCTGACGACGAAGCGCCGGTTGCATGGGCCGCGCTCGATGCGTCGGCGGAAGAGTCAGGCGATAGAGCGTTGCGGCGCGCGGGGCGGGCCGATCCGGAAGTCGTCACGTCGGGTTCTCCTCAGAAGCTGCGCAGTCAGGGTAACGCGACGAAATCACCGACGAAACGAGTTCTGCACAGCCGCGCGAGGTGCGGCGCGAAGCTGCCGCAACCGCGCCGCAGCCGCTTTGCCTTCCGCTGCCGGAACGCGTGCTGAACGCTTCGAAAGGCGCGCGGACTAAGGCTCTGGCGCGCCGCGTGTCTTCAGGTCGACCCTGGCCTGCGTGCTACCATTGTTAGCTAATGTCTATTTATCCATCCCGTCATTCGATCGAGCTTCAATGAATTCCGAGACGCATTCAACGACACCGCCCGCGAGCCTCACAATCGTTTCGCGGGAAAGCCGGCTGGCGATGTGGCAAGCCGAGCACGTGCAGTGTGCGCTGCACAAATTATATCCATCTTGCGACGTCAAAATTCTCGGAATGACGACGCGCGGCGATCAGATTCTCGATCGCACGTTATCGAAGGTCGGCGGCAAGGGTCTGTTCGTCAAGGAACTGGAAGCCGCGCTCGCCGACGGCCGCGCCGATCTCGCGGTTCATTCGCTCAAAGACGTGCCGATGCAACTCCCCGAAGGCTTCGCACTCAGCGCGATTCTCGAACGTGAAGATCCACGCGATGCGTTCGTCTCTTCGCACTTCGATTCGCTCGCTGCGTTGCCGGCGGGCAGCGTGGTGGGAACCTCGAGCCTGCGCCGCGAAGCCATGATCCGCGCGCGCTATCCGCATCTCGAAGTGCGGCCGCTGCGCGGCAATCTCGACACGCGTCTAGGCAAGCTGGATCGCGGCGAATACGCGGCCATCATTCTCGCGGCGGCCGGTCTTATACGGCTTGGTCTCGAAGGACGCATCCGCGCATATCTGGATGAAACCGACAGTCTGCCGGCGGCGGGGCAGGGTGCGCTCGGCATCGAGATTCGTGCGGATCGCGCCGATCTCGTCGCGTGGCTTGCGCCCTTGCATCACGAAGCGACCGCGCTTGCCGTCGAAGCGGAGCGCGCCGTGTCGCGTGCGCTTGGTGGCAGCTGTGAAGTGCCGTTGGCCGCTTACGCGCATTGGGAGAACGATTCGCTGTACTTGCGCGGCGCGGTCTCGACGCCGGATGGCACGCGCGTCTTGAACGCGGAAGAACGCATCGCCACGCCCGATCTTGCCGCCGCGCTCGAACTGGGTTTGCGCGTATCGGCGGATCTCGAAGCGCAGGGCGCCATGGAGATCGTCAACGCGCTGACCACCATCAGCCACCCGGACGGGCCGAACCGAAGCCCCGGCAACGACGCGGCCAATCCCGACCTGATCCCGCCTTCGACGGCGGGCAAGCACTGATGGCGAGCGAGCGTCGCGCCACCATCGTCGTCACGCGGCCTGCGGGACAATCGGCTGCGCTCATCGCGCTTCTCGCCGATGCCGGTTTCGAGACGCTCGAGTTTCCGCTCATCGACATCGCGCCCGTCGCCGACGACGCTCCTTTGCGCGCGGCCCTCGACGAACTCTACGGGCCGCAACGTTACGCGCTCGTGGTTTTCGTCTCGCCGAATGCGATCGATCATGCGTTCAGCCGTCTTTTCGCGCCGTGGCCTGTGGACGTGCCGGTGGCCGTCGTGGGTCCGGGCAGCGTCGCTGCGCTGGCGCGGCAAGGCGTGAGCGCGCCGGCGTACCGCGTGATCAGTCCGTCGGCGGAAGAAGCCGATCCGCGTTTCGATTCCGAAGCGCTCTACACGGCAATCGAAGCCACGCTCGGCGAGAACGGTCTGGAAGGCAAGCGCGTGCTGATCGTGCGTGGCGATGGCGGGCGCGAGTGGCTCGCCGAGCACCTCACCGAAGCGGGCGCGCAAGTGGAGAAGGCGGCGGCGTATCGCCGCGTGCTGCCCGAACCGTCCATGCACAAGTGGGAGCGCATCCACACGCTGCTCGCGGGCAATCCGCACGCGTGGCTGCTGACGAGTTCCGAAGGCGTGCGCAATCTCGACGAACTCGCGCGCGAACATCTCACCGCCGACGAGATCACGCGGCTGCGGCACGCGCAGGTGATCTGCCCGCATCCGCGTATCGAGCAGGCCGCGCGGCAAGCGGGTTTTGATAGGATGACGGTGTCCGGCGCCGGCGACGAGCGCATCGTGCAGGCAGTCGATGCGCTTTACCCGCGCAAATCGGCTGGAATTCAGGCTGCACCTCACACCAATCAAGCACGTGAAACGCACGCGAAGCCCGCACCGGCGGATGCATCGCCGGACACGCAACCGGCCGCCGCGCCGGCCCACCAAACGGCTCAATCACGCATGACTGATTCGAACGATTCCAACAAAGCTTCACCTCAGCCCAACGTGCCACCGCCTCCGCCCAATACGCCTTTCACGCCCTACGAGCAGCAGAAGCGGCGCGGCGGCGCGGGTACGGTGTTGTTGTGGTTCGTCATCGTTATCCTCGCGATTGCTGCGGGCGCGGGTGGCTATGCGCTCAACCGCAAGTTCGAACGCAATAACCAGGCGCTCGCCCAGCGCGTCGAAGAGGCCAACGCGCAAGACGCGCAACTGCGCGCCAAGGCCGACGAAGCCGCGAGTTCGACCGCCGCGCTCAATACGCAGGTCATTCAGTTGCAGGGCAAGCTCAATGACGCCGAGGCGCACAGCCAGGCGTTGCAGCAGCAGTATCAGGACCTCGCGAGCAATCGCGACGACTGGACGGTTGCCGAAGTCGAGCAGATTCTGTCGAGCGCAAGCCAGCAATTGCAATTGACCGGCAACGTGCAACTCGCGCTTTTCGCGCTGCAAAGCGCCGACACGCGGTTGGCCGCCACGAACGGTCCGCAGGTCGTGGCGATCCGCAAGGCCGTCGCGCAGGACATGGACAAGCTCAAGGCCACGCCGACCACCGACCTCACGGGTCTCGCGATCAAGCTAGATACGGCGATCGACCGCATCGACAGCTTGCCGCTGTCCGGCGAAGCGCCGATCGATCCGGCGCGCGCTCGCGCGTCAGAACCGGGTGACAGCGCGTCGATTGCAGCGGCGACCGGCGTGCCGCGCTGGAAGGTGCTGTGGTATCAGATCACGAGCGGCATCGGGCAGCAGTTGTCGAGTCTCGTGTCGGTGCGGCGTATCGACAATGCGGACGCCATGCTCACGTCGCCGGATCAGGGTTACTTCGTGCGCCAGAACGTGAAGCTGCGTCTGTTGTCGGCGCGTCTTTCGCTGCTTTCGCGCAGTGAGCCTACGCTCAAGTCCGACCTGAAAGCCGCCGATGCCGCGCTTGCCCGCTACTTCGATCCCTCGTCGAAAGCGGTTCAGGCCGTGCGCGATCTCGTGAAGCAGGTCGATCAGGCGTCGATGGCCGTCGCCGTGCCGAACCTGGACGCGAGCCTCGCCGCCGTGCACCAGTTCAAGCGAGGCGGATGATGACGATTCGTGGACTCATCTGGATTGCACTGTTGTTCGTCGTTGCGGCGATCATCGCGACGGTCGGCGGCTTCAATGGCGGGCAGATTCTGCTCGTGCTGCCGCCATATCGCATCGACATGTCGCTCAATCTGTTTGTCGTGGCGCTGGTCGTGCTGTTTCTCGCGCTCTATGCGCTGATCCGCGCGATCCGTGGCGTGTGGAAGATGCCGTCGCGCGTGGCGGCGTATCGCACGCGCAGCAAGCTTGCGAAGGCGAACGCGTCCTTGCGCGATGCGATCGGCCATCTGTACGCGGGCCGCTTCTCGAAGGCCGAGAAAGCCGCGCGCGATGCGTTGAGTGTCGAGGACAACAAGGGCGCGGCGGGCTTGATCGGCGCGAACGCGGCGCATCGGCTGCATGAATACGCGCGTCGCGACGAGTGGCTCGCGCAAGTCGGCGGCGCGGACTGGCAGGACGCGCGCCTGATGGCCACCGCCGACATGCGCGCCGATGGCCGCGACGCGGACGGCGCGCTCGTCGCGCTGACCGAGATCCAGGCGCAGGGCGGGCGGCGCATCCATGCGCAGCAGATCGCGTTGCGCGCCCAGCAGCAGTTGAAGAACTGGGGCGAAGTGCTGAAGCTCGTGCGCATGCTGGAAAAGCGCGAGGCGCTGCATCCCGCGGTCGCCGTGCGGCTGCGGCAAGTCGCGGCGGAAAACCTGCTGCGCGATCGCCGGCATAATCCGGATGCGCTGCTCGAACTGTGGCAATCATTGTCGCCGGTGGAGCGTCAGTCGCCGCGTCTCGCCGATCTCGCCGCCGAATTGCTGATCGCGCTGGATCGTCGGGCGGAAGCGAAGAAGATTATCGAAGACGCGCTCGCCGTGAACTGGGATGCGCGGTTGTTGCGGCGTTATCCGGATTGCATCGTCGGGGGCGACGCCTTGCCGCTCATTCAGCGCGCCGAAGCCTGGCAAAAGGAACGCACCGAAGACGCCGACCTGCTTTTCACGCTCGGTCGTCTGTGCCTGCATCAGCAATTGTGGGGCAAGGCGCAGGCGTTTCTCGAATCGGCGCTGAAGCTGGCGGAAGACGAGCCGTTGCGTATTCGGACGCATCGCGCGCTGGCGCGTCTGCACGAGCAACTCGGCGATACCGAAAAGGCCGCGGAGCATTATCGCGCAAGCGCGCTGGCAATGAACGTGGTCTGACGCTTTCGTTTCGACACAAAAAAGCCGCATGCGCTTCAAACGCATGCGGCTTTTTCGTTGGCTGGCCTGAACGCTCGGATTCAGGCTCGATTCAATACGTTGGCACCGAAGGATCGACCTGACGCGACCACGCGTCGATGCCGCCGTACAGATTGAACACGTTCGTGAAGCCGCGCGACTCCAGAAACATGCCGACCTGTGCGCTGCGCGCACCGTGATGGCAGATGCAGACGATCTGCGCGTCGTCGTCGAGTTCTTCGCTACGCGCGGGGATGTCGCGCATGGGAATCGACACGATCTTGTCGAGCTTCGCGGTCTGCACTTCCCACGGCTCGCGCACGTCGAGCAAAACGGGAGCGGGGCGCGATGTGTCGGCAAGCCACGCGGCGAGTTCGGGTGCGGTCAGATTTTGCATGGAATCGAATAAGGACGATGGCGAAAGCCGGGCGGCGCCCGGCCCGAACGCACCGAATCAGAACCTGAATAGCGAAGGATGCACCGCGTTTTGCAGCGGCGCGACGAGCGTTTCGAAGACATCGGACACGCGGAATTGCTTTTCGTCGACCCGCGTGATGATCTGCGCCTTCATGACCGGCGCCGTGCCGACGAAAGCGGCGATACGCCCGCCCACTTTCAACTGTTCGAGCAATTCCTGCGGCATGACCGGCATGCCGCCCGAGACGCAGATCACGTCATAAGGCGCGCCGTCGGCCAAGCCCCGCGCGCCGTCGCCGTGAACCACATGCGCGTTCGACACACCGTTCGCCGCGAGATTCTGCTTCGCGAACTCGGCGAGTTCCGGCGAGATTTCAACCGTGGTCACGCTGCGGCCGCGATGCGCGAGGAGCGCCGCCATATAGCCCGAGCCCGCGCCGATTTCCAGCACTGTCTCACCCTTGTGAATGGCCAGTTCTTGCAGAACCCGCGCCTCGACCTTTGGCGACAGCATGCGCTCGCCGCCGGGAAGCGGAATTTCGAGGTCCGCGAAAGCGATATTGCGGTACGCGGCGGGAACGAAGTTCTCGCGCTTGATGAGCGACAGCAGATTCAGAATCTCCTGGTCCAGCACTTCCCAAGGACGAATCTGCTGCTCGATCATGTTGAAACGCGCTTGCTCGATGTTCATGTTCGTTGTGCGTCGTTGTGCGTCGTTCTGCAAGAAGGGTAGCCGCGAAGGCCGCCGGGTCAGACTTTCAGGCAGCTTCAGGCGGGTTGGAAAACTGTGCGATTGTAGCAAATAGACGGGTTTTCCCGCCCGTTCGCGCGCAGCCATTGCGGCTCGGCTCATGCAGTTCGACTAATGCGGCAGTCGGATATCGAATTTGAAGGTGACGAGCCGCGCGACCAGAATGAAAGCCGTAGACAGCAGCACGTTGTAGATCGTGTCCACTTGAAGCTGTTCAAGCCCGATATACATCCAGCAGCCCGCGAACGCGCACACTGCGTACGGCCGCGAATCGCGCAGGATCAGCGGAATCTCGTTGCACAGCACGTCGCGCATGATGCCGCCGAACACGCCGGTGGTCACGCCCATCATCGTCGCGGTGAAAACGGGCATTTGCGCATCGAGCGCGATGGAGGTGCCCGAGACGCTGAAGAGTCCGAGGCCGATCGCATCGGTGATGAGGAGCGCGCGCTGATCGAACAGACGCGTCGTCACGCGTAGAAAGAAGGGCGCGAAAATCGCCATCGCGAAGATGACGAACACGTATTCCTGATGCTCGACCCAATAGAACGGCCGGCGTGACAGCAGCACGTCGCGTACGGTGCCGCCGCCGAAAGCCGTGGCGAGGGCGACGAGGAAGGCGCCGACGGCGTCGAGCCGGCGCTTGCGCGCCTCGATGAGACCGGAGAATGCATACGCGAAAATCGCGAACGCCTCCATGATGGAAATGGCGAGAGTCAGCCTGGGATGCACGTTCTAACCCGCTTTGCGGTTCTTGTCTTGTGGATGTTGATGATGTCGCGGCGCGCTCGCCGGTTGCAGCAGCACGAGCACGGCGCCCGCGCCGCCATCGTGCGGACGCGCCTGACAGAACGCAATCACTTCGACCTTCTGCACGAGCCACGCGCGCACCTTGCCCTTGAGCACCGGCTCGCGGCCGACGGACCCGAGCCCCTTGCCGTGAATCACGCGCAGACAGCGCAGCCCGCGCTTCACGGCTTCGCGGATGAACTCCGCAAGCGCCTCGCGCGCTTCCTCGCGGCGCATGCCGTGCAGATCGAGTTGCGCCTGAACGATCCACGCGCCGCGCCGCAACTTCCTCACGACTTCCTGACTGATGCCCGGACGACAGTAGGAAAGCGTCTCGTCGATATCGAGCAGGGTTTCCGGGTCGTATTCGTCGGAGAGCGCTTCCTGCAGGACCGCTTCCTCGTCGCGCCAGCTTTGCAGCGGAAGCGGTGGCGGCGGCACGCGGGCGATAGCGATGCGCGGCGGCGTCTTCAATGGCTCGATTTCGCCGATGGCGCGGCGAAACTCATCGGCCTCGGCCAACGTTTCGCGTTCCGCACGCACGGCCGCGACGCGTTCGGCCTCGCGCTTCTCCGCCTGCGCCTTCAACGCGCTTTTCAGCGATCCGAGTCCGGCGAGCCCTTCGCGTTTCACCGCTTCGGCGACATCGGCGGGTTTCGCTTCGACAGGCGCGCTGACTTGCGGCGTGGCGGCGCGCCGGAGTTTCGGTTCGTTCGGATGAGGTTGGTTTTTCGGCATCGTTCGGCCAACGGATAAGCGCGGGACGGTCAAACGCAGCGCGCCGATTGTGCCACGCGCGGCGCCATGCACCTGCACGCAACGGCGCTCGCGAAAATAAAAACGGGCCGGCGGCGCGAACCGTGGCCCGTTCTTCAGTCTGGTTCAACCCTCGATGCGGCTGAACTCAGTGAGCAGTACGCTGCGCGCCGGCAACCATTCTAACGGTCCGATGCGCGCGCGGTCGCTCAACGATCCTTTTCGTGGCTCATCGAGTGCGGCGTGGGCGTTTCGTCGATGGTTTCCAGATAACGTTGCGCATCCAGTGCCGCCATACAACCGGTTCCGGCGCTCGTGATTGCCTGACGATACACGTGATCCTGCACGTCGCCCGCCGCGAACACGCCGGGGATGCTGGTGGACGTTGCGTCGCCCGTCGTGCCGCCCTTCGTGATGATGTAGCCGTTCTTCATTTCGAGCTGGTTGGTGAAGAGATCGGTGTTCGGCTTGTGACCGATTGCGACGAACACGCCTTGCAGCTTGACATCGGTGGTATCGCCGGTTTCGGTGCTCTTCACGCGCAGGCCGGTCACGCCGGTCGCGTCGCCGAGCACTTCGTCGAGCACGTGGTTCCACTTGATATCGACGACGCCTTCCTTTTCCTTCGCCAGCAAGCGGTCGATGAGAATGGGCTCGGCGCGGAACTTGTCGCGACGATGGATCACCGTGACCTTGTTCGCGATGCCCGCAAGGTAAATGGCTTCCTCGACCGCCGTATTGCCGCCGCCGATCACCGCCACTTCGCCGTTGCGATAGAAGAAGCCGTCGCAGGTAGCGCACGCCGACACGCCCTTGCCCATGAACGCTTCTTCGGAAGGATCGCCGAGATATTGCGCCGATGCGCCCGTCGCGATGATGAGCGAGTCGCACGTGTACTCGCCCGAGTCGCCGATCAACCGCAGCGGACGCTCGTTGAGCTTCGCCGTATGGATGTGATCGAAGACGATCTCGGTGTTGAAGTTGCGCGCGTGTTCTTCGAGGCGCTGCATGAGTTCCGGACCCTGCACGCCCGTGGGATCGCCCGGCCAGTTTTCGACGTCGGTGGTGGTCATCAACTGACCGCCCTGAGCTAAGCCGGTGATGAGCAGCGGCGACAGATTCGCGCGCGCGGCGTAGACGGCGGCCGAATAGCCGGCGGGGCCGGAACCGAGAATCAGCACTTTGGCGTGTTTGGTCGATGACATGGCGTTTGGTCCGTTATTGATGGCCGTCGGGTTGTGGCGCGGCAACTTCGACGCCCGGCGCGAGAAGCGGCTCATGACCGCGACGCGCCATGCAGCCCCGACGAACTCTAGTTGGGTGCAAGGGATCAATTATAAAGGCCGTTGCAAAAGCCTTCCGAGTGAACCTTTCAATCGGATTGATAGCCGAGCGTCGCAGGAATCACGAAAAAATCGTTGCTTAATCGTGGCTTAAACCACGACGGTTTGCGTGTGACGAGTGTTACAGGTTGCAAGCACGGACGCCTTTTTGCGCCGTTCACCGCAATGCAGCGTTTACAATAGGCCACCTTATATGCGGCACTTTATAAGCCGCGACAAGCGACTCCGAATCAATGGCCAAAGCATCCTATTCCGCGAGCCCGCAGGCGCTGCCGCACCGCATGTCGCGGCTCTTCACCGAGATTCGCTGGATTCTCCAGGTTGCGCTCGGACTGTTTCTCGTCATGGCGCTCCTTTCCTATAGCCAGAAAGACCCGAGCTGGATGCACGCCATCAGCGTGGATCACATTTCGAATTGGGCTGGGCGCGTCGGCGCCAACACGTCCGATATCCTGCTGCTCGCGTTCGGGCTCTCGTCGTACTGGTTTGTCGTGCTGCTCGGGAGGCGGATCGTCGCGAATTACCGGCGCATCACGCAACCCGCGCTCGCCGACGACGACACCCCGCGCGATCGCACCTGGCTCGCCGAGGCATTCGCGTTCGTGCTCGTGCTGCTCGCAAGCGATGGCATCGAGGCGTTGCGCATGTGGTCGCTCAAGGTGCCGCTGCCGCGCGCGCCGGGCGGTGTGGTCGGCGACATGGTCGCGCGCCATGTTTCCCACGCGCTCGGCTTCACGGGGGCGACGCTCTTTCTGCTGATCGCGCTGGCCATCGGCTTGTCGCTCTATTTCCGCTTCTCGTGGTTGTCCGTGTGCGAAAAAATTGGCGACGGCATTCTCACCGCGATCACCGGCGCGCAACTCCGGCGCGAAGCGGGCCGCGACCGCAAGCTCGGCGAGGAAGCGGCGACCAAGCGCGAAGGCAAGGTCGTGCGCTCGCGCGTGAAGCAGGAAGATCACGAGCCGGTCGTGATCGTGCCGCCGGTCGCCACGCCGCCGCGCTCCGAGCGCGCGGAGAAAGAAAAGCAGGTGCCGCTCTTCAAGGACCTGCCGGGCGATTCCACCTTGCCGCCGCTCGCGTTGCTCGATGCGCCGCCGAAAATCCAGGAAACCATTGCTGCCGACACGCTGGAATACACCTCGCGTCTCATCGAAAAGAAGCTGAAGGACTTCGGCGTGGAAGTGAGCGTGGTCGCGGCGTATCCGGGGCCGGTCGTGACGCGTTACGAGATCGAACCGGCCACGGGCGTGAAGGGCAGCCAGATCGTCGGGCTCGCGAAGGATCTGGCGCGCTCGTTGTCGCTCGTGTCCATCCGCGTCGTCGAAACCATTCCGGGCAAGAATTTCATGGCGCTCGAATTGCCGAACCAGCGCCGCCAGACCGTGAAGCTCTCCGAGATTCTCGGCTCCGAGGTCTACGCAGCCGCCGCCTCGCCGCTAACAATGGGCCTTGGCAAGGACATCGGCGGCAATCCGGTCTGCGCCGATCTTGCCAAGATGCCGCACTTGCTGGTCGCGGGCACCACGGGTTCGGGCAAGTCCGTCGGCATCAACGCGATGATTCTTTCGCTCCTCTACAAGGCAAGCGCGGATCAGGTGCGGCTCATCCTCATCGACCCGAAGATGCTTGAAATGAGCGTCTACGAAGGCATTCCGCATCTGCTGTGTCCGGTCGTCACCGACATGCGGCAGGCGGGTCACGCGCTCAACTGGGCGGTCGCGGAAATGGAGCGGCGCTACAAGCTCATGAGCAAGATGGGCGTGCGCAATCTCGCGAGCTTCAACAGCAAAATCGACGAAGCGAAGAAGCGCGACGAAACCATTCCGAACCCGTTCAGCCTCACGCCGGACGAACCCGAGCCGCTCGCGCGTCTGCCGCATATCGTCGTAGTCATCGACGAACTGGCCGATCTGATGATGGTCGTCGGCAAGAAGGTCGAGGAGTTGATCGCGCGGATCGCGCAGAAGGCGCGCGCGGCGGGCATCCATCTGATTCTCGCGACGCAGCGGCCGTCCGTCGATGTCATCACGGGCCTCATCAAGGCGAACGTGCCGACGCGCATGGCGTTCCAGGTGTCGTCTAAGATCGATTCGCGCACGATTCTCGATCAGCAGGGCGCGGAATCGTTGCTCGGCATGGGCGACATGCTTTATCTGCCGCCAGGCTCGGGTCTGCCGGTGCGCGTGCATGGCGCGTTCGTGTCGGATGAAGAAGTGCATCGCGTGGTCGATAAGCTCAAGGAGCACGGCGAGCCGAACTATATCGAAGGCATTCTCGAAGGCGGACTGGCCGGCGAGGGTGAAGAAGGCGCGCCCGGCGCAGGCGGCGCGACCGATGGCGAGTCCGACCCGCTTTACGATCAGGCGGTGGAAGTGGTCATCAAGAACAAGCGCGCTTCGATCTCGCTCGTGCAGCGGCATCTGCGCATTGGCTATAACCGGGCGGCGCGGCTGCTCGAACAGATGGAGAACTCCGGGCTCGTTTCGTCGATGTCGTCGAACGGCAACCGCGAGATTCTGACGCCGGCGCGCGATTCCGACTGAGCGCCGACGTGTTTTGAATGGAGAACAAAAGCATGAAGCAACACACGGGGAAGAAGGTATTCGGCGCGGCGCTGCTGTCCGCGTCGATGCTGTTTGCATCGCACGCGTACGCGAGTGGCACGGAGCAGCTGAAGGCCTTCGTTTCGCAAGTCCACGCGGCACGCGGCGAATTCACGCAACAGGAAGTCAAGGCGCCGGGCAAGGTCAACAACGGCGCAAGCTCCACGACTACGCCGACCAAGGGCGTGACCTCCAGCGGCACATTCATGTTCGCGCGGCCGGGCAAGTTCATCTGGTCGTATGAAAAGCCGTACTCGCAGGTTTTGCAGGCGGACGGCGACAAGCTCTACGTCTATGACAAGGACTTGAACCAGGTCACCGTTCGCACGCTTGGCGGCGCGCTTGGCGCAAGCCCCGCCGCCATCCTTTTCGGCAGCAACGACCTCGACAAGAACTTTACCTCGCGCGATGCGGGCGAGAAGGGCGGCATCGACTGGCTGGAACTCACGCCTAGAGCGAAGGACACGCAGTTCGAACGCGTGGGCATCGGCTTCAAGGACGGCAATCTGCAAGCCATGGAACTGCACGACGTGTTCGGCAACGTCACGCTTCTTACGTTCTCGAACATTCAGAAGAACCCGCCGATCAAGAGCGATACCTTCAAGTTCAACGTGCCGAAGGGCGCGGACGTGATCAACGGGTAAGGTTGGGCGCCCGGCTTATTGATATTCGGTGACGACTGTCACGAGCGCTGTCGATGGCGCTGACATGGACAGCACGCCGCCTGTCGCGCCGACGTGAAACGT